>JABJAB010000105.1 GCA_018666235.1 Ilumatobacter sp.
GGCTGTGACCGGCTACAGAAATGGGAGAATCCGCGGTTGAACAAGTCATTAAAAGCTCCAACTCAGGAAAAACTTCACCACGGGCACCCTAATTGGTCCCTAAGTGGGCTCCGGGAATCGCCAGGCTGACCTGTTTATTTGATTGTTTGTTGGTGTTGAGCGGGGCAAGCGGAAACTGAGTGAGTTGTGGAGGATGGCGAAGCCGACGGTGTCGTAGAGCTGGCGTTTCCAGCCGATGCTGGGGGCGCGGTCGGTGGGGAGTGTGGCTTTGAACGTGGCGTTGAGCGATTCGGCGTCTGGTCGTAGGCCGTAGAGGTGGTCGAAGTCTGGGTCCTCTGGTGGGACTGCTTGTAATCGCCCCGCAGCAGATCAGCGACCGACCAGATGAATGACGCATGGTTGTTGATCGTCTCGCTACCCGAAGCCATCAGACAAACCGTACAACCGTCAGGGGTGCGCCACATCCGGCGCCGGCAAACGGCCCGCTAAAAGGGTCCGATTGACACACAAAAGTCAACGGTGACAATGAACAGTCCCGACTGGACACCGGGAACGGGCCAGACGGCCCTATCCTTGCGCGAAAGCGTGCGAGTTTCCTCGTGCGCCCTGCCTCTCTAGCTCAATGGTAGAGCAGTGGACTTTTAATCCATTGGTTCTGGGTTCGAGCCCCAGGGGAGGCACTCACGCCGCAAGAGCATCACGGACATGCTCGATGGCCCGCGTTAGGTGGTTCCTGATCGTGCGTGGGGTCACCTGGCGCTCTTGTGCGACGCGTTGCGGTGATTCCCCCTGCACGAGGTAGCGGAGGAGATCGAGATCATGGGTCGGGACCCCGCTGAGTCGAGCATCGCGGACGACGGCGGCGAACTCGACGAATGGACAGCGCGCCGTTGTGTGGGCGTATTCGTCGAAGACGTTTGGCTCGGTCGGTTGCTCGTCGGCGGACTTGAGACGAAGACGGTGACGAAACGCTGCGAACATCGTGTCGGAGATGATTGATGCGACTTCAGGGCAATGAGCATCCCGTTGCGGTTGGTGCTGACGAAGTCAAGGGCATCGGAAAGCTGCATACTCGACCCAACCGGCCTTCAGCTGGTTCTGTTCCGGGTTCAGTCGATATCTTGACGGGCGAGTCGCCAACTCGCCAGGGCCAATGCGACCACCCCGGCCAGCAGCGGAACGATGATGCCCGTCATCTGGGAGAAGTCGGCGAGGTCCAAGTCGACCCCCGTCCGGTCGACGATGATTGAGCGGGTGTACTTGCGGATCGCGAAGCGCGCCACACCGGCGCCGCCGAGAGCAATGAATCCCTCCCAGATCAGCACATACGCCAGGCCCCACACAATGAACCGGCGCAGCGCGACCCCCAGCAGTGTGAACACGGCGCAGTAGGCGATGACCGCGACCAGTCCGGCGATCACCGTGGCGGCAACCAGGCCGCCACCTGATCCGGCCAGCACGGCGGCAGCGACAACGGGGATCAGCGTGATCGGTGTGGTGAGTGTGAGTGCGGCGAGAAACGCTCCGACGACAAGCGGCCAGCGGTCCATCGGGCGGAGCCAGAGGTACACCAGGGTCTTGTCCTCGCGAAGGTCCCCGATCGCCGCACCGCCGAAGACGAGCGAGACAACGGGGATGATCACGGCGAAGCCGAGTCCCGAGACCAGTCGGACGCCGGCCTCGAGGTCTGCGTCGGTTTGGCCCAGCGCGAAACCGGCCACCGTTGAGACCAGCGCTAGCGCAGTGAGCGCGATGATCCGGCCGCGGCTTGCCAATTGGCGGAGGACGACGCGGTATGTGAGGGCCAGCGCCCTCGTCGGGGGCACCGAGCGGCCCGCAGTCCGACGTTGCTCGACGTTCGCGGTGTCGCTCATCGGCCCTCGACCAGGTAGCGGAAAACGGACTCGAGGTCATCGTCGAGCGGATGAACCTCCGTCAGGCGAATGTTCAGGTCGCGAGCGAGTGGCGCCAGTCGCCGACCGATTGCATCGGCATCGTTGGTGTCGACCACGACATGGGTTGCGTCCAGCGACAGTGCAGTGATGAGGTCCTGGTCGACGAGCGCCGATGCCAAGCGACGTGGGTCGGATGTGCCGATTCTGATGCGCAGCGGGCGATCGTCCATCAGCCCGCGCAGGTCGTGATAGTCGCCGCTTGCAATCAATCGACCCTGTGCGATGACCAGCAATCGCGAACCCAATCGGGCGACCTCATCGAGGACGTGGCTCGACACGAGCACGCATCGACCTTCGTCACCGAGGCGGTGGAACAACGCAATCATGTTGCGCCGCTGCACTGGATCGAGGCCGGTGAGGGGCTCATCGAGGATCAACACCTCAGGGTCATTGACCAGTGCGCAGGCGACTTTCACCCGCTGGCGCATGCCTTTGGAGAACTGACCAACGGGCTTGGATCCGACATCGCCGAGTTCGACGTGCGCCAACGCCGTGACGGCGGCGGCGGTTGGGTCGTTGACTCCATGGCCCCGGGCCGACACGGTCACCATTTGCAGCGCGTCGAGATGATCAAACAGTGCGTCTTGCTGTGGGACCAAGGAGAGCCGACCGCGCACGGCGCGGTCGGTGCGCGGGTCAGCACCGAGGACCTGCACCGCACCGCGTGACGGTGGCGTGAGGCCACACATCATCCGAAAGAGCGTCGACTTGCCCGCCCCGTTTGGCCCGAGCAGCGCGGTGACGCCCGCCGTGATCGCAAAGCTGACATCGCTGACAGCAACGACCGAGCCGAAGAACTTGGACACCTCGTTGACCGAAATCATGCCCCTGGGTTCCGGCCCGGGAGCGGGCGCAGGGAGGGTGGCGATCTCCGGTGGAGGCAAGCCGGTCATCGGGCGATCACCAGTCGCGAGTAGCGCCAGGCCACCACGCTGAACCCGCCGACAGTCCAAGCAAGGTTGACCCCGATCACGGCCGCGGTCGATACGGCGGGAAAGTTGCCGGGGTCGCCAAAGATCCGGAAGACGAGTTCAAACGGCATGGAGAACACGTCAATGAGTCGCCAGTTCTCCGAGAGCTCAGCTCCGTCCACCAGTGCGCCCGCGAGAATCGGCGTGGCGAGCACGACCAGCACGACACCAATCGCGGCAAACGCTCGCCGGTCGGTCAGACACGATGCGGCCATCGAAATCGCGGTGAGCGCGCCTGAGACCGCAACGCCTGAGAGGATGATCCGCATCAGCACGATCAACCAGTTGCCCAGGCCGTCTGGGCCAGAGCCGTCAAAGGTGTACCCGAGCAGCACGAGGATGGGCGGCCCGAGGGTGACGAGGCCGAGTGTGACCACGACCGCAAGCATCTTGGCCACGAGGTACGTGCCGCGGTGTAGCGGCGTCGAGAGATACATCGCCAACATCCCGTTGCGACGGTCGGGGACGAGGACCTCCGGAGCGACAAGCGCGGCGAACAACACGATGGCCGAGGTGACGAAGCCGTAGTACTCGGGGTAGGTGGGACCGTCAACGATGCCGGAGGGGATCAGTACGGCGAGGCCGATGAACACGATTGCTGGCACGTAGGCAATCGCCACCGAGATGACCGGAAAAATTTTGTTCTTCGCTGGCCGACCGAGCCCGAGAGTGGAGCGCATTGCCTGCCAGGTGACGCTGCGAATCGCCCCCGGCACGCCGGACCGTTCGCCGACGTACGGCTGGAAACCGCGTGCCGCGATCTGGGCCGTGTTGTCGGGTGAGTCGAACGAGCTCACCTGGTGGCACCGGCCTCGGCAGCGCTGACATTGTCAGCATTTGCGGTGAAGATGTCATCGAGCGATCGTCGACGTGGGGCAAGGCGCCGGAGTCGAGCCTCGGCTGATGCGACCGCATCGCCGACGAGGTCGAACAGGTCGTCGTCGGGCAACCCCGTCGCAATGATCACCGACCCGGCGCGATCGACGGTTGCACCGGCAGTTTCGAGTTGGGTCACCACGTTGCCGATCGCCGCTGGTCGATCGGAGATCTCGACGAGCTCGATTTCGACCCCGCCCGATGCGCCCGCCAATTCGTGCATCGGGCCTTGCGCCACCAGCCGGCCCTGGTCGAGTGCGACGACGTGGTCGCAAACTCGCTCGACTTCTTCGAGGACGTGCGACGACAGCATCACGTCGATTCCGAAGTCGCGGTTCACCTGAACGATGATGTTCAGCATCTCATCGCGCTGCACCGGATCGAGTCCATCGGTCGGCTCGTCGAGCACGATGAACCGCGGAGCTGCGGCGATGGCCTGTGCGAGCTTCACCCGCTGGCGCTGCCCGGTCGACATCGTGCCGAGCGCCCGGAAGCGTTCTTCGCCCAGGCCGACCAGGTACAGGGAGTCGCTGGCCCGAGTGCGGGCTTCATCGCGCGGCAGCCCCTTCACTTCGGCGAGGTGACGAACGAAGTCGTAGGCGCGAAGGTCGTCGGGGAGGACATTGCGTTCTGGTCCGTACCCGATCTGGGCGCGTAGCTCGGGTCCGTGCACAGCTGGGTCAAGTCCGAGGACCTTGATTGTGCCCGACGATGGTGCGAGGAGACCGAGCGTGAGCGAGACCAGCGTCGTCTTGCCAGCGCCATTGGCACCGACGAGCCCGGTCACGCCTGGCGGGATGTGCAGGTCGAGTCGATCGAGTGCGAGCGTCGACGGGAACTGCATCACCAGTCCCTCGGTCTCGATGATCGCAGCCATGGGATGCAGTCTTCCTGGACAGTGCGCTGAGAGCATCACCCCGCAGGATGATCGCCCCTCATCCGATCGGCGTTACCTGCTGGAAACGGCGGAGCCGCCAATGTCGAGCGCCGCGATGGCGTCTTCGCGCATCTCGACCTTGCGGATCTTGCCGGTCACGGTCATGGGGAAGTCGTCGACAATGCGGATGTGGGCCGGAACTTTAAAGTGCGCGATCTTTCCCGCGCAGAACCTCTTGACGTCATCGAGCGTCGGGGTCGAACCCGCGACAGGAATGATGCACGCCATCACTGCTTCGCCGTACCGCTCATCAGGAACACCGATGACCTGAATATCCGCGATGTCGGGATGACCGGACAGGAACTCTTCAACTTCGCGCGGGTAGACGTTCTCGCCGCCGCGAATGATCATGTCCTTGATCCGGCCGACGATGTTGACGTAGCCGTCGTCGAACATGATTGCGATGTCGCCCGTGTGCATCCATCCATCCGCATCAATCGAGTCAGCGGTCTTTTCTGGTTCGTTCCAATACCCCTGCATCACCGAGTAGCCACGTGTGCAGAACTCGCCGCGCTCGCCCCGTGGCAACGTCTCGCCGGTTGCGGGGTCGGCGATGCGCACTTCAACGTGAGGGTGGGCGATGCCGACGGTTTGCGTCTGATGAGCGAGCGTGTCGCCAATGAGGGTCTGACATGAGACAGGCGACGTCTCGGTCATGCCGTAACAGTTGGTGACGTCGACCATGTGCATCTTCTCGACACAGGCCACCATTGCGTCTTCGGGACACAACGATCCGGCCATCACGCCAGTCCGCAGCGAACTGAGATCAAAATCGGCGAAATTTGGGAGTGCGAGTTCAGCGATGAACATCGTCGGTACGCCGTACAGCGCCGTGCACCGCTCCTGCTCGACGGCGGTGAGCACGGCAGCGGGATCGAACGCATCTCCGGGAATCACCATGCACGCGCCCGTCGACGTGCAGCCGAGGTTGCCCATCACCATGCCGAAGCAGTGATAGAAGGGTACGGGGATGCAGAGTCGATCCTCGTGCGTAATGTTCTGTCCGCGAGTCACATTGTGACCGTTGTTCAAGATGTTGTGGTGGGTGAGCGTGGCGCCCTTCGGGAACCCGGTGGTGCCCGACGTGTACTGAATGTTGATCGGGTCATCCGGTCTGAGGGATGCGCTGACATCGGCGAGTTGCTGATCGCTGATCTCATCTGATCCTGCGCACAGCGCTTCCCAGTCGTCGTCCCAGAAGAAGACGGCGCGCTCAAGCGTCGGACACTCAACGCGTACCTCGTCGACCATCGTCCGATAATCGGACGTCTTGAACGTGGGCGAGGCAACGACCCACCGGCAGCCGGACTGATTGACGGCGTACGCCAACTCATGTGTGCGATACGACGGGTTGATGTTGACGAGTACAACGCCGATCTCTGCGGTGGCGAACTGGAGGAGCGTCCACTCGGCATAGTTCGGACTCCACAGGCCAACGCGGTCGCCCTTGGCCAAACCGGCACCGAGCATGCCTTTGGCCAGCACGGACACGCGGGCTGCGAACTCGTCGTAGGTCCACCGAATGTCCTGGTGAACTGAGACGAGTGCGTCACGTCCGCCGTGCGTGGCCACGGTGCGAGCAAGGTTCTGCCCGATTGTCTCGTCGAGCAGTGGTGTGTCCGCTGGCCCAGCGGCGTACGACAATTCGGTCATGGCTGACAACCCCCAAGGTGTGTGTGCAATCAGTCGCCAGTCTCGCGCGTCGGTACCCACTCCGTCTTAACGGTCGAATGAGTTCACTTCGGGAGTACCAGGCGCGTCCGAAAACCTGCGACGCCCAACCGCCTGGGGGGAGGGTGCGGTTGGGCGTCGGCTGGTTTTAGTGAACACCTCTTGTTCGGTGCCCCGGTGATCTTGGATCAGAGATTTCCGAAGTTGTCGAGCATTAATCGGTTGCGGAGGTCTCGAGGGCCGGATCAACGTCAAGGCCGGCGTTGCGGATCTCGATCTTGCGTGGCTTGGCCTGTTGCGCGACCGGAACCCGAAGCGTCAGGACACCGTCGTGATAGTCCGCTTCGATGCCGTCGGCATCGAGCCCTTCTCCCAGGTTGACCTGGCGTCGGAAGGTGCCGGGATGGCGCTCAGCGAGAGAAAAGCGGTCGCCCTCTTCGCGAGCGGTCGATGAGCGTGGGATAGAGCGACGGGCCGGAGCCGATTCGCTGCGCGATCTGCGAGGCAGTCCATCCGCCCACGGCGCCGCCGACTGCGCCACCCGTGGAAAGCAGAGCGAACTCGGTTGGCGAGGTTTCCAGAACTTCTTGGGCGAACAGGACCATGGTTGCTGTCGACATCGTGCCGAGCATGTTGAGGAGTCCGAGGATGGTGGCCATCGGTCGGAGCAGTTCGTGGTTCCACAGCCAGCGAAAACCGATGCGCAGCTCTGTGGTCCACGATGGTGGAGCGGCACCTGCCGAGGCAGGCTTCGGAACTCGCTTCGTTGCGGGAATGAGCGCAATCAGAACGGCCGATACGAAGAACGTTCCGGCGTCGACGAAGAACGGCACGGAGAACGCGGCAACGAGGAGCAGTGCTCCAAGTGGCGGGCCAGCGACTATGTTGCTCACGAGGTCAGCGCTCCACAGTCGACCGTTCGGCTTCTCGAGTCGGTCGGCGTGCACGATGGCCGGCATGAAGGTCTGCGCCGAGTTGTCGTAGAGCACCTCGGCAAACCCGAGCAGCAGCGTGGCGAAGAGGACCATCGAGTAGAGAAGCGCATCGGTGCCCAGGACGGCGCCTGCGTCGACAGCGTCCGGGTCAGGAAGTATTCCTTGCTGGCTCAAGACGACGAACGCGACGCCCAGCGTCAGGACGGACCGAATCAGGTTGGCCGCGATAATCAGAGTCCGTCGGTCATGTCGGTCGGTGATCACGCCGGCCGGAAGACTGAACAGCAGCCACGGCAGCCGCTAGACGACACCGACGAGCGCGATCAGGAGCGGATGACGGGTGACTGCTGACGCGAGCCACGGGTAGGCGATGATGCCGATGCCGTCGCCGAGATTCGAGATCGTGCTGGCGCCGAACAACTTGAAATAGTTGCGTCCGACGCGATCCGTGGGCAGTGCGGCGCGGCAGCGCGCCTCGTCGCTGACCTCAAGCGTGGTGTCAGTGCTCACGAGCTGGCCTCTTTTGTCTCGGGCAGTGTTGGATGGTCGGTGGGGTAGACCGCTGCGACGAAGCCGTAGACCGTGTCGCCGTCTCGAGGCAGCGTCACAAAGTCGTCCGCCAGGTCTGTGACCTGCTGCCAGAATTCTTCGCGGCGTTCTTTCGGGATACGGCATGTCGGATTGTCGACCGCATCTTGTCGTCGTCGGTTTCGACCGCCTCGCGTTGGGCTTTGGCCAGAAAACTCCGCATCAGAGTGCCCGTTGGCATCTCCCCGTCGCTCAGGACGATCGTGCGTGCCACGCGTCCGTACAACCGCTCATCGATCGCTCGGACCTTGCGGGTGCGGACCACCTTGAGGAAGCCGACCCCGACGAGTTGATCGACGTGGTACGCCATCGACGACTTGGGGCGATCGAGGGCTTGAGTAAGTTCGGTGACCGTTGCTGCCCGTTCCAGAACGAGGGATAGGATCTGGCTCCGCAACGGGTCAGCGATTGCTTTCAGCCGTGCCGGGGTCCGCAAGAACTCCGACACAAACGGGTGAGTGTGCGTCAGTCTTGGGAGACGCGGCCGCGCATGGCGGCGCTCGCCAGGCTGAAACTGACAACCGCGAGCGCGAGCGTGGCCGCCAAGCCCTTTGCCAATACATCCCATTCCCAACCGACGGAGATCAGGCTGCGGAGACCGTCAAGGACATATGTGACCGGGTTGTAGGTCGCCACTGTCGACAGCCATCCCGTCAGAGCTTCCTTGGGCAAGAACGACGTTGTCAGGAACGCGAACGGGAAGAAGAGGATGAAACTGGAGTTCACCGCTGCTGGGTTGCCGGTCTTCAGCGCAATGGCGTACGGGAACCCGGCGAACGCCAGGCCCCACAGCGCGCCATAGAACAGAAACGCGATCATGCCGAGAATGCCGGTGGTAAAGGTGACCCCGAGCACCAAGCCGAGCATCAGCACCGGGATGGCGAGCATGATGACCGCCATCAAGTCGGCCACCATCAAGCCGAGCAACAGCGCGGGCCGACGGATCGGCGTCAGCAACAGACGGTCGAAGTAGCCGCCTTGAATGTCGGTCACCAATGCGCTCGCGCGTGAGATTCCAGTGACGGCAAAGATGATCGAGACCGGCAATTGAAAGGCTTTGAAGTCATCGACCGTGCCCGACTGCTCGGCAAAATCCTGCAGCGCGCCGACGTTGACCACGTAAAAGAACACCGGCACGAGGAGCGCTGGGATGAAGAACTCAGGTTCGCGAAACACGCCGCGGCATGCGCGCTTCGCCACCGTTCTCAGGTCGTGGAAGACCGACGACTTCCGCGCCAGCGGGTGCGGCGTTTCGAGTGTGGCGGTCATCGCGTTGCACCCTTCTGTTCGGCATTGGCGGACTCGTCAGCGGCGACGGCATGGCTCTCGGCGAGATGCGCTCCGGTGACTTGGAGAAATACGTCATCGAGCGTCGGGGTGCGCAGGGTGAGCGAGCGAACCGTGGCGCCGCTGCTCTTCAGCGCCACGGCAACGTCGGCGATCACCGCGGCGCCGTTCGCGGTGGAGACGGTCAATTCGTTCTTGCGCACGTCGAGGTCGTCGACGCCTACGATGCCACGAAGTTGGTGTGAGGCGGCCGCGATGTCACCGTCGACTTCGGCGACAATGAGGTCTTTGCCGATCGCCTGCTTGAGCGCAACTGGGGTGCCCTCGACCTCGAGCTTGCCGCCGGCAATGATGCCGACACGGTCCGCCAACTCGTCGGCCTCCTCGAGGTACTGGGTGGTGAGAAAGATCGTCATGCCCTCCTCGCTGTTGAGCTTGCGGACCTCGTTCCACACGGCCGTCCGGCTCGCAGGATCGAGCCCAGTCGTCGGTTCATCGAGGAAGAGGATCTGCGGCTTGTGGATCAGCGCCATCGCCAGATCGAGCCGTCGCTTCATGCCACCCGAGTACGACTCGACCCGGTCGTCGATAGCTGCACCGATGTCAACCAGGCCGATGACGTCGTCCATGCGTTGAGCGATGTCGGGCTTGCTGAGGCCGTACAACTCGCCTTGGAGATGCAACATCTCCCGGCCGCTCTGCTTGCCGTCAATCGAGCTGTCCTGGAGCGCGACGCCGATCCGCAACCGGATGTCGCCTGCCTGAGTCGCCACGTCATAACCGCCAACGCTGGCCCGACCGGACGTGGGGCTGAGCAACGTACACAGCATCTTCACCATGGTCGACTTGCCTGCACCGTTTGGGCCGAGGAAGCCGTAGATCTCGCCGGACTTGACCGCCAGATCGACGCCGGCGACCGCCTCGTTGTCGCCGAAGACTCGTCGCAGATCGTGCGCTTCGATTGCTGCTGCCATGTATCGCCTCTCGTCGCCGTGCACCTGCCCGTTGTCAAATGCCAACGGCATCCTACGAACGCCACTGAGACAGCGGACCGCCGGATTCATTTCGGTTTGCCTGGAGGAGAATGGGCGAGTTGCTATTCGCGGCCGAGCTCGGTGGCCCCGGCCGCGTCATGGTCGATGTCCTGATCGGGCACGAGGTCAACGGTTACCTGAACGAGGTCACCCTGGTAGGTGTTTGGGCCGAGATGTCGACCACTGCCGTCATAGTCCGCGACGGTCGTCCCGCGGTCGAGACCGATGTCGAGTCCAGACCAGGAGATCATGAGCCAGAAGATTTGATCCGTTTCCATTTCGCCGGCTGGCTCGCCGTCGATCAGCAGTGTGCCAATGCCATGTGGGAATGGCCCATCGCCCGCGCGCCGCATGCGGAAGCCGAGTGTCGCAGCGGTCGCTGGAATCGTTACATCAGATGTCACCAACTGGTGGGTGCCGCCGATATTGAGGTCGTGGACGAGGTGGCCGCCACGGACGAAGAGGGAGTACCCGCACGTCGCGTCACCGTGCGCGATCAGCACGCCGTCGCGATCGCCAGTCGAACCGGTGGGATTGATGTGCGCGGTGATGTCGTAGCTCCGGCTGCGGAGGTCGGGTGCCACCTCGGACGGCACGTGGCCCATGCCAGACCAGAAGGTGAAGTTCGTCCGAGCACCGGCGTGGCGTGCCGCGTTCTCGGCGAAGCGTTCGCCGAACCGATCGTCGAGGGGGAGTACTTGATTGTTGCGGGCTTCGTCCCACCAGCGCGTCTGCAGGTCCGCGAGACGCTCGGGCTGTTCGAACGCAAGGTCGTGGACTTCGTTGAAATCGTTCGCGAGGTCGTACAGCTCCCACATGTCGTCGTCGAATGACGTGCCGGGCGCGTGGTAGGCGACTGCCTTCCACCCGTCGTGCCAGATGCCGCGGTGACCGAACATCTCGAAGTACTGCGTGGTCTTGCCCGTCGTGACGTCGGCCTCGTTGAGCGTTGCAGCGAGGCTCACGCCATCGAAGTGAGTCGATACGTTGGCCAGGAGTCCGAGCAACTCAAGCACGGTGGGGGCGATGTCATTGACGTGACAGAACTGATGACGCAGCGAGCCCGCCTGGGATCGACGAAGAATGCGTTCAGGAGCGGCGACAACGAGCGGGTCGCGGACCCCACCGCTGTGGGTGTTCTGCTTGTACCGCTTCAATGGCGTGTTGGCCGCCATAGCCCAGCCGTGAGGAAAGTTCGAATGCGTGTCAGGTCCACCGATGTCGGCGATTCGCCCGATCTTGTCCTCGATCGATTCGCGCACCATGTTGAAAGGGCCCATCGCGTTGACGAAGCCGAGTGGGCCGCCTTCCTGGCTGGCGCCATTGTCGGACATCACCATGACAATGGTGTCATCGAGCATGCCGGTCTGCTCCAGCGTGTCGAGCAACCGTCCGAGGTGCTGGTCGAAGTGGTCGAGCATCGCGGCGTATGCGCCAGCGAGTCGCGCAAACAGGCGGCGCTCGTCGCTGGAGTGCGCCTCCCAAGGCTGCACACCGACGTTGCGGTCGGGCAGGACGGTGTCACCGGGAACGATGCCGAGCTTGACTTGCGCGGCGAGTCGATCGGCCCGTGCCTGGTCCCAGCCCTTGGCGAAGATGTCGCTGTAGTGGTCAATCAGCTCAACGGGCGCTTGGTGTGGTGCGTGACAGGCGCCAGGCGCCAGGAGCATGTACCACGGATCGTCCGGCGTGGCGGCGAGGTGACTGGTGACGTAGCCAATCGCGTTGTCGACGAGGTCTTCGGTGAGGTGGTATCCCGAAGCATGGTCGCCGGGGGCGGTGATGTGTGAGTTGTCGCGGACCAGTTCAGGCGAGTACTGATCGGTCTCGGCGTCGAGGAATCCGTAGAAGCGGTCGAACCCGCGCCCCAGCGGCCAGCCATCGAACGGTCCGGTCGGTCCGGTCTGAGTCAGCGGCGTGCAGTGCCACTTGCCGACCATGTAGTTGCGGTAGCCGTGCGGCCGGAGGAGTTCTGAGAGAAGGGGAGCGTTACGTGCAATCTTCCCGCGGTATCCGGGAAATCCGCTGTCGAAGTTGGAGAGGCACCCCATTCCGACGGCGTGATGGTTGCGCCCCGTGTGCATCGAAGCGCGCGTTGTCGAACACATCGCCGTCGTGTGGAAACCGGTGTAGCGCAGCCCGGTCTCGGCAAGACGATCGATGTTGGGAGTGGCGATCTCGGAGCCATAGCAACCGAAGTCCGCGAATCCGACATCATCGAGAAGAACGAGCAGCACGTTGGTGCGGCCAGCTGGCGGCGTTGGCGAACTCGGCCAGTGCGGCGTCGACTCTGCGACCGTGTTGCCAATGGTGCCCTCGAAGTCGCGCATTTCTTGACCGTAGTCAGCGACGTTGTCGTGAGGTTCAGCTGGTGCCGTTCGCGAGTCGCTCGGTGTACTCGGCGCCGGTGATGGTGCCGCCGGCTTCTTCCGCGAGGTCCTGCTGGGCTGTGGGGAGAAACGGCTGAATCATGTCGATGCGTTTCCATGCCGGAGTCGGCTGAGTGCCGTCGTCGTCGGGTACGTACTGCGAAGTGCTGCGGCGCTCGTGCTGATGGATGTAGCGGGCGCAGTTGGGAAAGGTCTGCGCCACGGTGGCACGCACCACGAGCTGTGCGCCTGGCCAGTGCGCCAGCGTGGCCTGGTCATCGATGATGGTTGCGGTGGCTTGCAGACGGAGTCGACGCGGAGTCTCCATGTCGATGAACAGCACGCCGATCTTTGCGTTGGCGTCGATGTTGCCCATCGAGAGGTACATGCCATTGCCGTCGTAGCTTGGGAACTCGATGGTGCGTTCGTCGACCACCCGCACGAGGCCCACTGGCCCGCCCTTGTACGACACGGTTGGCCAGCCGTCGGCGTCGACGGTCGAGAGAAAGAAAAAATCGCGTGATTCGATGAACGTGCGGTTGTCGTCGTCGATCGTCTCGCTGAAGATCGTGGCCTCGAACGCCGCCGCCAGGTTGCTGGTGTCGAATCGCTCCTGCAGCGCGCGCTGCTCGTCTCCGTAGATGGGCATCCCGTCACCCTTGCACAGCGTGCGCGCTCCACGGGTGTGGGAGGTCAGAGGGTGCGAGAGCCAGAGAGCCCAGCGGGTCGGAGAGTGCGGTAGCCCGGGTCAGGTCAGCCGCAGCAGACGCCGGCGGTGCCGACCGCGACGTGCTCCATCTGCTCGGTGTCGCCGGTCTTGACGTACCACTCCCAACGAGCATCGTCGGGCGATGCCATCCACGTCTCAGTCTTTTCGGCAAAACAGCACACAGCGTCGTCGACGCCCGTTGTTTCGATGCCGGTTGCGGTGATGCGCGCCTCTGCGGCGGTCACCTGCGCGGCCGATTCGACCTCCACGCCGAGGTGGTTGAGGTGCTCGAAGCTCTCGCCGTCAGCGGCTTCGAACAGGACCAATTTCAGCGGTGGATTCTCGATGGCGAAGTTGGCGTAGCCGGGCTTGGTCTTGGCGGGGGCGGTGTCGAACATCTTGGTGTAGAAGTCGATTGCCTCGTCAAGGTTCGTGACGTTGAGAGCGAGTTGCAGGCGCATGGCGTCCCTTTCATATTGATGATTATCGATATAATATCAAGATATCGATGAATGTCAATATGAATCGAAGGGGACCGCGCCAAAATATGTAGGAAAATCTTCGCTCCACGAGGCTGAGACCCTATTTTTCGGGAACGTGGGGCCGCTGTGGTTCGCGTGACAGCAGGTTTGTGGGAGTGCAGCGGGGCGAGCCGGGACCGCTGGCTAGCGAGCGCGGAGCTCGAGGCGGTCGCGCTGGGTGATCTTGTACGTGCGGTCCTGCTGCTCGAGCCAGCCGAGGCGAATGAAGCTCGCAATCGCCTTATTGACTCGCTCGCGAGACGCGCCGACGATGCCGGCGAGTTCTTCCTGAGTCACTGGCAGCGTGAACTGATCGGCGCCGTCAGCAAGTTCGAGCAGACGCTTCGCTGTCCGACCGGTGACGTCGAGAAACACCGAGTCGGCGAGTGCTTCGTCAGTGACGCGGATGCGCTGCGCGAGCATCCGTGTGACGTTCCAGAGCAACTTCGGATTCTCATCGAACATCGCCAGGATCGGCTCAAAGGGAATGGCGAGCACGGTGGTGGGCTCGAGCGCCCGGGCCATTGCTGAACGCGGCCCGTTGTCGAGCATGCTCATCTCACCGAACAGGTCATCGGGTTCCATGAGCGCCACCACGCTCTCGCGGCGATCGATCGGATTAGCGATGGCAATTGCCATTCGGCCGCGGAGTACGAGATACAGCGCGTCCGGTGGATCGCCCTCGTTGAAGAGGACATCGCCACGAATCAACTGGCGTTCCTGTCCTGCCGAGGCGACGGCTGCCAAGGCATCCGGCGGCGCGTCAGCAAAGAAGTCGGTGCGGGAGAGAACGTCTTCGTGAGCCATGACGTGCGTCACGGTACTACCCTCCGGGCCTGTGGCGCCTCACGAGATCATCTGGACCGTCGTGGTCGGTGGTGGAAGCGGCACTCGATTCGGCCGACTCAAGCAATATGAGCACCTCGGCGACCGGCGTGTGATCGACTGGTCGCGTGCGATCGCGGAGCAGGCGAGCAATGGCGTGGTCGTCGTGGTGCCCGCGGCTGACGCTGAACGCGAGCGTGCGGTTGCCGGTAGTGACAGCCGGGCGGCATCGGTGCGTGCCGGACTCGCCTCGGTTCCTGCCGAGGCAACGATCATCTGTGTGCACGACGCTGCGCGACCATTCGCCGGAATCGAGATCTATGAGCGGGTGGTCGATGCGGTCGCCGACGGCGCGGACGCCGCGATCCCCGGTGTTGCGGTGCCCGACACGATCAAGGTGGTGCACGACGTCGACGGCGTGCGAACTGTCGTCGACACTCCCGACCGGGCATCGCTCGTCGCGGTGCAGACGCCCCAAGCGTTCCGGGCGGCAAAATTGCGCGCTGCGCATGCTGACGGAACTGATGCGACTGACGATGCTGCGTTGATCGAACGATCAGGTGGTCGCGTCGTCGTGGTCGAGGGAGACCCGGTGAATCGCAAGATCACCCTTCCCGACGACCTGGAATGGGCGCGCCGGCGCGCTGCCACGACCGGTGCAGCATTGGACGAGGTATCACCATGACCAGTTTCCCGGAGATTCGCGTTGGTCAGGGTTTCGACGTCCATCGTTTCAGCGATGTGGCTGATCGAGTGCTGGTTCTCGGTGGTGTCGTTTTTCCGGGCGAGAGAGGTCTGGTCGGGCATTCCGATGCTGATGTCATCACGCACGCGTGCGCCGATGCGCTCCTTGGTGCTGCCGGACTCGGTGACATCGGCATGCACTTCCCCGACACCGATCCGGAGTGGAAAGGCGCCGACTCGCTCGCGCTCCTTGCTCATGTCGTCGCGCTCCTCGGTGACGACGGGTGGACGACCAACAACATCGACACGGCGGTGATCTGTGAGTCGCCGAAGATCGCTCCTCGTCGGGTCGAGATTCAACAGACGTTGAGCGATGTCGTCGGCGCGCCAGTGACGTTGAAAGGCAACCGTGCCGAACGACTCGGTGCAATCGGCCGAACCGAAGGCATCGTGTGTTTCGCGACGGCGCTGATCCAGCGACGACCGAACTGGCAAGAATCGAGCATCACATCATGAGCAAAGCAGGACGAAGCAGCGGAGCGTCGGGTCCCAAACGAGGCGGTGGGTCCAGCTCGCGCTCAAGCGGACGAAGTGGGCAGCAGGGGCGACCAGGTCAGCGGCGTGGTGGCTCATCAAGCGGCGGCGACCGGCGGACGGGTGGCCCGCAGGGTGGCGGCCGCGAGGCCGACCCGCGTACCCCCGGTCGCGGTCTCGGCGGAAAGCAGGTCGAAGGTCGCCAGGCGGTCCGCGAGCTGTTGATGGCCGAAAAGCGCAAGGTCTACGACATCTTCATCAGCGCTGAGCTCGAAGGCGATGCCGGCGTTTCGGACATCGTCGAGATCGCACGAGCACAGCGAGTACCCCTGAGCTATATCGCTCGGGCCAAGATCGAGCGTGAGACGCGCAGTGAGGCGCCGCAAGGTGTGATGGCGCTGGCAGCAGAACTTGAGGAAGCAGACCTGGGGGAGCTTCTGCGCACGCGCAATGGCGTCAAGCCATTCTTGGTCGCAGTGGACGGCGTGACGGACCCGGGCAATCTCGGCGCGATCATCCGCAACTGCGACGGTGCCGGCGTCACCGGAGTGCTGCTGCCCAAGCATCGGGCCGTCCATGTGACGCCCACCGTTGCGAAGGCATCGGCTGGCGCGATCGAGCACGTCCCGATCGCACTCGTTCCCGGCTTGCCAGCCACGCTGACCCAACTCAAGGATCACGGCATCTGGATTGTCGGGCTGGATGACGCCGCGGACCGTGACCTCTTTGAGTTGGAGTCCCTCGCCGACGAGCCGATATGCCTGGTGCTCGGCTCCGAAGGCGACGGTCTGTCGCGGCTGGTGCGGCAGCGCTGCGACTCGATTGTGGCCATTCCGATGCTCGGCCGGGTCAGCTCGCTGAATGTCTCGGCTGCAGCGGCGCTTGCGACCTACGAGATCACGCGAGGGCGAAGGCGTTCGTCGGATTGATGGACGCGGGCCGTCCGACCCGCGTGGCCGGCCGTTTGAGTTTGCTGCTCGACGATCAGTCGGTCGAGGGCGTCCGCCATGCGGCCTGACGTCGCTATCCTCTCCGTTCCCCGCCGGGTTAGCTCAGTTGGTAGAGCACTTGATTTGTAATCATGAGGTGGCGAGTTCGATCCTCGCACCCGGCTCCACGATCACTGCGTGGTGCGGTCTCGTTAGAGTCGCACACCGATGAGCGCCTCTCCTTCTGAAGTCCATGCGGCCCTCGCGGCAGTGACTGCTGCAAGCCGTCTTTGTTCAGCAGCGCAAGGCCGACTCGCTGCCGGTGACACGCTCACCAAGTCCGATGACAGTCCGGTCACGGTTGCCGACTTCGCGGCCCAAGCCGTGGTGTGCGCGGAACTCGGCGACGCACTCGGAGACGTGGTGATGATCGGTGAGGAAGATGCCGATGATCTGCGCGCCGATACGGCGAATGAGTTGCTCGCCGGTGTCACGGAGCTCGTGCGCGGGCAACGCGGAGGAGCATCGCATGCCGACGTGCTCGACTGGATCGCCACGGGGACTTCGGCCGATCGCGCAGCGTCGTCCGGCCGCTACTGGACGCTCGACCCAATTGACGGCACCAAAGGGTTTCTTCGCGGCGATCAGTACGCCGTTGCGCTCGGGCTGATCGACGATGGCGAGGTCATTCTCGGTGTGTTGGGCTGTCCGAACCTTCCCAACCCAGACGGCTCAAGGGGCGCAATCTTCACGGCCGTTGAGGGCTCATGCGAAGCGTTCTACGGCGCCTCGCCTGATCCGGTCGACATCGCCGTCGTGGCGCCGGCCGCAGTTGCTGAGGCGAAGTTCTGTGAGTCGGTCGAGTCGGGCCATTCCGACCAGTCGCAGTCGCAGCAGATCGCTCAATTGCTGGGCATCACATCAGAGCCGTTTCGCATTGACAGCCAATGCAAGTACGGCGCGGTCGCACGCGGCGACGCATCGATCTATCTTCGACTTCCGACCAGGGCCGACTACCGCGAGAAAATCTGGGACCACGCTGCCGGCAAGTTTGTCGTCGAGCAGGCCGGCGGCCGGGTTACTGACGTGACCGGCGCGCCGCTCGATTTCGCGCACGGAGCATGTCTCGAGACCAACAGTGGCGTCGTCGCCACTTCGGGGGAAATCCACGACGACGTGATCGCCGCCGTCCGCCAAGTCCTCGGTGTCTAGGCCCTCGTACACCCTGAGCCCTTCGTCGCTAACGCGGGCCACCGTCGATGTCGATCAGAGCGCCCGTGGTGTACGTCGATGCGTCGCTCGCGAGGTACAGCGCAGCGCCGACGACCTCGCCGGGTTCGCCGCCCCGCTCGAGAGCAAAGGCATCCGCGGCTCGGGCCTGGAACGCTTCGAGGTCCCAGGCCTTGGAGATATCGGTGAGAAACGGGCCGGGCACGATGCAGTTCACCCGCACGGTTGGACCGAACGTGCGCGACAACCCGTAGGTGAGGTTGTTGAGCCCGGCCTTGGCCGCGCCATAGACCAACTCCTGGGGGCTGGGGCGACGTGATGCGATTGAGGACACGAAGATGATCGATCCGCCGTTGCCGCTGTCGACCATTCGCGTTCCGATCAGCGCCGACAACCGAAACGGCCCTTTCAGGTTGACGTCGAGCACCTTGTCGTAGAGCTCCTCAGTGATCGAGTCGACTGACTTGTAGAGCGGCGACATTCCAGCGTTGTTGACGAGAATGTCGACCTTGCCGAACTCGCGGTACGCAAGGTCGGCCAGTCGCTCGCTGTCGTCCCAGTTGCCTGCGTGGTACGCCACGGGAATCGCCCGGCGTCCGGTTGCTCGCGTCACTTCGGTCGCCAACTGTTCGCAGTTGTCGAGCTTGCGACTGGCGATGACGACGTCGGCACCACGCTCGGCAAACGCCATCACCATCTCGCGCCCGAGACCGCGGGACCCGCCGGTGACCACTGCGACTCGGTCGGTGAGGTCGAAAAGGTCGCGTGCCTGGTTCGATTCGGTCGTGCTGTTCGTCGGGTTGTCGCTCATGGCCTGAGATGTTGGCATGCGCGCCGGCGCAATCGCTCAGTGACCTCGTCGCCGTCGTGCAGCACACGCGATGAGCGCGATTGCAGCGAGGAACACGCCGGTCGCTGTGGCCGCCCGCCGGGGTTCGAATGCGCCAGCCTGACCAAGCCCGCCGATTGAACCTGCCGATCCGATCGATGCAATGGAGCCAGAGGAGCCGACGGAGAGAATGGAGCCCGAGGACGCGATCGACAAGATGGAGCCGGCAGAGGCGATCGACAGAATTGAGCCGACTGACGCGATCGACAAGATTGACCCGGTCGATGCAGTCGAGCAGATACTGCGAACCGAGAGCAGAGATCTGACGGACCAGATCGATGTTGTTGCAGAGAGCGACATCACACCAGCATTGCGGCTGTTCGCCGTTGGTGTGCACCGTGAGTCAGCGGTCAGGCCGGTCGACCGGGCGTCAGTGCCGGTCGATAACCTTTCCGACATGAGTGATCAGATTCTCGACGTCGATCTTCTCGCCTTCGAAACGGGCAGTTCCGAGCAACGGCGCGCCGTGGTCGATGGCGTCACACGCAGCCTTGCAACGGGTTTCGTCTACACCAGCCACGACCTCTCGGAAGATCTGCTCGACACTGCCTACGGAATGCTCCGGGAATTCTTCGAAAAAGAGCCGGATGAGAAGCAACGATTCACGCCGCCTGGTGCAAACGGTCAAACGGGTTACACCGGGTTGTTGGTCGAGACTGCAGCGTCGAGTGACAAACCGGATTGGAAGGAGATGCTCAACTGGTCGACACCAATCGCCTCCGGGCATCCCCTGCGACGCAACTTCGCAACGGCCTACCCCGATCAGGTGCTGCCCGAGTCAGTGGTGCCTGGGATCACCGATGTGCTCTATCGATTCCATGATTCAATTGCGGATCTCCAGCGCCGATTCCTGCACATCATCGCTGTGGGTATTGGCTGTCATGAAACGTTCTTCGACGACATGGTCGCGGCCGGGCCCACGCTCACGCGGGCGATCCGCTACCCGTCGATGGGAGAACTCCCCGACGCCGGGAAGGACGGCACCGGGCCGGCCCACGTGTGGGCAGCCGAGCACGGCGACATCAATCTGATCACCGCGCTACCGCGCGCCACGGCCCCGGGATTGCAGGTCAAGGTCGGCGATGACTGGGCCGACGCAGTGGCACCCGACAACGGTGTCATCATCAACACCGGCATCATGCTTGAACGGTTGACGAACGGCGCCATTCCAATCGGCTGGCATCGCGTCGTCGCCTCGCCGGGTTACACCGGCGAGCGATACAGCGTCGTGCAGTTCTGCCACCCGCGTCCCTGGACCGTGCTGGCACCTGTCCCATCCTGCTGCACGCCCGACAACCCGCAACGGTTCTCGGCCATGAGCGCCGCAGACGCGCTCGACGAAGTGCTCTACGAGATCAATCTCGTCGAAGATGCTCGTCGGGTCTCCGAGCACTGATGGGCTCGCGGCAAGAATCTTCGTGAAGTAGCAAACGAATTTCAATGCGGCACGGGGCGCGACCGATACGGTCGGCGTCAGATGGCCGACGGCAACCACACCGCACAGCGCGATGCGCACGACGATCAATCCGTCGAAGTCGATGACGAGATCGATGTCGCCTCGGTGCCCCCAACCAATGTCGTGCTCGGTGTCGACATCGGTGGGACAAAGTTCGCGGCCGGCCTGATCACTGCTCGGGGTGAACTCGTGGCGCGTGCTCGAGTCGAAGTGGAACGTGACGTCGGCTCCGAGTCGCATTGGACGGCACTTGCCGGGCTCGTCTCGGAAATGCAGTCGCAAGCGGTTGAGCAGCACGCTCGTATCCGCAGCGTCGGCGTCGGGTGCGCTGGTCCGGTCACCCGCCAACTTGAAACCGTCTCGCCGGTCAACATTGCCGGCTGGCGGGAATTCCCGCTGCGTCGACGGCTCCGTGAGCTCACTCAGTTGCCGGTGTACGGCGATCTCGATGCCAAGGCGCTCGCCTTGGCGGAGGGTTGGTTGGGCGCGGCTCAGGGTCATCCGAACTTCTGTGCGATGACCGTCTCGACAGGGATCGGTGGGGGGATCGTGCTCGATGGCGAACTCCTTGATGGCGAGTCGGGCAATGCCGGTCATGTTGGACACATCATCGTGGAGCCGGGCGGTCGTCGTTGCGGCTGTGGAGCACAGGGATGCTTGGAAGCAGAGGCGTCGGGTCTTGCGATCGAGCAGATCACTGGCCGTCCGCCAACGGAGCCGACGTACGAGATCATGCAACGGACCGGGACACTGGTCGGTCGAGCTGCGGCCTCGATTTGCAACTCGCTTGATCTGTCACTTGTCGTGGTCGGTGGTGCTGTCGCACTGGGATTCGCAGCCACTTTCTTCCACTCGGCGCAGATGTCACTCGACGAGCACGCGAAGCTTCCGTACAGCGCTGGAGCGAGGATCACCCCGTCGCGACTCGCTGACTCGGGGCCGCTGATCGGAGCTGGCGCAGTCGGATGGCGTGGCAGCCGTCGCGATGTTCGCAGCGGGACTCAAGGTCAGCAGTCGTCGGCGAAGTCCAGCGCTTCTGCGGACTCAGCCGCCGATGGCTCGATAGACCCGCTCGGCGGGACCACGGCCTAATCGGCGGTGCCACACGTTGGCGAGCGCGATCGCCACGATCCAGAAGCCGCCAGCAAACAGCAGTGAGGTCGACAGGTCGGTCGGGACGACCCAACCCATCCAGTCGACGACAAAGTTGAAAACCACGATGTGGAGCAAGTACAGCGTCAACGTCAGCTGGCCTGCCCGGCGCAACGGATCGACGGCGGTCGGGAAACGCTCGGCGATGACATCGATGACGACGTAGGCCAGAAGGGCCGTCCCGAGCGCGCTCGCGAAGAAGATCACACTTCGGCTCGCCGGCTGGGTCGACAGCACGAGCGATTGGAACGTGGTGTCGGCGCCATCGCGCGCGACCGAGGCACCGGCGAACAGCATCAAGCCGGTGCCGCCGACAATCGCTCGCCAATCGGGCCGCCCCAGCATGCGTCCGAGCAGGATCCCCGCGCAGAAAAAACCGAGCCACGGAAGCAACGGATGCGTGCCGTTGACGAAGACGTTGAAGACGTAGCTCTGCGGAGAACCCTCTGACGGGGAGAAGAGCCAGGCCGTGCTCTCGCCAGCTTCTTGCTGCCAAAACCTCCAGGTGCGAAGGAGCGCGCCTGCCCCGACGGCACCAGCACCGATGAGGAGAATCCATCTCGACCGCAGGGTGAACAGGCCGGCCGCGATGACGAACATCGCGCCGTAGAACGGGATAATCGTGCCTTCCCAGATCATGTCGAGATACAACCCGCCTGCGTAGAGAACCGCGCCGCGTCGAACGAGCCGCCACCGCATCTCGGTCACACGGTCCGTATCGCCGATGGCTCGACGCGTGAGCAGTGTGACGCCGACGCCTGCCACCAGTACGAACGTTGCGGCGAAGCGGGTCGCGAGCGGACCGGTCCACGGATTGAAGAGATCATCGGCCCAGCCGTCGCCGCGAGATGCACCGCGGATGATCAGGTAGCCGTGGTAGTTCATCACGACCACCCCGATGAGCGCGAGCGCCCGAATGACGTCGGGGCCGGGCTGGCGCCGCGTCGAACCGGCCGCCGGCGAGGTCAGCGTGCTCGTGTTCAGAGCCATCGATACTCGTCGACCGCCGTCATGTGCAACGGGCGTTGCACGTCGACGTGGTCACCGACCGATGGGAGCGCGTTTCCGACCGGGACGAACGCCATTGACGCATGCATGTGCGGCGGTTCGTGCAGCGCCAGCCGTGTCTGCGCGAAGTGGAACGGACTGAGGCTGCCGCGATCGCCTTCATCGATCATCGCCACGCCGTTGGCGGTGCCGGCGCCGATGATCACGAGGTGTCCGTCGGCTGCGACTGATCCGAGGCGGTAGCCGGCGGTGCCGCCGGCGGTGATCGGACGGACGTCGAGCACGTCGGCATCGAGGTGGAGCGCGGACTTGTCGCCGTGCCACAGCATCGTTCCCAGTCGCAAACGGAACTGGTGGGTGGCGGGCAGGGCGCGGTACTGATCAGGATCGAGATGACTGACCCAGACGGGGATGGAGGTGTCGATGTCGTCAAGCCGGTCGGTGATCGCTGCTGCGTGTTCTTCGGGGGACCCAGCGAGCGGTGGGTGAATGCTGACACCGACGACGTGAAGTCCTGCACGTTTGGCGAGCTCGACCATCTCGTAGTCCCCCCCAAATCGGCGCATGGGACTGACGAGCTTGACGATCACCCGGCCACCCCAGTTTGCCAGCGCATCGATGTGGGCCTGACTGCCAACGGTGAGCACGGGGCCCGACGAGCCCGATGCGGGTGCCTCGGGCGGCGACAGTGTGGGTGTCAGGACGACGACCGTGAGCTGATCGGGCAGGCCGTCAAGTTCGTGCACGGTGCCAATGGCGATGGTGTCGCAGAAGTCAGCAGCGACCGCTGCCAGCCAGTTGCGGCCGAATCCGTAGCCGTTGCCCTTGACCACGGGGACCAATCCACCGCCGGCCTCGTCGACCGCGTTGGCAATTCGAGCAACATGGCTGCGCCAGACCGCGGTCCGGATCGTCAATCGAATCGTCACCGACACGACGGTAATCGCTGGATTCGGTCGATCGGTCGTCGCCCTGCGGTGAGATGTACCCGCGAGAGTTGTTGCAGCTGCTCACCGGCCGGGCCAGGGCCGCCAGCGAGGGAGTAGCGGGTTGATGGTGCGAGTGCGGATCATGCCGGCCCACACACCCCAGCCGTAGGCGACATCGGTCGTGGTGGTCGAGGGACTGGCCGCGATCGACGCAAGCGCGGCCCACCTGAAGCGTCGTGAGCACAGACTCCCGACGACCACAATCGGCCACCACACCCGTCGGATCGCAGCAGCGAACTGTTGACCGGCGCGGAGATGGCCAGTCATTGCCAACCTGAACGAGCGAGCTGCCGGCACCCCGGGAAGTTTCGGCGCCAGGCGGAGCGCAGTGCTGACAGCAAGACCGCACGCGATTGCGGGATGTCCGCCGAGCGCTGCGACCCAGACTCCGGCAGTCCAGCCGTTGCTGTGTACCGGTGACAGCTGTCCTGGGTGACGAAGGGCCAGCGGTGCTGCTGACGATCCGTATCCGGCGTGTTGCCGAATGCGGGCGATCAGCGTGCGTCGCGGATCGTGCCAGACCGCCGATGATGGTTCATACCTGCATCGCCATCCGGCTTGATCGAGCCGCCAGACCAGGTCGACGTCCTCGCCGAACCGCAATTGTTCGTCGAATCCACCGACGGCATCGAAGGCGGCGGTTCGTACGACGAGCGCGGCGGCGGGAACATAGCTGACCCGAGTGCCGCTCCGAATTCGTGCGGGCTGATCACCGAGGTCGAGCGGCGACCCGACTTCGCCGGTCACGCGCGGAGCCACCAGGCCAACATTCGGGTCGTCAAAGTGGGGGAGCAGCGCGTCAAGCCACGAGCCGATGCCGACGTCATCGAGGAGATCGACGTCGGCATCGACGAAGGCAATGAGTTCGGTGTCGACGAGTGGTCGCGCTGCGTTGCGCGCTGCTGCCGGGCCGCGGTTCAGGTCGAGGCGGACCTGTGCCCCCGCAAGCGGCGGCTCAGAGCCGTCGTCGACCACGATTCGTCCGTCCACGGTCGCCACACCTCCGAGTTGCGGGGTGACGACTGTGACGTCGTCCATGGACAGCGTCGACGGTTGCTCCGGGACTGGATGGATCGATCCGGTCTCGAGGAGGCGATCGACGAGCGGTGATGCCGCAACGGGTTCATCGCGCTCGATGGCATCGAGGACGCGCCCGCCGGCCACGGTCGCGCGGAACACCGTCAGCGGCGAGCCGGCCAGCACGACGTTCCCAAAACGCTCCCATGACCGATCGCGAACGTAACGGCGTGTGAGCCCCCCGGCCGACGCGGTCGTGGCGGAGACCATCACAGCCTCACCCGATTGGGGTGGGATCGATCGGTCGCCAGGCTTCGATGGCATGCACCAGGTCGTTGACGAAGGTGGTGATGAACTGGTCGCCCTCGCCGCCGGATGCTCCGGTCGGATCTCCGAGCACCCCGCTCGCGCTGACCGCTTGGACCCCGACGCGTTGGAGCTCTTCGATGTCAGCGTCGATTCCAGGCTCGGCCAGTTCCAGTCGGACGAGACCGGGGTCGATAGCGAGCATGAGGGACGTTTCGATACGGCCCGCGTGGAGGTCCTTGGCGCCGCCGTCGGCGCGCTGCGGCCACTTCGGCGACCACGACAACACATGGCGACCCTCGTGACGAAGTGTGCTCACGGCAGCGGTGAGGGCACTCGCGTTTCCGCCGTGGCCATTGACGAACACGACGCCAGCGGCCCAATCAGCGCTCCGCCCAAGTTCGAGAATCACGTCGTGCATCACCGCGGTCCCGATCGAGAGCGTTCCAGGAAAGCCGGCGTGTTCGCCCGATGCGGTGACGGTCAGCGTGGGGCCGACCATGAGGCCGTCGGTGAGATGCATCGCACGCGCGACGATCTCCTCGGCAATCAACGTGTCGGTCGACATCGGGAGATGCGGGCCGTGCTGCTCGGTCGACCCGATGGGGATGAGGACCAACGGAGCTCGAGTGCCGTCTTCAGCGATCGGGTCATTGAGGAGCGTCTGCACATCACTCCACGTTGCGTCGCCCAATCGCATCGGACCATCATGCCGCCAAGGGGTCCCAACCGCGCGAACGGCGATCGGGAGTCACCTCAATCGGTTGGCTGTTCTCCGAGGTAGCCCCACTCGTCGAGTTGTTCGATCACCAGCGCGGCGGCGTCGCTTGGTTCAAGCGTCACTGTCTCGGCGTGCGTCTGTTCGGCTGCTCCGATGTCCAGAATGTCGCGTACGCGGGCCAGGGTTCCACCCGCCGGAGCGGGGAGTTGGCGTGCGCGAGGACGGTAGGCCGTGATCTGAGCCATGTCCTCGGCAGCGGCGGGGCCTGGCGACACCCTGATCTCAGCAGTCTTGGCGCGTAGCGCCGCGGCGAGCGGAGCACGGCGCAGCCGGGCAACCGATCCCTCGACGGAGAGCACAGCCGGCGTTGGTACATCGAGAACCTCGCGGCGGCCACCGTCGAGTCGTCGAATGACACGCAGGGGTGAACTCGAGGGGTCGATGTGCACCAGTCCCAACGCCTGTGCTGCGCCGAGGTGCGCCGCGAGGTACGCGGGAACGGAACCGGTGCCGCGGTCGAGTGAGTAGTCGCCGCACACGACGAGGTCGGCATCGTGGGCCAACGCAGCGATGGCATGAGCAACGTCGTTGCTTGCGGCGGTGGTCGCATTGATTCGCACGGCGTGGTGCGCGCCAGCGGCGAGCGCATCGCGCAGCACGGTGTCAGCTTCTGCCGGACCGACGCACACAACGGTCACGTCGTCGGTGCCGGCAAGTTGCAGGCCGACCTCGAGCGCCGCCTCATCGGCTGGGGACACCCCGGACCAACGTGGATCGACGTCGCCACCATCGACCGAGACCCATTTCCAACAGACGGTGACGCGACTCACGACCGTTTGAACACGACGCCGTGGCCACCTTCGGGATAGCTCCACGAGATGGCGCCCTCCTTGTTGCACACCAGATAACACGTGCCACATTCGAAGCATTGTTCGTAGTTGAACAGGATGCCGCCGTCGCTCGTCGGGACGAACAACTTGGCCGGGCAGGCAACGATGCACTCGCGGCTGGGACAGTCACGACACACGGTGTCGTCGACAACGATGTGCGCCCGCTCATGGACGTCGAAGCGCGTCGATCCAATGAGGTCTTCGAACGAGCGGGTCGGCCACTGCTCGGTTTCCTTGGTTCCGGCGGCCGCAATGCTGGCCCAGCGGTCACTGATCTTGCTCATCCGAACGTCCTCAATCCCTCAAGTGTGTCTCTGACGACATGGCGCACCTTCAACCCGGCGCGCTTGCGTTCCTGATTGAGCACCCGGATCAGGCCCGGCTTCGGCGTCGGGTTGTCGACGCGGAACATACGCTCGACCGAGTTGGCGATCATCTGCGGATACAGATGCTGCACCCGGTCCGACAGCACGATCTCAGGCGCCCGGTGCAGACGTTTGTGGTCGCGCAAGACGAATGTGTCGTTGAGCCGGCGCTCATATCCGGCTAAGCCTTTGGCAGAAGCGTCGCCGGATGCGAGCGCCTCCACGGCCGCCTCGCCGGCGTAAATGCCGCTTGCCATGGCGAAGTTCACGCCCTCCAGCCACAGGCCGGCGGCCAGGCACATCGCGGCTGCATCTCCGGCGATGAGGATGCCGTCGCCAGTCATCTGCGGCATCATCGACAAGCCAGCCTCGGGGATCACGTGCGCTGAATACTCCTGCACCTCGCCACCTTCGACGAGTGGGGCGATGCCGGGGTGTTGCTTGAACCGCTCGATGATCTCTTCGGGACGCAACTCCTGGGCTGCGAGTTTGGGCAGCTTGAGGACACACCCCACGGCGAGCGTGTCGAGATTGGTATAGACGAAGCCGCCACCGTTGACCCCGGATGTGCCACCGAGCACTTCGATGTCCATCCCGTCGCGGCCACGGACGCCGAAGCGCTCGTCGATGACTTCCTTGGGAAGTGCGATGGTCTCTTTGACGCCGACGGTGTAGTTCGCCGCGTCGACCTCGCCGTACATCCCCGCCTCCTTGGCGAGGAAGCTGTTGACGCCGTCGCAGGCGATGACGACCCTGGCACGCAAGTCGCCGTCAGGACGGTCGGTGGTGACACCAACGACCTGGCCGTTCTCGCGCAGCAGACCGGTGGCGGTCGTGGAACAGACAAGGGTCGCGCCGTCGGCCTCGGCCTTGCTGGCGAGCCAATGGTCCCAATCGGGCCGGAATGCCGTGGCACCGTTGTAGGGAGCGCTGCCCCATTTTTGGCTCCGGAAGTCGACACTGACCGCCTGGTCGTCGGTCAAGACCATCGTGGAGCGGCGAGTGATCCAGCGCTGCACCGGTGCTTCTTCCCACCATTGCGGGTGCAGCTGGTCGAGGATGCGGGGATAGACCACGCCGCCATACATGTTCTTTGAACCGGGGAACGGGCCGCGTTCGAGCAGGATGACCGAGTGGCCGGCCCGTGCGAGCACCGTGGCGGCCGTGGCGCCGGCTGGGCCAGCGCCGACCACGACGACGTCGACGTCAAACTCGGTCATGCGGGGGTCTCCGCCGTGTTGGCTGAGCGTTCGGCGAGCAGACGGGTCAACGCTGCAAGCGTTGCATTCGCGTCGCTCACGATGGCGAGGTCACTCATGTGCATCATGGGGCAGTGGGGGTCGGTGTTGACGCTGATGATGTGGTCGGGGCTGCCGAGTCCGGCGGTGTGCTGAACCGCCCCGCTGACTCCAAAGGAGAGGTACAACTTCGGATCGACCACGACGCCGGTGGTGCCGATCTGCTTGTCATGATGCACCCACGATCGATCCGTGATGACCCGGGTGGCTCCCATGGTCGCACCGATGTCGGCAGCGAATGCTGCGAGCTGAGCAAACCGTTCCTCGCTGTCAAGTCCTGCGCCGCCACCGACGATGCGGTGTGCCTCGGACAGGTCCATCGTGCGGACGTCAGGAGGCAAGATTTCCACGACGGTCGCATCATGGCCGGACACCGCCTCGTGATCGACGCGTACGCGCCGGACTTCGGGGTGGCCGTCAAACGACGCTGCTCCGCGAATACCCGGCTGGAGCGTGGCGACGAAGGCGCCACTGGGCCGAAGTTCGTGGAGCTCGCGGCCGCCGGAGCGAGCCACGAATACCGAGTCATGAGCGAGCGCGGTAGCGCCGGCGTACAGCGGTCGGCTGAGGCGAAGCGCAAGTGCTGGTGCAAGGTCGCGACCATCGGGGCAGTGGGGAAGCACAACCTGGTCGGTCGAGCCGGGCAGAACGACGTCGTCGGCTGAGTTGATGAGAGCTGCAAGGTGGCGCGCCCAGCGCGCGATCTCCACATCGCCCAGGTCGACGAGTGTGACCGTTCGAGCTCGATCAGTCAGGTCGATGTCATCGACGCCTGAACCAACCAGGACGACATTGCCATCGCATTCAGCAATGGCGTCGTCGGTGCCAGCTGGCAGAACGCTCTCTCGAACCGGCACCACTGCGATCATCGATCGTCAGCGTACGGGGCGTCACGTCGTCGCTCGCAACCGTTCGCCGACTGCGTCGCAAACTCTCGGTGTTTTCAGCTCAGCATCGAGGGTTCGAGCTGATGGACCCGCTTCGCAGTGGCGACGAGGAGCTTGCGTGTGATGGCGGGACTCTGATCGAGCAGTTGCTCGAACTCGCGACGGTTGAGCACTTCGACCGTCATCGCGGTTTCGGCCTGCACCGTGGCGGTTCGTGACCGGTTGGCGAGCAGCGCCACTTCGCCCAGCACGGCACCCTTGCCGACCGATGCAATCAACTTCCCGTCGCGCCAGACCGATGCGGTCCCTTCGACGATGATGAAGGCTTCGCGACCGGCGGTGCCCTCCTTGATGACTTCCTTGCCGGCTTTGATGTCGATCGGTGTCATCAATCGATCAATCGCGGCAAGTTCCTTCTTCGAGAGCCCGGCGAAGAGTTCGATTGAGGCGAGGGCAGCAATGGTTGTGTTCGTCGTCATATCCCTAGTGTGCACCATAGAGACACGTCGCCTGGCACCGCGCCGGCTTCAGGCCGCTGCGGTCTTGCGACGGTCGCGTTGCCAGCGGACCAGTTCGACAATGCCCGTGATCGACAGCGCCGTAACGAACGCCAGGATGAAGGCAAGCGTGTGATTGTCTTCGAATTGCTTCCCGAACACGAAGCCGAGGATGGCGGCATACGACGCCCAGATCGTGACAGCGATGGCGATCCAGAACATGAACCAACGGCGTGGCTGCTGCGTGACGCCCGAAGACACGGTCAGCACGGTGCGGCCGCCAGGGATGAATCGTGCGGTAATCAAGAGCAGGCCACCGCGTTTGCGGATCTGGTGCGCGGCCCCATCCAGCCGCGCCCGTCGCTCTGGCTTTCTGTCTGCCCACCGGTTGACCAGGCCCTCAAAATTGCTCCCGATCGCATAGGCGAGATTGTCGCCCACGAACGCTCCGGTCGCACCGGCGATGATGACGAGCAAGAGACTTTGGTCGCCGGCACCGGCGGCCACGCCGCCCAGGATCACTGTGGTCTCGCCAGGAACGATCGGAAGGATCGAGTCGAGGAGCGCGACCGCAAAGATGACCAGCAGGAACCACCAGTTGCCTGAGAAGTCTTTGAGTTGATCGGTGAAATCGGTGATGACGTTCGCCAGCATGTGCGACGAAACGTTAGCGGTCAGGTGTGGAGGACAAGACGTGTCAGCTGGCGAACCACACCGTGGAGTTCGCGGGAATGACGCCGGGTGTGTGCATTTCGTTCGGCTCGCTGGAGAACACCGGTCGCGCAATCGAGAGTTCGGGGTGTTCGAGGTCGACTGCCACGGGCTGCATCGTCGCGTTGACGACGATGACGAGGCCACCTCGCCGAACGCCGACGAGGTCGTGGCCGAGGTCGAGGACCTCGGCGCGGAGCGGCTGAACAATTGCGAATTCCGCTCGAGCATCCGAAGCTGTCCGATACAACTCGAGCATCGACGTGTCGTCGTCCTCTGCCGTTGCCAGCGCGTAGGCGCCCCAACCAGCAGGTTGTGGCAGCCACGGCTCGCCGACCGAGCCGTCAGCAGCGGGCTTCGAGAACCCGAACGACGTCGACACATCGGTGTTCCACGGCAGTGGAATGCGACATCCATCGCGGCCGACCTCTGCACCGTCCGTGAGGTGGAAGATTGGGTCCTCGCGGTAGTCGGCGGGGATGTCGAGGACCTCGGGCAGGCCCAACTCTTCGCCTTGATACAGGTAGAGACTTCCGGGCAACGCAAAGATCAGGGCAGTCATCGCACGCGAGCGGCGGGCGCCGAGCTCGAGGTCGATCGCTGCGCCAGACAACGCCAGATTGTTGTTGGTCCACGACTCGGGCAGGTGGGCGTCGGCCTTACCGAGCCGAGTAACGATGCGTTGAATGTCATGGTTGTTCAGCGTCCAGGCCGGCGCGACGCCGGTGCTGTTCAGAATCTCGAACGGATCGCGCAGGGCGAGCTCGATCGAACCCTTTTCCCAGGGAGACAGCATCAGGTCGAACGAGAACATTTGGTGGAACTGGTCGGGTTGGGTGAACTCCTTGACCAATTCGGGGCGGCGCACGGCGTAGGCCTCGGCGACCATCATCAGGTCGCGCCCGGGATGGCGAAGCTCGTAACTCTCGAGTGTCGATCGAAATTCGCGCCAGACGTCGTGGCCCTCGGGCCGGAACACGGTGTACGGGTTGACCCAGGTGATGTCGAGTATTCCCACGTCTGCGCCGACCGGAGGCTGATCGGGCAAGTCCGGGTGCTTTCCGGTCGGTGCGACGGCATCGACGCGGAAGCCGGCCACGCCGCGGTCGAACCAGAACTCGAAGATGTCGGCGAAATGCTGTTTGACGTCAACGTGGGTGTGATCGAAGTCGGGCTGGTGTGGCGTGAAGGTGCCGAGATACCACTGGCCGTCATCGTCGCGGTCGTTGACGCGAGTCCAGGCCGATCCGCCGAATGCGGCGCGCCAGTTGTTCGGTGGTTCGTTGCCGTCACCTTTGCCATCGCGGAAATAGAAGCGCGCGCGTTCCGCGCTGCCGGGCTCGGCCAACAGTGCTGCCTGGAACCACTCGTGTTCGTTGCTGCAGTGGCTGGGCACCAGGTCCATCAGGATCTTGATGTTGTGCTGTTCGGCATCTGCGAGCAGCGCGTCGAAGTCGGCGAGCGTGCCATATTCGTCGTGGATGCCGAAGTAGTCGGCAACGTCGTAGCCGTGGTCCTGTTGTGGGCTCGGGTAGCACGGGTTGAGCCAGATGGCATCGATGCCCAGCGAGTCCAGATGATCGAGTCGCGATCTGATGCCCTCGATGTCGCCGATCCCATCGCCCGTTGAGTCCGCGAACGATCGGACATAGACCTGATAGATGAGCGCGTCCTGCCACCAGTGGCGCTGCAGGGGTGTGTTGCCAGCCATAGAACGCAACAATGTAAGCGCTTTCAGCGCGTTTGGGTGCGTCGAAGGAGGTGAGTTGGTTCAAGTGGTTGTTCGGTCGGGGAACACCGGTGGCAGTGTTCGATTCAGGAGATGGTGACGCGGTGCCGCTGGCGCTCGTCGTTGGCCGAAGCAGCCAACACGATGTCGTACTCGCCTGGCTCGAGTCGCCAGTCGTCGGCAGCAGTATCCCACCGTCGGAATGCCGTCGGATCAAGTTCGAGCACGGCGTTCACGGTCGTCCCCGGCTCGACTGTCAGCTTGTCCCAAGCTTTCAGTTCCAACCGGGGCCGCATGTATCCGGGCGCCACGGCCTCGACGTAGCCTTGAACAACCACCGTTGCTGCTCGGTCACTTGTGCACGTGATGGGCACCGTGACGGTGACACTGCGGTTCTCGGCGTCGAGCACGGCATCGCCCCACGTGGCATCGCCATAGCTCAGCCCGTGGCCAAACGGGAAGCGCACTGGCGTGTCGGTCGCGTCGTAGTGGCGATAGCCGACGAACAGGCCCTCTGCATAGCGTTGCGTGCCGTTTCCTTCGCCGTCATGATCGGGCCGATGGTGGAGATAGGCGGGGTGGTCGGCGAGGCGAACGGGGACCGTGATCGGCAGTCGACCGCCAGGGTCTGCATTGCCGAGGAGAATGTCGGTGAGCGCTTCGGCCTGTTCCTGGCCGGCAAAAAAGGGCGTGAGAATCGCGGCCGCTGACCCAGGGTCGCTCGGATCGGCCCAGTCCATCGTCACGGGTGAACCGGCGTTCACGATCACGACGGTACGCGGGTTCGCGGCGACGACGCGGCGAACCAATTCGTCCTGTCGGCCTGGAAGATCCATCGTGGTTCGGTCGAACCCTTCGGTCTCCCACTCGTCGTTGGTTCCGACCATGACGACAGCGACGTCGGCGGCTGCTGCGGCGGCGACGGCGCGGTCCATCAGGTCGGCAGGCTCGGGGGAGCGGATACCGACGCGCAGTGCTGCAAAGCCGTTGACCTCCGAGGTGGCCCACCGAACATCAAGTTCGACCGGGGTGCCAGCGGTGCACTCCAACGTTGCCGTGGCCTCGACGCTGCCGTAGCCAAAGAATTCCTCGCTGCGCGGCAACTCCATCAGCGGGTCTTCGACGAGCGTGGCGCCGTTGGCGGCCATCGTGAACGGTCCTGTCGAAACGATACCGACGACGTGGGGGCCGTCGGAGTCGGGGATGAACGAGCCACTGATCCGCGTGGAGAACCCGCGCGGGTCGACTCCATCGGGGGTCGACCCGAAAAAGCGGATCATCGACGTCGGTGCCGGCTGGACGACGACGATGTCGCCGTTCCAATCGCGCCCGTTGGCGTATTCGATGCGCAGACCAGGCTCGCCGTTGGGTTGGCGCAGCTGACTCTTGAGGACGACCGGCGTGAGGCGATCGATGCGAACACCTGGTTCGAAGATGACCGACGCGCCGGTCGGCGAATCCGGCCCGATGCGGTCGGTCAGCGCGTCGAGCAAGGTGCGATGGCCGAGTGGAACGAGGCTCGCAGAGCCGCCGCCCATCGAGCGGTCGATGGTGGCATTGGGGCCGAGCACGGCGACCCTCGTCAGGCTCGACGCGTCGAGTGGCAGGACGGGTGAGTTTGCGAGTGCGGCGACCGGATCGTTGCGGAGTAACACCGTGCCGGCCGTCGCTGCGCGGCGGGTGAGGGCGCGTTCGTTTGGCTCATCGACCGATTCCTCCTCGACATTGGCGTCACGCTCGTCGGCCTTCACGCGATTGGCCAGCACGAGAATGTCACGGACGAGGAGGTCCACCTGCGCCTCGGTGACATCGCCACGTTCGACTGCGTCTTCCAGCTTCTTGCCGTAGACCCGAACCGGGGCGGGCATCTCGATGTTGAGCCCGGCATTTGCCGCCGATACGGCTTCGTGGACCCCGAACCAGTCGGAGACGACGAAGCCGTCGAAACCCCACTCGGTGCGCAAGATGTCGGTCAGCAGGCCGCGGTGCTGTGCGGCGTGTTCGCCGTTCAGTTTGTTGTACGCGCTCATGATGCCCCAGGCGCCGCCCTCTTTCACGGCGCGTTCGAACGGACGGAGGTACAACTCGCGCAGCGAACGATCATCGATCTGGACGTCGACGCTCATTCGTTCGATCTCGGTGTCGTTGCACACGAAGTGCTTCACCGTGACGGCGACATCGTGGGATTGGACGCCCTGAACGTACGACGCGGCAAGTGCCCCGGACAGTTCGGGGTCTTCGCTGTAGCACTCGAACGTGCGGCCACCGATCGGTGTGCGATGCAGGTTGACGTTGGGGCCGAGAAGGACGTGGGCGCCCTTACGGCGGGCCTCGATCCCGAGAAGTGATCCGATCTCGCCGAGGAGTTCGACATCCCACGTGGCACCAAGCGTGATCCCGGCAGGCACGACGACGCCGGGGGTTCCACCGCCACCATGACCCTCGCCGCGGATGCCGTTGGGCCCGTCGCTCATCTTGATCGCGGGGATACCTGCCTCGGGAAAGGCCACGGTCCTCCACGTGTTCTTGCCGGTGACGATCCGACATTTGTCGGTGAGGGAGAGTGCGGACAATGCCGCGTCGATGTCAATCACAGTCGTGGACGTTAGAGGACGGCAGATCGCTTTGTCGGCGCTCTGGGCAACATCTGACCGGCCAGCGGTTCAGACGGCGGCGCCGGCGCGTTCGCCCTCGATCACCGCGCTGTGCGCGCGCCGGGGTGCGACGCAGTCGCCGACGCGTTCGACGCTGACGCCTGCAGCGCGCAGGTCGTGGTAGAGCCACTCGACCGGGTTGCCATGGATGGCGAGCACGATCCAGTCGGGACGGCGCTCGACGTTCTGGCCGGTGGGATGGTGCAGCAGCGTCAGCGTGTTGCCCTCGAGACCCATTGGTACGAGGTCCGTGGTCTGCGCGATGCCCTTCTCGCCAGCACGAATCCACCAGTTTTCCATGTCGAGGGTGATGCCGAGGTCTTGGCCGACGACCATGCCCGGCGTGACGATTTCGACGTTGCAGCCGCGATCGGCGAGCACTTCTGCAGTCGAGGTGGCGTGGTGGAATCCAATTTCGTCGATCAGCACAACGTCGCCAAAGGGCTCAGCGGTTCCCTCGAGGACCTCGCGAACGTCGGCGACGTTGGTGGCATCTTCCGGGACCCAGTACGGCCGTGCCGGTTCGGCCCCGGTCGCAATGATGACGTGGTCGGGGCGGCGTTCCTCGACCAGGCCGGGCCAGACGCCGACGTCGTATTCGAACTCGACGCCGAGCCGTCGACACTCGGCGAGTTGGTTGCGCACCATGTCGCCGAACTCGGCGCGGTTGGGCACCGAGGCTGCGATTCGAACCTGGCCGCCGGCCTCCGATCCCTTTTCGAACACGGTGACCGCGTGCCCGTTGCGGCGCGACGCGATAGCTGCCTGTAGTCCGGCGGGGCCGGCACCAACGACCATCACCGATTTCGGCTTGGGTGTGATCCGGATGGCACCGACCCCTTCCGCCTCACGTCCGGTGCGGGGGTTCTCGATGCAGCCCAGCCACCGATTCAGACCCATGCGACCGACACACTCCTGGTTGCACGACAGGCAGAGCCGGGTCTCATCGGTGGCGCCGGCGCGGGCTTTCGCCGCGAAGTCGGCGTCGGCAATCTGGCCGCGCACGATTCCGACCAGGTCGCAGTGGCCTTCGGCGAGTGCTCGCTCGGCCTGGAGCGGATCCTTGAATCTGCCGACTCCGACCACGGGAAGGTCGACCGCCTTGCGGATCGCCGAGGGGATGAACATCGCGTAGCCCGGCGGGATGTGCATCGACGCTTCGATCATGAACAGGCTTGCCGTGGCCACACCGATCGACGTGTTGATGTAGTCGACCTGGCCGGTCTGCTCGACGAGTTCGGCGATGCGAACGGCGTCGTCGATCGTGGTGCCGCCGTCAATGAGCTCGTCCCCGCAGATTCGGACGCCGAGCGCAAGTCGATTGCCGATCACCTTGCGGACTGCTGCGACGATCTCAACCAGCAGGCGCGCCCGGTTCTCGAGCGAGCCGCCGTAGCCGTCTGTCCGTTTGTTGGTCGCCGGAGACAGAAACCCGCGGACGATGGAGCTGTGCGAGCACTGCAGTTCAATACCGTCGAAGCCGCCTTCGGCGCAGTGTTCAGCGACCAGCGCATACCCGGCGATGATTTCGTCGATCTCGGCGTGGGTGACGGCTTTCGGCACTTCGCGGAAAAGTGGATCGGCAACCGCGGAGGGAGCCCAGACCGGCAGTCGCGAGTACATCGATGACGCCTGCCCGCCGTTGTGGTTGATTTGCGCGAAGATCGGTGTGCGGTGCCGGTGGACGGCTTCGGTCATGGCCAGGTAGCCGGGAATGACGTCGCGGTGAAAGCCGTGGATCAGCTTCTCGTACGGCCAATCGGTCGGGTGAGTCGAGTGCTCTTCAGTGATGATCAGTCCGGTGCCGCCTGCGGCTCGGGCGGCGTAATAGGCGGCGTGCTGAGCGGTCGGGAGACCGTCACGCGCGTAGTTCGTGAGGTGGGCCGAGAAGACGATTCGATTCCGTGTTTCGACCGGACCGAGTTGCAACGGGGTCCACAGGTAGCGGCTGGACATGTGCCGACGAAGCTATCTCTGCAAGTTGTTCCTGGTGAAACTGTGGTCGCAGACAGCATCGCGCCTGGTCGCGAGCCGAACTCGACTCAAGGTTGACCGCTGTCACGTCGATGCCATGACGATGGGCAATGGGATGAAACTGACTGGCGGCCAGACATTGGTCGCTGTGGAGAACACGGGAAAGCAGCAGTTCGAAGCCAACCCGTCGCTGCTGCTTGACGTCATGCCTGTGGCGATGTTCGTCATCGATACAGCAGCGAACATCGTATTCGTGAACGAACGACTGCTGGGCATGATCGGTCGAGAACGATCGACCGTGCTTGGGCGTTCCGCAATGGAATTCATTGATGATCGGGATGTGGACTTTGCCATCGATCTGCTCGCCAATGGCCCTGATTTCGACGGGACGGTGATGGGGCCGAGTCGGATTCGCTACGTCGACAGCGCCGGCGTGAGTCACTTCACGCAGTTTTGGTCCTACGAGGCGCCCGCCGAACTCGGTGTCGCTGGGTATGTCGTGACGCTGACGCCCGAATCGGTTCGTGACGTCCTGGCGACAGCGGTGACGTCTGTTGCATCGGACGAACCGTTGGACCGGACTCTGGCGGCCATTGCGATGTGCGGCCGCGCGATGCCACTTGACGGCATCGGCTGCATTCTGCTTGTCGAGCCAGGGGCGCCAACCGACCAGGATCTGTTCCGCGTGATGGGGGAGTGGCCGATCGACGCTGATCTCGTCAATGCGCACGACACGCCATGGCGCCGCTGTCTCACCCGGAACGAAACACAGGATGTCCTTGACGCGACCTCGAGTGATGTCGACGCGCGTACCGGTGCAGAGATGGCGATGGCCCAGCTCCCCGCAGCGTGGGTGCGCCCGATCGTCGACGGGTCCGGCAATGTTGCTGCCGTCTTGATTGTGTGGCGGCGTATCTCCGTCGTGGTCAGTCCCAACCAGGAGCAGCACATCACCGAGGTGATTCGGTTGGCTCGCCTTGCGCTCGAGCAGGCCGATTGCCGCAGCGAGCTTGAGCTCGCTGCACGTCGTGACGCGCTGACCGGGGTGGGCAATCGGACGTCGCTGAACGACCGCATCGAGTCGGCGCGGACGCCCTCAAGCGTCTTGTTCATCGATCTCGACCGGTTCAAGGCGGTCAATGACACCTACGGCCACGCTGCCGGTGATGAGGTGCTGGCGCAGACCGCGCGCCGCATTGCCACAGCAGTACGCGGTGGTGGCGATGTGTATCGAGCCGGTGGCGATGAGTTCATCGTCGTCTGCGACCACGGGTCAGAGTCCGACCAGGACCGCGAGCGAGGGCTGTTGGCCCTTGCGGAGCGAATTATCAAGCACCTGCGCGCGCCGTTCGACTGTCTGGATCATCGGGTCCGGATTGGTGCGACGATTGGTATCGCGAGCGGTCGACCTCATCCTGAGGTTGCGCGTTCACTGGAGGACACGATCCTCGTTGCCGACCGTGCGATGTACGCAGCGAAAGAACGTGCCCGAGGCACCATCCACCACGCGGACGTCGTGATACACGCCAACTGATGCCGATCGAGAGTGATGCCGAGTGAGGTCGTGTCGTGACGTGTCACGCGCTCTCCGCGCGTGTATCAACCACTCGTCGCGCGACGCATCGTAGATTGGCCCTTATGACAGTCGTTGGGAATGTCATCGCGCCCGGCAATGTCGCGGTGATCACCGGTGGAGCCGGTGGCATCGGTCTCGCCGTCGCCGAGCAGTTGATTGAGCGCGGCATGCGCGTCGTGCTCGCGGACATCAACGCACCCAAATTGCATGCCACTGCAGGCCGACTCACCGAGGCGGGCGCCGACATCGCCACGTTCGTGTGCGACACCGCCTCAGAAGGATCGGTCGCCGAACTCGCCGAGTACACGCTTGCCACCTACGGAGCAGCCCACCTCGTGTTCAACAATGCCGGCATCGCTGGAATGGGCGATGCCTGGAACGGCCCGATCGAACTCTGGCGCAAAGTGGTCGACATCAACCTCTTCGGAGTTGTCCACGGCATTCGTTCGTTCTTGCCGATCATGAACGAGCAGGGCCTCGGGCACATCGTGAGCACTGCATCGATGGCTGGTCTGGTCGCCATGCCGGGTGCCGCGCCGTACAACGCGACGAAACACGCGGTTGTTGCCATCAGCGAAGGGCTGCGCATCGAACTTGAGTCGACGGGGTCCCCGGTCGGTGTGAGCGTGCTATGTCCCGGCTTTGTCCAGACCGATCTCATGGATGCCGAACCCGACCACGTCGACTCGCCAATGGGCGAGCTGATGAACGAAGCCGTCGCATCCGGCATTGCTGAGGGGATGCCTGCGAACGACGTAGCAACCGAGGTCGTCGATGCGGTCGACACCAACCGCTTCTGGATTCTCACGCATGCCGACATGCGTGAACGACCGGTCGAGCGCATGCAGCGCGCCGCCACCCAAACGAACCCACCAATGCCATTTGACGAAGCGGATACCGCACCCGCTGACGGCCAGAACTGAACGAGCGAGACAGAGACACATCATGGGAACATCCACGTCATCGTTTGGCGTCAGCAAGCGCGAATCGCACGACTCGTCGGACTTCTACAGCCGGTTTGCTCCGCCGCAGATCAGCGACGACGACACCCTCGGCGCCCACGGCAAACTCGACGCGATCTATGTCGGCGACGCACGCAATATGACGAAGGTGCCCGACGGATCGGTGGCACTCGTCGTCACCTCGCCGCCGTACTTCGCAGGCAAAGAGTATGAGACCGCCCTGGGCGAAGGGCATGTACCGGCCGACTACATCGAGTACCTCACCATGCTCCGCGACGTGCTCGGCGAATGTGTCCGCACGCTTGAACCTGGCGGGCGCATCGCAGTCAATGTGGCCAACCTCGGCCGCAAGCCGTATCGCAGCCTGGCTGCCGACGTCACCACCATTCTCCAGGATGATCTTCGACTGCTCTTGCGTGGCGAAGTGGTGTGGCAGAAGCAGCGTGGCGCCAGCGGTTCGTGTGCCTGGGGGTCGTACCAATCTCCGGCCAATCCGGTGCTGCGCGACACAACGGAACGAGTCATCATCGCCAGCAAGGGCCGCTTCGATCGCGTCGGTACCGGCAACCGCGATGGAAATGGCGTCGGCGGCGTGGCGACGGTGCCCGGCGACGAGTTCATGGAAGCCACACTCGACGTGTGGGAGATTCCCGCGGAGAGCGCGACACGAGTCGGCCACCCCGCACCGTTCCCGGTCGCGCTCGTCGAGCGCTGCCTGCATTTGTTCACCTACGAAGGTGACGTCGTGCTCGACCCGTTCATGGGCTCGGGGACAACGGCTGTCGCGGCGAAGAACACGGGTCGTCACTATGTCGGATACGACACCGATCCCGGCTACGTACAGCAGGCCAAAGAGCGGGTGAAGTCGATGGCGCCGCGGGAGCTGCCTGATCGGCGCACGCTGAAAGACATGGCGCGGACACTCCTCGACGAAGCGGGATACACCGATGTCGACGAAGCCGCCCGGGTGTCGCCTGGTGTCACGGTGAACTTCCGCGGCGTTGGCCCTGATGGCGTCACACGGATCTTCGAACTCGGTGGCGTCAACACGCCGGCTCGACCAGGACTCAGCAGGGTTGAAAACGTGTGGAAGTCGATCGCGAAGGCGGCGATCTGTCGCGAGGTTGCACCCGACGTCGATGTCGTAGTGCTCACCGTCGGCACCATCCGCGGGGGGCCGTTGGCCGCTGTTTCTGGTGATAGCGGACCGATTACCGCGGTCATCGATGCGTCGCGCGAGGATGCGCTCGAGCGCATCCTCGCTCTCTGACTGCAGCGGTCCGCCGGCCTCGATGGTCGTCGGGTCGACGAAGGACAGGAGTAGTTTGCCGCAGTGACGTTGAGCGCTCGCGAGTTCACGGCGACTGATCGCCGGGCGCTGCAGGCGGTGGCCGTGCAGTTCTTCGTCAACGGTGCGGTGTTCGCCTCCTTTGTGCCGCGGCTCCCAGAGATTCGTGACCGGCTCGACCTGAGTCTCGACGAGTTGGGCGCAGTCCTCACGGCGGGCGCAGCGCTCGGCCTGCTGGCAAGCATGTGGTCGCCGCGCATCATTGATGCCGTTGGAACGCGCAGAGCACTGATTGTGTTCGTCTTGGTGTTGCTGTGCGGTCTGCAGATCGTCGGGTTTGCCGATGTCTGGTGGATGCTCTTGTTGGGTTCGGCGGTGATGCTGGCCGCTGACGGCGTCGTCGATATCGCGATGAACCTTCAGGGGTCTTGGTTGAGTTCTCGTCGGCATGCGCCTGTGATGAATCGCCTGCACGGGCTCTGGAGCCTTGGCACGGTGGCCGGGGGGCTCGCCGCCGCGCAGGCCGCGGCATCAGGGGTCTCACTGCGGATGCACCTGATCGTTGTCGGCGCCGTGCTGCTCGGCGCGCTCGTCTTTGTCGGGTCGGGGCTATTGAAGATCGACGAAGGAGCAAACACCAAGTTCCACGATCTGCCACGACCGGCCCGCAGAACGCGGCAGCGGTGGATCACGCTGATACTGCTCGCTGCAGCCGGCGGGTTTGCCCTCACCGTTGAACTCGTCTCGACCGATTGGGCCGCATTCCGGTTGAGTGAGGACTTTGGGGCGTCGGCGGGCTTCGCTGGCCTCGGATTCGTCGCGTTCACGATCGGTATGACTGTCGGCCGACTCGGTGGAGACTCGGTGCTGATTCGCGTCGGGAGCGACCGGCTGCTGCGCGGCGCCATCGTCGTGTCCGGTCTCGGTCTTGCCGTTGCCGCGTTCGCACCGAATCAGTGGTTGGTGCTCGCTGGGTACGTGGTCGCCGGTGTCGGCATCTCGACCTTCTTCCCAAAGCTGTACGACGATGCTGCGAAGTTTCCAGGTCGACGTGGCGCAGCGCTCACCTGGTTGCGAGCGGGATCCGGAGTAACGGCGCTGGTCATCCCCGTGGCGGTCGGAGTGTTGGCCGAGTCGCGGCTCTCCGTTGGTGCAGCAACCGCAATTTTGACGCTGCCATGCACGATTGGCTTCTTGCTCGTGTCGCTGGGGTCGGAACGTTCTGCTTCTCAAGCGAAGGCGTGAACAGGTCGCGCGCAGACAGCGCCACTTCCACGCGTGTGGGCGCGAAGGACGAGCCCGCATGACGCGATGCGTTGGGCCTGCGGATCGGTACGGTCTGGCCAATGGCACGGGGACCGCGCGGACTGACGCGTCGCATCAAGCAGGCCGGCGACGGTGTTGGCCGACTGATCAGTGAATCCGAGCGACGGCTGGGCGAGCGTGGTGTCGATCTGGGGCCCGGCCGCCAGAAGGCGCGCCGAAGTGTTGACGAGGTCCGAGCCGAACTCGACACGCTCGTCGGACTCGACTCCGTCAAGGAGCAGGTCTCGACACTGATCGCGTCACTGAGCATTCAGCAGCAGCGTCGCAAGCACGGTCTGGCCGAAGTGGCAGCGAGCCAGCACCTCGTGTTCTACGGCAACCCCGGCACAGGAAAGACGACTGTCGCCCGTCTCGTGGCGGAGATCTACGGCGCGCTCGGCTATCTCGAGAAAGGCCACCTGGTCGAGGTCGATCGGGCCCAGCTCGTCGGTCAATACGTTGGGCACACCGCGTTCAAGACCAATCGAGCCATCAAGCGTGCGCTCGATGGCGTGTTGTTCATCGACGAGGCGTACGCGCTGTCGCCAGCCGGACCGAAGAGCCTCGATTTCGGTTCAGAGGCGATCGAAACGTTGATCAAGCGGATGGAAGACCATCGCGGTCGGCTCGTCGTCATCGTTGCCGGATACCCCGAATTGATGGGCCAGTTCCTCGCCTCGAACCCCGGGCTGCGCTCGCGCTTCTCCCGCGAAATCGCGTTCGACGACTACACCGACATCGAGCTTGTGGCGATCATGGACAAGACAGCCGCCGATGCCGAGTACGTGATCGCGCCCGAAGCACACGATGCACTGCTCGACATCTTCCGAGCAGCCCGTCATCAGAGTGGATTCGGTAACGCGCGGTACGCGCGAAACCTGTTCGAGCAGGCTGTCAATCGCCAGGCACTCCGCCTCGACGGGGCAGGGATGATCGACCTCAATCGAGATGAGCTCCTCACACTCACTCGCACCGACATCGACGAGGCTGCTCGCCTGGTCTGATCCCGGTGGTGACGCCCCAGAGTTACTCATTGCCATCGCGAGATTCGGCCGCCTTCCCGTCCGATGGCAGAAGCAGCAGCATTGGAACACTGTTCGAGAAAGATGCCCAGGGGGCTGGTCACCGTCTGTTTCTGGGCTCTATGGTCAGGACATGCGTGTTCATCTCGATGTTGAAAAGTGCCAGGGCCACAACCGTTGCTACGCGTTGGCACCCGAATTGTTCGATGTTGACGACTACGGCCAAGCCGTGCTGATCGGCGACGGTGATGTGTCGGCCGACCTCGAGGCCAAGGCACGTCTCGCTGCGTCGAACTGCCCGGAATACGCGATCACGATCTCCGACTGACCAGCTGGATGACTGACACGATCGAACCCACCGAACCGCTGGAGATTTCCGACACTCCGGAGAACGCGCTCTCCTGGGAACGCACTCCCTACGACGCCGACGACTATGGGCCGGTCACCGACTGGGCGACCGACCTCGACCACGCCGACCCCGGCTACAACCCGAATGCGCCTGAGGTGTGGAAGGAACTGCGCGACAGCGGCTGTCCCGTCGCCCATTCCGATCGCTACGGCGGCATGTGGGCTCCGATCACGCACGAGGCGGTGCACGACGTCGCGTACGACACGGAGAACTTCACGAGTCGCAGTGTCGTGGTTACCCACCTCCGCCCAGGCGATGCTGCTATCCCTGCGCCCATCGGTGTCGTACCGCCGATCTCGAGTGATCCGCCGTTCCACGGGATGGCGCGTCGTCTGCTGTTGCCGCCGTTCGCTCCAAAGCAGATCGAGCCCTGGGAGGCCGAAGTCCAGATTCTGTGCCGCCGCCTCCTCGACGAGATGGGTGACGTCGCGCCTGGCGACACCGTCGATGCAGCGGTGCAGTACGCACAGCACATCCCGGTCAACGTCATTGGACGCATGCTCGGGTTCCCCGAAGAAGACGAGGCGTTGTTCCGCGAGTTTGTGCACAACACGCTCGAGACGATCAACGCCGAGCCGGGGACCCGTCGCGAGAACTTCCTCAAGTTGGACGAGTACCTCGACAAACAGGTGCAAGACCACATCGACAACCCGCGCGAGGACCTCACCGACTATCTCCTCAACGTCGAGCTGGGTGGCGAGAAGCTGTCGCCCGAGCACGTGCGTGGCTCGATTGTGCTGCTGCTCATCGCTGGCATCGACACCACGTGGTCGGCGATTGGTTCATCGCTGTGGCATCTGGCGCAGACTCCGTCGGACCTCGACCGTCTCGGGTCCGAACCCGAGGTGATGACCTTCGCGCTCGAGGAGTTCCTCCGTGCCTACGCGCCGGTCACGATGGCCCGTATGGTCGCCAAGGACGTGGACTTCCATGGGTGCCCGATGAAGAAGGACGACTGGGTGCTCCTGCCTTTCCCGGCGGCCAACCGCGATCCGCGGGCATTTGAGGACGCCGATGAGTTCATCATCGACCGGGAGTCGAACCGGCACGCAGCCTTCGGTCTTGGTATCCACCGATGCCTCGGTTCGAACCTCGCCCGGCTCGAACTCAAGGTGGCGATCGAGGAATTCATCACCCGGTTCCCCAAGTTTGAGCTCGCCGGTGACGTGACGTGGAGCGCCGGTCAGATTCGTGGACCGCGCGTGCTGCCGGTTCGCATCCTCGAAACCACCTGACCTCCGATTCACCGGAGACGGACCAGGGGCGTGAAGGCGGATCAGGTTGACACGAACGTCGTACCAATCGAGGCCGCACCGCACGCGCACCCGATGGTGAGCGCCGCGTAGGCCGATCCCCAACGCCATCCGAGCGATCGTGCCTCCAGCGCGAATGTCGAGTAGGTGGTGAGCGCGCCGCAGAATCCGATGCCGATGACGGTGACGACACTGTCGGAGAAGTCAGCGCTCAGGGTGTAGCCGAGCACAGCGGCGCCGATGGTGTTGGCGACCAGTAGCGCCTGCCACGAGCACACGAGGAGGCCCAGGGTGAGTCGGGCAACAGCGCCCAGCGCTGCGGCGCAGACGAAGACGATCGGCGTCATGTGTCGTCACCTCGGCTGTGGTTGGTGCGGGTGCGCTGCTGAGACAGGGCGGACGCGAGCCCGACTGCGGCGGCGCAGCTTGCGACGGTGACTCCGCCATACGCGACGGCAGTACCGGTTAGGTCGCGGTCGACGAAGTCGTTGAGTTCGACGGCAAACGACGACATCGTGGTGAAGCCGCCAAGCAGGCCGGTGACGATGGCGTCCCACCGCAGCGATCCGCGTTCGAGCCGATGGACCGCGACACCAATTGCCAGGCAGCCGAGCACATTGACGATGAGTGTCCGCCACGGCCAGGAGCCGGCTTCGACGTCGAAAAACGTTCCGACCGCCCAGCGCAGTGTTGCCCCGGTCGCGCCGCCTGCAGCAACAGCAGCGATCGCCAGAGGAAGATTGCGGCCCTCGATCTGAGCGCTCGACGGAAACAACTGCACCTGCAGTTGCTAGCAAACGGCGGAGGTCAGCCACGGGGATTCACACTCAACTCTCACCCGCGCCGGCCCCGCGAGCGGCAAGACTGACGAAGTGACTGTCTCGGCCAACGATCGTGCACCGGCTCATCTTCTGGTCGCTGAGGACGACCGCGCCGTGCGCGAGTCGCTCGTGCGAGCGCTCGAACTCGAGGGCTATCGCGTCACAGCCACGTCGAACGGTGCGGAGTGTCTTGACGCTGTTGCGCGGGACGAGCCGGCAGCGCTTCTGCTCGACGTGTCGATGCCGCTCGTCGACGGGTTGACGGTGTGCCGCGTGGTGCGCGCCGAAGGCAATCGGCTGCCAATTTTGATGCTGACCGCTCGGACGGAGACCTCCGATCGCGTCGCAGGCCTCGACGTCGGTGCGGACGATTACTTGCCAAAGCCGTATGACCTTGATGAGCTGCTCGCCCGTCTGCGAGCACTGTTACGCCGAGCGGAGTACGCCGGAGAGGATGAGGTCGCGACCCTTGATGTTGGCGACCTTCGCCTTGACCCTGCAGCCCGTCGTGTGTTTCGTGGCGAACGCGAGATCGATTTGTCGAAGACCGAGTTTGATCTGCTCGAACTGCTGGTCGAGAACCAGGGGATCGTGCTCGATCACACGACGATCTACGAGCGCATCTGGAACTACGACTTCGGGCCGGATTCGAAGAACCTTGCGGTCTACATCGGGTACCTCCGTCGCAAGACCGAGGCCGAGGGCGAGCAGCGACTCGTGCAGACGGTGCGCGGCGTCGGCTACACGGTCCGGACACCATTGTGAATTCATTGCGGCTGAAGATCGCCCTGGCGATGGCCGTCTTGGTCCTCGTGGCCACTTCAGTCGTCGGGGCGATCAGCTACCGATCGACCAGTGCTCGCCTCATCGCCGAAGTCGACGACTCGATCAGTGAGGCCACGACGCTGCTCGCCGGACGGGGCGACGACAATCGCTTTCGAATCCCGGCGCGTGGTCTGCTCGGGATCTACTCGGTGCGTGTGCTGAATGTTCGGGCCGAGACGGTCAACAGTTCGTTCGAGGTCGACCTTCCAGTCAGCGACGCCGCCCGGAGTGTGGTCGGTGTGAATCGCGGGTTCGATCAGTCAACGGTCGAATTCGGTTCCGAACGTTTCCGGGTACACACCGTTGGGCGCGATGCCGGTGCTGTTCAGGTCGCCCGCTCGCTGGGTGAGACCGATCGAGTGCTGCGCGACGTCCAGCGTCGCACCGCGTTGTTCGTCCTCGTCGTTTCGTCGCTCGCCGCAGCGGTGGGTTGGCTTCTCGCCAGCACAGTCGCTGCTCCGCTGCGCCGTCTGACCCGAGCGGCGAGCGAAGTGGAGCAGTCGGGCGACCTGAACGTTGCACTGCCGGAGCCGGGAAGGGATGAAGTCGGCCGCCTCGGCTCGGCGTTCGGCTCGATGCTCGGTGCGCTCCAACGGTCGCGAGGCGAACAGCAGCGGTTGGTGCAGGACGCGGGTCACGAACTCCGTACGCCGTTGACCAGCCTGCGGACGAACCTTGCCGTGCTCCGTCGGCATCCGGACATGGAGCCTGACATGCAGGAACGGATCCTGGAGGACCTCGACAGCGAGGTCGGCGAACTCACTGAACTCGTCAACGAACTGGTCGCTGTTGCGTCTGGCGAACTTGCCGACCAACCGCCGCAGGATCTTCTGCTCGCCGAGGTGGCTCGCCGCGTGGCCGCGCGTGTCGGCCGACGACGGGATCGATCTGTCGTCGTGGAAGTCGGGGTGCACGTCGGTGAGGAAGCCTCGGTGTTTGCGCCGCTCGCCGGAATCGAACGGGCGATCACCAATCTCGTCGAGAACGCCGCGAAGTTCGATCAGAGCGATTCCGAGATCCGCGTGGAGGTTGACGGGGGCAGGCTCACGGTCATCGACCATGGCCCGGGCATTCCAGAAGACGACCTCCCGCTGGTCTTTGACCGATTCCACCGCGCCACGGCGTCGCGGACGTTGCCCGGTTCAGGGCTGGGGTTGGCGATCGTGCGTGAGATCGTCGAGCGGCACGGTGGCACTGTGAGCGCAGTCAACCGACCTGGCGGTGGCGCATCGGTCGGCTTCGAGTTGCCAGTCCAGAACGTGCCGACCTCGGCGACCCCTGCATGACCTGACCGGCACCACTGCGGCTTCGTGCGGCTTCGTGTGCTGCTCGAGTCACACCCGACTCTTACCTTGCTCCGGTTTCCTCCTCACCGGGGACTGTCATCGTGGTCGACATCCCCCACAGCGTTCTGGAAAGGAACACGACATGAACAACACGGTCTCCACTCAGTCCCAGCAGCCCCGGTCCTCGAAGAAGGGCCTGGCCATCGGTCTCACCGCCGGGCTCGTCGGCGGCTCACTCGCCGGCTTGGTGCTCGGCGTGCCGGGCCTCTCAAGTGCGGCCGATGACGACGGCACACCTCCCGCCGCTCCCGCCGCACTCGTGCAGCAGGTCGACGACACCGTCGGCGAAGACATGCAGGCCAATTCTGGCGAACGTCTTCGCGACGCGCTGCAGCCACTGGTCGTCGACGGAACACTGACCGCAGATCAAGCTGATGCAGTCGCCACCCATCTGGTCGAGAATCGGCCGGAGCGCGGCGATCGCGGCGGTCGTGAAAATCGTGGACGTCGGGGCCCCGGCAAGTTCGCCCGTTCTGAGGTGCTGACTGAGCTGCTTGGCGTCGATGCCGACGAGTTGCGGGAGGAGCTCCGCGCCGGATCAACCCTGGCTGAACTCGCAGCTGCGAATGGTGTCGAATCCAGCGACCTGATCGCTGCATTGATCACCCAGGCCGAGGAGCGCATCAACACTGCCGTCGAGGCCGAGCGGATCACGGCAGACGAGGCCGCTGAGAAGCTCGCCAAGATCGAGACACGCATCACCGACAAGATCAACGGCGACTGATCCCCCCACACGAGCCGTCGAACGGTCCCGTCGTGCTCGGCACGGCGTGACCGTTTCGGCCGTAGCGTCGCCGGGGTGATTTGCGTCGATCTCTCCGACGTCGGACTGGCTCAGCCCGACAAGGTGCTCTTCAGTCATGTCGACGTCACCATTTCGAAGGGCGATCGTGTCGCTGTGGTCGGCGTCAATGGTTCGGGCAAGACCACGCTCCTGCGGATCATGACGGGAGCGCTCACACCGGACAGCGGCGATGTGCGGTTCGGCCGAGGTGCTCGGATTGTGTCGCTCGAGCAAGACCCTGTGTTGCCGGAGGGGCTGGTCCGCGACGTCCTCGGCGACGGATGGGAAGTGCAGGCTGCCGCAACGACGCTAGGCGTCTTGCCGTTGTTCGACCGACGCACCGACCAGTTGTCGGGTGGCCAGGCCAAGCGGGTTGCGCTTGCGAAGGTGCTGGCGGACGACCAGCAGGGTGCCTTCGACATGGTGGTCCTCGACGAGCCGACGAACCATCTCGATCTCGAGGCAATCGAGTGGCTTGAATCGCGCCTTGTTGCGATGAGCGCGGCGTTGGTGCTGGTGACTCACGACCGACATGCACTTGATCGGCTGACGACGGCCGTGGGCCCGAGCCGCGTCGTCGAACTCGACAACGGACAGTCGTACATCCATCAGGCAGCAGCCGGATCAAGTGCCTATGCGACGTACCTCGATGCTCGCGCCGAGCGAATCGAGCGTGAAGCAGCGGAAGAATCAACGCGCAAAATCTTGGCGCGCAAGGAGCTTGCTTGGCTGCGTCGTGGTGCGCCCGCGCGTTCGACGAAGCCCAAGGCGCGACTGCGGAGTGCCGCCGAGATCATCTCAGGCGGCCCCGCAGCCGCCGGCGTACGTGGCAACGACCTCGAGTTGGGTGCTGGAACGTCTCGCCTCGGCAATCAAGTCGTCGAGCTGATCGGCGTCACGCAACGGTTCGACGCGCACACGGTCTTTGAGAACATCGACCTGCTCATCGAGCCCGGCGCCCGGCTCGCAGTCGTCGGTCCGAACGGGTCGGGTAAGACCACGCTGCTCGACATCGTCGCAGGACGGGCTGCACCCGTTGCGGGCGAGGTCAAGCGAGGGCAGACCGTCGTGGTCGGCTACGCCGATCAGCACTCGTCTGCGCTCGATCCGGACGCCATTGTCCGCAAGGTGGTCGCAGGGCCGTACCGGGAGCCCGACCATGAAGACAAAGCGCTCCTCGAGAAGTTCTGGTTCGACTCCACTGCCCAATACGCGCCGACGCGGATGCTGTCGGGCGGCGAACGTCGCCGGCTGCAACTGGTGATGGTGCTGGCCACGAAGCCGAACCTGCTGATTCTGGATGAGCCCACGAACGATCTTGATCTCGACACATTGCGGTCACTCGAGTCGTTTCTTGATGATTGGCCCGGTGCACTCGTCACGTCCAGCCACGACCGAGCCTTCCTCGACCGCGTGGCAGATCACGTGCTGGCGATCGACGAGGACGGCACCATGCACCGTGTGCCCGGCGGCGTCAGCGGTTGGCTTACAGAGCGTTCGACCGGTCGGACTGGAAAGCCAGTTGGATCGGCGAAAAAGGTCAGCGCATCGAAGGCCGGACCCGCCACGGCCGATTCGTCGAGTCGCCCAGGTAAGCCGAAGGCGGCTCGGACGGGACCGAGCCCGTCGACCCTCGGCCGGCAACTTCGTGCCGCCGAACAGGCGATGGTCAAAGCACAGAAGCGCGTCGACTCCCTCACCGAGCGGTTGACCGGTCTCACTGATTCATCGGAGCTGCAAGAGGTTGGTCAGGACCTGGCGACGGCGCAATCCGAGCTCGACGAGCACGAACTCCTCTGGCTCGAACTGGCCGAACAAACACACTGAGCAAAGACCAACCTGCCGACGGCCTCGTCCGGGGGTCGCCGCTGCCGTGGCTGGAGTGCAGGGGTGCACGTCACGCGAGGAGAAGGCGGCCGAGTCCGACGATGGCGATGGTGGCGAGCAGCCAGAGGGTGACGCGCCGGAAGGCTGTCTCTGAAGTCGAACGGAACATCAACGAACCAGCGACGATGCCAGCGACGAGTAGCGGAATGCCGAGCAGGACGCGCCAGAACAATTCATCGGTCAGCTCGCCCGCAACGAACAGTCCGACGATGACGACGAGATTCGAAGCAAAGAAGTAGGCGATGAGTGTGGCTCGAGTCTCAGCTGCAGAGATCGCGGCCATGCTCATCGCGAGCACGAGCACCAGGCCCGCCATCGCCGTGGCCCCGTTCACGACGCCTGCGACGACCCCGACACTGAAGACCAACAGGGGTGTGGGATGAACTCGAGCCGAGTGGTTGACGAGCAGTCCGGCGGTCAGCGCCAGCAAGACGGCGAGGGTGACGCCGCGCAAGACGTCGCTGTCGACAGTTGTGAGAATCACCAAGCCGATCGGGTTGCCGACGATTGCGGCGGCCAACAAGAGGCGGAAATCGGGCCAGCGAATCTCGTGCCGAATCGAGGGGCCCTGCGCAAGGCTCGCCAAGACCTCAAAGGTGAGCGCGAGCGGCACAGCGGCCGCCGGTTCGATGACGAAGGTCGCCCCAGCGACGAGCACGGCGGAGAAACCGAATCCGGAATAGCCGCGGATGTATGAGGCAACGAGCAGCACAGCGGCGCAGAAGGCCAGTTCGCCGGCGCTGAGTTCGACCAGCGACGTCACGATCACCACGTTACGCACCGTGCCGACTTGACGAGCCCGTTGGGTGTGTCCGGTCGCGAATCGTGCGGCGGGTGTGATGCCCGTCGTCGCGGGACGGCTCGACCGTGACAGTGCATCCCTAGAGTGATGCCCGCATGAGTGACGAGGAGCTGTTCGGCGACATCCCCCATCCGGCGGACGCGCCGTCCGCGGAGTCGGACCAGGCCGCACCCGTCGGGCCGTTCGGTGCGGGGAGCGAGATCGTCTCGCATGGCCCGTCGCCGTTCGCCCAAGGGCTCAATCCCGATCAGCTCGATGCTGTGGTCCACCAGAGTGGGCCTTTGCTGGTGGTCGCCGGTGCCGGTTCGGGCAAGACGCGGGTGCTCACACATCGCATCGCGCACCTCATCCATGTGGGCGTGCACCCGTCGAAGATCCTGGCGATCACGTTCACCAACAAAGCCGCTGCCGAGATGCGCGAACGCGTCGCCACGCTGGTTGGGCCGGTCGTCAAGACAATGTGGGTGTCCACCTTCCATTCGGCGTGCGTGCGCATCTTGCGCGCCAATGCCGACGCGCTCGGTTACCCCCGACAGTTTTCGATCTACGACTCAGCCGACACCAATCGCCTCACCGGCTACGTCATCCGCGACCAGGGGCTTGACTCGAAGCGCTTCACTCCACGCGGCGTGCACGGCATCATCAGCAACTGGAAGAATGAGCTGGTCTCTCCGGCCGAAGCAGCCGACGGCGCTGAGAACATCTTCGATCGCAAGCACGCCGAGGTCTACGCCGAGTATCAGGCGAGGCTCCTCAAGGCCGGTGCGATGGACTTTGATGACCTGCTGACCAAGACCGTCGAGCTGTTCAAGAATCACGGCGACGTCCTCGAGCACTACCGCGAACGCTTCGCCCACATCCTTGTCGACGAATACCAGGACACCAATAACGCCCAGAACCAGATGGTGCTGATGCTCGCCGGCGGCCACAACAACGTCTGCGTCGTCGGCGACACCGACCAGTCGGTCTATCGATTCCGCGGTGCCGATTTTCGCAACATCTTGCAGTTTGAGGAGGCGTTTCCCGACGTCACCACGGTGGTGCTCGACCAGAACTATCGCAGCACGCAGACAATCCTCGATGCCGCCAACGCCGTCATTGAAAACAACACTGAGCGCCGGCCCAAGTCGCTGTGGACCGATAGTGGCAGTGGCGAACGCATCCAGCGATATCACGCTGAAGACGAAGGCGATGAGGCCAACTGGGTGGCCGGGACGGCGAAACAGTTGCAACGCGATGCCGACGCGAACTTCCGCGACATCGCCGTGCTGTACCGAACCAACGCACAGAGTCGTGTCATCGAAGAAGCGTTCATGCGCCAAGGCGTCCCCTACAAGGTGGTGGGTGGCACCCGGTTCTACGACCGGCGCGAAGTGAAAGACGCCATGGCCTACCTGCGTGCGGTGGTCAACCCCGCTGACGAGGTCAGCCTGAAACGGATTCTGAACGTTCCGAAGCGAGGCATTGGCGATACCAGCGTGGCCAAGCTCGACGCGTTTGCCGCCGCTGAGGGCATCGGGTTTGCCGACGCTCTGCGGCGATGCGACGAGGCGGGCGTGAGCGGTCCCGCGCTCCGTGGCATCGGCAAGTTCGTGGAACTGGTCGATGGTATGACCGGCATGGTCGACGATGACCAGTACGGGCCGGCGGACATCCTCCAGCTGGCACTCGACGGGTCGGGCTACCTCGCTGAGCTCGAAGCCGAAGACTCAGTCGAAGCGCATACCCGCCTCGAGAACATGGGCGAGTTGATCGGGTCCGCACGCGAGTTCACCGTGATTTCTGAGTTCATGGAACAGGTCGCGCTCGTCGCTGACACTGACGACCTGCCAGAGGACGAGGTCGAAGACATGGTGATTCTCATGACGTTGCACTCGGCAAAGGGCCTCGAGTTTCCTGTCGTGTTTCTCGCCGGCGTCGAAGAGGGCATCTTCCCGCACATCCGGTCGCTCACCGAACCAATCGAAATGGAAGAGGAGCGTCGACTCGCGTACGTCGGCATCACGCGGGCAATGAATCGGCTGTACATGAGCCACGCGTGGAGCCGGCAGTTGTTCGGGTCGACGCAGTACAACCCCCCGTCGCGGTTCTTCGACGAGATCCCCGAAGGGTTGATCGAGGCGAGCGGCAACGTGAGTGGTCGCTCCAGCTATGGGCGTCAGAGTTACCGATCGGGGTACGGCGGTGCCTCCGGCAGTGGTCGACCGGATCGCGAAGGGCGCGGGAACGACTCGTCCTCTACGCCGCCGCCGTACCGACGCGCGGTCGACGAGGAGATGCCTGGGCGCGACATCAATGCCGATGTGAACGACGATGTACAAGACGCCAAGCAGGCACAGGACGCACATCGCGATCGTGTTGTCGAAGCAGCGATGCAGTTTGCCAAGAAGCATGCCCCCGAGCCGTCGAACAGTCAGGAACTTGGGCTGCACGTCGGCGACGGCGTTGAACATCCCAGCTTCGGTGCAGGAGTGATCATCGACATCTCCGGTGAGGGCGAGAAGGCTGAGGCCACGATCAACTTCACTGGCACGGGCACCAAGCACCTCTCGCTTGCCTGGGCGCCGCTCAAGAAGATCGAGTGAACGATGTCGTCAAGAAGATCGGGTCAGATGGCGCGGTATCTGGCAGAATCAGAGACGTGAAGGCAGCAATTCTGGTTGAGAGCTTGTCCGGCAATACGTGGAAGGCGGCCGAAAACGTCGCCGAGCTGCTGCAGCAGGAGCGGTGGACCATCACGGGCCTGTCCAAGGTCAAGCATCCCGACTACCAGTCGATCCACGAAGCGGACCTCGTCCTCGTCGGGACCTGGGTGCACGGAGCGTTCCTGTTCGGCCAGGCACCATGGGCCGCCAACAACATCGCGAACCTTCCCGCAATGCGCGGGAAGAAGGCTGCCGCGTTCTGCACGTTTGCACTCGACCCGGGCCGCAGCCTCGACAAGCTCACGAATGTGCTCGGCGACACCGGCGCCTACGTCATCGGCGGACTGGCCATGAGTCGGAGCAAGCTCGACCAGCACAGCGAAGAGTTCGCTGCGCGCCTCCTCGACGCAACCGTCGATGCCTGACTCCGAGTCGGCGCTCAGCGCCCGCTGTCGTTGGTGACGCCGCTGAGATCGATCGACAGCAATCGCTGGTTTTCGACGACGGGGTTCACGCCTTGCGGGGGCGGTGACAGTTCGCTCACGTCGATGGTGTTGCCGTTGCAGTCGGTGAACTTGCGTGTCCCCTCACCCGCGTCGTTACGTACTTGCTCAACGACACAGCTTTCGTCGCCACCAGCCGGGTAGGCGTAGTACACGACCCAACCGATTGCGGGGTCGTCGCCGGTGTGATCGAGCACGATGGTGCGCTCTCCCTCGGTGGTGCCGAGGCCCGGGAAGAGAATGGGGCCTTTGTCAACGATTTCGTCGGCAACGTTGGTCACGCTGCCGACGCGCAAGTTGGACGGGGCGAGCCGATCAGATGTTGCCGCGTCGCCGCGCGAGATGTATGCCGCGAATCCCCACAGCATCAGCCCGATCAGGCCGAGGACCACGAGCCCGCCCAGGTTGGGGAGCAGCGCACGCGTCAACGGCGATCGAAGCTTGACTGGCTTGTCGTTCACCTTCGCCACCAGCTCAGTCTGCCGCCCCCAGCCCGTTTCGCGTCGTCGGGGAAACGGACTGGGCCTGGTTCCAGTCCACCTGCACGGTGTCAGAGGTGCCTCGGGTCGGTTGGTGGAACACGGCACGTGCGGCATAAGGTTCTGAACTTGTGAAGCGTCCGTACCGCATCGTTGTTGCCAAGCCTGGCCTGGATGGCCACGATCGTGGCGCCAAGACCATCACCCGTGCCCTCCGGGACCACGGTTTCGAGGTCATTTACACCGGCCTGCACCAAACGCCCGAACAGATCGCAGAAACCGTGTTGCAGGAAGATGCGGACGGCGTCGGCCTCTCGCTCCTTTCCGGCGCGCACCTCACGCTCTTCCCGCGCGTGATGGAAGAGCTTCGCAATCGCGACCTGGGCGACGTGCTCGTCTTTGGCGGCGGGGTCATCCCCGACGCTGACGCACGTGCGTTGCAGGAGCAGGGTGTCGCAAAGATTTTTGGTCCCGGATCGTCATTGAAAGCAATTGGCGAGTGGCTGGAGACGGCCCTGGACGAGACCGAAACCTGACACCAATCACATTCGCAACCCATCCGCACACATGAAAGAGAGGGGACCCCACCGTGGATCTCTTTGAATATCAGGGCAAGCAGTACTTCGCCCGCTATGACATTCCGGTCAGCCCTGGAGGGCCTGCCGACACCGTTGATGAGGCGGTGAAGGAAGCTGCGTCTGCTGGCTACCCCGTTGTCGTCAAGGCGCAGGTGCAGGTCGGCGGCCGCGGCAAGGCCGGTGGCATCAAGCTGGCCGACAATGAAGCTGAAGTGCGAGAACACGCCGGCAACATTTTGGGCATGGACATCAAGGGACACGTTGTGCGTCGTCTCTGGGTCGAGGCTGCGTCTGATATTGACGAGGAGTACTACGTCTCCTTTACCCTCGACCGCAGCGAGAAGAAGCACCTCATGATGCTGTCGCGCGAAGGCGGCGTCGAGATCGAGGTCGTGGCGGAAGAGAACCCCGATGCGATCGTCAAGCTCCACATCGACCCAGTCGACGGCCTCTCCGAGGCCGTCGCCCGCCAGGCATGCATCGAGGCCAAGCTTCCCGAGCGGGCGATCGACGGGGCGACCGACATCCTCGTGAAGCTGTACCGCTGTTACGACGAGGGCGATTGCGACCTCGCCGAGATCAACCCGCTGATTCTCAAGCCGACCGGTGAAGTGCACGCGCTCGACGCCAAGGTCACCCTCGACGGCAACGCCGAGTTCCGTCATCCCGAGTGGGACGCTTTCCGCGGTCTCACCGAGATGGACGACCGCGAGAAGATGGCTGCCGAAAAGGACCTCCAATACATCGGTCTCGACGGCACCGTCGGCATCATCGCGAACGGTGCCGGGCTGGCAATGTCGACGCTCGACGTCGTCAATCAGGTTGGCGGTTCGGCCGCGAACTTCCTCGACATCGGCGGCGGCGCCAACGCCGACGTCATGGCCGGTGCGCTCGAAGTCATCAACTTCGACGAGAACGTCAAGTCGATCTTCATCAACATCTTCGGCGGCATCACCCGCGGCGAAGAAGTTGCCAAGGGCATCGTCGAGGCGATGGGTCGCGTTGACCTCAAGGCTCCGATCGTGATCCGCCTCGATGGCACCAACGCCGAGGAGGGTCGTCAGATTCTCCTCGATGCAGGCATTCCGGAAGACAAGCTCCGCTCGGAGCCGACCATGCTCGAAGCTGCTCGCGCAGCTGTCGCGCTCGCAAGCTGAGGTACTGACATGGCAATTTTTGTTGACGAGAACACGAAGGTCATCGTCCAGGGCCTGACCGGTGGTCAGGGCAAGTACCACGGCCTCCGCAACCGTGACTATGGCACCCAGGTCGTCGGGGGCGTCACGCCCGGCAAGGGTGGCCAAGACGTCGAGGGCATTCCGATCTTCAATTCGGTCGCCGAAGCCGTCGAGGCAACCGGAGCGAACGCGTCGTTCGCCGCCGTCCCGCCGAAGTTCGCTTCTGGCGCCATCATGGAAGCGGCCGAAGCCGGCATCGGATTCGTCGTGTGCATCACCGAGGGCATTCCGGCCCAGGATGAGGCCAAGGTCTTCAACCGCCTGGTTCGCGACTTCCCCGGAACCCGTCTGCTCGGCCCCAACTGCCCCGGCATCATCAGCCCCGGCAAGTGCAACATCGGCATTACCGCTGGCGAGATCGCTCAGAACCCCACCGCTGGTGGCCCGAACGTCGGCATTGTGAGTCGCTCCGGCACGCTCACCTACCAGGCGCTCTATGAGCTCAAGCAGCGTGGCATCGGCGTGTCGACCTGTGTCGGCATCGGTGGTGACCCGGTGCCCGGGACCAACTTCATCGACTGCCTCTCGGAGTTCCAGAATGACCCCGAGACGCATGCGATCATGATGCTCGGTGAAATCGGCGGCTCGGCCGAAGAAGAAGCCGCCGAGTACATCGCGGCCAACGTCACCAAGCCGATGAGCGCATACATCGCGGGCGTCACTGCGCCGGCCGGCAAGAAGATGGGCCACGCAGGCGCCATTGTTTCGGGCAACAAGGGCACGGCTCAGGGCAAGATGGACGCGCTCGCAGCTGCTGGCGTGAAGGTCGGTCTCAATCCGACCGAAGCCGGTGAGCTCATGGCGGAAATCGTCGCCGCCCTCTAGTTTCCAGCGAAGGCATGTGGTCGTTACGCACAATGTGCGTGACGACCACATGCCTTCGGCATTTTTCGGGTCAGGTCACGGTGCCGGCGGCGGAGGGGGTGTGTCGTCGGCTGGAGGCGGAGGCGGAGGCGGAGGCGGAGGCGGAGGAGGCATGGCATCGCTGCTGCTCCCACCAAAGCTCTCCTTGATCTTGTTGATGTCGGTGAGATCTGACAGTTCGCCGCCCGCAGCCTGGAAGTTGAGGAATGCGCCCGTTGCAGCGACGAGGCCGGAGATGGCTGAGAGGATCATGCCGAAGCCTCGGCCAACGCTGCCGCCCGCAGCCTCGATGATGTCCTTGCCCTCGATTGGGTTGAAAATGATGCGAAGTAGAAAGAGGAACGCCGCCAGAGCGGTAGCGGCGAGAAGAATGAGCGGCCAGGGCAGTCCCTTGTTGTCCATCGTCCCGGAGGCGAGCAGGAATGCAATGACCCCGCTGGCGACGAACAGCAGCCAGGGAATCGTCCCGGTGAAGAAGAAGTCGAACGCATTGCCGCCTGAGTCGGAAAAGCCGAAGCCGGACACGTTGATCCAGTTGAACAGTCCGAAGATGGCGACGCCTGCACCGCCCCCGATCATCAACCAGTCGGATGTCTTGAAGTTACTGAAGTCCACTTCGTTCCCCTCCTGAGGCTCTGATGTGATCAAGGTGACCGTGACGGTCAACGACCGTACCTCTTCTCGACGGAGCGATTCTGAGTATTCCGAGCGGTGTTGCGGAACGGCGGACACCTGAGGCCTACGCTCGCGTCGTGCCTACCGCTCTGCTCTCCGTGTACGACAAGACCGGCGTGGTCGAATTCGCCCAGTCGCTCAGCCAGCTTGGGTGGTCGCTGATCTCCAGCGGGGGAACCGCTCGAGCCATCGCTGACGCCGGAATTCCGGTCACTGACGTTGCTGATGTCACCGGTGTCCCCGCGATTCTGGGTCACCGTGTCGTCACGCTGCACCCGAAGGTCCACGGCGGCATTCTGGCCGACCCAACTGATGCCGAGCACGTTGCCGACATGGATGAGTACGGCATCAAGCCATTCGATCTCGTCGTTGGGAACCTTTATCCGTTCGGGCAGAGTCCTGACGACTTCGAGCACGGTTCAGGCGGAGCCGTTGAGATGATCGATATCGGCGGCCCGGCAATGGTGCGTGCCGCGGCAAAGAACCACGCGCACGTCGCAGTTGTCGTCGACCCCAAGAACTACGGCCCCGTGATTGACGAACTCCGCGCAGACGGCGTCTTGAGTGAGACCACCCGACGTCGGCTAGCCCGGGCAGCGTTTGCGCACACCGCGGCGTACGACGCGGCGATCGTCACGTGGTTCGATGACACTGATCCTGATCTCGCTGACGAGTCGCTCACGGTCGAAGAGGTTGACACTTCCGGCGCGTTGCCCGCCTCGATCCATCTGGCACTGTCCAACGTGCAGTCGTTGCGTTACGGAGAGAATCCTCATCAGGAGGGCGCTCGGTACCGCCAAGCCGGTGCGACCAGCTGGTGGGACTCAATGACGCAGCACGGCGGCAAGGCGTTGAGCTACCTCAACTTGTATGACACCGAAGCAGCGTGGCGACTCGTTCATCGGTTCGATGACCCGGCCTGCGTCGTCGTGAAACATGCAAATCCCTGCGGCGTGGCGATCGCCGATGACATCACGACCGCGTACGTACGCGCCAACGCGTGCGACCCGGTCAGCGCCTTCGGTGGCATCGTCGCCGTCAACCGCACGGTCACCAACGAGATGGCCGTCGCGCTTGGCGACGTGTTCACCGAAGTTGTCGTGGCTCCCGGCTTCGACGACGACGCGCTGGCCACCCTCGCGGCGAAGAAGAACCTCCGGGTCATCGCCGCCAATGCGCCGTCTCCCTTGCCGTTCGACGTCCGCCCCATCGATGGTGGCCTGCTCGTCCAACAGCCCGACCCGGTCGATGCACGATCTGACGCGTGGCGCGTGGTCACATCGGTGCAGCCGACCGAGGGGCAGTGGGCTGATATGGAGTTTGCCTGGACGGTGTGCGCCGCAGTCACCAGCAACGCAATCGTCTACACGAAGGACCAGCAGGCTTTTGGTATCGGTGCAGGACAGCAGAATCGTCTCGACTCCGCACGAATCGCCGCCCGACGAGCCGAAGGACGCGCAACGGGCGGCGCGTGCGCCAGCGATGCGTTCTTCCCGTTTCGTGACGGGCTCGACGCAGCGGTTGAAGCCGGTGTGTCGTGCGTCATCCAGCCTGGCGGATCGATGCGTGACGACGAGGTCGTCGCTGCTGCCGATGAACACGGCCTCGCCATGGTCTTCACCGGTCAGCGCCACTTCCGCCACTGATCCGGGAATCAACCGTTCCGCATCGTGGAACAAGGTCCGCCTGGTGGGAAGTTTCTGCTGCGGCACCAAGTCGATCGTTCGGGTGCATATGTTCCAGACATGGCCCGGATCTCCGACAAGTTGGCAGCGGGGCGAACGCTGTCGTTCGAGTTCTTTCCGCCCAAGACCGCAGGCGCGCAGTTGACCCTTGGTCGCACAATGAGCGAACTCGCACCGCTCGGGCCTGACTTCGTCAGCATCACCTATGGCGCTGGCGGCTCAGACCGGCACCGCACCGGTGACGTCGTCGAATGGATCCGGCGTGAAACCGACGTCGAACCCATGGCGCACCTCACGTGCGTCGGGCACTCCCGGACCGACGTGGCCGGGCTGCTCGTCGACTACCGCCGGATCGGTGTCGAGAACATCCTCGCGCTCGGTGGCGACCTGCCCGCCGATGGCAGCGCCCCGGCTGGGGACTACTCGTACGCACTGGACCTGCTCCACGACGTTGCAACCACCGGCTGCTTCTCGATCGGTGTCGCCGCGCACCCCGAGGTGCATCCCCGCTCAGCGAGCCGTCAGGCCGACCGCCGACATCTTGCCGAGAAGCTCCGACTTGCTGACTTCGCCATCACCCAGTTCTTCTTTGATCCCGAGCACTACGTGCGCCTCGTCGACGAGCTGGCAGCGCTTGGTATCGACAAGCCGATCGTTCCCGGCATCATGCCCGTGACCAACTTGGGCCAGATCACTCGCATGGCGGAGATGAGCGGCACGGAAGTCCCCAACTGGTTGGTCGATCGGTTGAGTGCGGCCCATGATGCGGTTGACGCGAAGCGCATCGGTATCGAACTTGCCTCTGAGCTCTGCCGGGACCTCATCGAGGCCGGGGCGCCTGGCCTGCACTTGTACACACTCAACCGGTCCGAGATTGCAAAAGACATCAGGGTGAACCTGGGATCGGTCCTCGTCTGAGCGATACTGGACGCTGATGTCCGCCGTTACCTCCTCCACCTCTGCGTCGTCTGCAGTCCGCGGCACCGGTGGCGCCGGTAGCGCCGGTGGCGCCAACATCAGCAAGGTGCCATACCTCCCCGGGCTCGATGGCATGAGGGCGTTCGCCGTTGTCGCGGTGATGATCTACCACGCAAACAGCTCCTGGCTGAAGGGTGGGTTCATCGGCGTCGAGGTGTTCTTCGTGATCTCGGGCTACCTCATCACGCTGCTGCTCATCTCTGAGAACGAAAAGTCGGGCCTGGTCGACATGAAGGGCTTCTGGATCCGTCGTTTCCGACGGCTCCTTCCAGCGCTCTTCGTGATGATGACGCTGCTGTCGGTCTGGACCGCGCTCTTCGAGCGCGACGCGCTCGGCCAACTGCGCGGCGACATCCTCGCTGGCATCTTCTACATCAGTAACTGGTACCAGATCTTCATCGGCGCCGGATACAGCGCCAGCAACGACTTCGCACCGCTGAGACACCTGTGGAGCCTGGCTGTCGAAGAGCAGTTCTATCTCATCTGGCCGATCGTGATGGTGGCGCTGCTCCGCAAGGGCAGTCGCAAGATCGCCGATCTCGCTGTCTACCTGTTCGGCGCTGCGGTGGTCATCACCATCGTCGTCGCACTGCTCTATTACCCGGGGCCCATCAACGCGAACCCGGAAAATTCGCCCAACGCCTACTGGGAGATCGGCGGCCGTTTCATTTCCAAGGCGGACGCGTTGTACCTCTCGAGCATCTCCCGATCGAGCGGCCTGCTGCTCGGCGCTGCGATGGCCATGGTGTGGCGTCCCGTTGCGGTGATGCGCGGTCCGCTGCGGGACAAGGGCCGAGCGCTCGATGGACTGGCTGTTGTCGGATTCGCGATCCTCGCGTTGATGTGTTGGAAAGTTGGCTTCATCAACAGCGATGGTGACAACAGCGCCGATCCGTGGCTGTTCCGCGGGGGCTTCTTCGTGGCCGGCATTGCCACGCTGATGATCATCGCCGCGGTCACTCACCGCGGATCGTTGACTTCGAAGGCACTCAGCGGCGCCACGCTGCTGTGGATCGGGACACGCTCGTACGGTCTCTACCTCTACCACTGGCCGATCTACCAGATCGTCCGCAACACAGCGGGCACGAAGCTGAAGTTTCACGAATGGGTGTTGTGCATGGTCGCCACGGCGATCATCACCGAGATCTCTTACCGCTACATCGAGACACCGATCCGCAAGGGCCACCTCAGCGAGTGGTGGCGCAACCGAGGCCAGCGCAATCGACGCAATGAGCACCGCGGTGCCGTGCTCGGCGGCGCGTTTGTCGGTACCGCGCTTGCGGTGTTTGCCGGATACGGCCTGGCCACAGCGGAGTTGAAGCAGAACGAAGTGGCGCAGCGCCTCGAGGAGAGCGCAGGAGCAACCTGCAGCGTCATCGAGGGCAACTGCGGTGACGAAGCTGACAGCGAACCGGTGTCCGGCGACGTTGATGGTGAGAGTGTTGACGTCGGTGAGGTGCCCGAGACGACGATCGACCCTGCCGCTGAGGGCGCACAGGTTGTCGATGCGGTGACGACTACCGAGGTTGTGGCGGGTCCGAGCAAACTCGCCATCGGTGATTCGGTGATGCTCGGCGCAGCAGAAGAGCTGCAGGCTGCCGGCTTCGCTGTTGATGCCGCTGAGAGCCGCGCATTTGTGCGAGGAGTCGACATCGTGCAGTCGCTCGCGGACAACGGCCAACTCCCAGAAGAGTTGGTGGTCCACCTCGGCACGAACGGCCCAATCAACGAGTCAGAAATGACGCAGTTGCTCGACCTGGCGGCCACCGTGCCCAAGGTCGTGCTCGTGCAGAACGATGTGCCGCGGGACTACGAAGCTTCGAACAATGCCCTCATGGTCAACGAGGCAAGCGCTCGGGCCAATGTCGAGGTGTTGTATTGGGACGGTCTTGCCGCGCAGTGTCCGGGCGATTGCATCTATCAGGACGGCTTCCACCTCAAGACGCCCGGCGCGGAGTACTACACCGCGCTGATCACCACAGTGCTCGCCGACGCTGCACTCTTCGCATAACCGTCACGGACTGGCAGGTCCAGGCTGACCGGCCAAGCGTCACTGAAGCTTGATCGAAGCGTGACGCCATTTGAGCGTGCTGGACGGTGATACTGGAACGTTCATGGCTGTGTTCGACCCACCGACGACTCGGCCGCCAAGGTCCGGTTTGCCAATGGATCGAGCCGGCCTGACCGATCATTCGGGGGGTTTTGTTCGCGAACACATCAGTCGGGTGCCGTATCTGCCAGGCCTTGACGGCATGCGTGCGCTGGCTGTTGTCGCAGTGATGATCTACCACGCGAACAGCTCGTGGCTTCCCGGCGGGTTCCTCGGTGTCGAGATGTTCTTCGTGATTTCGGGTTATCTGATCACGCTGCTGCTGATTGCCGAACGAGAACGCGACTACGGCATCTCGTTGACCGACTTCTGGATTCGCCGTGCTCGACGACTGCTTCCCGCGGTCTTTGTGCTCATGACGCTCCTGACGATCTGGACTGCGATCTTCGAGCGCGATGCGCTGGGACAACTTCGCGGCGACGTGATTGCGGGTTTGTTCTACGTCTCGAACTGGTATCAGATCTGGGTTGGGCTCGGTTACACCGCCGCCGGCGATTTCGCACCGCTGCGGCACTTGTGGAGCCTCGCCGTCGAAGAGCAGTTCTATTTGATTTGGCCGGTGGTGATGGTTGCGTTCCTTGGCCGATCTGGCACCCGCCGCATCGCCAACTTCAGCCGATGGCTGTTCGCTGGCGCGATCCTGATCACGATCGGTGTGGCCCTGGTGTACCAACCTGGCCCGATCGGCGAACCGAGCCAGACTCCCGAGGCCTACTGGTTCATCGGTGATCGGCCGATTGCGAAGCTCGACACGCTCTACCTCAGCACGGTGACACGCGCCGGCGGCCTGATGCTTGGCTCGGCGTTTGCGATGATCTGGCGTCCGTACGCCATCGTGCGCGGCCCGTTGCGCAGCAAGGGTCGGGCGTTTGACGTGCTGGCCCTCGTTGGGTTCTTGGGCTTCTGCTGGATGAGCTGGAACATCTACCTCATCGATCCGGCGGGGCCGGACGCTCGGCTCTTCAAAGGCGGTCTCTTCGTCGCCGGGATCCTGACGCTGTTCATCATTGCTGCAGTGACGCACCAGGGTTCGATTGCGAATCGAGTGCTTGGTGGCAAGGTGTTGAACTGGATTGGGACGCGCTCGTACGGGCTCTACCTGTATCACTGGCCGATCTATCAGATCATCCGCAACGTCGCGGGCAACTCGTTGCGTCCGCACGAATTTGTGCTGGCGATGATCCCGACCGTGTTGCTGACCGAAGCGTCATACCGTTGGATCGAGACGCCGATCCGAAAGGGCCAGTTCGGCGCCATGGTCGGGCGTCTTCGCGCTGGCTCAGGCGGCCGTCCGAGGGGACTGCTGATCGGCGGCGTCGCTGTGGCTTGCGTGCTGTCTCTGTTCGCCGGCGTCGCGCTCGCCACCGCAGAACTGAAGCAGAACGACATCGCCGAGTCGCTTGATGACGGCGAAGATTTCACCACGGATCTTGCTGCACCGGCCGATAGTTCACCGACGGCAACGCTGCCGCCGACCGTTCCTCCTGCAACGGTGCCCGCAACGACGCTCGCGCCCTCGCCGACTGCAGCGCCGACCACCACCACCGCCCCGACGTCGACGGCTCCGGTCACGACGCTGGCTCCAGTTCCCTCAACCACAGCACCCATCGTGGTCCCGGCATCCACCGTGCCGCCGCCGACCGTTCCGCCAGCACCGGTGACGCAGCTTGGGGTCGTGACCGATCTGGAAGGCATCCAGCCACTCACGATCCCCGTGATGGACGTCGGGCTCCCCCTGGTTGCGCTCGGCGACTCGGTCATGCTCGGCGCGGCAGAAGAACTGCAAGCCACAGGTTTCGCCGTCGATGCGGTGAAGAGCCGTCAGATGGTCACGTTCCTGCCCGACATGCAGGCGATACGCGACACCGGTTCGTTCGGGCCGGTCGTGGTCGTCCACCTGGGAACCAACGGTCCGTTCAGTCAGACAACGCTCGACCAGATGATGGGCCTGGTCGCCGGGGTGCCGAGAGTGCTCGTGCTCACCGGCAAGGGCGATCGCGACTGGATAGCCGGCAACAACGCGAAGATCCGTGATCTGCCAGCGCTGTACCCCGCGGTGACCGTGATCGACTGGGAAGTGCTGTCGGCGAGCTGTACCGGCAACTGCTTCTACGACGATGGGATTCACCTCACGCAATCCGGACAGACGTTCTATGCCGACGTGATCAAGCGCGTCCTCGGTCTGGCCTAACCGACAGCTTGGCCTGGGGAGCCGTGCGGCGTAGCCTCAGCACCATGACCACTCCAGTTCGTGTTGCCGTCACCGGAGCTGCAGGCCAGATCGGCTACAGCCTCCTCTTCCGTATTGCATCGGGCACCATGCTCGGCCCCGATACTCCCATCGCGCTGCAGTTGCTCGAGATCACGCCCGCCCTCGGTGCGCTCGAAGGTGTCAAGATGGAGCTCGACGACGGCGCCTTCCCGCTGCTCGACTCGATCACCTGCACCGACGACGCCGACGTGGCATTCGGCGACGCCGACGTGGCGATTCTCGTTGGTTCGATGCCGCGCAAGGCGGGCATGGAGCGTGCCGACCTGCTCTCGGCAAACGGTGGCATCTTCAAGCCGCAGGGCGAGTCGCTGAGCCGCTCGGCCAAGAAGAACGTGAAGGTACTCGTCGTCGGCAACCCGGCCAACACCAATGCCGTCATCGCTATGAACAATGCCCCGGACCTCGATCCCGGCCGATTCACGGCGATGACCCGTCTCGACCACAACCGTGCGATCAGCCAGCTCGCGTCTCGACTCGACGCGTCGGTCAACGACATTAAGAAGATGACGATCTGGGGGAATCACTCCACGACGCAATACCCCGACCTGTTCCACTGTGAAGTCAACGGCAAGAACGCGTACGACGCGGTCGGCGATCACGATTGGTACGCCAACGAGTACATCCCCAAGGTCGCCAAGCGCGGTGCTGCGATCATCGAGGCACGCGGATCGTCGTCGGCGGCCTCGGCGGCCTCGGCAGCGGTCGACCACATTCGGGACTGGACGCTCGGCACGCCGGACGGCGATTGGGTGTCGATGTCGGTTCCGAGCGATGGCAGCTACGGCGTGCCTGAAGGCATCATCAGCTCCTTCCCGTGTGTCTGCAAGGACGGCAATTACGAGATCGTGCAGGGTCTCGACATCGACGACTTCAGCCGCGCCAAGATCGATGCCACCGCTGGCGAACTCGTTGAAGAACGCGATGCGGTCAAGGATCTCGGTCTGATCTGATCAGATCTGGCGTCAGTCGCGAGTGCTGACGCCGACGAACCGCGTGAGCGCGCCCAAACGGTCAGCTTGCGATCAGCGTGAGGCCAAGAGTCGCCCCATCGTCCATCGTCAACAACGTGAGGCGCCCGGCTTCAACGGTGTAGGTGACATCGCCGCGCAACACGCTGGTCACCGCAGCTTCGAGGCGCATTGCATCGGGTTCGCAGGCCATGGCGGTGTTGGGCATCGGTGCAAATGTGATCGTGTTGTCACGGATCTCGACCGTTGCTCTGCCTGTGTTGCAGCCTGTGCGTACGGTCGCTGTTCCGTCGGTGATGAGGATCGAGGCCTCAGTGTTCTGAGGGATGCTGGAGACCGCGTCACCGTCGATCAATCCGTCGACCACCCAGGTGGTGCCCATGAGCGCGAGATCGGGATCGGCGATTCGACGGTCAACGAGTACCACGGTTGCATCTGCTGTGGCCATGGACAGCGTGTCGACGTCGAGCGAGAGCGTTGGGCGAGCTTGTAGGAACGAGCCGAGCCACGTGTCCTGTTCCATCAGGTCCTGCTCGCAGCCCATTTCGGTCTGCATCATGTCGCCGACAACAAGGATGCCACCGTCGATCGACATCGAGCCTCGGAGCTGATTGCACCCCGCACTGGCGGTGAGCGCGTCGCGTTCAAACGACAACTGGATCTGCGTGTCATCGGCGAGCGTGTGGCCGTCGACGGATGACGAGAGAAACGTTTGGCCGGAGAGGAATGAGGAAAGCTCGGTCGCATCGTTGGTGCCATCACCGTTTGAGCTGGCCGCGTCGTCGCTACCGCACGCGCCGAGCGCGAGGAGCGCTGCACAGGTGAGAGCCGCAATCAGGGGTCGTTGCATGTTGATCAGACGCTGGGACGTGAGCTTGAGTTCCCCATGGCGGTCAGGCTGTCGTTGCCACGGGGGTGCTGAGGTGCTCCGTGGTGAGTTCGGGCGAATGCCGTCGCACGATCAAGACGGTGATCCAGGAGCCGAGGCACAGCAGCGCGATACCGATCGAGAACGGCGTCGTTGAATCGCTGACGAACGCGCTGACGATGGTGCCGAGCACGGCGCCGCCTGCCATCCGGATCGCTCCGCCGTAGGCCGACGCAGTCCCGGCAAGATGGCCGACGGGGCCGAGGGCAGCGGTGTTCAGATTTGGCATGAGGAACATGAATGAAGACAGCGTGAGGGCGAGCACTGGCATGTAGACCCAGATGCTCGGTTGCCCACCGGCAAAGATCGAGATGGCACACAGCAGCAGCGTCGTCGGGATCAGCAATGCGTAGACCGTGTTGATCAGGCGGTGGACGCCGACGCGTACGACAATTCGGCCGTTGAGGATCGCCCCGGCGGCGAAGAGCAACGCCACCAGTCCGAAGATCAATGGGAACTGGTCTTCGCGATCGAACACCTCACTGATGATCAGTTCGCTGCTCGCCAGGTACGTGGTGAACACGCCCTGCAGGAAGATTGTGGCGTTGGTGTATCCGGAGGTGACCGGAGTGCGGGCCACCTCGACGTAGCCACTGGCCGTGGAGCGGAGTTGCAGAGGGCGGCGGTTGGCCGGATCGAGCGACTCGCGCATCCGCAAGCTCCAGAGCCCGATCGCGATGGCGAAGATCGCGCAGAACCAGAAGATGGAGCGCCAGGGAAAGATGGCAATGAGGCCGGCGCCGATGCTGGGAGCGAGGATCGGCACGAGCATGAAGACGACCATCACCTGTGACATCGCCTTCGCCATCTGGCTGCCCTCGAAACGGTCGCGAATGATCGCCGTCGCGACCACTCGTGCGCCTGCCGCTCCGAGGCCCCAGACGAAGCGGCTCAGGAGCAGCAGCTCAAAGGTCGGCGCCAACGCAGAACCGGCAGCCCCAATGATGTAGATGATGCTGCCTGCGTACAGGACCGGCTTGCGTCCGAAGCGGTCCGCGATCGGCCCCCAGGCGAGCTGAGCGATGGCGAGTCCCATGAAGAAGACGGTGATGACCTGACCGGCGCGCGGCGAAGAGTCGCCGAGGTCGAATGCCTCGCGGATCTCGTCGAATGCCGGCAGCATCGTGTCGATGCCGAGCGCCATCAGCGCCATGATCGCCGACATCAATGTCAGCAGTTCCCGCTGACCCATGCGGTACTGCGGCGTCACCGGAACGGCGGCGTCAGTGTCAGAAGCGAGTTGGGTCACCTGTCGACGCTAACGAGCGGCGATGGACAAGTCCCGGCTGAGCGACGGGCGTCACGCTGCGGCGCGTCGCGGAACGAGGCTCACCTGCGGTGAGGAATCGGCTGCTGGTGCCTAACTGACTGCGACGCGGCAGCCAATCTGCATCATTCGGTCGACTCCCGCCTTGAGGTCCTCGTCGCTGATGCGGACGGCGCTGCCGTCGTCACCGAGAATGTCGCTGACCGTCATGATGGCGAGCGCTTCGATGCCTTTCACCGCGGCAATCGTGTACATCATCGCCGCTTCCATCTCGACACCGAGGTGGCCGAGGCGCTTCCATCGGCCGAACGTGTCGGGGTCGGGGTCGTAGAAAATGCCGGAGGTGACGATCGCTCCGGTATGCACTGCGCCAGCGCCCGACTCCCGGCTGAGCTGTGCGGCGGTCTCAGCGAGCGCAAACGTTGCACTTGGTGCGTAACCCGGCATCTGGGCGTAACGAAGGGGAGTGCTGTCGTCGGCCGAGGCACTGATGCCGATCACGGTGTCGCCCATCTTCATATCGGCTTGCAGGCCCCCGCAGGTACCCACACGGACCAGTCGCTTGGCGCCCAGCATGATGAGTTCTTCGAAGACGATTCCGGCACTGGGCGAGCCCATGCCCGTGGACTGGACGCTGATCGGCTTGCCGTCGAACGTGCCGGTGAAGCCCAGCATCCCGCGTTCAGCGTTGACCTGACGGAAGCCGGAATCGAAGAACGTCTCCGCGATGTACTGGGCGCGCACCGGGTCGCCGGGGCACAGCACGTTCGGCGCATAGTCGGACTCGTCAGCACGCAAGTGAATCGGCATGAGTGCAGGATACGCAGGCCTACTTGAGGAATTTACTCGTGGTGTTGTCGGCGAGGATCTTGCCGCCGGTCTGACAGGTCGGGCAGTAGTTGACCGAATAGCTGGAGTACGTGACTTCGTGGATCGTGTCGCCGCAGACGGGGCAGGCCTCACCCGTGCGCTTGTGCACGGCGCTCGGCCGGTCCTTCGAGGAGCTCATGTCTTCGCGGGTGCGCTCGGCGGCGAGGCCCTCGGCAACGCAGTGTTCGATCGCGGCCGCCACCTTCGCTGCGCCTTGCGCTCCGAGTTGCTTGGTGGTTGCGAACGGCGAGATCTGCGCGGCATGACAGACCTCGTTCGACAACCGACGACCAATGCCCGCGACCATGCCCTGATGCCGCAGGAATCCGTGCACCCGCATCGAGTTGGTTGCGAACCGCTCCGCGAGGTCGTCGGCACTGATCCCTGCTGCCTCGGGGCCGAGCTTCGTGAGCGGGGGCGAAGTTTCGAGTTCGGCAGACGGAACGCACCACACTCCGGCGCGTCGCTCCTTGCCCTGCTCGGTCAGGAGGAGCGCTGTCTCATCAATTGATCCTGGCCGGTCGTCTGTCGATGGGATGTTGACGGGCTCGAAGGTGAAACGGGCCTGTCCGCCGCGTGGCTTCGCGGAGCGCTTTTCGTCAGCGAGGAGTCGCCCCCCTTGCATCAGGTGGACGACGAAGCTGACCGGATCGAAACGCAAGATCAGGTACTTACCGCGGCGGCTCACGCCGAGCAGGGGCCAGCCGTACGCCTCATCAGGAGCGGGAACCGCTGTCTTCAACGCGGTGAAGTTGAACGGCGTGAACTTCGACAAGATGCGCCCGCCGAACTGTCGCTCCAGGCGCTCGGCGTGCGCCTCAACCTCAGGCATCTCAGGCATACGCCGAGGCTAACCACGACGAGTACTCGCCTCGATCGCTTCGCAAGCGAACTACTCGTAGGTGGTCTGTTCCTTGACCGTGGCGAACACGGCATCGAGCGCGCCGAACACCGCTTGGTTGTCGAGCAGTTTCTGCTGGTCGCCCCAGAGCCGAATGTGGCCGTTGATGAATGCATCCTGCGCGTTCATCTCACCCGTTGCCACGGCAACTGCGGTGTCCCAGGCTTGCTCCATCTTCACGTCTTCGGGATCGGCGACTCCCGCGCCGAAGGAGGCCTCACCATCGCCCACTTGGACGTGATAGGTGACATCACCTTCGGGACCATCGGAAACGACCTGAGTGACGCCAATCTTGTGCGACGCCGCGACTTCGCGCATGTGGTCGCTCGCCGCAACCTGGGCAGTGAGCTCGTTGATCCAGTCGAGACTGAGGTATCGGTACACCCCCGTAGTCTGCCTGATCGTGAGCCCGATATCCGACGACCACGACCACGGCCACAGTCACGGTGGCGATGGCGGCCTGGTGTTTCACGACGGTCGGCACCCATCAGCCGATGTCGAAGAGTGGGTGTTTGCGGCGTGGACCGACGACGCCGCGCTGGGCGTGATCTCGGGCCACCGTCTCGTGGGCCGCAACGCGTGGTACTGGGCGGCCCTGGCTCGGCACGGACGCCCGTTGTTGCACATCACCGACTTCGACGTGCCGGTCCGACTCGCCGACCCGTTTATCGTGAAGGGCGAGGCGATGTGGGCCGAGCACACTCGCGAGGCGCCGATGGAGCAGTGGACCGTGGGCAACGAAACATATGCCGCAGCACTCGACGACCCAGAAGAAGCACTCGGCCGCGGGTACGGCAATCCGACGCCGATCGCCTTCGACCTGGAGTGGTACGCCACAGGAGCGGCTGTGGCCCTCGAGCTCGCGCCTGACATGAGCATCGGATACCAGCAGCGGGGTGTGGTCCACGGTGCGATCGAGATCCTGGGCGAACCGAAGGTGGAACTTTCTGAGGTGCGTGCGCAGCGGTGGCATCGTTGGACCAGTGGTCCCGCACCGGATGGGTCACTGGCGGGTCTCGGGCCGTTGCCGCTTCCAGATGTGGTGGCACACACCGGAGTTCGTGCGCCGTTCCGGTTCCCCGACGGGAGCACCAGCGACCTCGTGCTGACGTCGACGGGCTGGTGCCAGCGAGCGTCTCGGCCGTCTGCACCGTCACGGTGATCAGCGACTGGGTGCCCTGGTCGTCGAAGCCGGTCGCCGACGTGCCGCGACCATCGGGGGTTCCCATGCCACACTCGAAACTGCGATCGACGCCAGGCTGCGGTCGCCCTCTCTGGCACGAACTCAACGAGCGAACGACACCATGACCTACAACAACGACATCCTCGACGACTTCACCCACGGCGGGATGGGCAGCGCGAAGCGGCCGGCCTATCCCGACGTGGTCGTTGAGATGGGCATGGTCGTCGAGGATCGCTCGAGCCACTTCACTGGTGACATCGCCCGCTGGAACGCGGAGGGGGTGACTTTGCGCGATGCCAAGCAGTATCTCCGTCACTTCAGCTGGAAGCCCGGGGGCTTTCTTATCTTGGGCGAGCCGGTCACCCTCGTTCGTCCGAAGCAGGCGAAGTCCGCAACGCAGCGGGTCACGGCTTCAGGCGCAGTCGCGGGCGACGGCCGAGCGCGTGTCGCTCGTGCCAGCCGCATCTGGGTGGAGGGTCAGCATGATGCCGAACTGCTCGAACATGTGTGGGGCGACGACCTCCGTGACCTTGGCATCGTTGTCGAACCGCTGCACGGCGCCGATGACCTGGCGGCGATGGTCGCTGACTTTCAGCCCGGTACCCAACGCAAGCTCGGCGTGCTGCTCGATCACCTCGTTCCTGGTTCGAAGGAGACGCGTATCGCCCAGACGGTGCGCGACCCGAACGTCTTGATCACTGGCCATCCATTCGTCGACGTGTGGGCGGGTATCCGACCCAAGGTGATCGGCCTGGAGGCGTGGCCGGAGATCCCATACGACCCGGACGTCACGTGGAAGGAAGGGCTCTGCGCGGCGCTCGGAGCACCGTTTGAGGGGTTCTGGCCGCGTCTCCGCAATCAGGTCAACACGTTCGCCGACCTCACTCCCGAACTCGTTGGTGCTGTCGAACAACTCATCGACTTCGTCGCCGACCTCCCGGAGGAGTGAACGCGCAGCCCGGCCTCGCATGCCGGTCTGACGGTCAACGCGCCTGAATCAGCGCCGTCTGGATCAGCGCCGTCTGGATCAGCGCCACCGATCCCGTCAAGGACTCTTGCTGACAACGACGAAGGGCGGGCCCGCAGGCCCGCCCTCACGTTCAGTTGTTCAGGTGTTGATCAGACGAAGGCGCTGGCGAAGACCAAGCTGACGATCGTCATGACCTTCAACAGGATGTTCATCGACGGACCCGAGGTGTCCTTGAACGGGTCACCAACGGTGTCACCAACGACGGCTGCCTTGTGGGCATCAGAGCCCTTGCCGCCGTGGGCTCCGGCTTCGATGTACTTCTTTGCGTTGTCCCAAGCGCCACCGGCATTGGCCATGAAGATGGCGAGGGCAAAGCCGGTCACGAGCGCACCGGCGAGCAAGCCGCCGAGCGCGTCGACGCTGATGAATCCGACGACGAGCGGCACGACCACGGCGAGGGCGCCCGGAAGGATCATTTCCTTGAGCGAAGCTTCGGTCGAGATGGCGACACAACGAGCCGAGTCCGGAATGACGCCCGGCAGCCCTTCGCGCAGGCCAGGAATCTCGCGGAATTGGCGACGCACTTCTTCGATCATCTTCGCTGCGGCACGGCCGACGGCGTCGATCGTGAGAGCGGCAAACAGGAACGGCAGTGCCGCGCCAATGAAGAGTCCGGAGAACACGTCAACCTCGCCGATGTCGAGGTTGAGCACCGTCGCACCGTCCGAGGCCGTCGCGATGGCGAACTCGAAGCTCTTGAACAGAGCGAGGGCGGTCAGCGCTGCGGAACCGACAGCGAAGCCCTTGGCGATGGCGGCTGTGGTGTTACCGAGCGAATCGAGCGCGTCAGTGACTTCACGCACGGACGGGTCCAGTTCGGCCATCTCGGCGATGCCGCCGGCATTGTCTGCGATCGGGCCGTATGCATCGACGGAGACGACGATGCCGGTGGTTGCGAGCATGCCGATGGCGGCAACGGCGATGCCGTAGAGGCCGCCGATCTCGCCGTCGAATGCTTGCTGTCCGCCCCAGTAGGCGATACCGACGCCGGCCAGGATCAGAGCGACCGAAGCAGCGACGGACTGCATGCCGATGCTGATGCCCTTGAGCACGGTGGTCGCCGGTCCGGTTTCGGTCTGCTGACTGATTTCCTTCACCGGCTTGTAGTGATCCGAGGTGTAGTACTCGGCGGTCTTGCCGAGCGCCCAACCGATGATCAAACCGCCGATGACCGAGACGGCAAGGCCCCACGGGTTGTCGGAGGCGTCGCCGAAGATCCAGTACGCACCGGCGAACACACCCACGGTGGTGATCGCCATGGCCACATTCGTACCGAGATGCAGCGCCTTGCTGAGGGACTTCGAGTCTGTCGATGTCCCGCCCTTGATGAGGAAGGATCCGATGATCGAAGCGATCATGCCGATGAACGCAACGAACATCGGGAAGACGAAGAATTCAATGTTGCCGACATCGCCGGCTTGCTCGGCGCCGATCGCTCCAGCGAATGCAACGAGCGAGATGGGAGCGATGATCGAGCCGGCGTACGACTCGAACAGGTCGGCACCCATGCCAGCGACGTCGCCGACGTTGTCGCCGACGTTGTCGGCGATGGTGGCCGGGTTGCGAGGATCATCCTCGGGGATACCGGCTTCGACCTTGCCGACGAGGTCAGCGCCGACGTCGGCGGCCTTGGTGAAGATGCCGCCGCCAACGCGGGAGAACAGTGCGATCGTCGATGCACCGAGGCCGTAGGCCGTCACGATTTCGAAGGCGTCGTCGACTTCCAGCATCGTGACGAACACGATGTAGGTGCCCATCAGGCCGAGCAGTGCGAGACCGGCGACGGAGAAGCCCATCACGGCGCCGCCGCGGAATGCGACAGGAAGCGCCTTGCCCGGACCTTGCTTGGCCGCCTCGGTGGTGCGAGCGTTGGCCATGGTGGCCACGGTCATACCTGCGTAGCCGGCGGCGGATGACAGGATTGCGCCGAGTAGATACGTGACTGCAGCGAGCGGCGCGATAACGGCCGCCAACAAGATGGCCATGGCGACAGCGAAGATGCTGACCCACTTGTACTCGGCCTGGAGGAACGCCTTGGCGCCCTTCTGGATCTCGGTCATCAAGAAGACCATGCGCTCGTTGCCGGGCGACTCCTTCTCGACAGACTTGTAAAAGAAGAACGCAAGACCGAGGGCTGCGAGAGCCGACAGTGCTGCGAGATATGGAATGGATCCCACGGGGTAGTGCCTCCTGGGGCAAATGGATGATGAGCGAGGCTCGCGTTGAGCGCGAACGTCCGGACCATGATGGCCGCTGCGCAAGGCTAAATCCCAACTCATCACTTTCCACAGGTGCGTGACAGTCAGTGAGTGTCGAGATGACGTTGTCCCTCGCCGGTGGTGGGCAACGTCATCGCGGCGCCTGGGGCCCTGGGTGGCACGGAGCTGGTGTGTGACGAGGCCCACACAATTTTGGTTGGTGGCGGATTGGGCTCGCGACGATGCATGGCGAGTACCGTGGCCGTCATGTCACAAACGTTGAGCCGTGGCCCGGTTTCGGGCACCGCCGTCAAGGCGAACACGGCAAAGAGAAAACCGTTCCTCCTCGACCTCTACGGCACGGCAGTCGGCAAGAAGTACGTGATGGCAATCACGGGACTGATCGGCATCGGCTTTGTGCTTACGCACATGATCGGCAACCTCAAGATGTACCTCGGTGTCATCACCGAGGGCGACGAGCAGGTCTACGACATCGATATCTACGGCGAGTTCCTGCGTGAACTGCTCGTGCCGATCCTGCCTCGCACATATCTGTTGTGGGGTCTGCGCCTTGTTCTCATCGGCGCACTCATTCTGCATCTCCATGCGGCGTGGTCGTTGACTCAACTCAACCGCAAGGCTCGGTCGGTCAAGTATCAGTCGGCGCGTGATTATCAGATTGCCAGCTTCGCCAGTCGCTCGATGCGCTGGACCGGCATCATCGTGCTCGCCTTCCTGGCATGGCATCTCGCTGACCTCACCTGGGGGTGGGCCAATCCCGACTTCGTTCGTGGCGCGGCCTATCGCAACATCGACGCATCGTTGAGCCGCATTCCGGTCGCCGTGCTGTACATCGTGGCGAACATTGCGTTGGGCATCCACCTCTTCCATGGCACCTGGTCGCTCTTTCAGAGCCTCGGAGCCAACAATCCACGATTCAACACGTGGCGCAAGGGTCTTGCGGCAGGCGTCGCCACGCTGATCGTCGCTGGGAACGTGTCGTTCCCCATCGCCGTTCTTGCCGGTGTCGTCGAGTTCGACCCCGACGCCGTCACCCATTCCGTCGAAGCCGAGGAGACAGGCGAATGACCATCAATCTCGATTCCAAGATCCCTGACGGCCCAATGGCCGACAAGTGGAGCAACTACGTCGCTGGCCAGAAGTTGGTCAACCCGTCCAACAAGCGCAAGTTCAAGATCATCGTGGTCGGTACCGGCCTCGCCGGTGCCTCGGCTGCCGCGACGCTCGGCGAACTCGGTTATCAGGTCGAGGCGTTCACGTTCCACGACTCGCCCCGTCGCGCACACTCGATTGCGGCGCAGGGCGGCATCAACGCCGCGAAGAACTATCAGGGCGACGGCGACAGCGTTCACCGCCTGTTCTACGACACGGTCAAGGGCGGCGACTTCCGCGCTCGCGAAGCAAACGTGCATCGTCTTGCCGAAGTGTCGGTCAACATCATTGACCAGATGGTTGCCCAGGGTGTGCCGTTTGCACGCGAGTACGGCGGCCTGCTCGACAATCGCAGCTTCGGCGGCGCCCAAGTGAGCCGCACCTTCTATGCGCGAGGCCAGACCGGCCAGCAGCTGCTGATCGGTGCCTACCAACAGTTGGCACGCCAGATCGGCCTCGGCAACGTCAAGCTCTGGAACCGGACCGAGATGGTCGACGTTGTCAACGTCGACGGTCGCTGCGCCGGCATCGTCACCCGCGACTTGATGAACGGCGAGCTCCGCTCGCACTCGGCGCACGCCGTCGTGCTCGCCACCGGCGGTTACGGCAACGCCTTCTACTTGTCGACCAACGCAATGGCCTGCAACGTCACTGCGGCTTGGCGGGCTCATCGGCGTGGCGCGGCCTTCGCCAACCCGAGCTACACCCAGATTCACCCGACGTGTATCCCGCAGGCCGACGACTTCCAGTCGAAGCTGACGCTGATGTCGGAGTCACTCCGCAACGACGGCCGCATCTGGGTGCCGAACAACCCGGACGAGACGCGGCCGGCTGCACAGATTCCCGAGGACGATCGCGACTACTACCTCGAACGGATCTACCCCAGCTTCGGCAACCTTGCGCCACGCGATGTGTCGTCGCGAGCCGCCAAGCGTGCCGTCGACAACGGTCAAGGTGTCGGACCGCTCAAGAACGGCGTCTACCTCGACTTTGCAGAATCGATCGAGCGTCTCGGTGCTGAAGTCATCAAGGAGCGCTACGGCAACTTGTTCGACATGTACGAACGCATTACCGGCGAGTCGCCCTACGAGATGCCGATGCGGATCTATCCGGCCAGCCACTACACGATGGGTGGTCTCTGGGTCGACTACGAGTTGCAGACCACAGTCCCCGGTCTGTTCTGTGCCGGCGAAGCCAACTTCTCCGATCATGGCGCGAACCGCCTGGGGGCCTCAGCGTTGATGCAGGGGCTGTCCGATGGCTACTTCGTGCTGCCGTACACGATTGCCCCGTACCTCGCCGATCTGCTCAACAAGCCGATTCCTGACGAGACCCACGACGCGTTCAAAGCTGCCGAGGTTGAAGCTCAGGCCCGGTTCCAGGGGTATCTCGACATCGGAGGCACAAAGGGTCCCGACCACTTCCACCGTGAACTCGGGCGCATCATCTGGGACTACTGCGGCATGGATCGCAACGAGCAGGGCCTGCAGAAGGCACTGTCTGAGATTCCGGCCTTGCACGAGGAGTTCAAGAAGGACCTCCGCGTCACAGGCACGGGCACGAGCACCAACCAAACCCTCGAGAAGGCAGCGCGAGTCGACGACTTCTTCGAGCTTGGGCAACTGATGTGCCAGGACGCTCTCACCCGCGAAGAGTCGTGCGGCGGCCACTTCCGCTCCGAGTACCAGACCGACGATGGCGAGGCGGTCCGCAACGACGAGGACTTCGCTCACGTCACGGCGTGGGAGTGGAGCGGTGACGCCACCAAGCCGATCGAGCATCGCGAGAAGCTCGAATATGAAGTCGTCAAGTTCGCCACCCGGTCGTACAAGTAAGGGCCCAGACGTGTCACACAATCTCTCCAACATCAATCTGAAGATCTGGCGCCAGGATGGTCCCGACGCGCAGGGTCGCTTCGAAACTCACCAGATCCCCGAGATCAGCGACGAGGCGTCGTTCCTCGAGATGCTCGACATCTTGAACGAACGGCTCATCGAAGAAGGCAAAGAAGCGGTGGTCTTCGACCATGACTGCCGCGAAGGCATCTGCGGTACCTGCTCGTTGATGATCGACGGCCAGGCACATGGCCCGCAGAGGGGCACGGCAACGTGTCAGCTGCACATGCGTCAGTTCGAATCCGGTGACGAGATCGTGATCGAGCCGTGGCGCGCCACCGCGTTTCCGATCATCAAAGACCTCATGGTCGATCGTTCCCCGTTCGATCGGATCATCGAGTCGGGTGGCTTCATCACCGCACCGACCGGTGGTGCGCCAGACGCGAACCTCATTCCCATTCCGAAGCCGGTTGCCGATGCGTCGATGGACGCAGCGGAGTGCATTGGTTGCGGAGCCTGCGTGGCGGCATGCCCGAACAGCGCGGCGAACCTGTTCACCGGTGCGAAGATCGCTCACCTCAACCTGCTCCCGCAGGGCCAGGCCGAGCGATACAAGCGCACTGAGGCAATGGTCGAGACGATGGACGAGCACTTTGGTTCGTGCACGAACCATGGCGAGTGCGAGGCGGCATGCCCGAAAGAAATTTCGATCGACAACATCGCCACGATGAACGTTGACTACGCCAAGTCGAAGTTCAAGAACCGCAAAGCCCTGGCCCGTTGATTGAGCGTTGCATCTGGTGCCTGGCACCAGATGCAACGGCGATCGTCAGGCTTCCGGGGGAAGCGTGACTGCGGTGGCGTAGCGGTTACGGCTGGTGATGTCGCCGGCCGTCATCGTCAACGTGAAGGACAGTTCGCCCAATGTCTCGGGCACGGTCATGTCAATCTGGCCCACTTTGACCACGTCGTCGGCGGGCACCGGCCCACCGAATCTCCACCGCTGCTCGCCACCTGCCCACGACGCAACAGCGTCGACCACGGCGAAGTCGATCTCTTCGCGCAGGTCATTGATGAGGTGGACGTCGAGCCGCAATCGGTCGCCTTCGTTGACCCACTCGGGCAGGGTGCCAGCGACGACCAACACCTGTGTGCACGCCGCCTTGACGACGGCGTAGGCATCCTTCGGGACCCGCTCGTGATCGAGGACGCTGGCGGAGATGACGGGCCCGGGGTCGGCGAGCGCGTAAAAGCAGAACCCCCCGCTGGGGCGATACTTCAGCCGTCGCAACGTCTCGATGTGTGTCTTCAGTACATGGGACTGATATCGCTGAGCTGCGTTGCGCCACGACTCGTATGACTCGTACTGATCAGGCGGGAACAGTCGCTCGAACTGATCGCGTTGATACCCAAACTCGTTGTGCAAGCGGTCCCAGTCGAGATGGGGCCATTCGTGGGCAGCCAACTCGTCATCGATGAACGGGGCGGTGTTCGGCGGCGCGTGGGCTCCGAACTCGGACACAAACCGCACCAACCGCGGGACGCGTGCAGCCAGGCCGGCCAGGTCCTCGGCATCGCCGCGGTGCCAGCCGTACCAGAGGTGTGTGTCGGTGCCGCTGAGCTGTGGGAAATGAGGCAGCACGCCCGAGTGCGCCACCGTCTCGCGGCTCGCGTCAGCTTTCTCGAACGATCGCTTCACCCATCGGTCGAGCACCGACTTGTTCCACGACGGGAGTTGGTGTGCCATCACCTGCCGCGTCCGCTTCTTCCAATCGGAACGATCGACCGCCGTGGTGGCTGATGGGTCGTTGTGGGCGGTCCACTGGACGATTGACGGGTGGTGACCGAGTGTGTCGACGGCGGCGCGCGCTTGGTCAACGGCCTGGCCGCGCACGCTGCGGGCATGACCCCACTGCAGCGGAAAGTCTTGCATGATCAACATGCCGAGTTCGTCAGCGGCGCGGTAGACCTCGCGGTCGGCAATGTGACCGTGGACCCGGACGACGTCGAGGCCAAGGTCCACCGCATGCTCAAGGTCGCGGCGGACCGCGCCTTTGTCAGCATCAGCCAGCCCAGCGCGTGTCGGCAGCAAGTTTGCGCCCTTCAGAAAGAGACGTTCACCGTTGACCGAGCAGATCCAGTTGTCCCACGTGACCTGACGGAGCCCGGTTCGTCGCTCACGCCGGTCACTGAGTTCTCCATCGACGATCAATTCGACCGCCACATTGGTCAGGAGTTGGTCGCCCAAATTCCGTGGCCACCAGAGGCGTGGGTCGACAATGTCGAGACTCCACTCGATCTGGTTTTCGCCAGAGGCAACGAGGTGCACGTGTTCATCGTGGAGTTCGTTGTCGACAAAGGTGCGGACGGTGACGCTGCGCTGTGCATCGCTGTCGAGTCGTGCGGCCAGCTGTACGTGCGCTCGCCGCGTGTCGGCGTCGCGGCACAGCACGCGGAACCGATCGACGCGTACCGGTCCGGTGTCGTACAGATGAACACTGCGCCAGATTCCGCCCGGATTCCACTGGCGATCGATGCCGTCCCAATGTTGGAACACGCCGGTGATGTTCCGGCGGTTGTTCGGACCGCCCTGGGGCGCACACGTGGCCTCGATCGCCAGCACGTGTTCGTCGTCGAGTTCGGAGAGTGCTGTGACATCGAAGGTGTGTGGAAAGAAATAGCCCTCGGGATCGCCGAGGTACGCGCCATCGAGCCAGACATCGGCTTGATAGAAGATGCCGTCCAGGGTGATCCATCGACGCGCGCCGTCGCCCGGGGGGTCGGCACTGAAGCGATGTCGGTACATCACCGGACCATCGCTGGCGGCAAACTTCGGAGTGTCGCGCCAGTGCCCTGGCACGATGACCGGTTCCCAGGTCGTGTCGTCGGTGTCGAGCTCGATGCCGTACCGACGGACGTCGTCGTTCGCCTCGACCGCGACCCAGCGACCGTCTAGTTTGCGGCGACTCAACTCCATCGTCGAAGCGTACGCGTTACAGCCGAGTTGGCCATGAGCAGGTGACTGTGCGCCCGGATGAACATGGGCGACACAGCTGGGTTAGGTTCACCGCATGGCAGACGCAGGCGCTCCCAGCGCATCCACGCTCGGTGAATTGAAAGCATCTGGATGGGTCTCTCGGCCCGTCAAGCAGGAGGTTCGCGAGCACGCAATCGCGAAGGTGGCGGCCGGCGAGCCGCTGTTCGCCGGCGTGCAGGGCTACGAAGAGACGGTGATGCCGCAGCTTGAGAATGCGTTGCTGGCTGGCCACGACGTGGTGTTTCTCGGCGAACGTGGTCAGGCCAAGACGCGCATGATCCGCTCGCTGACCGGCCTGCTCGACGAGTGGATGCCGATCATTGCGGGCAGTGAGATCAATGACGATCCGTATCACCCTGTCTCCAAGCACTCCCGGGACTTGGTTGCTGAATTGGGCGACGATGCGCCGATCGACTGGGTCCACCGCGACACGCGGTACGGCGAGAAGCTCGCCACGCCCGATACGTCGATCGCCGACCTGATTGGCGAGGTCGACCCCATCAAGGTTGCCGAAGGCCGGTACCTCTCTGACGAGCTCACGCTGCACTATGGGATGGTCCCGCGCACCAACCGCGGGATCTTTGCAATGAATGAACTTCCGGACCTCGCGGAGCGGATTCAGGTCGGCCTGTTGAACGTTCTCGAAGAGCGCGACGTCCAGATCCGCGGCTACAAGATCCGTTTGCCGCTCGACGTGATGCTGATGGCATCGGCGAACCCGGAGGACTACACCAACCGCGGCCGCATCATCACGCCGCTCAAGGATCGTTTCGGCAGCCAGATTCGCACGCACTACCCACTCGACGTGCGGACCGAGATCGACATCATGCTGCAGGAGGCCGCGTCGCTCGACGTCGACACGCCCAACGGCGCGATCAAGGTCACGGTGCCCGACTACTTGACCGAGGTCGTTGCGACCTTCTCGCACTTGGCGCGATCGAGCAACCAAGTCAATCAGCGCAGCGGCGTCAGTGTCCGGCTCAGTGTGAGTAACTACGAAGCGATGGCGGCCAACGCGCTGCGGCGTGGGTTGCGGTCTGGTGAGACCAGCCCTGTTGCCCGCGTGGACGACCTCGGTGCGCTGGCCGCGAGCTCGATGGGCAAGATTGAGATTGAATCGATCGAGGAAGGTCGCGACGGCGTGATCATGGAAAGCCTCATCAAGGGCGCGGTCCTCACGGTTTTCAAAGACACCGTTCCGCCTGAGCACACACGGGCTGTTGTCGATGCATTCGAAGAAGGCGCGGTGGCACACACCGGAGAGTCGATGACCAGTGCCGAGCTCGCTGCAGTCGTCGAGCAAGTTGATGCGCTGCGCGCTCCTGTTGCTGTGCTGACCGGCGGCGATGAGTCTCCGGCGTCGGTTGCTGCCGCTGTCGAGTTCATCCTCGAGGGTTTGCACCTGTCGAAGCGCCTGAACAAAGACGCCAGCGGCGAGTCGGCCACCTATCGCGGCCGTACCTGATGCTGTTGCCCGTTTCGCCGGGTTCGACGGAGTCGAGTCTGAGACACTGACCCTGTGACTGCTGCGATCCTGCCGTTCTCGGCCCAGCCGCCGGGCTTTGACTGGTTGGATGATGAACCCGGATTCGACCCTGCGGTTCATCTGCAACTCGAGATGCCCGCTGTGGTGCGGACACTCGATGAGTTCGGTTACTCCGACGACGAAATTGCCAGCACCGCGACTCGTGTCGCGGCGACGTCAGCGTTTCGGGTGCTTTCAGCAGAGGGGGCCGCAGTGATGCTCGACATCGCGCGTCGGCTTGAGCGCTTTGCGCAGGCCAACCCGCGGATCGAACGATCGGTGCGCAGCGGCTGCCATCAGTCTCGTTGGCTCCGGGACCTGTGTATCTCGCCGGATGTGACCGAGCATCTCTGCTCGATCTACTCGGTCGATGTTGCGCCGCATCCGATCTCGTCGCAGCTGGGGCACCTCAACTTCGCACCGGCTGAGATCGGCTCGGCCGTCGACAAGTGGCACCACGACACCCTTGCGCTGGACTACGTGATGATGGTCGCTGATCCGCAGGTGCTCGATGGTGGTGATTTCGAGTACTTCGTCGGGACGAAGGCCGAGGTTGCGGTGATGGCTGACCGCGGTGAACGTCCACCCGCCGACCGCTGTGTGAGCGTCGAATGGCCCGGACCAGGTTTCGCCGTTGCGCTGCACGGCAATATGGTGGTTCATCGTGGCGGCCCGCTGCACCAGTTGGGCGAGCGCATTTCGATGGTCAACGGATATGTCGCTACCGATGTTCGTGTCGATGATCAGACTCGCAATATTGATCTCTTCCACGTCGATGAGCCCGTGACTCTGACGCGGGAGTGGGCGCGATATGCCGCGTGGCGTTCACGTCGTCGGCTCGACCTGCTGATCGCCGACATGGACCATGCCGACTCGGTCGCTGAGCCGTTTGACGTGGTGCAGCGGCTGGTTCACGCCACACACGACGTCGGCGTCGCGATCACGGATCTGCAGCGCACAGACCGTCCCGAGATCCATCACTATGAGCATTGACCCTGAGCATCGACCAGGAAGACTGGCCTGTGCCCACTCGGGCGATTTCTCAGATGGCGGCGGGAAGGTAGGCCTCGGCTGCCGGCTGCGGGGCACGCTCGGCGCTGAGGAGACCGTTGGGTGAATCGGGGCCGGCGATTGCTGGATCGAGAAAGACCACGCCAAGGTCGACGCCATCGTCGATCGCACCCGTGACTGCGTTGACAAAGGAGGCAACGAGCTGCCCGGCGACATCGGCATCGTGGTGATGTGGCGTGAACTGGCTGATGATCAGTTGATGGTCTGCTGCGGCGTCGGCAGCTGCGCCGATGGTGTCGTGCAGCCGGACGCGAATCTGATCGAGGCGCCCGTCGTCCGGTTCGGAATCGGCGAGTTCGCCGTGTGCCAGGGTGATCCCGATGATGTCGGAAGTGTCGAGGTAATCGCCGACGGAGTCGAGCCGTTCGGCATCAAGCGCCGCGACGACTGGCGTGGAGCCGCCGCTCAGTGTCGTCCACGTGTTGCGCCAGGCCGATGCAGAGAATTGGCTGTCGATGCCGGTGAACGGAATCCACCCGGCGATGTCTTCGCCGAAGCGGTCGGCGACTCGCTCGGCGAAGCGTGGCCACCATTTCTCAGCGACGGTGTCATCGTGAATTCCGCCCTCGTTGGTGACCCAGCGTGGCTCTGCCCCGTCGTGCAGGGTTGCCCAGACGCGCAGCCCGATGGCGTCCGATGCAGCGATCATCTGCTCGAAGCGGTCTGACCAGTCACCGTCGAAGTCGCCTGGCTTCGGCTGGAGCCGCGCCCAATCGAACGTGAGCCGAATGTCGGTGATACCGAGTTCCTGGAGGAGCGCGAGGTCGTCGGGCCAGCGCTTGTAAAACCCGTTGCCGGCTGTCGGGCCGAGATTTGACGTGTCAGCGTGACCGAACGTCGTCGCCGTCGTCAGCGTCGCGCCGCGGGTGAAGGTCATGAGGGAAACGGTGATCGAGAATCAGATGAACGGCGTGCGCGTCCAGAGATCTTCGGTGTCAGCGTCGATCGGCAACGGAACGCCGGTCAACGCCACCACGTCGATCGGGCCGGGAAACCCGCGCAGCTCAACTTCGCCGACCGAGGTGGCGTTGACGCCCTCGGGCAGCCGCTCGATGTGCATCGTGGGCATCAATGCGTTGATGCCTTTCGCGTGATCACAGAGGCGCGATGCCATGTTGACCGCAGAGCCGATGTAGTCATCGCCTTCGAACAACAACGCATGGCCAGTAGCGAGCCCGGAACGTACCGTGAGCGGTGCGCAGACTTCGTTGGACCGCCGGTCGAGGTCGAGCACGAACGCGATGGCGTCAGCCTGGTCGACGGCGACGACCATGCAGCCGTCGCCGAGCCACTTGGCGATGCGGACGCCTCGCTCGGACGCAACCGCACGAACGATGGTGCGGAACGCGCCGAGAATCCGCCCGGCGGCGTCGTCGCCAAAGGCAGCGGTGTAGTTCGTGAATCCGGAGAGATCGACGAAGACAAAGGTGCGCGGTACCCGCATAAAGCCCATGCTATTGCATCCTCACATCAATGTGGTTTGAACTGCAGATGAACAAGTTGTGCCGTTGACACCTCTCCGCCGCGTCCCTCTCTCGTTTGCGTACCTGTCATGTGTCGCCAACGACAGGTGTCAGGTACGCAAACGCTGGGTTGGCCAGCAGGACGTGTGTAGCCGGAAGCAAGTAGGTTCGGCACATGACGTCACGGTTCCAGTACTCCCGGTGGGATGGCACGCAGACCGGTTTCGAATTCGATGCTGACGCTGCTTTCGACGAGTTGACCGACGAGCTGCTGTACCACGGCGACGTCAACGCGGCATTGCGCAAGATGATGCAGGACGGGATGCGTGACCGCGACGGCAACCAGTTGCAAGGCCTGCGGGAATTGCTTGAACAGCTGCGCGAGGAGCGACAGAACCGTCTCGACCAGCATGATCTGGGTGGCGTGTACGACGAGATCAACGACGAACTCAATGACCTGATTGACGAAGAACGTCATGCCATCGAAAACGCCCTGAACGATGCGCAGCGCTCGGGTGACGAACGACGCGCCGAGAACGCGCAGAACGCCGCGATGGAACGCAATATGCGGCTCGATCTGATGCCTGATGATCTCGCCGGAAAGGTCCGCGAACTCGACACGTACAACTTCGAGTCGAAAGAGGCCAAGCAACGCTTCGATCAGCTGATGGAGAAGCTCAAAGAGCAGCTGATGCAACAGATGGTCGACCAGATGTCGGGTGCGATGGAGCAGATGGGGCCCGAAGACATGGCCCGCATGAAAGACATGATGCAAGCGCTCAATGAGATGCTCGAGAAGCATCAGCGCGGTGAGGACCCGGGCTTCGAGGACTTCATGGAGAAGTTCGGCGACTTCTTCCCTGAGCAGCCCGAGTCAGTGGAAGAACTGCTCGAGCAGATGGCCCAACGGATGGCCGCGATGCAGGCGATGATGAACTCGATGTCGCCCGAGCAGCGGGCGCAGATGCAGCAGCTCAGCGATCAGCTCATGGACGACATGGATCTGCAATGGCAAATGCAACAGCTGTCCGGGAATCTGCAGCAGATGTTTCCGCAGATGCAGTGGAACCAGAGTTACGACTTCGATGGCCAGGATCCGATGGGCATGGGGCAAGCCATGCAGCAGATGCAAGAGCTCGGTGATTTGGACCAGCTCGAGAACCTCCTGCGCAACGCGTCGAGCCCGAGCGCCCTGGCCGAAGCCGACATGGACAAAGTCCGCGACTTAATGGGCGACGATGCCGCGAAGTCGCTCGGGCGGCTGGCTGAGCTGACCAAACAGCTCGAGGAAGCTGGTCTCATCGAGCAGAAAGAAGGGCGCTTGGAGATGACCCCGAAGGGTCTCCGCAAGATTGGTTCCAATGCGCTGCGTGAACTGTTCTCGAAGCTTGCCAAGGATCAGATTGGCCAGCACGAGACCAGCAACATCGGCCAAGGCCACGAGCGCACGTATGACACCAAGGCGTACGAGTACGGCGACCCGTTCCAGCTCGACCTCAATCGCACGATCCGCAATGCCGTGCGGCGAACGGGCGGTGGGTCACCGGTCGATCTGCACCCCGACGACTTCGAGATTGAGAAGACCGAGCATTTCACGCGTTCGTCGACGGTGCTGATGCTCGACCTGTCGCTCTCGATGCCGATGCGCGACAACTTCCTGCCGGCGAAGAAGGTTGCCATGGCGTTGCACAGCCTCATTTCGTCGCAGTTCCCGCGCGACTACCTCGGCCTGGTCGGGTTCTCTGAGACCGCCCGAGTCCTCACTCCGGAGCAACTGCCCGAGGTGTCGTGGGACTTCGTCTACGGCACCAACATGCACCATGGCTTCACGCTCGCTCGCCAGCTGCTCGCTCGGGAGTCCGGGACGAAGCAGATCATCATGATCACCGACGGTGAGCCAACGGCGCACATCACGCCTGACGGCTATCCCTTCTTCAACTATCCGCCGGCGCGTGAAACCATTGAAGCAACGCTGCGCGAAGTCGTGCGCTGCACGAAAGAGCAGATCCGCATCAACACCTTCGGCCTCGGCGCCGACGGATCGTTGCGGGCATTCATCGAGCAGATGACCTCGATCAACCGGGGTCGTGCGTTTTTTACGACTCCGGAAAACCTCGGGGATTACGTGCTTGTCGACTTCATGGAGGGCAAACGCGCCCTTGCGAGAAGCGCCCGCCGCGCTGGCTGAGCTCCGCGCTGGTCGAGGGCCCAGCTGCCGAAGGGCGAAGGGTGTCATTGGTTCGTCATGTCCGCGCGAACAGCGCGAACGATTCGCGCGTTGCGCGCGATTCTTTTGAACGCGCACTTGCAAACCGGGGAACCGCTCTGGCAGAATGACATTACTGTAGTTACAAGGTTGTTGCGATGGCGTCAAGCATTCACGCTGCACCGGGGACCGACGCGCACTGCATGTCAAAAAAACCTTGCAAAAAGCCAGAGCAACTCATCGTTATCCGGACCCGTCAGGAGGTCCTCTCATGCAGTTCATTACGACATCGAGTATCACCGTCAGTGCCACGCCCGTCGAACCCGAACAGGACTGGCACGACCACGCCAACTGTCTCGGCGTCGACCCCGACTTGTTCTTCCCCGAGCGCGGGGCGTCCACGCGTGAGGCCAAGGAAGTCTGTCGGGGTTGCGAAGTGCAACACGATTGCCTTGAGTTCGCACTGCAGAACGGCGAGAAGTTCGGAATTTGGGGCGGTCTGTCTGAACGCGAGCGTCGACGCATCCGCCGACAACGTGCTCAGGTTGCTCGCTCGATCATCGGGGCCTGACGTCGCGCTGCGAACCGCAGCGATGTGAGGTAACCTCATCAGATGATCGGTTTCACGCTTGGTGGCCCAGAGGGCATCATTCTTCTCGTTCTTGTCCTCGTGCTTTTTGGTGGCTCGCAGCTACCCAAGCTCGCCAAGAACCTCGGCAAGGCGCAGAAAGAGTTCAAGGACGGGCTCGACGAGGCGAACAAGCCACGCGAGGACGCCAAGACCGAAGCGGACTGAGCTTGAGCCGGTCGTCCCGGCCGACTCGACAAAGTCAACTCGACAAACAACGAACGCCCGGCCAGCACGGCCGGGCGTTCGTTATTTTCGAGTCAAGTGAGTGGGGCGATGTTCACGCCACGCGACGTCCGGCAGGGGCGCGACGTCAGACCGAGACGTCAACGGAGACGGACGATGTCGCCGTCAGAGCGTCCTCGCGACGCCGCTTCGAGATGCGTCGCCGCTCACGCTCGCTGCAGCCGCCCCAGACCCCGTGGTCGATTCGTGCATCGAGTGCGTACTCAAGGCAGGCTGCGGCGACGGGACAGTCGCGACAGATCTTGCGGGCGCGATCGACGCCGACGCCGTCGCTGGGGAAGAAGGTCGCCGGCGGGTGGAGACGGCAGTTGCCGTCGGCCATCCATGCTGTTTCGGAGTCTGGGTCGTGGGGAGCGGTGTTCAGCTCCTCGGGCCGCTCATTGAGCGCGGCCCGGTCTGCGCGGCTCAGGCCCGATGGCCGATCGGTGTGGCGGGCTGAGTTTCTGTTGCGCTTCATCATGTCTCGTCCTCTCGACGTTGTGTTCGTTTGCGGGATCAGTCGGTGCTGATGGGCATCGACTGAATCGCTGCTTGACATTTTGACGTCTGGAAACAGTGCTTGGTTCCCAATTTCTTGTTCGTTTCGAGATGTTCGTGCCGACGACCGTCTGCGGATGTCGCGACCTCGTCAACTCGGTTGCTGGAGCGATGCTCGCATCGCTCTGTTGCGTTGTTGACAGGAAACTGTAACACGTTCGTAACGATCGGTGGGATCTCTCGACAGAAAGTTTCTTGGCATGATTGCGCCGGGCGACCCAACGATCAGCGAGCCTGCTGCCCTCCGAGGCGGTATCGTCGTCGCAATGAGTGACGTCGCCGTCGAGCCCCAAGAACCCCGAGCACATGCCCGGATCGTGTATCACGGCCCGGTCGCGCCGCACTGGGAGGTCTACGGAGACTGGGGCGACCGACAGACGCTTGACGAATTCCGCGCCCGCGTGCTCGCTCGCCTGGTCCTCGTCCCGCGTGATGATCCGCAGTTCCGCCGCAACCGCGAGCGCATCGTGCGCGATGCCGAGCGCGAATTGATCTCGATCGAGTGGGATCTGGGTCGCCCTGAAGACGCCTGAGCTCCCTGGGTCTGTGAGAAGCACGGAAATCGACGAGCGGTTCCTGAACCGCGAGCTCAGTTGGCTCGCGTTCAATGAACGGGTACTGCAGCTCGCGTCCGAGCCCGGGATCCCGCTGCTCGAACGTGCAAAGTTCTGTGCCATTGCGTCGACCAACCTCGACGAGTTCTTCCAGGTCCGAGTTGCAGCGCTCAAAGACCAACTGATCGCCGGCATCGACCAACCGACCTGGGACGGCCGTACCCCAGCCCAGCAGCTTGCTGCGATCGCGGTCTGGGTGCCCGAGATGATCGAGCGTCTCGACGACGCGTTCGTTGACCACCTCGTGCCCGAACTCCGTGCCGCCGGTGTCGAGATCATCGGCTGGGAGGACACAACGCCCGCCGAGCGCGTCGAGCTTGATGACTTCTACGAGGAGCGGATGTTTCCGGTTCTCACGCCGTTGGCTGTCGATCCTGGCCACCCGTTCCCGTACATCTCTGACCTTGCGCTGTCGCTCGCCGTCAACGTGGCCGATCCTGAGACGGGTGACCGCCGATTTGCTCGGCTCAAAGTTCCGGACGTGTTCCCGCGACTCATCGAGTGTTCGCCCGGTCGGTTCTTACCCGCCGAATTGGTGATCGGTGCCAAGCTCGACCGACTCTTTGTCGGCATGGTCGTTGAGAACTGGGCAACGTTCCGCGTGAGCCGCAATGGCGACTTGACGGTTGAAGACGAAGAAGCCGATGACCTGCTCGAGGCCGTTGAAATGGAGCTCCGTCGACGGCGGTTCAACCAGGCAGTACGTCTCGAGGTTGCCGCCGACATCGGCGACGAGATCCTCGATCTTCTGGTTCGGGAACTCGACCTGTCGCGAGAAGACGTCACGCTCCATCGCTCCCCGCTCGATCTCAGCTGCCTCTCCCAATTGATGTCACTCGATCGACCGGACTTGAAGGACACGCCCTGGCCGCCTGCGACCGCTGGCCGGATCGCAGCGGCTGACGAGGGCGATCGGCCGATCTTCGACGTGGTCCGCCATCGCGCAGCGATGCTGCATCACCCGTACGAGAGTTTCTCAAGCAGCATCGAGGAGTTCATCTCTCAGGCTGCGGACGACTCGAAGGTGCAGTCGATCAAGATGACGCTGTACCGGGCGGGCGGCGACAGCGCAATCATCCGGAGCCTCATGAAGGCGGCCGATCGCGGCAAGCAGGTCGCCGTGCTCGTCGAGATCAAGGCGCGCTTCGATGAGGCGACCAACGTGCAGTGGGCCAAACAGCTCGAACGCGCCGGTGTCCACGTGGTGTACGGCATGGTCGGTCTGAAGACGCACAGCAAGGTGGTGCTCGTCGTGCGGGATGATGGCGATCAGCTGCGGCGCTACGTCCACATCGGCACGGGGAACTACAACAGCAAGACCGCGCGCAACTACGAAGACATCGGAGTCATCACGTGCGACCCCGATATCGGCGCTGACGCAGCACAACTGTTCAATCACCTCACTGGCTATAGCCGCGCACACGACTACTCGACGTTGCTCGTTGCGCCGCGCGACCTGCGTCGCCAACTCCTCGACCTGATCGAGCACGAAGCCAGCTTCGGCGCCGAGGGCGAAATCGTCATGAAGTGCAACTCGATTGCCGACGATGAGATGGTCGAAGCGCTCTATGCCGCGAGTGAGGCCGGTGTCCGCATCGAACTCCTCGTGCGTGGCATCTGCTGTCTGCGTGCCGGCGTGCCCGGTATGAGCGAGAACATCCGCGTCCGCAGCATTCTTGGGCGCTATCTCGAGCACAGTCGCATCTACCGCTTCAAGCACGGCAACGTGGTCGTGAACGGTCGGCTGCCTGGCGCGCAGAGCGACGAGGTCTATCTCATTGGTTCAGCGGACCTCATGCCGCGCAACCTCAACCGCCGCGTTGAGGTGTTGGTGCCAATCGAACACGCTCGACACCGTGCATGGCTCGACCAGGCCATCAACTTCCAACTCGCCGATGGCATCGTGTGCTGGGA
>JABJAB010000106.1 GCA_018666235.1 Ilumatobacter sp.
CGCCCGCGCCGCAGCGACAGCGCAAGGTTGAGGCGTTGTCGGTGGCCGAGCACGCCCGGGCGTGGCCTAGATTTGTCGTTGCGTGATGAGTTCTGCTGCCTCGGAGACCGGTCGGTCCGACGTTGGCCTGTACCGGCACCCATCCGATGTCGCCCGCCTGGTCTTCGCGCTGATTGCACTCGGTTTCCTGCTGCTGCTCGCGTTGCTGCTCGACAGCCAGGTCTCCAACGTGTCTGCCGACATCCTCGCAGTCGTCGAGGCATTCCCCAATGCATTGGTGAACGGCCTGGTCGGGCTCGTTCAGCTTCTCGTCACACTTGTGCCGGTGGTCGCGCTGGTGGTGCTGGTTCGGGGTCGCCGCTGGTATCTGCTGCTGCTACTGGCGCTGGCTTCGGTCGTCGCAGCGATCGCGATGAGCTTGCTCACCGGGGTGATCGACGAGAGTGTGCCGCTCGAGCAGCTCGGTTACGACCGAGTTGCATCATGGTTCATCGGGAGCCAGTACCCGTCGAGCACCTACTTGGCGATGTTGACGGCGTGGCTTGTGACGGCGGGTCCGTGGATGATGCGGTCGTGGCGTCGGACCGGTTGGGTGCTCGTCGTCTTCGCGATGGTCGCGCAGGTGCTCTCGGCGACGGAGGTGCCGGTCCGCAACTTGATGATGCTGGCAGTGGGAGCTGCTGCTGGGTCGTTGGCGCTCGTTGTGTTCGGTGCGCCGCGTCGAAGTGTCAATCTGGACTCGGTGCGAGAGGCGCTTGTTCGCTCAGGTATCCAGATCGACCGCATCGAGCCGCACCAACACGGCAGCGGGACACCGACGTTCGCGACCTCTGAGCCGGGCGGCCGGAGGTTGTTCGTCAGGGTGATCGGCCGCGATCAGCGAGATTCAGCGGCGCTCCTTCGTCTTTGGCGCAGCCTGTCGCTGAAGGGTGTCGGCGGGGGTGTTTCGGCGACGCCGCGCCGGGCGGTCGACCACGAAGCATTGGCGCTTGGCATCTTCGGTGCAGTGGTGCCGACTCCTGGTCCGGTTGCGGTGTTGGGTACCGCTGACGAGGCGGCCCTGATGGTCTCCACCTACATCACCGGCGACCGGTTGGCGGATCACTCTGATGTGTCCGACGAGACGTTGCGCGAGCTGTGGTCATACGTCGCGGCGCTCCAGCACCGTCGCTTGGCTCACGGCAATCTCGACACGACCAGCATTCTGGTCGGTACTGATGGTGCGACCCTGGTCGACCTCGAACACGCCAACGTCGATGCGAGTGACGCAGCGCTCGGAGCGGACGTTGTCGAACTCCTCGCCTCACTGGCGCTGCTGGTCGGTGTCGACCGAGCCGTCGATGCTGCACGAGCGGAGCTTTCCGACGACGTGCTCGAACGAGCGGTGCCGATGATCCAGAGCGCGGTGCTGTCCAAGCAGACTCGTATCGCCGTCGAGGACAACGAGCTTTTGGATTCGCTCCGCGACGCCACCGCTGCGGTCGTCGGCATCGAGAAGGTCGAGCTCGCACCAGTTCGACGGATCACGATCGGCGGTGCGGTCTCGTTCGTTGGCTCGCTCGTCCTGCTCGCCTACGTCTTTAACCTCGCAGCGAACTGGGACCAGACGTGGGAAGCGTTCAAGTCTGCCAACCTCATCTATGCCATCCCAATCATCTTGCTGATGATCTCGACGTACTTCTCGGGAGCAATGAGTTTGCTTGGGGCGACGACCATCGATTTGATCTACACCCGGACCGTCGCAGTGATGTTCGGCCAGTCGTACCTCAACCGTTTCACCCCGGCGAACGCTGGGGGCATGGCGATGCGGGTCCGCTATCTCCAGCTGAACGGTCTGGAAACAGCGGTTGCAGCGTCGGCGATTGCGTTGACATCAGGCGCCAGTGGCGTCGCCCAGGTCGTCACGATTGTGGTCTTCCTCATTTGGGGAGGGTCCAGCGACAAGCTGAGCGACTTCGAGTTCCCCGACATGGGATCGATTGTCATCATCATCCTCGTGATTGGAGCGATCGCAACGCTGGTGTTGATCACGCGGTTCGGGCGCACGGTGCTGCGGCCGTGGGTCGCCTCGGCGATGTCCAAGATCCGGGACTCGATCGGCGACCTGATGCGGCGCCCGACCAAGCTTGGACAGCTTTTCGGCGGTGCACTGCTCGGCAAATTGGCCAACGTCATCGCCTTCTGGGCGAGCATGTTGGCCTTTGGTGCCGACATCTCGTTTCCGAAGGCTGGAGCGATGTACATCATTGCGACCACGATCGGCTCTGCAGTGCCGACACCCGGCGGCGTCGGCGGGGTTGAGGCGGCGTTGACAGCTGCATTGATTGCCTATGGCATCGACAACGCGACTGCCGCGGCGATTGTGCTGTTCTTCCGGACGCTCACGTTCTGGTTGCCGACGATTCCCGGGTATGGCTTCTTCCGCTACACGCAGGCGAAGGGCATCGTCTGACGGCTCGCCCGCTGACGAGCGCGGGTGTCACGAGTAGACGATGGTCTTGTGCCCTTGCACGGCGACCTTGTGTTCGAGGTGTGAGCGCACCGCCCGGGCGAGCACCACGGTTTCGATATCGCGTCCGCGTGCGGTGAGTTCGGCGACGTTCTCGCGGTGCGTGACATGCGCTGTTTCCTGGGCGATGATCGGGCCCTCGTCGAGGTCTGCAGTGGCGTAGTGAGCCGTTGCGCCGATGAGCTTGACGCCCCGCTCGTGGGCTTGCCGGTAGGGGTTGGCTCCGATGAAGGCCGGGAGAAACGAGTGGTGGATGTTGATGATGCGCATGGGGTGATGCGACACGAAGTCATCGGTGAGGATTTGCATGTAGCGAGCCATCACCACGAGTTCAACGCCGTGTTTGGCAAGCGTTGCGAGAACCTGTTGCTCCTGCTGCGGCTTGGTCTCTTTCGTGACGGGCAGATGGACATACGGAACGCCCATGTGCTCGCAGATGTCACGGTGATCAGGATGGTTTGACACGACGACGCGGAGGTCCATGGGGAGTTCGCCGCTGCGCCACCGGGTCAGCAGGTCGTAGAGGCAGTGCGGCTGCTTGGACGCCATGATCGCCGTTGGGACGGGGACAGCCGTGTTGCGGAGATCGACGGTCATCTCAAACTGCTCAGCGACGACCTGGAAGGCGTCGAGAAAGGCCTCGTGCTTGACGTTGGGGCGAGCAAGGTCAAACTCGATGCGTTGAAAGAAGACCGAGACGTCGTTTCCGGCCAGTCGATCGACGTGCTGCTCGGCGTGGACGATGTTGCCGCCGAACCTGGCAATGAACGCAGAGGTCGCAGCGACGATGCCCTGCTGGTCGGGACAAGACAGAAGCAGGACGCCAGACATTGCTGCTTTCTATCGACGCACAGCGGATTCAGGCGCGCAACGCCCAGCACGCCACTGCGGTAGCTGCCGCAGCGTTGAGGGAGTCGACCCCGGCGGCCATCGGGATGCGGACCGGAATGGAGAGGTCGACCAGTTCTTCGCTCAGTCCGCTGCGTTCGGAACCGATCAAGATGGCGGCGCGGGACCCTGGGTGAACGTCGTCGAGGGGCCGAGCAGTCGGATCAGGCGTCAAGGCATACAACTCGAAGTCATCGAGGGTCAGAAGCTCCGCTGCGAGATGCTGCGTTCGTGCATGGGGGAGCGAAAAGGCGGTGCCCATGGCGACGCGCAGCGAGCGACGAGACAGTGGATCGGCGCTCGTATGGTCGAGGATGAGGCCATCCCACCCCAGCGCGGCGGCGTTCCGGACGATCGAACCGACGTTGACTGGGTTGTCGACCGCTTCGGCCACGACGAGTCGCCGGGCCGACGAGGCGAGTCCACGCACTGACGGGCGTGCCGGGCGTTCGAACAGCGCCAGAATCGACAGCGGAAAGCCCATCTTCGCGACAAGCGTTCGGATGGCTGACCCGCCGCCGTACAGCGGACAGCCGAGCTCACCGGCGATGTCGGGAATGCGTTCCGTGTCAACCAGTGCAGCCGTCGGCACGCATCCGGCGCGAAATGCTCGCTCGACGACCAGGTCGCCTTCGGCCAGGAACAGCCCAGCGCCAGCATCATCGCGTTTCTGTGCTCGGCTCGCCAGCGCTCGTTCGTTGACGCGGAACTGCCCGAATCGAGGGTCGTCGGGGTCCTCGATGATCTCGATGTGGACGTCCATGGCCTCCATCAGAACCCCACCATGACAACAACCAGGAGAACAACCATTAGAAGTGGTAGGGGAACGGTGACCAGTCGGGCGAGCGCTTCTCGAGGAAGCTGTCGCGCCCTTCTGCAGCTTCGTCGGTTCCATAGGCGAGGCGCGTGGCCTCGCCGGCGAATACTTGCTGGCCGACCAATCCGTCGTCGATCAAATTGAATGAGTACTTGAGCATCCGCTGGGCGGTGGGGCTCTTCCGGCAGATCTCGCGCCCCCATTCGAGCGCAGTTGCTTCAAGTTCTGCGTGCGGTACCGATTCGTTGACGGCACCCATGTCCTTCATCTGGTCAGCGGTGTACTCGCGCCCGAGGAAAAAGATCTCGCGCGCGAACTTCTGGCCGACTTGGCGAGCCAGGTACGCGGAGCCGAAACCGCCATCAAAACTTGCGACGTCAGCGTCGGTCTGCTTGAAACGGGCGTGCTCGGTCGACGCCAGGGTGAGGTCGGCGACGACGTGCAACGAGTGCCCGCCGCCAGCCGCCCAACCGGGAACCACGCAAATCACCACTTTTGGCATGAATCGGATGAGGCGTTGCACCTCGAGAATGTGCAGGCGACCGGCGCGTCCGGGCTCAATCGTGTCAGCCGTCTCGGATTCGGCGTACTTGTAACCGTCCTTGCCCCGGATGCGTTGGTCGCCACCGGAGCAGAACGCCCATCCGCCGTCCTTCGGCGACGGTCCGTTGCCGGTGAGGAGAACGCAGCCGACGTCGGTCGACATCCGAGCGTGGTCGAGGGCCGCGAACAACTCGTCGACCGTGTGCGGACGGAACGCATTGCGGATCTCCGGTCGATTGAAGGCGATGCGGACAACGGCGCCATCGGGGCCCTTGCCAACGGCGCGGTGGTAGGTGATATCGGTGAAGTCGCAACCGGGAACAGCGGTCCACGCTGCAGGGTCGAAGATCTCGGAGACCGATTCGGTGGGGTCGGAACTGTTCGCCATCGGCCCATCTTGCCCGCTGCGCTACCGTCCATCCATGCCCCACGCTCAGATCAACGGTCAGAAGGTCTACTTCGAAGACACTGGCGGCGACGGACCGCCCGTGATCTTGGCGCACGGGTTCCTGATGGACCATGAAATGTTTGCACCGCAGGTCGCTGCGCTGCGTGACACCCACCGTGTCATCACGTGGGACGAGCGTGGCTTTGGACTGACCGAATTCGACGGGCAGCCGTTCTCCTACTGGGACTCGGCAGCAGACTGCATTGGGCTTCTCGACCACTTGGGGATCGAGCGAGCGGTTGTCGGGGGGATGAGTCAAGGAGGATTTCTGTCACTCCGCGTCGCACTGACGGCGCCCGAGCGGGTGCGCGGGTTGATTCTCCTCGATACGCAAGCCGGCCTTGACGACGACGAAACCAAAGCCGGCAATGATGCGATGAATCATGTGTGGCTCACCGAAGGGCCCGGCAGCGGGCTCGCCGATGTCGTTGCTTCGATCATCATCGATGACGCCGAGCACAGTCCGGCATGGATCGCCAAGTGGAATGAGCGTCCCAAGGAGGCATTCCGTGAGCCGTATCAGTGCCTAACGGGCCGTGATGACATCACCGATCGGCTGAGCGAGATCACGTGCCCCGCCGTAGTCGTGCACGGTATGGATGACACGGCAATCACCATGGATCGTGCCGAAGTTCTCGCCCGAGGGCTCGTCGGCTGCTCCGGTGTTGTGCAGGTGAGCGGTGCCCATGCTGCCAACCTCACCAACCCCGAGCCAGTCAACGCAGCAGTCGTCGCGTTCCTCGCCGACCTCCCGGGTTGAGAAACATGGCGCACATTCAAATTTTTGGTGTCGAGGGACTTCCCGAGATCGAGTCAGGCGCGGATCTGGCCGCCATGATTCATGCAGCGGCGATCACTCAGGGCGATCCGCTCGCTGACGGTGACGTTGTCATCGTGACCTCCAAGATCGTGTCGAAGGCAGAAGGTCGTGGCATCGAATTGGCAGATGTCGAGGCATCGCCGTTTGCGACGACGTGGGCCGAGAAGTGGGAGAAGGATCCCCGGCTGGTGGAGGTGGTGCTGCGCGAATCGAAGCGTGTGATCCGACAGATTGGTCCGGTGTTGATCACCGAAACCCATCATGGATTCTGTTGCGCGAACTCAGGTGTCGATCAGTCGTCGAGTGGGGCTGAAGGACGTGTGCTGGTGCTCCCGGAGGATCCGGATGCGACATGCAGGGCGCACCGCGCCCGGTTTGCCGAGCTGGGTGTCGATGTCGCGGTGATCATGAGCGACACGTTCGGGCGTCCCTGGCGTGAAGGTCAGACCGACATTGCCATCGGCATCGCCGGCATGCAGCCGCTGTACAGCTACATCGGTCAGCACGACCCACACGGACACGAGTTTCGCGTGCAGGAGCTGTGTATCGCCGACGAGCTTGCCGCAGCAGGTGAACTCGTGAAAGGCAATACGAGCCGCGTCCCTGTCGCGGTGATTCGTGGGCACGAATGGGTGCGTGACGACACTGCATCGTTGGCGCCGGTGCTGCGGGATAGCGAGAAGGATCTCTTCAGATAGATGTCGTTTGCGGTTCGCCAGGCCTGGCACGCAGATCTCGAACGGCTCGTCGAGCTTGCCGTCGGCTGTCAGGGGGACCCCAACCGGAGTTGCCATTACCTGAGCAGCGATATTGCTGCGCTGCGGACCGAGCTGCGGGAAATCGAAGGGGTTGACTCGTGGACCACGGCGACCTGGGTTGCGCTCGACGATGCGCGTGACGTGATTGGGTGGATCGCTGCCGAGTCTGATCGGCAGATGGGTCGGGTCTGGTGGTTTGGCCCGTTCGTGGCTGATGCTGACCTGCCGCTTGCCGATGCAATTGCAGATGGCTTGTTTGGCGCTGGACGCCGCTCTCTTGCACAGTTCCCTGAACATGAGTTAGCAATCGATGCCCGGTCGTCGTGGCTTCAGCGCTTCGCTGAGCGCAACGGTTTTGAGGCCGAGGAGGGGTCTGTGGTGTTGCGTCTGTCGGACCTCCACATCGAGGTGCCAGGCTCGTCGGTGCGAATCGAGGCGGCGGCGGAGTCGATCGATGCAGAGGTGGTCGCGCTGCACGACGCGATCTTTCCGGGAACTCACTCGACGGGGGCGCAGCTGTTCGGGCTGACGGGCGGCCGGCACGACCGTTTCGTGGCGCGCCACGAAGGCGACGTTGTGGGCTACGTCGCAACCGAAGTGCAGCACGACGGATCGTTGTACATCGACTACGTCGGCGTCTCCGATGCGAGCCGTGGACAGGGGATCGGTCGTGCACTCGTGGGCACAGCGATTCGGGCTCGAGCCGACGAGGCAACACACGCCCATCTCACGGTGCGGGTGTCGAATGCGGCGGCTCGGGAGCTGTACGCCTCGCTCGGCTTCGTGGAGGAACTCGTCCTGGTTCCACATCGCCTCGGTTTCACACTCGAGTGAGCGTCAGCGTCAGGGGGCAGGGGCAGGGTCAGGTGAGGAGATCTTTGGTGATGCCGTAGAAGTACTCGGCGGCAAGGCCGAGTGACTCGAGATCGATGCGCTCGTCGTTGCCATGGAAACGCGCGCCGAACGTGGCAAAGTCCATCTTGCCCGAGTAGAGCCCGGCACCATACGCGACGCTGCCGCGTTCTCGGTAGAAGCGGGCATCGGTACCGCCCGTGATCAGGCCGGGAATCAACTTGGCGCCGGGGTAGGCGATCTGCGAATGCTTGGTGACAGCATCCCAGAGCGGGTTCCCCTCGCCGTATGCGCATGCGGTGGGGTCGGAGCTCTGGAGCTCGCTGACCTCAACGTGGTCATAGAGGTCACCGATTGCATCACGGAGATGTTGCTCGACATCGGCCTTGGTGGTGCCCGGAACCGTGCGGATGTCGACGTCGATGTCGATGACGTCAGGGATGGTGTTGGTCTTCTGCCCACCGTGAATGACGTTGGGGGAGAAGGTGGTGTGCGTCAGGGCATGACACGTGCGGGCCATGCCAGGCGGGAGAGTCTTCAGCGTCTCCCAGATCTTGTCGGAGGATTTCATGGCATCGCGCATCTCGTCGGGAAGTCCGAAGGCGTCGACTTGCGCCTCCCAGATCGCATCGATGTGAGCGGACGGCTGATACTCGGCGATGCGGCGCACAATCTCGGCGGCCTTGATGAGCGCGTTGTCCGAACCGAACGGCATCGAACCGTGGCCCGGCGTGCCTCGAACCCGAAGACGGCGCCAGGCGAGGCCCTTTTCGCCGACGTTGACCGTGATGGTGCGAGTGCCGTGATCGTCGACCGTCGACCAGCCGCCGAGTTCGGTGAGGACATGGTCGGCTTGCATGTCGTCCCAATGGTGCTCGGCCATCCACTTGGCGCCCCACACACCACCCGCCTCTTCATCAGCAACGCCGAAATAGATGAGGTCGCCTTTGGGGCGAAAGCCTTCGTTGGCGAGCTGACGGAAAACGACGGCCATCGTGGAGGTGAGATTGAGCATGTCGACCGCGCCTCGCCCCCAGACCTCGCCGTCGATGATCTCTGCAGCAAACGGGTCGTGCGTCCAACCGTCGACATTGACAGGGACGACGTCGGTATGGCCCATCAGGCACAGCGAAGGAGCGTTCGGATCCGATCCGGCGATTCGAGCAATCATCGAGTCGCGGCCTGGACGCGGCGTGTAGGTCTGGATGTCGACACCGGTGCCTTCGAGGTAGCTGACCAGCAGGTCTGAGTTGCGAGTCTCGTTGCCCGAGTCAGGCGTGCCGTCGTTCACGCACTCATTGCGGATCAGCGCCTGCAGCAGCTCGGTTGACGGTCCCGTGAAGTCCGCAGCGTTGGTCATGAGGCGAAGCTAGTTCGAAGCCATTGTCCGATCCACTGCACGGTGATGCCAACCGCCACAGGTTCAGTTGATCAGGCGAGCGGATCGGGGCGACCAATGCCCGTCAGGATGGCCTGCCACGCGAGATCGATCTGTGCGGGCGTCAGGGGTCTGGGTGGCAACGTGAGAAGCCAGTCGGTGAGGCGTTGTCCTTCGACCGCGACCGTCGCCGCGCCGGAATCAAGTGCGGCATGCCGTTCCGGTTGCGGTGCACCCCAATACACCCGGGCGAGGATGTCGCACGAGAGTCCCGCTCGCGCCGCGAGGTCGTCCACGGGCGATCTCATCACCGCGGCATTGGCCATGTTCTGTGGGTCGGGCGTTTCTGCGTCTTCGGGCCGGTCGAACATGAGCGTGCTGGCAGCGATGATGCCGCAGGGGCCAATAATGACCTGATCGACGCCGCCGAGTCGGTCGGCGCTGATTTCGAGCACGAAACGCCAGGGTGGCGATGGAAGCTGCTGCAGGCGCTCGCTGGTCAACCGCGCTCCGTTGATCTGGCGTGCCTCGGAGTCGACCTGCATCGAAGCGATGTACCGGCGATACGCGGTGTACCCGCCGACAATCAGGGCAGCCAGCACAACGAGCGAGATGGTGATGCGGAGGTTCACCACACAATGCTGGCACTGATCTCGAGCCTGATCTGGGACCGTCAAGAAGGCACGGAAGGGCGTGGGGCAGACGATGCTGAGGGGGCAGGACGCCGTCAGTTGAGTCGGCGAATCGGCGACTCGTCACGCTGATGGCGACGGACGACAGCTTTCACGTCGGTCACGACGGCGCTCGCTGACGTGACGATCACCGGGTTGAGGTCAAGTTCGATGATGCCTGGGTGATCCGAAGCCAACAATGCTGCTGTCAGAATCAGGTCGACGAGAGCGTGCATCTCGATGTCGGCGTCGGCGAGCGCTGCTGCGACCTTGGTGTCGTCGATCATGGCCGCTGCGCCGGTGCGCGAGACCGGGGCGATGCGGGTGGCCCGGTCGTTTATGACGTCGGCGTGTACGCCGCCTAATCCGACGGACACGATGACGCCGAGGCGATCGTCGTGCTCACAGCGGATTCGAACGTCGAAGCCAGGGGTGGTCATTTCTTGGACAATGAGCGTCGCAGCGTCATCGCCCAAAGACTCGACCATTTGCGCGACTGAATCCGCCACGTCGTCGTCTTCGACCAGATCGAGCGCGATGCCAGCCTTCACCGATCGGCCAACTCCGCGGCGCGCCGCCTTGACGGCGACCGGATACCCGATTGAACGTGCTGCCTCGACGGCTGAATCGGGTGTGGCCTCGAGCGCTTTGGCCGTGGTGATGCCGTAGGCCGCGAGCAGATCGTGCGTGACGCGAATTCCGAGACGCACGGGCTCGTCATCAGCCCGCCCCTCCAGTTCGTTGCTGATGATGGTGTGCGCTACGTCAGGGTCGATGGGCGTCACGGGAAGTGATCCGGTGTCGGATTCGGATGCCAACCACTGGCCGTACCGATGCGACCGGGCGAGGACCGCGGCAGCCTGCTCGGGGAAGCTGAAGTTGGGAACTGCGGATCCCGGTCGAACCGGACCGTCGGCGCTGCCGAGGAGCACGCCAACCACCGGTTTGAGTGCGCCTGTTCCAGCGACATCGATGGCTTCGGATGCATCGGAGTCAATGTCGGAGGCAACCGCTGGAGCGTGGATGACGAGGACGCCGTCGACGTCGGGCGCGGCCAAGGCCGCTCCCATTGCCTGTTGGAACATCGCTGGCGTTGCCTCGACCGGCAGCCGGGAAATTGAGGCGTTCAGTCCGGCGCCTTGGAGGGCGGCTGTTGCGAGTGTCGCCGGGCTTCGCGAGTTGGTGACGATCCGGATCGCAGGGCCCCGAAGAACCGGTTGGCTGGAGAGGACCCGCGCGGTGTCGAGGAGAGCGTGGACGGTTGGCACTTCGATCACGCCAGCCTGTTGAAAGATGGCACTCCCGATTGCGCCGTCAGCTGCAGAACCGGTGCGCACAGCGACGATGGGGCGACGATGACTGACGCGGCGTGCGATTCGAGCGAACTTTGCCGGGTTGCCGAATGATTCGGTGTACATCGCGATCACCCGGGTCTGGTCGTCGTCTTCCCAAAATTGAAGCAAGTCGTTGCTGGAGACGTCGCTCTTGTCGCCGAGCGACACGAACCAGGAGAGTCCCAGGCCAATGTCTCGCGCCTGTCGAAGCACAGCGCCGCCCAGCGACCCGGACTGTAGAGAGATCGCAACGTTTCCGATAGGGAGCGCGACGTTGACCAACGCAGCTTGCATCGGATCGTCGCTGCGCAAGGCCGCGGCGCCCATGCTCGAGGGCCCGATGACACGGAGACCGTTTCGACGCGAACGGGCGACAAGGGCAGCGACGTCGACTGTTGAGTCTCCAGGCGAGGTGGGGTCGACGTCGGTGACAATGATGGCGCCGCGCATTCGTTTGGCGATGCACTCGTCGATGGTGGCGTCAAGCGCAGCCGGTGGCACTGCCACGATGGCGAGGGACACGTCGTCAGGGACATCGGAGACCGAGGCATAGCTTCGTTCACCTCCGACTTGATCGTGGTTCGGATTGACGGCATATGCCGGCACGGACGAATTCCTGGTGACGTGTCGCCACAGTGCAGCCCCAACCGAATGCTGCCGATCAGATGCCCCGACGACGACAACCGCCTTGGGAATCAGCAGGCGGGCGACCGCGCGCGAATCGGCGCGTTGCTCGCGCCGCTCGACGCTGTCGAGAAATTCGTCGGTGGCGGCGAGGTCCCAGTCGAGGTCGACGACGCCGGAGTCGAAGCCTCGTTTGAGTGGCCAGCCGGCCTTGGAGAATACGGCCAGCATGCCTCGGTTGTCGCCGAGAACCTCTGCGGTGAACCGCTCGATCCCATTTGTTCGAGCGATGGCAGCCAGGTGCTCGAGCAGCAGCGTGGCAATCCCGCGGCCGTGGTATTCGTCGTCGACCATGAACGCGGCCTCGGCCTCGTTCCGCCCCGGCCACCGTTCGTAACTTGCCCATGCCACAAATTCGTCTTGGGATTCAACGGCAAGCGCGGCTCGGTCAACCATGTCAACGGTGGTGAAGTGAGCCAACTCGCTTGCAGACAGGGTCGGCTTCGGAGAGAAGTAGCGGCGATAGACGCTCTGTTCTGACTGGCGTTCGTGGAACGCGAGCAGGTTCGCACTGTCGGCCGGAGTGAGCGGACGGATATAGGCGGTGTCACCACTGCCCAAGACCACGTTGCTTTCCCAACGCGAAGCGGATGCTGTTGTGGGAGCGCCGGTCGCGGGCTCGGGGACGGACTCGGTCACGTCACCAGCATGGCACTCTCGCCACTGGATTGCTGGCCCGGTCGGGGTGACCGATATGCACGTTGTGCGCTGGACCGTTGTGAGGGGGTGGAAGTCCGTAAGGTGGCAGCGTGGGCGTACCGATTGTTGTCTTCACCTCGGCGGAACTGGACCAACACCTCACGCCATTTGGACATCCGGAACATCCGGGCAGGCTCGACGCGTCGCTTGCAGGAATCAGCGAGGCGGGTTTGTTGGATGCGGTGTCGTTTCGTGTGCCGCGGCTGGCGACGGCGACGGAAATCAACCTCGCGCACTCGACTCGCCACATCGACAGAATGCGGTCGCTGAGCGAACAGGGAGGCGGAGAAATCGACGGTGACACCTTCGTGTCGACCGGCTCGTGGACGACCGCGACCCGAGCGGTCGGGGCGGTTCTCGATGCTGTCGATGCGCTCCGGGCGGGCGAGTGCGATGTGGCATTCGCTGCGAGTCGGCCTCCGGGGCACCATGCGGTGTCCGACGCTGCGATGGGCTTTTGCCTGTTCAATAACGTGGCGGTAGCTGCGGCGGCGTTGGCCGAACGCGGAGAGCGTGTTGCGATCGTCGACTGGGACGTGCACCACGGCAATGGCACCCAAGACATCTTCTACGACGATCCGAGGGTGCTCTACGTATCAACTCACGAAGCCCCCCTGTACCCGGGCACCGGCCGAGCCGACGAGACCGGCGGTCCAAACGCGCCCATGTCGAACCTAAACCTTCCCTTCCCCGCCGGCACGCGGGGCGACGTCTTCCGCCGTGCACTCGACGAGGTGGTGGCACCGGTCGTGGAGCGGTTTGCGCCGGATTGGCTGATCATTTCGGCGGGATTCGACGGACACCGCCAGGACCCGCTCGCAGGCCTCGAACTCACCTCGGCGGACTACGCCGACTTTGCCATCCGACTGCAGCAGCTCGTGGGGCCCAGCCGCACCCTGGTCGCGCTTGAGGGCGGGTACGACCTGGAAGCATTGACCTTGTCGACGGGTGCGACGTTGTCGGCGCTCATCGGCGAGTCGTATCGCCCGGAAGCTGCGTCGAGCGGTGAGGTCGGTGTGCCGACGATTATGGCTGCTCGCGAACGTTGGCAACTGGTCTGATTGGTCGCAGCGGTCTCAGCATTTGGCGGGATTGACTTTGGCCGTCGCCGAGATCGCTTGGAAACGTTGAGACCACGCAATCACCGATGCGGTCGCCAGGAAAAACTAGGCCCGACTAGTTGCTTCGGTGGCATCGCAACCTTTGTCGAGCAGCTTTAGGCAGCTCAAGGGGCCGAGCGGAGGGGCGGCCCCGTCCGGTATGACACCCAGGTGTGGGGCTGCACACAACTATTGGTTCACGTGAAGTACCGCTGTTGGAGCGGCATCATCCTCGAATGCCGCATCACCGTCGACACCGAGCGTTGTCGCAATGAAGGCAATGAACTGTAAGGCAATGGAAAGCAACGAACGCCGTTTTCGCTGGTCATCAATGCAGTGACACGGCTGTGGGCTTAAGCCAAGCTCACTATTGACCAGAGCGGTACGTTGGTCATGATGGATAGCAGTTTGGAGACCGTGCTCGAGTGCATCGACGTTACTGCAATGGCCGAGTTCTTCACCGCTGAACTCGGCTGTCGACTTGAATTGGTTACGCCGGCTGATGACCCGCGTGAGTGTGTTATCTCCCACGGCGCAGTACGTATTCGTCTGGTCCGCTCAAGTCGCGATGTGCCAGGGCGACTCCGTTTAACGCAATCAGTGGCGAGTTTGTCTGGTGGCAAACAGGTGCTGATGACTGCACCGAACGGGACGGTCGTGGAGGTTGTAGCGGCCCAACACCAAACAATGGTGCCGACGAACCGACCGTCTTTGTCAGTGGTGCGTGCGGCCGATGGTGACGCTTTCGGTGAAGGGCGCGCTGGGATGAGCTATCGCGATTTGCTTCCCGACCGCTGGGGAGGCCGTTTTATTGCGTCACACATTTTAATTGCCGGTGGCGGGAACGTTGAGGACTACGTCCACTTTCACCGCATCCGATTCCAGATGATTTTCGTCGTCACTGGGTGGGTTGAGGTTGTCTACGAGGACCAGGGTGAGCCCTTCAGGATGGTGGCGGGTGACTGTGTGCTTCAGCCACCTGAGATTCGACACCGTGTGTTGCGAAGCTCGCCCGGACTTGAGGTCATTGAGGTCGGCTGCCCGGCCGAGCACGACACTCTCGTCGAACACGAGATCACGTTGCCGACTGCGACGACCGACGCTGAGCGAGTGTTTGGGGGGCAGCGTTTCGTGCGCCACGTCGCAGCTGTCTCGGCACTGACGCCATCGGCAACCTCTGGTTTCTTGAGTCGCGACACGGGGATTGCTGAAGCAACAGATGGCCTTGCCGATGTTCAAGTGCTCACTCGAGCACAACGTTCAGCTGAAGAGCTTTCTGAAATGGTCCACCTTGGTGAGTTCGCTATGTATGTTGTTTTAACGGGTTCAGCAAGGCTGACAATTAATCACGACAGCGATCAGCGAATGGAGCTGATCGGTGCCCGAGACGCCGTTGCAATGCCGCCGGGGTCTCATTGGTCGTGGGGCCACTGCAGTCATGATCTCGCTGTGCTTCAAGTCGTCCTGCCGAGCGGTTGCGTTGTGCCGGTTGCTGGAACAGAGCCGAATAAAATCGCTGCTCGCTGACTCGCTCGCCGGTGCCGAACGTCCGTCGAGTTCAGCGATCTCGTGTTGATCATGCAGTAAGTCATTGCTTGCAATACATCAGTGGCAGCCAAGGCGCGGGCATGGCCGAAAGTCATGGTTGCTGCATCATTCTTCGCTGCTGTTTGCGGTGTAACTGCCCTATCCGAAAACGGTTCGTCCAATCCATTCCGCGATGAGCGCTGGTTTCTCGACGCCCTCAATTTCGATGGTCATTGCACGGGTCTGATCGACGGAGTTTCCTTTTAGCTGCACATCAACAGTTGCTGCGGTGGCGCGTACTCGCGAGCCCGATGGCACAGGGTTGACGAAACGAACTTTGTTCATCCCGTAGTTGACACCCATCAGTACCCCGTTGAAGGGGGGAAGGTCGCTTGGAATGCTGGTCGATAGGTGAACCAGCAGACTGAGCGTGAGGAAGCCGTGCGCGATCGTGCCGCCGAACGGTGTCTGTGCGGCTCGTTCCGGGTCGAGGTGGATGAATTGGTGGTCAAGCGTTGCGTCGGCGAAGGCTTGGATGCGGTCCTGGTCGACCTGGAACCAGTCGCCGGCGACCGGGTCGTTGCCGATCAACTGGTGGATGGCGTCGTAGGCAGCTTGGGCGTTTTCGCTCATAATGGTTTCCGTTCGTGTGATGGATCGTTGTGGGACTGTTCAGTGTGATCGTTGCAGTTGTTGCGACGATAGTGATCACGCGGCGAATGGTTGCACCTCGGGAGGCGGTAAGGCATGGACGACGATTGCAAGTTTGTCGATGCAAGCCGGACGAGAAGGTTGCTCGTTGCTGGGCAACGTTCGCCTGCGACCGGCTCCAAACACCACCAATCGAACCGTTGAGGCGTCTGTCAGATCATGTCGTAGATATCAGCGCCGTCGCGGCCGAAGCGGCAGTCCGCATGTCCTCGTAGGTGGCGTAGAAAGCTCAGGTCTGACGGGTAGCGGCAGCCGTGGCTGCAGCAAGAACTTCCTTGGCCGAAAGGCCCAATGCATCGGCTGCGGCAACAACATCGTCCCACTCGACGCTGCGGTTCACCGGCTGGCCGTCGAGGAACGCTGTCTTGACTCCGATAGTTGCATTATCAACGACGACGTCGCTGCTGGCGCGCTGCAGGACAAACTTCTGTAGTGCCGTCTCGCGGAGGCCGATGGTTGAGGTCTCTAAGAAGATCACCCGTCGCACCGCCTCGGCGTCAGCGTCGGAACACATGGCGCTCAGCGTGAAAGCAGGCCGACCTTTTTTCATGACGATGGGAGTGACCCATGCGTCGTGGGCGCCGGCTGCGAGCAGTTTGTCAATGACATGAGGCCACACTCTGGGGTCGAGATCATCGACGTTGGCGTCGTATTGAAGCGCCGGCTCCACGGGAGTCTCCACGTTCCTGACGTTACCCGCAATCCCCGGCAAGCCTGAGAGTCAGACACTGAGTTGATTCCTCCTGGCCGCCTCGAGTCTGGTGGTGTCGTGTCGACGCATAGCTTCGCTGTGGTTAACGGGATTGAATTGGCTCGTCGATTCGACGGTCTGTCAGTAACGCTCCAAGCGTCCGGTTGCGGTGCTCAGGAATTTGGGACGGACTGATCTGGCGTGATTTGTCTGAGTGGGTGGACCCATTGACCAATGAACTTGGCGCCCCGATCTACGCCAGTGCTACTTGGTGGCCGGCACCAGCTTAGGCTGAGGGCCTAGGGCGGGCCAGATAGTTAGTGAGAGCGCGATGCGGCAGAATCGTGGACTACGGTTTGGGCATGGCTGCTGCGCAACTCGATTTGATGCCGGGCGAGCACATGGTGCTCTCAGGAAACCCACACTGGTGGTATTTTTGGAAGCAAGTTGTGGCCGGTATTGGTGTGCTCGCATTGCTGTTTCTGCTTTTCAGCATCGATAGCGACTGGGTGTCGACAGCAATCACCTGGGTCGCGGCACTGGCGTTCGTCGTTTGGCTTGCGAATACGATCTACGTGCTGGTGCAGTGGCGCACGACTCGCTTCGCGGTGACCGACCAGCGCGTTGCCTACCAGAGCGGCATCATCCGTCGCTCGGGTGTCTCGATTCCACTCAACCGGATCAACAACGTCAACTTCGAACAGTCGCTGATCGCTCGCATCCTCAATAACGGTGTCGTCACGATTGAATCCGCTGGCGAAACGGGCGACTCCGTGTTCGAGAACATCCCTAATCCGGAGAAGGTGCGCACGGTCATCTTCGGCCAAATGGAGGCCGACGAGCAGGCCGACTCAGATCGGGACGCTGCAGCGATTCGCGATGCGTTGCAGGGCCAGTCACTTGGTGGCTCGTCGGGTCCAACGGCCCAGTCGCGCCTAGACGAGCTCGAGGAACTTCATCGCCGGGGCTCGGTCTCTGACGAGGAATTTGAGATCAAGCGCCGTCAAATCGTCGAAGATCTCTAATCCGGCTCGGGATGAAGCCACTCGGTGTCAGCTGTGGCTTTGTTCGCCGCTCCTTTACGCTTCGGCGAATCTGAGTGGCCAGACTGCGACCAGCATTATCGATCAAAGCAATCGAGCTTCAGGCGGTGACGCCGGCGTCGAAATGGTGTCTAGATCCCCGCAGCTGAGCATGGACAGAGGCCGGCGTATGACGCCCACCATCGCAGGGGACGGTCGCAAGCCCATTTTGTAGCAGCCGAACGGGTCGCTGGGCGGGAGTGTTCAGCGGCGAATCAAGGTCGCATAGCGGATTTCAATGACGGTACCGAACTCGGGATGCAGCGGCAGATACGGCTCCGGGGGAGAGACCGTAACGTCGCAGATACCCTCACTGACGAGATCGCTGAGCAGTTGGTCAAAGTGTCGATCGTTCCACAAATCGGTGCGCTGCGTGAACACAACTGGCCCGCCTACCTGAACGATACGAAGCAGCTCTCGAATCGTGGCCTCGGAGTCGGCGAGGTAGGAGAACACCCCGATACTTGTAATTGCACGAAACGTGCCGTCGGCGAACTCGAGAGGATCGTTGAGGTCAAGTTCGACGACGTCTCTGTAGACCCCTCGTGATCGTGCTGTTTCGACCGACGCCGGGGAGAAGTCACCTCCAATGACCTGCTCAACGTCGCGTTGCTGCAGCTGTACGCCGACGAGACCCGAACCGCATCCGGCATCAAGTACCGGGCCATCGGACGTCGACGTGGACAGCAATTTCAACACCATGTCGGCTGCACGACCCGGAGCCCTGTACCCCCAGGTTGCAAGGTCAGCGTCATATCGGCCGGTTGCCCAGTCGTCGTAGAGAGCCGCCACATCGGCTGGCGTCGCGTCGAACCGAGCTGCGAGCCCTTCGCCAACGTGGCCCAGCGTGTTGTCAGTCATCGTTGAAACCTACGTCGCCGCACCAATCCACGCTACTGCACCGCTTCCGAAGCGGCGGGAGCAGAAATGCCGCTGCGGCTCTTGTGGAGTCCGGTTGGCTGTAACCCAGCAGCCGACGATGTCGAAAGGCCTACATGAACTTACGGATGATCTTTTGCTTGTTTGCGTTATACGGCGGGTACATCAGAGCAGGGTCTGGTCGGGTGGGTTTATCAAGCACTGGCTTGAAGTGACTAAACGTGTCGAATCCGGACTTGCCGTGGTACGCGCCGATGCCGCTCTCGCCAACGCCGCCAAACGGTAGGTCAGGGACGGCGAGGTGAAGTACTGCATGGTTTAAGGTGACGCCGCCGGCGGAAGTGTTCGCTACAACATGTTCGAGCGTGTCGTCGTCGCTACTGAAGGCGTAGAGAGCGAGAGGTTTCTCGCGGTCGTTCACGAAGCGAATGGCCTCGTCGACATCGCCGATGGCGAGAACCGGCAGGATCGGTCCGAAGATCTCGTCAGCCATGACAGCTGCATCAGCCTTGACTCCGGTGAGTGCCGTCGGCGCAACGTAGCGAGTCTTGCGATCGCCGGTACCGCCGAATACGGTCGCCTCGTAGCCCCCGTCGCTGAGCAGCTTCATTAAGCGGTCGTGGTGTCGTTCGTTGACGATGCGGGCGTAGTCAGCGGACTGCTGAGGGTCATCGCCGTAGAACGTGGTGACGGCGTCGGTGAGCGCTGTGAGAAACTGATCTTCGATTTTTTCTTCGACCAGGACGTAGTCGGGCGCCACACAGGTCTGGCCGGCGTTGAGGAACTTTGCCCACGCAATCCGTTTGGCGGCCACGTCGATGTTGGCATCGGCGAGGACGATCGCCGGGCTTTTGCCTCCTAACTCGAGAGTGACCGGTGTGAGGTGTTCTGCCGCAGCGCGCATGACGATGCGGCCAACCTGGCCATTGCCGGTGTAAAAGATGTGCTCGAACCGCTCTTTGAGAAGCGCTGTGGTCTGCTCCACTGCGCCGGTGACCACAGCCACGGTCGAGCTGTCAAAGTACTTTGGGACGAGTTCTTCCACGAGGGCAGCCACCGACGGGGCGACCTCGGACGGCTTCAACACAGCGGTGTTGCCAGCGGCCAACGCTGGGATAAGTGGAGCAAATAACAGCTGAACTGGATAGTTCCACGGAGCGATGATGCAGACGGTTCCGAGAGGCTCGGGTCGCAGCATGGCCTTGCCCGGTTTGAACGTGATCGGGACGCCTATTTTTTTGGGCTTGGTCCACGCATTGAGGTGCTGCAACGTGTGGTCGATCTCGTTAATTGTGAACGCAATCTCGGAGGTGTATGCCTCGATCCGTGGCTTGCCAACGTCGGTGGCCAAGGCATCGAGTATGCGATCCTCCTGCTCGACGAATAGGGCACGTAGGCGACGGAGTTGAGTTCGGCGCGACGTGACGTCATTGGGCGCCCCTGCTCGAAAGCCAGCTCGGAGTTCCTGAACGATTTCGGGAATGTGGTCCACGGAAGTCATTGCGACAGGCTAATTCGTCAGTCCGGCGGACGTGTGGGGCAATCAATGCTGTGATGGCAAGCAGATTGGACGCGCTCAGTTTCGTCGCCACGCGATCAGTGGCTGTTTCAGCGGTGCTCGTTTCGGTCGACGCGACGTGGCTTGGATTGATGACGGTCAACGTGTTCGATGAAACGCGGACAGTACGTTGCCGAGCCAGTTGATCGAATCGCGGGTAATCGGATCGACACACAATTGAATATGTGCAGCGCCTGCGGATTCGAACTCTTGGAGCTGGCTCCCCAATTCGTCCGGTGATCCGGTCAGTGGTTTGATGTCGGCATCGCCGACGTAATCGCCCATGAGTCGACCTTTGCCGTCCGCTAGGCGAATGTGCACTGCAGCTGTTGCCTCGACATCGTTGATTGACCGACCGGCGGCTTGAATGAGCTGATCAACCCGAGACTTTTCGTGTGCAAAGCCTGCTGCTGTGTTTCCATATTGGCTCCACCACATGTTCCAGGAATCGACGTGCGGAAGCGTGATGTCGAGCATTCGATCTCCGATTGATCCAACCATGAGTGGGGGTCCGCCGGGCCGGGGTGACCTTGGGTGCAGCACGCATTGCTCAGCGTCGTAGAAGGTGCCGTGAAAGTCGATCTCGCCGTCGGCGAGCAATGTCCGGATGATCGTGAACGCTTCTTCGAATCGGCTCACACGTTTGTCGTAGGCGAAACCGAAAGCGTCATATTCACGTTGGTTCCAGCCAGCGCCCAGACCGACAATGAGACGCCCTTGTGAGATGGCATCAACTGTTGCGGCTTGCTTGGCGAGCATCGTCGGGGCGTGGAAGCTCGTCGAAGCAACTAGTGGACCGAGTTCAATTGTGGTCGTCGCCTGGGCAATGGCAGCAAGGGTGGTCCAGGCTTCCCATGGCCCGCGTGCACCCACCGCTAGGTCGTAGATGAGGTGGTCGCCGTACCATACGGAATCAAAGCCGACAGCCTCGGCTTCCTGCGCCATTTCGATCAATTCGGGAAATGGGACCTCCCATTCCACTTCGGGAAGCTGTATGCCGATCTTCATTCGTTCCATCGATTCCGAGTGCACCTTGAGCACCGGGACTGTCAGACGAGTGGTGTAACTGGTCTGGCTCATTGTTGGTGTTGGGATTCTAGGGCCTCAGAAGAGGCGGCCTTCGAAGGTGATAGCGAAGGCGTTGAGCGCAGGCTTCCAGCGGTTCATCCAGCGTTCCTGGCCGGTGCCTTTCGGGTCGAGCGATCGGACCACCATGTAGAGGCACTTCAGCGCGGCCTGCTCGTTGGGGAAGTGCCCGCGTGCTCGTGTCGCTCGTCGGAATCGGGCGTTGAGCGACTCGATCGCGTTCGTCGAGTAGATGACCCGCCGGATCTCGGGTGAGTAGTCGAGGAACGGCACGAACTCGGCCCACGCGGACGACCACAGACCCTTGATCGCCGGATACTTCTGGCCCCAGATGTCGTGGAACTCGTCGAGCCGGCTGGCTGCGTCGGCTTCGTTCACCGCGGTGTAGACCGGCCGAAGATCGCGGGCCATCTTGTCCCAGTCAGCCCGGCTGGCGAGGCGGAACGTGTTGCGGATCAGGTGCAACACACAGGTCTGCACGATCGCCAACGGCCATGTCGCTTCGATCGATTCGGGCAAGCCTTTCAACCCGTCGCACACGACCATGCACGCGTCCTCGACACCGCGGTTCTTGATTTCGGTGAGGACCTGGAGCCAGTATTTGGCGCCCTCGCCGCCGGTCCCGACCCACAACCCGAGAATGTCGCGTTTGCCGTCGACAGTGACGCCAATGGCTGCGTAGACGGGCCGGTTCGCGACTTGCCCGTCGCGGATCTTGACGACCAAGGCGTCGATGAAGATCACCGGATACACGCGGTCGAGTGGCCGGTTTTGCCAGTCGGCCATTTCGTCGAGGACCCGGTCGGTGATCTTCGAGATCGTCTCGCGACTGATGTTGGTCGAATAGACCTCCATCAGATGTGCTTCGACCTCGCCGGTCGTGAGCCCTTTCGCCGTGAGCGAGATGACCATCGAGTCGACGCCGTCGAGGCGCCGTTGGCGTTTCTTCACCGTCTTTGGTTCGAACGAACCGTCACGGTCGCGTGGCACTTCGAGATCGACGGGGCCGACCTCGGTGATCACGGTTTTCGATCGTGTGCCGTTGCGTGAGTTCTCGCCATTGCGACCCTCAGCTGCGTGCTTTTCGTAGCCGAGATGTTCTTCCATCTCGACCTCAAGTCCCGTTTCCAGGACCTGTTTGGTCAGGTTGCTCAGCAATCCACCCGGCCCGACGAGATCGACCCCGTCAGTTCGCGCTTGCTCGACAAGCTGCTCCGCGATCGACCTCTCGGGCCGATCCGCGTCTTCGTTGTTGGGCGGTGTTGCCACCGCCACATCTTGGTCTGTCATTGTCTGTCCTTCCGGCCGAGCCCTTCAGCTCAGCGTTTCAGGCCAGACCAGTTCCACCGTTGTTCTGACAGTCCCGATTGAGCTGATTGGTTCCCCAGGTTTGGAGGGCTCCGAAGCAAGGGAGCTTGGAGGTCCAGTTGGTGAGCCTGGCAATGCTCGCGACGAGCTGCACGGCTTGAGCGAGTTCGGTGCCGGTGCCCGGGGCGTCGACACCCGTCCCGACAGAGCTAGGAGTCAGCCGGCGGCGCCAAGCCCCGCGTTGGATTAAAGTGGTGGGGTGAGTGATAAGTCAATCCCAGTGACCATCGAGCATCTCAGCGCTCTCGCCGAGGATGAGCGACTGGCAGTGCTTGTCGATGGCGTTCCTGCTGAGATGTTTGTCGCTGACACCGGTTTCTCGGACAAGGTTGTCCTGCAGTTCGCCGAGCCCCACGGTGAGTTCGGTCCTGAATTTGCGACGAAGTACTACGAAATCTCAGAACCGGGTGTGCTGTCGTGGGGCCATGACG
>JABJAB010000003.1 GCA_018666235.1 Ilumatobacter sp.
CACCATGCGGATTGCTTCGAGCATCCGCAACACGCCCAAACCTGTCGTGTTTGCCGTGAGTTCAGCCTGGCTGAACGACAGGGCGACAAAGCTGATCGCTCCCAGGTTGTACACCTCATCAGGCTGCGCGATCTGCAACGCTGCAACCAGCGACGGCAGATCAGCCAAATCGCCAGGAATCAACTCGACGAACGGCATTTCTTCTTGCAGCTTCGCGGCTCGCGGGTTGTTCTGCCCCTTGATCATCCCGTAGACGTCGTAGCCCTTCCCGTGAAGGAACTCAGCGAGATGATGGCCGTCCTGGCCCGTGATACCGGTGATGAAAGCGCGTGGCATAAGGTCGAGAGGCTAGCTGGCAGACATCCCTCTACCTGCCCAAGCAGGTCGCTCGGTACTATCGCTGAGGATGAGTGATCGGAGCACGCCAACTCGATCTGGGGGACGCTCTCCATCCCGCCGGCTCAGCATCGGTTTCGATGTCGGTCCACTGCACGGGCATCGCACCGGGGTCGGGCAGGCCGTCAGAGGCACACTCGACGCACTCCGCGACACCGACACAGTTGAGATTTCGCCGTATCTTCTCAGCCTCCGGGCGCGGCCTGTGTCGGAAATCCGCAAGCTCCCGCTCCCTGCTGCGGTGGCGCACCGCTGGTGGCGTCACCCCGCTCCCCCGGTCGACCGCGTGATCGGTCGGCCCGACCTCATCCACGGCACGAACTACGTCGTGCCCCCAACGCGTTGTCCGCGACTGGTCTCGGTCTACGACTGCTGGTTCCTCGATCATCCCGACGACGCAACACCGGACGTCCGTCGGGCAGGCGACGTCCTGCGCCGGTCGGTACAGACGGGTGCCCACGTGCTGACGTGTTCCGATGCAACCACGACTCGGGTCCGCGACCTTCTCGACACCGACGCAGTGACCACGGTCCTGCTCGGCCCCCCACCCGCTCCAACGGCCGACGGTTTCTCGCCTGTTGACGTCGGCATTCAACCAGGACAACCATTTGTGTTGTCGCTTGGCACGGTTGAACGACGCAAGAACGTTCGATCGCTCATCGCTGCATTCGAACGGCTCGCCGCTGAACACCCGACCGTACGCCTCGTGATCGCGGGCGCACCTGGCAACGACCAGGCAGCAGTCGATACCGCGATCGAACGGTTGGCCCCAACGATTGCTGATCGGATCATCCAGCTCGGTGTCGTCGACGAGGCACTCAAGTCACAACTCCTGGGTCACGCCACCGCGTTGGGCTACGTCTCGCTCGATGAGGGTTTCGGGTTTCCGCTGCTCGAAGCGCAGCAGGCAGGGCTGCCGATCGTCGCGAGCACTGCAGGATCCATCCCCGAGATCGCCGGCTCAGCGGCACTCTTCTCGTCGCCCCACGACATCGATGCCATCGCAGCAAACCTGCACTTGGCCGTGACCAGCGACGCCGTTCGTTCGAAGCTCGCGCTCCAGGCGAGCCGCAATCTCGACCGGTTCTCATGGGCGACCACTGCGTCGCTTCTGACCAATCTGTACCACGACCTGGTGAACGGAGCACGATGAACGCGACCACGGACACAACACTGCCCACGATGGCTGCGACGCCCACCGTCACCGTGGTTTCCGGCGGCGTCGGCGCCGCCCGTTTTCTGAACGGGTTGCTCGATGCAATCGATCCGGCGAAGGTGACTGCAGTCGTCAACACCGGCGACGATACGCAGCTCCATGGCCTGTCGATCTCGCCCGACTTGGACACGATCATCTACACGCTCGCCGACGCGACCGACCCCGAGCGAGGATGGGGGTTGCGGAACGAGACGTGGACGGCGATGGGCGCACTTGAGCGTTTCGAGGCGGTGCGTCCCGAGGGGTCAGCGGCGGCAACCCGTTGGTTCAATCTGGGCGACCAAGATCTTGCGACGCATTTCTATCGCACGGCCCGTCTGGCTGAAGGCGCGAGCCTGACCGAAGTGACTTCGGAAATCGTCGCCGCTTGGGGGCTCGGACTGCGGCTCCTTCCGATGACCGATGAACGTCGAGCCACCGTCGTCACCACGACAACCGAGGGCGACGTCTCCTTCCAGGACTACTTCGTTCGCCTCCGTCACAGTGTTCCTGTCACCGATGTGCGCTTCGAGGGCACAGCCCAACTGAGCGACACCGCGCGACACGCGATGATCAGCGCTGAAACTGTCGTCATCGCGCCATCCAATCCGCTCGTGTCGATCGGCCCGATCCGATCACTCGATGGCACCGACGACATTCTGAGCGCCCGCCGCGACTCGGTTGTCGCAGTGTCCCCCATCGTCGGCGGAGCAGCACTCAAGGGACCCGCCGCACGCATGATGACCGAACTCGGCCACGAAGCGTCCGTGGTCGGCGTCGCTCGGCTCTATGCATCGATCGCCAGCGTTCTCATCGTCGATCCGGCGGATGCAGATCTGGCCGACGCCGTCGTTGCCGAGGGCATGCGTTGCATCGTCACCCCGTCCATCATGTCGACGCCAAAGATCGCTCGAACGCTCGCCGACGTGACCCTCGCCGCGGTGTCAACCCGCTGACCGCACGCGGGCCAGACCATCGGCCAGGTCGGTCCACGATGACCAGCCCAGGTGGATCCGGGCGCGTACCGATGACACCGCAAACCGTTGGAGCTCGTTGCGACGCGCCGGGAGTTCGGTCGGATCGTTGACCACGCCACCGCTCATC
>JABJAB010000014.1 GCA_018666235.1 Ilumatobacter sp.
ATCGAGCACGCCGGACTTCTCCATCACGTACCGCGACTCGATGCCCGATGCCTTGACGATGAACTCCTCGTCAGGCGCCGACCGCTCCACCAAGGTTCCGGCGGCGATCTCATCAGCGTGCTCGGCGTTCCACTTCTCGACGGATGCCGTCAGGGATGCGCACAACTCGGCGTTGCTAATCGACTCAGGCGGCGTGAAGAGACCGGTGCCGGTGATCGACACAGATGGAAACGTGAAACTCATACCGCCGAAGCTACGCACCTACCGGTCGGTAACCGTTACGGGTCTCAGATGGGTCAGGGCCTCAGGAGAGGAGGTGCGAGCGGACCAGACTGCGCAACACGTCGACGCCAACGCCCTTCGTGGAACTGACCCAGACGATGTCGCCCTTGTCGAGTTGGCAGCCGGCGGCAAGATCCTTCTTACGGGTCGCTCGCTTGGATGATCGCACCTTGTCGTGCTTCGTCGCGACCACGGTGTGCGGCACCTCGTTGTAGCGGAGCCAGTCAAGCATCTGCTGATCGAGCTTGGTCGGGCCGATCTCACCGTCGACCAGGATGAACACCATGACCAAGTAGTCGCGTTCGAGCAGGTAGCCCTCGATCATCGCGGGCCAGTCGTTGCGCACCGACTTCGCTGCTTTGGCATAGCCGTAACCGGGCAGATCGACAAGCGTTCCCTTGCCATCACCTTCGTCGAGCGAAAACAGGTTGATCAACTGCGTTCGCCCAGGGGTGTTCGAGACTCGGGCCAGCTGCTTCTGGTTTGCGATGGCGTTGATCAACGAAGATTTGCCCACATTTGAGCGCCCGACAAAGGCAACCTCGACGGTTGCTTCCGGCAGCGTGTGGGTGCGCGACGCCGACTCGACGAACGAGATCTGCAGCGGGCTGTTCTGACTCACTCCGCCAGTGTGCAGGCTTTCCACTGAGAAAAGTGCAGGTGGCCGATGCGACGACGCTCTTGCACGTTCTCCGACGCGGACATCAAGCAGGTGCGAGCTGAGCGTCAGCCACTGATCAGGGACGCCAGGGCCCAGATCGCGGCGACGAGCCCGATGCCTGCGTAGAGCAGGCTTCGGCCCACCGGTGCCCGTTGGAGGTTGTCGTCGTCGAGCTGCCGCTCGGGCGGCTTGACCACGGCGAGGAAGTTACCGACACACAGCGCGCCACCGAAGGCGAGAACGAGGTACGGCAGCAGGTCTTCGCCGAGGAACATGTGGACAGCATGCCCGGTCCACAGGCACCGTCGCTACTGCGCGAGACTCTTGCGATGGGGTTCCACCACGTTGCTCTGGCCACTCGCGATGCAGCTGCGACACACGCGTTCTACACCGAGGTGATGGGCTTCGATCTCGTCAAGGTGCATGTCGGGCCGACGCCCAACCCGGGCGACGGCTTCAGCAAGCATTTCTTCTACGCCACCAACACCGATGTTGACGACGACACTGCGGGCGATCGTGGCGCGGCCAAGGACCTCATTGCATTCTGGGAGATCAAATGCGATGACATCGGCGACAACTATGAAGTGAACATCAACAAGGCCGCGGGCCTCCCTGGCTGGGTCAACCACATTGCCTTCGACGCACCGACACGCGAAGCACTCGATCGGCATCGCGTTCGTTGGCAGCAGCACGGCCATCGCGTGCTCGAGGTCGACCATGGATTCTGCACGAGCATCTACCTCGAGGACCCGTCGGGGAACATGGTCGAGTTTTGCTTGACCACACGCGATTTCACTGACGATGAGCGAGCTGCGGCGACGCAACTCCTGGTCGATCCTCAACCTGGGTTCGAGGCCGATCCCACGATGATCGTGCACGAAGCACTCACCTCCACCTGACGCGGCGCACTGGCACAGATATTCCCGAATGATCTGTGACCTACATTTAGTTGTGTCTGCAACTATTGCGGTTACTATCATCGCATGACAAAGATCCTCCGTATTGATTCCTCCGCTCGCCACGACGGGTCGGCGAGCCGTGAACTCGCAACCCGCCTCATCGAGCGTCTCGGACCTGACACCGACGTCAAGGTCCGCGACCTCGCCGCTGGCGTTCCTCTGCTCAGCGAGTCGACGCTCACCGCGATGTGGACCCCTGAAGCCGACCGCACGGCCGACCAACAGGAACAACTGTCGGTCGCCGATACCTTCATCGCAGAACTGATGGATGCCGACTCCATTGTGATTGGCCTCCCGATCTACAACTTCGGCCCACCAGCAGCCATGAAGGCGTGGGCCGACCTCGTCGCTCGAGCCGGCACAACCTTCCGGTACACCGAGACCGGCCCCGAGGGGCTCGTCGCAAACAAGCCGGTGTACGTGATCGTCGCATCGGGCGGCGTTCCCATCGGATCCCCCATGGATCTCTCCTCAACCTGGCTGACGACCTTCCTCGGGTTCATCGGTCTCACTGATGTCACCGTGATCGCGGCCGATCAGCTCAACGTCGACCCCGAAGTCGCCCTCGCGAACGCCCGCGAACGCGTCGACCACGCCGTGCTCATTGCCGCCTAAAGATCCGCTTGGCACCCGAGACCATGCCGACCGCCGTGATTCTGGAACGATGTCGGCATGGATCTCGATCGCGCCGTACTGAAAGCTCGCGAGGCGTATGCCGCTGCCCGCCCGGTCAGTTCCCAGTGGACTGACCGGGCGAACGCAGTGATGCCCGGCGGTAACACGCGCTCAGTCCTCCAGTTCCTTCCGTTCCCCTTCAGGGTCGAGCGCGCAGAGCAGCAATACCTCTGGGACGTGGACGGGCACCGCTACCTCGACCTGCTTGGGAACTACACCGCCGGCCTGCTCGGCCATTCACCACAGCCCGTCCTCAACGCAGCGCGAACCGCGCTCGAATCCGGCTGGTCACTTGGCTCGGTGCATGCCGATGAGGTCGCACTCGCCGAATTGCTCGTCGAGCGCTTCGCGTCGCTCGAACAGCTGCGGTTCACCAACTCCGGAACCGAGGCGAACCTGATGGCACTGGCGTTGGCGACACACCACACTGATCGATCAAAGATCATCGTTTTCGAGAACGGGTACCACGGCGGCGTGCTCACCTTCGGCACACACTCGAACCCGATCAACGTCCCGCACGACTGGGTCGTCCTTCCGTACAACGATGTGGATGCAGCGCGCTCGGCATTCGCAACCCACGCCGAGGACATCGCTGCTGTCCTCGTCGAGCCGATGCAAGGTTCAGGTGGATGCATCCCCGGGGATCCCGCATTCCTCACCGCACTTCGCACGCTCTGTACCGAGTCCGGTGCTCTCCTCATCTTCGACGAGGTGATGACGTCACGGTTCGCACGGGGCGGCGCACAACAGCTGCTCGGCATCACACCCGATCTCACCACGTTGGGGAAGTACCTCGCCGGCGGCCTCACCTTCGGCGCCTTCGGAGGACGCCGCGATGTGATGGTGGCGTTCGACCCAACCGCTGGTGGTGCATTAGGCCACGCGGGAACGTTCAACAACAACGTCACGTCGATGGCCGCTGGCGTCGCCGCGCTGACCGAGGTGTTGACCGACGAGCGGCTCGACGCGACCAACACTCGCGGTGAGCATCTCCGAGCCAGCCTGAACGAACGATTCACCGAGCACGGCCTGCCGATGACGACCACCGGCACGCAGTCACTGATGACCGTCCACGGCACCCCCGGCCCTGTTCATTCCGCCACCGATCTTGTCGATGCAGACGACCGATGGAAGGAACTGCTCTTCTTCCACTTGCTCGCATCAGGCGTCTATATCGCGCGGCGCGGCTTCATCGCACTTTCCATCGAGGTCACCGACGCCGACATCGCGCACGTCCTCAGCGCCGTCGACGACTTCTGCGAGACCTTTGCGTGACAACGACGTACTGATCAAACGTCTCGGCGGTTATTCATCACAATGCCAGCGACGACCAGGGCCAGCGCGACGATTCCGAAGAACAGCCCGCCGGAGATCCGGCCTCCCGAAGCGTCATTTGAATCCGTGATTACGAGTGCGAACGCCGAGCCGTATGGCATGAACCTCTGTGGGTCCTCGACACCAGCCACGGACAGCACCCCGCTCAGGATTCCTTCAATCAGGAGCGGCCACAGGATGATGATCGACACCGCTCCCGGTCCGTTGCGCAAGAGCAACCCGAGCCCGTAGCCGAACAGCGCGAGGAGACCGGCGAGTACGATCACGCCAAAGAACGCTGCCAGCGACCCGTCGTCGCCGGAGAGTGCGACGTCGCCACCGCGCCCGTTGAGCAACAAACTGCCCGCGAGGTAGGAGGTGATGACCGCAACGGTGCCGACCGCCAGGCCGAAGAGCACTGAGACAATGGCCTTGGCGGCGAACACCACCGAGCGATTGGGCGTCGCTGCCAGGGTCGGCCTGATCGTGTTGTGGGCGAACTCGGACGTGATCCCGAGCGATGTCGCGACACCGATCATCATCGACACGAGGATCGAAAACGCGCCGATCAACCCCATCAGATCAGCGTTGCTGAAAAGCTCCGGCTCCGACGAGAGCAGACCGACAAGCGCGGTGATCACCACCAGCGCAAGGACAGCGCCGAGCGGCAGCCAAACGTTCAGGCGCACAGTGCGCAGCTTGAAAAACTCGGATCGCAGCAGATTGATCATGACGCACCGTGCTGACTTGGCGCCGACCCAGTAGGTGGTGGTGGCAGCGGCGGTGATGTCGCTGGTGATGTCGGTGGAGATGTCGGTGGAGATGTCGGTGGAGATGTGGGTGGTGATGTCGGCGCGCCGGAGGCGTACTCCTGCATGTCAGCGGTGGCGCGAAGAAAGGCATCTTCGAGCGAATCGCGTTGCGTCGCGAGTTCATGGAGAACGACGCCGCCACGCGCAGCGAGCTCGCCGACCTGGGCCGCTGTCACGCCGTACAGGTCGGCGCGGTTGGCGTCGAGCCGATTGACCGACGTGGCTGCTGACCCGACCGCCGCGAGCAGACCCTCAAGGTCGGGGCCCCCGGCTCGGGTCCACTTGGTCGAGTGCCGATCAACGAACTCGTCGACCGGGCACTGCTCAATGAGTTGACCCTTGCCGATCACGACCAGGTCGTCGGCCATCAAGGCGATCTCCGCAAGCATGTGGCTGCTGACCAGCACGGTCTTGCCGCCGCGGGCGAAGTGGGTGAGGATGTCGCGAATCCAGCGGATTCCTTCGGGGTCGAGGCCGTTGGCCGGCTCGTCAAGAATCACCGTGCCAGGGTCACCGAGCATGACGCCAGCCAGACCCAGTCGCTGCTTCATACCGAGCGAGTACCCCTTCACCCGGCGATTCGCCGCGTCGGTCAGCCCAACAAGTTCCAGCGCCTCGTCAACGCGTGTCGTCGCAATACCATTCGACATCGCCATCCAACGGAGGTGGTTACGACCGCTCCGGCCCGGGTGCACGTAGCCCGCATCGAGCAACGAACCGACCTCAAACAGCGGATTGCTGATTGATCGGTACGCCCGACCGGCAAACGTGGCCGTACCTCCGTTGGCGATGTCGAGGCCGAGCATGCACCGCATCGTCGTGCTCTTGCCCGACCCATTCGGGCCGAGAAAGCCAGTGACGCGGCCTGGCACCGCATCGAAGCTCAGGTCGTTGACCGCAGCGACACTGCCGAACCTCTTGGTGATGTTCCGTACCTCAATCACGCGGCCACCGTAGGCCAGCCGGTATCTCTGCCGTGGACACCGTGGCCACCGATCTCTGCCTCCAAGTGGGACGGGCGATGCAATGGACTGCCGCCTGACTCCGTTTGCGTGCCACGTGCTCGCGAGACTGGGGAATGGCTGATTTCGATCTTGTCGTACAAGGCGGTTCCGTCCTCGATGGCACGGGCAGCGAGGCGCGCGATGCCGACATCGCGGTGCGCGACGGACTGATCGTCGAAGTCGGTGACGTGTCAGGTTCCGCGACGCGCACGATCGACGCCAGCGGAGCACTCGTCATTCCCGGCATCGTCGACATTCACGCGCACTACGACGGCCAAGCCACCTGGGATTCGCGGCTGCAGCCGTCGTCGTGGCACGGGGTCACCACCGCGGTGATGGGCAACTGCGGCGTCGGATTTGCGCCGGTGCACGACGACGCACACGACAAGCTCATCGAACTGATGGAAGGCGTCGAAGACATCCCTGGCGCAGCCCTCCATGAAGGACTGAGCTGGAAATGGAACTCGTTCAGTGAATTCCTCGACGCCGTCGAAGCCCGACCTCACGACATCGACATTGCAGCACAGGTTCCCCACGGCGCGCTCCGACTGCACGTGATGGGCGAACGCGGCGCCAACCACGAAGACGCAACACCCGCCGACATCGCCGCGATGGCCGAGCTCGTACGCCAGGGGATCGAGGCGGGAGCACTCGGGTTCAGCACGAGCCGCACTCGCAACCACAAGACCTCAACCGGGGCATACACACCAACGCTCACTGCGGCGCCCGCCGAACTCATCGGCATCGCCGAGGGTGTCGGCGCAGCCGGAACCGGCGTGCTGCAAGTCGTGTCCGACTTCTTCGATGTCGACGCCGAGTTCGCCACCCTGCGCTCCATGGTCGAACGGTCCGGGCGGCCGATGTCGATCTCGGTGGCGCGCAACCCACAACTCCCCGACGCCTTCCGCGGCTGGCTTGACCACATCACCGCGGCCAACGCGAACGGTCTCAAGATGACTGGGCAGGTGGCAGCCCGCGCCGTCGGGCTCATTCTCGGGCTCGAATGCACCCTGAACCCATTCCTCACCAACCCGGTCTATTCCGAAATCGCCGACTTGCCCCACGCCAACAAAGTGGCGCTCCTGCGCGAACCAGAATTCCGCGACCGGCTGCTCGCTGCGGCAGGCGAGCGGTCACGGGCCAAGCTCGGTGGCAACCTAATCGCGCGTTTCGACCTCCTGTTCGAGATGACCGACGAACCCGACTACGAACCATCACTCGATGACTCGATTGCTGCGCATGCCGCACGCGCCGGCGTGACCCCTGAGGAGTATGCCCTCGACGCGATGGTCAACAACGGCGGGCGCCACGACGGAAAGGGGCTGCTGTACCTGCCGTTCCTCAACTACGTCGACGGCAATCTCGATGGCGTGCACGAAATGCTCCAGCACCCGCACACCGTCCCCGGTCTTGGCGACGGAGGCGCCCACGTCGGCACGATTTGCGACGGCAGCTTTCCGACGACACTGCTCGCGTACTGGGGTCGCGACCGCAAGCGAGGCACCGTCCCGCTCCCCTACCTCGTCCAGCAGCACTGCCGCGACACGGCCCGCACGGTTGGCCTATTCGACCGTGGTGTACTCGCTCCCGGATACCGCGCCGACATCAACGTTGTCGACTACGACGGGCTTCGTCTCCACAAGCCCGAGATCGTCCCCGACCTGCCGGCCGGTGGCAAGCGACTGCTCCAACGTGCCGATGGTTGGACGCACACCATCGTTGCCGGCGTCGAGACCTACAACAACGGCGAGGCAACAAGCGCGCTACCTGGGCGATTGGTGCGCGGGGCCCAACCCGCACCCACCTGAGCCGGCTTCCGCCGGTCGATCCTGTCGGCACTAGCTTCGCGTTGATGGAACTGACACAACACGGCGACGTCTTCGTCCTGCAAATGGACAACGGCGAGAACCGTTTCAACCCGACCTCGGTCGGAGAGATCGAAACAGCACTCGACGAGGTCATGTCGACGCGTGTCGACGACGAATCGCCATGCGCACTGGTCACCACCGGAACGGGCAAGTTCTTCTCAAACGGCATCGACCTCGACTGGATGCTCGGCGGCGACGTCGATGACCCGATGGCGTTCATCGGCGACATGTCGAGGATGTGGGCCAGAGTGATGTCGCTGCCGATCCCAACGGTGGCTGCGGTCAACGGTCACGCATTCGCCGGCGGCGCCATGTTCTCCCTCGCCCACGACCATGTGCTGATGCGCGCTGATCGCGGGTACTGGAGTGTGAACGAGGTGCTGCTCCGGATGCGACTCACCCCCGGCATGCAGGCAATCCTGTCCGGACGGCTGACACTGCCAACGGCGCGCCGCGCCATCCTCACTGCGCACCGCTTCGCTGGCCCCGCCGCCCTGGAAGCAGGCATCGCTGATGCGTTGCACGACGAGGAGGCATTACTGCCACGGGCAATCGAGCTCGCGCAGTCACTTGCGCCAACGGCGCACCCGATCCTCGGCATCCTGAAAGAAGACCTCCACGCCTCGGTGCTTCCGCTGCTGCGCAGCGGTGAGGGTCCGGCAGCGTTCTGATCAAGGATTGGCAAGTCCACTAGCGCGGCGTGGCAAAGACCTGGACCCAGTAGAGGCGGCCGTCACTGTCTGGGCTCACCGAAATGCCGATGTGCGTGAGACTTGCATTCAAGATGTTGCGTCGGTGGCCGGAACTGTTCATCCAGGCGGTCATCACCTGCGCCGGAGATCGTTGGCCGCATGCAATGTTCTCTGCCCAGGCTCGAATCGAGAACCCGGTTCGAGCGATTCGGACACCCGGATTCGAGCCGTCCGTACCGGTGTGGCTCAACTGCGTGAGGCAGTCACGGTTGAACTGGTCGGCGGCGTGGGCTTGAGCGGCCTGCGTCAGTTGGCCCTGCAAGCTCACCGGGGCGATGCCGCGTGCTGCACGCTCAGCGTTGACCAGGCTCAGAACCATCTGTACATCGTCCGGCACGGCGGTCCTCCGAGGTGGAGGCGGGTTGAGTCGATCCGCGCGCTGCAGTCCCGTACTGAGGACTGCGGAAACGGAAATGCCCTCATCCAGGGCGACAACGCTGCCTGCTGAATTCGCCGCGAAGAACGTACCGGCTGCGAGCGCGACGCCGAGTCCGATCGATCGGACAACGCCCACCCTGTGCCGCAGACGAGGAATCCATGAAGGGGTGCACTCGCGTCGAGCGGTCAGCCCATCCGGTGGCCCTCCGGCAGCAGAAGAGAAATTGCGCGCGCTACCCAAGGCCATGTTGGTGACATCGGCGTTCGCCTTATCGACTTGATTGACATATTCTTGAATATTTATCGAGCCACCAAGCACTACGGACGATCAGAGCATGCTCCGCTTGCATCCCGGTGGCTTGATGGTGGCAAGTCAGTAGCAACATCAGCGTCGCGGGCGGGCTGGGCGTTGTCCGATGGTCACCGCGCCCCGACACCGAAGATCGATAGGTTCGATGGCATGAGCGGAGTCGATCGACGAGAGCGGGCGGAGCGCGTCGTCGAGCGGCCGAACACAACGTTCAAGCCGCGTCGACGATCGCTGAGTGACAAGCGCCAGTCCGAACTTGAAGCCTGGATCACACGCTGGGGGCTCGACGAGAACGGACCGGCGCTGGACTGGCCCGCGCTGTTTGGAGACCGTCCTGTCGTCGTCGACATCGGATTCGGACGCGGCGAGGGCACCATCGACATGGCCCGCGCCGACCATGACACCGCGATTGTCGGCATCGAGGTACATACGCCCGGTGTGGTCGCAGTGCTCGATGCCATTGAAAACGACCCGCTGCCCCACGTCCGTGTCGTACATGGCGACGTGCTCCGATTCTTGACTCGCGTGCCGCGCGATTCACTCGATGCCGTACGCGTGTACTTTCCCGATCCTTGGCCAAAGAAGCGGCATCACGATCGCCGGCTCGTTCGTGCCGACGTCGTCGACGTCCTGGTCGACCGGTTGCGGCTCGGTGGCACCCTGCATCTCGCCACCGATATTGATCACTACGCGGACCAAATGTTGGAGACCTGTGCCGCTGTCGGTCGTCTCGAGGGTGGCCAGATCCAACGGCCAAGCTGGCGGCCGGTCACTCGGTTCGAGCAGCGCGGGCTTGACGAAGGCCGTGCGCCCATCGACCTCCTGTTCACCCGCACGTCCTGACCCGCACGTCCTGACCCGCAGCGGTCGCCGAAGCTTGTAGGAAAATCGTGGCGGAGCGACGCTCACTCCACATTTTTCTGAGGTCGTAGAGCTACACCTCTGCACATTAGTTGTGCCCGCAACTAAATGTCGGTATGATGTCGAATATGAGCGCAATCCGTCAGACGTTCCCCCTCAGCACACAGTGGCCAACAATCGACCCGTTCTTGTTCGTCGCTCATCATCTCGACGACTACCCAAACGGCACCGCCGACCTCGAACCCGACGCGTCCCTGAACAGCCGCACCATCGGCCAGGACTTCGACGGCATCGACGGATGGAACATGTACCACGGCAAGAACGTGCCGGGTTTCCCGCAGCACCCCCACCGGGGCTTCGAGACCATCACCTATGTGCGCACGGGTTTCTGCGACCACAGCGATTCGATGGGTGCAACCGCGCGCTTCGGCCGCGGCGACACCCAGTGGATGACCGCAGGCAAGGGCATCGTGCACTGCGAAATGTTCCCGATGCTCAAGCGTGACGAACCAAACCCTCTCGAGCTCTTCCAGATCTGGCTGAACCTGCCCGCCGAGGACAAGATGGTTGATCCGTACTTCACCATGCTGTGGAGCCACGACACGCCGACCGTCGTCAGTGCCGGGCCAAACGGTGAGCTCGTCGACATCACCGTGATCGCCGGCACGCTGCGAGACGGCGACAGCGCAGTCACCGCCCAGAGCCCGCCACCGAACTCGTGGGCCTCGCGAGCCGAGGCGGATCTTGCGATCTGGCACCTCCGTTTCGACGCCGGTGCAAGCTGGACACTGCCAGCAGCAGCCCGGACAGACACCGAGCGCGTGCTGTACGCATTTGGTGGGTCATCACTGACAATCAACGGCGAGCGCGTCGACGCAGGAAATGGCGCGCTGCTCAACGACCCGACCCAAACAATCGAACTCGTCGCTGGCGACGGTGGCGTCGAAGTGATGCTGCTGCAGGGACGCCCAATTGGCGAGCCGGTGACCCGCTACGGCCCGTTCGTGATGAACACCGAAGCCGAGATCCGCCAGGCGTTCCAGGACTATCAGCAGACCCAGTTCGGCGGCTGGCCGTGGCCGTCGGACGACCCGACCCACGGGGTCGATGAAGGTCGCTTCGCCCACCACGCCGACGGCAAGCTTGAACGCTTCGACCGCGAGGCCGTCACCGCCTGACGCTGCACCGCCGACCCGGCACCACTGGCACTCACACTCTTGGCAGACTGTGGAGATGAACGTTCTTCACGATCTGCTCGCTGAGCGGGGCACCTTGCTGATCGACGGCGCGATGGGAACCGAGCTCTTCGCTCGGGGACTCGGATCGGGCGACCCACCGGAGATGTGGAACGTCGACCATCCCGACCGAGTCACCGCAGTGCACGCCGACTACATCAACGCCGGCTCCGACATCGTGCTGACCAACTCGTTCGGTGGGACGGGTTTTCGGCTGAAGCTGCACAAGCTCGACGACCGCTGTATCGAACTCAACCGCGCCGCGGCACAGGTGGCACGTGCAGCAGCGGACGCGCATCTCGCAGAGACCGGGCGACGCGTCCTCGTCGCCGGCTCGATGGGACCCACCGGCGAACTACTCGAGCCGATGGGATCAATGACGCCGGCAACGTGCGCTGACGCCTTCCGCGAACAAGCGATCGGTCTCGATGAAGGCGGCGCCGACCTCCTGTGGATCGAAACGATGAGCCACCTCGACGAAATCGCCGCTGCCGTCGAAGGCGCTCGTTCGGTGAGCGACCTCCCGGTATGCGCCACGCTCAGTTTCGACACCGCGGGTCGCACGATGATGGGCGTGTCCGGTGAAGACGCGGTCAACCGACTCGCGGAACTTGGCGTGGACGCCATCGGCGCAAACTGTGGCAACAACCTCGCCGACACTGAGGCCGCCCTCCACGAAATGCGGGCCGCGAATCCGGACGTCCTGTTGATCAGCAAAGCCAACGCTGGCATGCCCGAGTGGCACGGAACCGAGCTGCACTACAGCGGCGAGCCTGAAGTAATGGCTGCCCACGCCGTACGCCAGCGCGAAGCTGGAATTCAAATCATTGGTGCCTGCTGCGGCAGCTCGCCGAAGCATCTTGCGATGATGCGACAGGTGCTTGACGGCGACCTCCCCGTCCCCGAAGTCGAGTTCGAGGTGGCTGTTGTTCGTCAGGTACCCAAGGGTCGCCAGCGCACCGGTCGCCGTTCATCACGTCCCCAACGCTGAAGGGTTAAAGAGCAGATCGCAGCGCCCGCGCACGATGCGCGGCTTCAGTCGACGAGTCGGCGAGCACTGTCAGGTGTCCCATTTTGCGACCTGCCCGTGCCTCACTCTTGCCGTACAGGTGCAACTTCGCACTCGGAACAGCGAGCGCGGCCGCCCAGTTTGGTTGACCACCCTCGGGCCAGAGGTCGCCGAGCAGATTGACCATCGCGACCCCAGCTGATGTCATCGAAGGCTCGCCGAGCCCGACGCCGCAGATCGCTCGGATCTGCTGTTCGTACTGGCTGGTGACACTGGCATCAAGTGTCCAGTGGCCGCTGTTGTGGGGACGCGGCGCCATCTCGTTGACGAGCAGGTGTGTGTCGTCGCCGGTGCCGACCAGAAAGAGTTCGACGGCGAGGACGCCGGCGTAGTCGAGCCGATCGGCGATGGCACACGCCAGCCCGGTGGCTTGCTCAGCGAGGTCATCGGCGATCGCAGCCGGCACGACTGAAACGTCGAGGATGCCGTCGGTGTGTGTGTTCTCAGCCACGGGCCAGGTCCGCGTGCTGCCATCGGCGGTGCGGCCGACGATGACGCTGACCTCGGTCTGGAGGTCAAGCATGGCTTCGACCACGCACGGCACGCGTCCGAGCTCATCCCACGCTGAGGTCAACTCGGTCAGGCCCTTCACGCGGCGCTGGCCCTTCCCGTCGTAACCAAGCCGAGCTGTCTTGAGCACGACCTCTGCATTCAGTAACTGGTCCGGGAGCTGATCGAGGCCACCCACACCGGCGTCGAGCACAGCATGCGGGCCGACCGGGAACCCGTGATCGGTCAGGAACTGCTTCTCGGCAATGCGATCTTGCGCGATGCGAACTGCGGCCGGCGACGGCGCGACACAAACCGACGCCGCGAGTACGTCGAGCGCCGCTGCCGGTGGATTCTCGAACTCCGTGGTGACGACATCACAGACTTCGATCAGTCGCTCGAGCGCAGCGGGATCGTCAAAGGCAGCAACGAGGTGTTCGTCGGCGACCGCACCCGCCGGTGCCCCGGGGTCGGGATCGAGCACGATCGTTCGATAGCCCATGAGCTTCGCGGCGACGAGGGCGTACCGGCCGAGTTGGCCACCACCCAGCATCCCGATTGTTGCCGGAGGAAGGATGACCGTCATCAGGTCGGGGGAAGGGTCGAGTCGGCCGCGATCTGTCGGCGTTCGGCGCGATATTCGTCAAGCGCAGTACGAAGTGCCGGATCATGGTTGGCAAGCAGCGCAACGGCAAACAGCGCCGCGTTGATGGCACCCGCCTCGCCGATCGCAAAAGTCGCGGTCGGAATGCCCGCCGGCATTTGCACGATCGAATACAACGAGTCCTGTCCAGACAGATGTCGCGAAGCGACCGGAACGCCGAGCACCGGGACCGTCGTCTTTGCAGCAAGCATCCCGGGAAGGTGGGCAGCGCCACCCGCGCCGGCGATAATGACCTGCAGGCCGCGATCGATGGCGTTCTCGGCGTACGTGAACATCTCGTCGGGCATGCGGTGGGCGCTCACGACTTCGGCCTCATGCGCCACGCCGAACCGCGTGAGAATTTCAACGGTCTTCGACATCGTTGGCCAGTCGCTCGACGATCCCATCACCACACCGACAAGTGGTGCTGACTTGGTCAGGACGTCGTCATTCACATCGCCAGGTTATGCCGTCTCGGCAGCACCGCAGACAGCTGCGGTTCGTGAGCGGTCAGACGTCGTCAGATTCGGACAGCTGCACCATCGGTGCATCGGCAGGAAGACCACTGACGCCGCCACCTCCAGAGTTGAAGTCGCGCCCAAAGTAGAAGATGGCTCCGAGGATCGCAATGAACACGATCGCGGCGAGTACCCACTCCATCGTGGACGTCATGCGCCGCGACGTTCCCCTGCCGGTCGGATGCACGGTGGGTCGACCCTTCGGCGCCGTGTAGCCCTTGCCGTGTTTCGCTTCGCTCGCCATCCACACCAATCAATCAGACGCGAGCGACGGAGACAAGCTCGCGTGCACTGTTTTCGGGATCGTTCGCCACGGGCATCGTCCAGATCGTTGGCCCACTCCGAGTTCAACGTGAATATTGGTCGATCACTGGATCAGTGTCCCCCCTAGTCTCACGGAATGAGACCGCTTGAGGGCCGTGTTGCACTGGTCACCGGGGTGTCACGCCCAGCCGGCATCGGCGCCGCCGTTGCACGTCGCCTCCACGACATGGGCGCCACCGTGTTCGCGACCGGCTTCACCCCGCACGACGCCGAGATGGCCTGGGGTGTGCAGCCACTCGGAGATCTACCGTTCGAGGTGTACCAGCACAATCTCGAAGATCCAGCAACCCCCGGTGCGCTGGTTGACCAGGTGATCGATCAGCATGGTCGACTCGACGTCGTTGTCGGGGTCCATGCACGAAGTTCACACGGCGGCTTGGCGGACGTGAGCGCTGACGAGCTCGATCGGTGCTGGGCTGCAAACGTGCGCAGCATCGTGCTCCTCGCGCAGCGCTTCGCTGCCGTGCACACACCCGCGCCGAGCAACCAGCGCTCAATGGGCCGAATGCTCTGGTTCACCAGCGGACAGCATCTTGAGCCGATGGATGACGAGATCGCGTACGCCGTCAGCAAGGGTGCGCTCCACCAGATGACCGCGTCGATCGATCATGCCCTGTCAACGCAACGGATTGTGGCGAACTGCATCAATCCCGGCCCGGTCGACACGGGCTGGGCGGGTACCGACCGCGGCGACCTCCACGGCCAAGTCGCAGACATGTTCCCCGACGGCAAGTGGGGCACCCCGGACGATGTTGCCAACCTTGTCGGGTTCCTGGTGAGCGACGAAGGTGCGTGGATCCGAGGTCAGGTCCTCAACTCCGAAGGCGGGTTCAGACGCTTTGGCTCGTGAGGAGGTCAACGTTGCCGACCCTGATGTGCCCGGTCAGGCTTCGGCCTGCCGCGCCAGCGTCTTGGCGCGGAGTACTGCCACTGCCTCGCGTTCGCCTGGCGTGGTTCCTGGATCGGCCAGGCGGTGGTCGCAGGCAGCGACGGTGAAGGCGTCAATCTCACTGGCGCCACGCGCACGTTTGAAGATCTCGACTCCGAGCCGGACACCCATCTGCTGCGCGAAGCCTTCGATTTCAAACGTGGCCATCTCGACGTAGGTCAACGCCGCATCGAATCCGGCCGGCCCTCCCGCCGCATTGGTCCAGTCGATGATCACGGGGCCCTCGTCCGTGAGCATCACGTTCATCGGGTGTAAGTCGAGATGCAGCACGCTGTCGTCACGACGCTTCGTCGGTGCAGCGGTCGAGGGTGTCACCATCCAATTCGGAGCGACGAGTGCATTGACGTCGCGTTGCAATCGAGCGAGCAGGCGCACATGGGAGAACAGCTTCCATGGACGAGCCTCGAAATCGTCGAGCATCGTGATGCCGTCGATTCGCTCCATCAGGATGTCGCGATCAGGAAGATGGTGTGGGCCAAGTTCAAACACCGCAGGAACTCTGATGCCCTGCTCGGCAACGAACCTCATCACACGGGTCTCGTAGGCGGTGTTCTGGCCTGACCCTCGGTAGCGGCGCAGCACCTGACCGTCACCGACGTCGTACACATCAGCCGCGCGGCCGCTCGCGAGAAGCGGACCCGGAGGTGGAACGACCGACTCAGTCACGGCAGCTGCACCATGTCAGCCGAGCACCTGGGCGAGTGCGGTGAGCGCCCGATCGATGTCGCTCTGTGATGTGTAGTGGACGAACGACAGACGAACGACCCCGCGTTCCGGGTCGATGCCGACGCCGTTCAGCACGCGCACGGCGTAGTAGTGGCCGGAACTCGTTTGGACACCCCGCTCGACCAGCTTCTGGGCGACAACACTCGGTTCATGCATAAGCGGCGTGAAGGCGATGGTCGGGCAGCGGTGCCCGGTCGCGGCATCGAGTGACGCTGGGCCGATCATCCGAACCGCGTGAGAGCCGGACAGCTCGTTGAGGAGCTGTGTGGAGAGTGCATCCTCATGAGCACGCCACAACGCCGAGGCGTTGGCACATGCGGTGCGCAGGGAGTCGGTCGGTGCTCCGCCGTGCGCGCGGTGGAAGTCGACGACGTAGTCGAGCACGGCACCGGAAGCAGCGACCTGGGCGTGATCGGGGCCAGCCGGGTTCAGCCGTTTGTCCGGCGACCCGGCACTGAAGAAGTGGGCCTGATTCGGCAGCTCGTCGAGGAGGCCGTTGCGGACGACCATCAGCCCCTGATGCACGGAGTAGGTC
>JABJAB010000107.1 GCA_018666235.1 Ilumatobacter sp.
CATGCGCATCTGGAAGTGGGTTGGCCTCGCAGGCGTCGTTGGCGCGGCAGTGGTCGGCATTGCCGTGGGGACGTCCTCAGTGCAGCGCAAACGCCGCGAGTTCGTTGATGCGAACCCCAGCGAGTTGCGCGTCCGGCTGCAGGAACGTTTTCGGGAAGCACAGAAGCGCGACACTGCGTGAGCGAACCCCGGCTAGGCACTTCGCGTGCGACACGACGCGCAGCTTGCCCTGCCCTCGTTGCCGGTGAAGTCTCCGGTGGTGACGAACTGCTCGGGCAATGACGCTGTGCTGACGAGCGGTGCATTGACGATGTCGCTGGCGGCGACGTCGGGCGGAGGATACGCCCCGTGCGCTCCTCTGGGAACCTAGGGTCAGGCCCCATGGGCGACCGGAACGACAAGGCGTTCGGCTACGCCGAATTCGGAAAGTGGTACGACGACCATCGAGTAGCCACGCTCGAACCTGCTCTCGATCGCGCCATGGACGCACTCCAACACGAACTCGACGACTCTCTCTCGGATCGCGATCTCGCCCGAATCCGGAGCATCTCTGGGCGTGTGAAGTCGAAGCGACGCACGTGGCGCAAGGTCAACCAGCAGCGGTACCGGGAGCAGCTCGTCACTGTTGACGCCATCCCGCAGATCATTGATGACCTCGTCGGAATTCGTCTGACCTGCACTAACCTGCGCGACCTCGAGATGGTCCAAGCAGCGCTGGAGAACCTGCCGTCGCACGCGAGCAAGAAGCGTCCACTCTCACTCGACCCGGCATCGGAACGCGACTACGTCGACGCCCCAAAGGAGTCGGGCTACCGCGGCTGGCACGTCAACTTGGGTGTTGCTCTTGAAGGATCGCCGGTCACCATCGAACTGCAAGTCCGGACCCTCCTCCAGGACAGTTGGGGAGAGTTGACGCACGAAGACACGTACAGCAAAGCCGGCGAACTGCCGCCCCTTGTCGAAGTGCTCAGCGCACGCATGGCTGACCTCTTGGCAACCCTTGACGACATTGCTGAGGACCTCCGCAACGAACTTGACCGAATTGATGAAGCGATCGTCGCCGAGACTGCGCCAGTCATCGATACCGACGTCAACGAATCGGGCGTCGAACCCGGTGTCGATGCGTTGACGAGTGGGCCCGGTGCTGATGCTGTCGACCTCGTGGTCGAGCGGTGGCGTTCGTTGGATCGGCCACTCGAACTCTCTTCACTCGCCTGGGCGTTGCAGAACGAATTCGGCGCCGAGGTCAGCGACGACTGGTTCGGATTTCGGACCTTCAAGCGGTTCCTCACCTACGCGGTACCCGACGGTGAAATCACCGGTGGCCCGCAGGCCTACTTGCTTCCCGCTGATGGCAGTGTCGAGGTTTCGCAGACTCCGGATGACACGGCAGAGTCGAGCTCCGAGGCGGCCGACGGTGTCATCCCTGACGAGGCACAAGAGTTGCGGCGCATTGATCGCGGCTTCCCGTTGATCGAGACAGACCAGTGGCACCGCATCTATGAACAACTCGCCGAAGCGTGGCGGCGCCACGGCGGGGGCCCGTCGTCGACTCGAATGCTCAACCAGATCACGCGTTCTGCACGCGATCGTGCCGGCGCGATGGGTGAGCCGCTGTCACGACGCCACCTTGATCACGTCGCGAAGACGGTGTTCGCGGCCGCTGATGCTGAGACACCACTGACCGCTGACGAAATCGGTGACGTGTTCGTCACAGCGGTGCTGCAACGAATGGCAGAACTCCGGATCGTCAACGCGGGCAATGCGGCGCGACGGACGGCGATCGCGCGCTGGCTGCTCTGCTGAGCGTCATGGCCACTCGACCCATGGTCGGCGAGTCTGGCTCGATGGTCAGCGGGGGCCCTGACCGTCGTCGACTTTGATCACCGTGCCGGTGACACACTCCGACGCCGGCCCGCAGAGATAGAGCAACGTCGAGTCGAGTTGTTCAGGCTGCCCGGTGCGCTTGCGCGGAAAGTGTTGGCTGATATCACCGACGCGCTCGAGCATGCCGTCGGTCATCTCTGATTTGAAGAGACCTGGCGCAATGCCATTGACGTTGATGTTGAATCGACTCCACTCAACCGCCAGGGCCTCGCTCATCCGTGAGATTGCTGCCTTGGTGATCGAGTACAGCGCAGCACCATTGCCTGAGTAGTGCGTGGCAGCAACGCTGGAGATGTTGACCATTCGGCCGGATCGTTCGGCTGCAATCAACCGGCGGGCCACCTCGCAGCTCAAGATGTACGGGCCGCGCAGGTTGATGTCGATCACCGAGTCGATCAGTTCGAGGGACATCTTGTGGGCACGCTGTGCGTCGGGAACACCCGCGTTGTTGACGAGGATGGTGACGAGGCCTGCTGCCTTCTCCGCGTGATCGACTGCCGCGATGATGCTGTCGGCATCGGACATGTCGATTGGCACGCCGTGAGCGACGCCGCCGCGAGACTCAATGTCGAGCACGAGCTCGGCGAGGCGCTCCTCACGACGGCCAGTGGCGACCACCGTCGCGCCTGCCGCCGCGAGCACCTGCGCGAAGCGCCAGCCCAGACCCGATGTGGCGCCCGTGACGAGGGCGACCTCGCCGGTGAGATCGGTGGACGCGTTCGGCAGCGGAAAGTCGGTCATGGCTCCGATCGTGTCAGACCACTCTGGGCGCGGCGAAGGCGTAGGTGGTCGTTCCTTTGGGTCAGAGCGCGGGGCGCAGCTGACGGAATGCCTTCGAGGCGCCGGTGTCCAAGAAGTCGGCGACCACAGCGGCCATCTCCTTGCCGCGGGTGAACAAGAAGAGATGCCCACCACCTTCCACGACGTGCAAGCGAGCATCGGGGATGCGGTTGGCGAGCAATCGACCATTGGCGAGCCGCACGATTGGATCCTCGTCACCCGCAAGTACAAGGATGCGCTGGGGCAGCGTGTGGAGCCACGGCAGGCTTGCGAACCGCTGAATCGCACTGAGCTGATAGAGGTAGCCGAGCCCGGTCGGGGGCCGTGCGGCGCGTTGCTTGGCGTGCTCGTCGAGCAATTCGGGACGATCTCGGATTGCGCCGCCGTACAACGTCGGTGCAACGCGACGCAGGTACTCCGGTGAGTAATAGCGCACGGGTGACATCAGGATGCCCATCGCCGCGGGTCGGCCCGGGATGCTCGTGACGCCTGGCATCGTCGCAGTGAGAATCAGCCGGTGCACCATCTCGGGATGGCGGTGTGCGACCTCCTGAGCCAGTGCCCCACCCCAGCTCAGACCCAACAGGTCGACCTGATCGTGGCCCAGCTCGTCGATCAACCCGGCGACGATGGCGGCCATCTTGCGCATCGAGTACGGCAGCACCGGGGTGGGACTTCCACCGACGCCCGGCGCGTCAAACGCGATGGTTTCGCGGTCGGCGAGGTGTTGGCGGAACGGGCCGAACAGGTCGCCGGTCGCGCCAATGCCGGACTTCCGGGCTCGCATTCGCGCCATCGTCGGCCAGGCGATCAACGACGGGGTTGAGGCGCAGCTCTTCGATGTTGCGGTGGGCCCAGCCGCGGTCAACGCTGTGCTCGGCACGGCGTTCCAGTCGATGCGATCGCTGGTCCTCGGCGAAACCGACCCGGGCGAGGCACAGGCCGTCGCCCGGCTGGTGCTGCGCCTCCTCGGGGTCCCCGCTGGCGAGATCGACAGCGTCGTCGCTCAGGCGGCGGCGACTCTCGCCGCGTCCTGACACGCGGCCGCAACCGCGTCCACTGACAACATGAGTTGACGGACCGTTGCCGCGAAGCTGTGCGGGGGGGGGCGGACAGTC
>JABJAB010000015.1 GCA_018666235.1 Ilumatobacter sp.
ATCGTCGAGATGCGTCGGGCGAAATACGAGATCAGCGCCATCGATCAGCTCAAGACGGCGCCGCGTGGGTATCCGAAGGACCACCCTCGTATTGAGCTGCTCAGGATGAAGGGCTGTATCGCCGTGAAGAATTTCGGTGCGCCGAAGTGGATCCACGGGGCAGGTGCGGCGAAGAGAATTCGGGATGTCTGGGTTGGAGCGCAGCCGCTCACCGACTGGCTCGACGCCCACGTCGGTCCGAGCACGCTCCCTCCAGACGACCGGCCGTTCTGACCGAGGTGAGCGAAGAAATCTTCGATGGTGTCGCCCATTGCCGTGGACTTTGACAGAATGTAAAAGTGATCAATACCGACGAAGCTTCCGCTGCGACCACCGATGCCCTTGAGAACCAGTTCGGTTTGGCTGACAGGATTGTTGACGAGGCAGCGGTGGCCAACTCTGTGCAACGGTTTCGTGAGCAGGGCATCACCCTGCCGACATTTGCGCAGCTTGCCGATCCGTCCACGTTCGATCAGGCGGAGAAGGTGGGCGATGCCGACCCCCAGGGTCCTGACGCACGCAACCTGTGGCGCGTCCACTGGTACAACGACCTGCAGGGGAACCGCGTCGACGTCCCGGAGCACGTCGTGCTCCCATCAACGCTGACGGGGGTCGCGTCGCCGATCATCGTCGTGTTCGGCGACCGCTTCCCGATGATCACCGCCCACAAGGTGCTGGCTGCCTACTCGTGTCTCGCCCCTCGCGTCGTCACCGGCCAGTTTGACCCGACGGTGCACCGTGCCGTGTGGCCATCAACTGGCAACTACGCCCGAGGTGGCATCGCGATCTCGAAGATCATGGCGAGTCGTGGCGTTGCGATTCTGCCCGAAGGCATGAGTCAAGAGCGGTTCGACTGGCTCGACACATGGTGTGCCAATCCTGAAGAAGATGTGATCAAGACGCACGGCACCGAGTCGAACGTCAAAGAGATCTACGACGCCTGCAACGAGTTGGCAAAGGATCCGGGCAACTTCATCCTCAACCAGTTCTCGGAGTTCGGTAATCATCTCGGTCACTACAACGTGACGGGACGTGCGCTCGGCCACGTCTTCGAAACAGTGCGCGATGAGTATGGCCTCGTCGGACGCGACCTCGAGCTGGCGGCGTTCACCTCGGCGACCGGATCAGCCGGAACGATCGCCGCCGGCGACCGACTCAAGGAGGAGTACGGGGCCAAGATTGTGGCTGTCGAAGCCCTGGAATGCCCGACGATGCTCGAGAACGGGTACGGCGAGCACAACATTCAAGGCATCGGCGACAAGCACATCCCACTGATCCACAACATCGCGAACACCGACGTCGTCGTCGGTATCTCCGATAAGGCAACCGATGAGTTGGATCTGACGTTCAACACCGAGGCCGGACGGGCATATCTCGCTCAATCCCGAGGTGTCTCCCAGAGCCTCGTCGACAAACTCGAACACTTCGGTTTCTCGGCAATCGCAAATGTCCTCGCGGCAATCAAGACTGCGAAATTGCTCAACCTCGGCGAAAACCAAGCACTGATCACCGTCGCCACCGATGGCGCGGCGCTGTACCCGAGCGAGCGAGCCAAGCTGCTCGAACGGCAGTACGGCAACGAGTTCACCACGACCGATGCCGCTGCCGCGGTCGGCGAACATCTGGGTGCGGCATCCACCGACCACATGATCGACTGCACCGACCTCGACCGTCGCCGGCTGTTCAATCTCGGCTACTACACCTGGGTCGAGCAGCAGGGCACGCCGTTTGACCTGTTCGAGGCCCGGCGCTCCCAGGATTTCTGGCGAGGATTGCGTCGATACACCGGCGTCTGGGACGGCATGATCGACGACTTCAACGCGCAAGTCGCAGCAGGCTGAAAGCGCTGCACGCGCACATGGACGACACGCGGATGGCCGTGATCGGATGGCGCTGCGCCACGTGCGGCGCCGAGGTTCCCGTTGCGACGCCGCTCGCATTCCGCTGTCCAAACGCAACAGCCACTGACCGGTGCCACGTCCTGCAGATCGTGAGCGGTCCGCGGGTTGATCCGCCCGAGCGGCAGCCGAACACATTTGCCACCGACGACCAGAACTTGGCGTGGGCTGCCTTCGCCGACGCGCATGGCATGGATCGAGCACGCCGGAACGAGTTGGTCGAGGAACTCGACGCCGCAATCCGTGTCGTTGATGATGCCGGCTTTGTCGCCACGCCGTTTGCGCGATCCGCGTTCCTTTCCGACGAGCTCGGTCTGTCCGCTCGCGGTGGTATCTGGGTCAAGGACGAAACCGGGGGAGTGGGTGGCAGTCAGAAGGCGCGATTCCTCTTCTCGATCCTGCTCCACCTCCGAGCTGCCCAAGAGCTGGGGCTCTTGGCGGAGCGGCCACCGCTCGCGATTGCATCGTGTGGGAACGCCGCGCTCGCCGCAGCAATTCTGGCGAAGGCTGCCGACTGGCCGCTCGATGTGTACGTGCCCACGTGGATGAGCGATGGGTTCGGTGACCGGCTGGATGAACTTGGCGCACGTGTGCATCGCAGCGAGCGACGCAACGACGACCCGGCCGGCGACCCGGCGATGCTGCGTTTCCGAGATGCCGTTGCCGAGGGATCGGTGCCCTTCACCGTGCAGGGCCCCGAGAACGGGCTGTGTCTCGACGGCGGCCGAACGCTCGGCTGGGAAGTTTGCGAGCAAGCAGCGGCGGCTGGCATCGCGCAGATCGACCGTGTCTTCATTCAGGTCGGAGGTGGCGCGTTCGCCGCCGCCGTCGGAGCAGCAATGAACGATGTTTGTGGGCCTGCGCCGTTGTTCGCTGTGCAGACCGAGGGGTGCGCACCGTTCGAACGGGCATGGAGACGGTCTGAAGGCATTGAGCACCCGGCCGAGAACTGGGCCCAGATCATGACGGTCTGGGACGACCCGTCCTCGCTCGCTGACGGCATTCTCGACGATGAGACCTACGACTGGGTCGGCGTACTCGAAGCTGTGCGCTCAAGCGGTGGTCGCCCGGTCATTGCCACTGAAGAGCAGGTGCGCGAGGCCCATGCGCTGGCCCATCGAGCCGGCTTCGAGGCAAGCCCGACTGGCACCGCGGGTCTGGCCGGAGTTCTGGCCGCACGCACCGAGATTGGCGATGACGAGCAGATCGTGGTCGTGATGAGCGGTGTGACGCGCTGAGTCCCGCGCGGGGGAGGCGGCTCGACGTCTGCTGCAAACCAACCGCCACCTTGTCGGGCCCCGGACCTTCGTTGTTCTGTCCGAACAGCAAATCTCCGTGCGGGCCCGAGTGGGACCCGCACGGTCTGCGCAGCGGGGTTCCCGGGCGACGAGCCGATCGTCGAAGGTCGAAAGCTGGCGCCCACGGATATGACTTCTCAGGGGAGGAGTACGTCTGTCAAGTCGGCGTCTGGCGGTAGCCTGACCGGATGTCGGAACTCTCCATCTCACATGCGAATGCCGGTGCTCCTCACGCGCTCGAGGGCGGCTTCGATCCGCGATCGGCTGTGTTCGACCGGTTGCTCAAGAACCGTGTCGTGATGCTCGGGTCCGATGTCAACGATGACATCGCCAATCAGATCTGTGCGCAGCTCTTGTATCTCGAAGGCGAGGACCCCAACGCCGACATTTGGCTGTACGTCAACAGCCCCGGTGGTTCGGTCACCGCTGGCATGGCCATCTACGACACGATGCAGTTCGTCGGCTGTGACGTCGCAACGGTGTGCCTCGGGCTCGCCGCATCCATGGGGCAGTTCTTGCTCACAGCGGGCGCAGCAGGCAAACGCTATGTGTTGCCAAATGCCCGCGTCATGATGCACCAGCCGCTTGCGGGCCTCCGTGGTCAGGCCTCGGACATCCAGATCCAGGCTGAGCAGCTCCGGTACACCAAGCAGCGCATGGCCGAGCTCATCGCGTTCCACTCGGGCAAAGAGCTTGAGCAGATCCAGGAAGATTCCGAGCGCGATCGCTGGTTCACCGCCGAAGAGGCGAGGGACTACGGGTTGTGCGACAGCGTCATCTTGAAGCGCGGCGAAATCCTCGGCTGATTTCGCAAGCGGCTGAGTTCAGCTGTCTTGCGCCACGATCGTGAAGACCGGCCCGATGTCCACGGCGCAGTTTGTCTCAAGCCAGCTGTCGATGGCCGCTGCCGACTTTTCGGTTGAGAAAATCGCGGCAAGCGCAGATTGTTCTGACTCGGGATCACCCGGCACCACGGTGCTGGCGGTCTCGTAGGCATCAATCAACTGATCCCACTCGAGCTCGATCGCGATTGGCGCCAGCGCGCCAATCTCGCGATAGAGATTGAGGAACGGCTCGATGTCATCGGTGAACTGCAGGCCGGGCTGCGTAAGCCGTTCGGCGTTCACTTGCACCTCACCACAGAATCGTTCGGCGTCTCCTGCGTCATCGCCGCCGTTGCAGCCTGAGAGCAGCCCAACAGCCAGACACGTCGCCATGACGGGCAAGCGAGTTCGGATGCGGCGTAACACGGGCAGCATTGTCGCACGACGTTCTCCGAAAACCAGGGCGCCCATGAACTCTGTGAGCGCGCTCAGGTATGTTGGCCTTCTCGACGTACTGCTGTTGCGTCGATCGGTCGTGGGGCCCGGTTGTCCCTCCTCATTGTCAGGTGCGGTGCGCCGCGTCACAGAGGAGGCGCCATGTTCGCGTCGATTTCATCCGCCATTGTCGTGGGTGCTCAAGGTCATCCGGTTCGCGTCGAAGTACACGTGGGGCAGGGTCTTCCGGGTTTCTCGATCGGTGGCCGCCCCGACGACTCGGTCCGCGAGGCCCGCGATCGAACCCGTGCAGCGATCCTGAGTTCAGGCTTGCCGTTCCCCAAGATCAAGATCACCGTCAACTTGGCTCCCTCGGGCGACAGAAAAACAGGCGCTGGCCTCGATCTCGCCATCGCAATGGGGATTCTGGCGGCGAGCGAGGTCGTGTCACCGGAATCGATCGAACGCCTCGCATTCATTGGTGAAGTCGGCCTCGATGGTTCGGTTCGAGGCGTTGCGGGCGTGGCGCCCATGGTCGGGGCGCTCGGTGAACTCGATGTTGTTGTGCCGATCGCCAGTGCAGCAGAGGCGGGCGTGGCGGCACTGGGAGCAGTGCGTCTCGTCGCCAATCTTGGTGAGCTGGTTGCCGTGCTCAACGGTCTGATCCCGTGGCCAGATCACAACGTCCCGCAGTCTGAACCAGAACCCGAACGTCTCGCTGACCTCGCCGAGGTGCAAGGCCAGCCAATGGCTCGCCACGCACTCGAGATCGCTGCGGCAGGAGGCCACCACCTCCTGATGGTCGGGCCACCAGGTGCTGGTAAGACAATGTTGGCGTCACGCTTGCCCGGTCTGCTGCCGGTACTCGATCGTGATCAAGCACTCGAAGCAACGATGGTCATTTCCGCTGCCGGTGTTCCGCTGCCGCCCGGCGGATTGGTGACGCGGCCGCCATTCCGGGCTCCCCACCACACCGCCACAAGTGCGGCGCTCATCGGTGGCGGATCGGGCACCGCCCGGCCGGGTGAGGTGTCGTTGGCGCATGCGGGGGCGCTCTTTCTTGACGAGATCGCTGAATTTGCTCCCAAGGTGCTCGACGGTCTGCGCCAACCCCTTGAGGATCGGCGAATCGTCGTGTCGCGTTCAGGAATCAATGCGGTGTTGCCTGCCGATTTTCTGCTTGTTGCTGCGATGAATCCGTGTCCCTGCGGCGGCGGAGCACCGGGGGAGTGCTTGTGTAACCCAACGGAGCTCCATCGCTACGTTCGGCGACTGTCGGGTCCGTTGCTGGATCGATTTGATCTCCGAGTCAACGTGCATCGTCCGAGCGTCGACGATCTCCTCGCTCACGAACCTGCCGAATCGACCGCCGTCGTGGCCGAGCGAGTCCAAGCAGCCCGCGTGCGGGCGCTGAGCCGGCAGGGGTGTCTCAATCGTTCATTGTCTGGTTCACAGTTGGACGAGTTCGCCCCAATCAACGGGCCGGGTCGGGCTGTCCTGCGGCATGAACTCGAAAACGGTCGTCTCAGTGCTCGCGGGTATCACCGGATCCGGCGCGTCGCTCGGTCGATCGCCGATCTGCGCTCGACTTCCAGCGAAGTGGTGGACGACGAGGCTGTGCATCTCGCGCTCGGACTCCGAGCTGCGTTCACGAAAGTGCTGCCGATGGGGCGGGTCGCGTGAGCTCGGACGTGCCTGACGCCGGCTACTTGGCAGCCCTCGCTGGGTTCGATCGCATGACCGTGGGTCGCCTGCGCCATCTGGTGCGCGGGCGACCAGCTCCCGAGGCATACGGCATGGCGGCAGGAACACATCGCCCATCGCCCGCCATTGCGGCAGTGTTCGCGAAAGATTGCACCCTGGCCGAAGCGTGGCGGCAATCAGCCCAGCGGCGCGATCCACGGGAGTGCTGGGAGGCGTCGGTCGCAGCCGGTGTCCGCGTGTTGACTCCTGCAGACCCCTCGGTGCCGCCGCAGCTCTCCACCGATCCGGCGTGCCCGGCGGTGTTGTTCGTACGCGGCAACCTTGGCGCCCTCGATGCTCGACGAGTGGGCATCGTCGGCACTCGCAACGCCACGCAGGCAGGGCGTGCCACGGCCGCTCGTTTCGGCTGTGAATTGGCCGAGGCTGGCGTGGTGGTGCTGTCTGGCCTGGCGCGCGGCATCGATGCAGCTACTCATCGGGGCGCACTGTCGTGCCCGACGGCGACCCCGGCAGCAGTCGTTGGATGCGGGCTGGATCGGCCGTACCCAAAGCAGAACAGTGACCTGTGGGACGCGATCGCGGCTCGGGGTGTGTTGATCTCCGAGTGGCCGGTCGGCACATCGCCTGATCCGTTTCGGTTTCCACTCCGCAACCGAATCTTGGCGGCGCTTGTCGAGGTGCTTGTCGTTGTCGAGAGCCGTGACCGCGGCGGCAGCCTGATCACGGTGCGCGAAGCCGCCGACCGATCCATTGATGTGATGGCCGTGCCCGGATCGGTGCATAGTCGGGCATCGGAAGGAACGAACAAGCTGTTGGCCGACGGGGCGATCGCGGCCACCGAGACCGCTGACGTCTTGATGGCTCTCGGCCTCGATCATCGCCGAGCCGGACGTGCTCGATTCGATGCGCGCACACCGCTCGCCGGCGTTGACGCCGACGTATATGCCGCCTGTCGCGAGTCGCCACGCACGATTGACGCCATCATGTTGCTCACCGGAGCAGCGATCGGTGAAGCAGCGATGCTCCTCGCCCGCCTCGAAGGGGCGGGATGGCTCATCGAGACCGGTGGCTGGTTCGAAGCCGTCGATGAGTGGGCTGAGCTGGCATGACGAGCATTGGTCGACGACCGCTGGGTGAACCTGGTGCAACCGTGACCCATCCCGAATTTGCCGAGCGGCAGACAATACGATCGCCATGTGGACCAGTGGCGCATCGACGACTTCGCGAGAGCGCTCACGTCGTTGTCCGACAACACGATCACCTCCTACGTCTCCGATCTGCGTTTGTTCGAGACATGGTGCGCACGCAGCGATCTCGTCGACCCGGCGAGCGTCACTCGGACGACCATTCGGCGGTACCTCGCCCATCTCACCACCCGCCAGTTCGCGCGTCGCACGATCGCCCGAAAAATTGCCGCCGTGCGTCGCTACTTCAAGTGGGCCGTGGCCAACAACGTTGCGGAACTCGATCCCACCAGCGGTGTTTCGGTCCCAGCTGGCAGCGGTCGCCTCCCGCGTGTGCTCGACGGCCGCGAAGTCACCGGACTGCTCGAAGCGGGTCCAGATGCCGACGAACCCGAGTGGCGACGGTGTCGCGACGATGCGGTGCTCGAAGTGCTCTACGGATCGGGGGTGCGTGTCAGCGAGCTGTGCGACCTCGACGTGTCGTCACTCGCATTGACGGTTGGTGCTGCCACCGTGTGGGGCAAGGGCGACAAGGAACGCCGCGTTCCGCTCAGCGAGCACGCTGTCCGCTCGCTCCGGCGGTGGATCGACGTGCGCCCCGAGGTGGTCACCGGTGATCAGGGCGATGCGTTGTTTGGTAACGAAGTGGGGAAACGTCTCACGCCACGGGACGTCCGTCGCATCATCGACCGCCGGTCGCCAACGCCGACCCATCCCCATGCGTTACGGCACAGTTTCGCGACGCATCTCCTCGACGGTGGTGCCGACCTGCGAGCCGTACAAGAGCTGTTGGGTCACGCCGATGTGGCCACAACGCAGCGTTACACCCACGTCAGTCGAGAGCGACTCTCTGCTGCCTATCGCGAGGCCCATCCCAGAGCATGAGCATTGTTCCCGAAGACGCAGACCTTCAGATGCAGTGGACGCGGTGGCTCAACCGCCGCAACTCGGCGGCTCGCGATCACCTCATCGTCCACTACTCGCCGTTGGTGAAGTTCGTGGCCGGCCGTGTCGGCGCTGGTCTTCCATCGAGCGTCGACTCTGGCGATCTCATCAGCTCCGGGGTTTTCGGGCTCATGGATGCGATCGAACGTTTCGATACCGGGCACGGGGTCAAGTTCGAAACCTTTGCGGTGCCGCGCATCCGCGGTGCGATCTACGATGGGCTACGCCAACTCGACTGGGTGCCCCGCTCGGTCCGCAGCCGGGCGCGAAGCGTCGAGAAGTCCTTCTCCGAACTCGAACACAAGCTGGGCCGAGGCCCGACCGACGAAGAGCTGGCCGAGCACCTCCGTATCACTCCGGCCGACCTCGCCAAGTGGCTGTCGGCAATCGCGAGCACCACGATCGGGCCACTCGATCGAGCGATCGCCGCAGGAGCCGAGCCGTCGGCACCCGACAACGCGATGTCGGGCTCGCCCACGGCCGTCGTTGAGAATCGCGAGCTCAGCCATGTCATGCGTGTCGAGATCAAGAAGCTCCCGGAGCGCGAGAAGCTGGTGCTGTCGCTCTATTACGACGAAGGCTTGACCTTGTCGGAAATCGGCGAGGTCCTCGGCGTGACCGAAAGCAGAGTCAGCCAGATCCATACCAAGTCGGTGCTGCACCTGCGAGCTCGACTTGGGGCGGCCGGGCTCACCTAACATCGGGCCAGTTCGCTGGCACCAGATGAGACTTCGGGCCGCTGGCCCCATCGACGCCCAGCGTCCATCAGATCACTCCGCCGAGAGGATTTATGATGCAAGGACGCGCCCTGCTCGCCGTTGGCACAGCGATGTCAATACTCACCTTCAGCTTCGGAGCCGTCGCCGAGGCGACTCCCTGCTGGCAGCCGCCGGTTACCGGGCCCATCGTCGACCCGTTCCGGGCGCCGCCGTGTCGATACTGCGCCGGGCATCGGGGTATTGACTTTCGGACTGGCGCGGCGAGTGCCGTTCGATCCGTTGCTGCTGGCAGGGTTGCCTTCAGTGGGCCCGTGGCGGGAACCATCTATGTCGTCGTCGAACACGCCAATGGCTGGAAGTTGACCTATGGCGAGTTGAGCGGTGTGCGAGTCAGGCGTGGTGTCAGCGTTGCGCGCGGCGCGGTACTCGGCACGGCCGACGGCAGATTCCACTTCGGACTTCGAGTGGACGGTCGGTATCGCGACCCCGAGCCTTACCTCGGCCACCTTGTCGGTCGGCCTCGACTCGTCCCAATCGACGGCACGGCCCGACGAAGCGGGCCGACTCCAGTCTGGTCGTGTGCCCGTTGAGCCGCGTGCCGCCGAGGCGTGGTGCAGGGCATCTGGCCCAAGGTGTGGGGCGAATGCAGCGCCGATAGTATTGGTCACGTCGTTTCAACCGAAATGGCACACACTCAAGGTCTCATCGATCAATCAGCGGTCGCCTCGCGGCGCCGATCGGTGGGAAAAACCGCACAAGGAGCACCACATGGCTGTTATCAGCATGCGTCAGATGTTGGAAGCCGGAGCGCACTTCGGCCACCAGACCCGTCGTTGGAACCCCAAGATGAAGCGTTTCATCTTCGGCGAGCGCGCCGGTATCTACATCATCGATCTCGAGCAAACGCTCGGTCGAGTTGAGACGGCCTACGGGTTCGTCCGTGACCTCGTCGCCGGAGGCGGCAACATTCTGTTCGTGGGCACCAAGAAGCAGGCCCAGGACCCGATCAAGAGCTACGCCGATAAGTGCGGGATGCCTTACGTGAACGAGCGCTGGCTCGGCGGCATGCTCACCAACTTCGAAACGATGAGCAAGCGCGTCAACAAGATGCTCGAGTACGAGCGCATGCAGGCCTCGGGCGAGTTTGACGTCATGATCAAGAAGGAAGCACTGCTCCTCGATCGCGAGCTCACCAAGTTGCAGCGCAACCTGGGTGGTCTGCGCAGTCTGAAGAAGGCTCCCGACGCAATCTTCGTGCTCGACACCAACAAGGAACACATCGCTGTCACCGAGGCTCGCAAGCTCGGTATCCCTGTCGTTGCTGTCGTCGACACCAACGTGAATCCTGAAGTGGTGACGTACCCGATCCCCGGCAACGACGACGCGATTCGCTCGAACAGCTTGTTCGCACGCGTGATCGCTGATGCCGTCGCCGAAGGCCGATTCATCGCGAACAAGCGCAACCCCGCGCCTGCCCCGGTTGCTGAGAAGACGCCGGAGCAAGAGGCCGCATTCGAAGCTGCGCAGGCCGCTGCGCGTAACGCAGCTGCTCAGCAGCAGGCCGAGCGCGATTCCAAGCTTGCTGCTGCCAAGGACGCGCCGGTTGCTGAAGCCGCTCCCGCAGCGGCCGAGGCTCCAGCCGAAGCCGTACCTGCAGAGGGAGCGCCAGTGGCTGAGGAAGCCCCTGCTGCCGCTGCGACGCCCGAAGTCGAAACGGAGAGCTGAAGAACATGTCATTCACTGCACAAGACGTCAAGGCGCTCCGCGTCTCTTCCGGCGCCGGCATGATGGACTGCAAGAAAGCCTTGCAGGAAAATGACGGCGACATGGAAGCCTCCAAGACGTGGCTCCGCGAAAAGGGCCTCGCAGCCAGCGCCAAGCGTGAGGATCGCGACGCCACGCAGGGCGTTGTCAGTCTCGTTATCACCGGCAACGTCGGTGCCATCGTCGAACTGAAGTGCGAGACCGACTTCAGCGCTGGTTCAGACCTCTTCAAGGCTGAGGCCGATGCTCTCGTCGCTCTGGTCGCTGAGAAGGGCGTTGAGTCCATCTCCGAGCGTCAGAGTGATCTCGAAGAGCTCAAGGTCACGCTGAAGGAGAACATCAGCATTGGCCAGGTCGCTCGTATCGAAGCTGCCGGCGACAACATCCTCGACAGCTACCAGCACATGCAGGGTGGCCGCGGCGTCAACGGCGTGCTCGTCGAAGTCGCCGGTGGGACGCCCGAGCTTGCCCACGACGTGGCAGTACACATCGCGTTCGCACGCCCGAAGTACCTCAGCCGTGACGATGTGCCGGCCGATGTCGTCGCAGCAGAGCGCGAGACCCTCACCGTCATCACCCGCAACGAAGGGAAGCCCGAAGCGGCACTCGACAAGATTGTCGAAGGCCGCATCGGTGGATTCTTCAAGGATGTGGCACTGCTCGATCAGCCGTACGCCAAGGACGACAAGCAGTCGGTCAGCCAGTTCATTGGCTCCGCATCGATCGTCGCCTTCGCCCAGGTCGAGATCGGTTGATCTGAAGTCCACGGTCAATTTGAACAGCCCCGTTGCGCGTCAAGTACGTTCAGCGGGGCTGTTTCGCGCCCGTACCTGATCCTGACGGAGACCTCAACGATGACTGAACGAGCACAACGTCCGAAATTCAAGCGCATCGTGTTCAAACCTTCGGGTGAGGCGCTTGCAGGCGATTCTGGCAAGGGCCTCGATGGCGCAACGCTTGAGGCCACGGCGAAGGAAATCATCGATCTCCGGCAGAATTTGAACGTCGATGTCGCTGTGGTCGTCGGTGGCGGCAACTTCTGGCGTGGTCGGGAGGGTTCGATGACCGGGATGGACGCAACACAGTCCGACCACATCGGAATGCTCGGCACCGTGATGAACGCGCTGGCGTTGCAGGATGCGCTCGAACGACAGGGCCAAGAGACGCGGGTGCAGTCGGCGATCGAGATGCCGCGCATTGCCGAGGCCTACATCCGCCGTCGGGCTGTTCGGCATCTCGAAAAGGGGCGCGTCGTCATCTTTGCCGCCGGGACGGGTAACCCATTTTTTACGACCGACACAGCGGCTGCGCTGCGCGCCGCCGAGATTGAAGCCGAAGTGTTGATTAAGGGAACGCACTCCGGCGTTGACGGGGTCTACAGCGCAGACCCTCGGACCGATGAGTCCGCGGAGAAGTACGAGCAGGTGAGCTACCTCGAGGTGATGACGAAAGACCTCAAGGTCATGGACGCGACCGCGATCGCCTTCTGCCGCGACAACGACATTCCGATCGTCGTGTTCGACATGTCGAAACCAGGTTCGCTGCGCAGCATCGTGCAAGGCGGCTCCGAAGGCACCTTGGTCAGCGGCTGAGACGCTGCAACCAGTTTCGATGAAAGTCCGCATGGTCCTGCGCCGACCTCTGTCCTGGGTACGATGGTCGACGTGATCGATGACACCCTTCTCGAGGCCATGGACAAGATGGACAAGGCTGTCGAGCACACTCAGACGCAGTTCGGCACGGTCCGAACCGGTCGGGCCAATCCCGGACTCGTCGAGCGCATCAATGTCGACTACTACGGCGCTCCAGTTCCGATTCTGCAGCTCGCTTCGATCTCCGTGCCTGAGGCCCGCCAGTTGCTCATCAAGCCGCATGACCGAACATCGCTCGAGGCCATCGAGAAGGCCATTCGAGAAAGCGACCTGGGTGTGAATCCGAACAACGACGGCATCGCGATTCGTCTGTCGCTGCCGCAGCTGACCGAAGAACGCCGCAAGGAATACGTGAAGGTTGCGAAGAACATGGCCGAGGACGGGCGTATTGTGCTGCGCAACCTGCGGCGCGATGCGCGCAAGGCGATGGAAGCTGAAGAGAAAGATGGTGATGTCTCCGAAGACGAATTGGAGCGCGCCGAGAAAGAACTCGATAAGACCACGAGCGAGCACGTCGACAGGATCGACGCGGCGCTTCACCGAAAAGAAGAAGAACTCCTCGAGATCTGAGGGGCCGGGGGAACAACGATGACCGACGACATTTGGCGACCTGAAGACAATGATTCCGCACGGCGTCGTCCGGGTCGGCTTGAGGCCGAAATGGATGCCTTCGACGACTCCGAGTTTGGTGGCCCGCTCTTTGGCAACACCTCCGAGCAGCAGGTCACACCCGGTCCAGAGGCTGCTGAGGCTCCGCTGTCGAACGACGACTGGCCAGAATCACCGTCCGGTGGATCTGGCCGTCTTCAACTCGACGAGGATGGCACCGGTGCGATGCCGCACTGGACTGAAGACGCCACCGGAGAAGTACCGGCCATTGCCCGTGCTACCCCTGAGGCTGATCCAACCGACGATCTTGACGTCTGGTCCCCGTTCACGTCCGACGCGCCCGTCTGGAAGGAAGGCGACCCGGTCGATACGCCGTCGGGATCGGTCCCGACGGCCCCCTCAGACCCGACCGGTGAGATCTCTTGGGAAGACGCTCCAGTCGAGCCGATTGCGGCAGCCGTCGATGCCGATACTGCTGGAGAGGCCACCGAACTGCACGAGGTCGTGGCCGCAGCACCGCGCGAACCGGCCCGAATCACGATTGGTACCGACCCGTCAGGGATGCCTCGCCGACCCGAGCCGCAGCGCCGGGGCGGTGGCGGTCAGGGCCAACGTCCACCCAGCGCAGGGGGCCCGCCACCCGGTGCCAAGCGTAATCTTCCGGTCGCCATCGCGAGCGGCTTGGTGCTGGCGGCAGTGTTTATCGCTGCTGCGATGTGGCGTCCGCTCGGCGCAATCATCTTTGTCTGCATTCTGCTTGGGCTTGCAGCCATCGAGTACTTCTCCAAGGTCACCGAAAAGGGCTACCGCCCTGCCGTTGCCGCTGGCGTCGTGGCCTGTGTCGCAGCACCGGCCGTTGCTTACTGGGTCGGCGAGAACGGTATTCCGCTGGTCCTGGCGCTGGCATTCTTTGCCGGAGCGATGGGTTTCATCGGCTCTGACTCGATCGAAGTTGGCCCGATGCCCAACATGGCCATCACGATGCTCGGCGTCGTATGGATCGGCGTGCTCGGCTCGTTCGCGGCGCTCATCATTCGTTACTCCAACTTCTTTGGTGGGCTGAGCATCGGTACCGACACCTTGGTGCTGCTCGCCGTGGGCGTGGTTGCCAACGACGTCGGCGCGTACTTCGTCGGCAGTGCGTTCGGGCGGACACCGCTGCGCGGCTGGATCAGCCCCAATAAGTCGGTCGAAGGATTTCTTGGCGGCACCATCTTGACCCTCGTGGTCATGCTGCTCGTCGGGATGCAAGATGCGAGCGACACGTGGTCTGACACCAGCCACCTCCTGATGCTCGGCATCGTCATCTCGATCTTCGCCCCGCTCGGTGATCTCACCGAGAGCATGTTCAAGCGGAACCTCGACGTCAAGGACTTCGGGACGTTGATCAAGGGCCACGGCGGTGTACTTGACCGCTTCGACGGCTTCTTGTTCGCACTGCCTGCCGTCTACTACTTGATGCGCGTTGTCGAGCCGTGGTCACAGCTCGGTTCCTGAGAAGATTGCACCGATGACCGTTGATCCGGTGCGAGTCGCGATTGCTGGCTCAACCGGCTCGATCGGTAGGCAAACGTTTGAGGTCATTCAGGCCGAGAACGATCGCGTCCCCGGCTCCTATGTCGTGACGGGCGTGAGTGTCAACAGCTCAGCGGACGCTGTCGTTGCCCAGGCGGCAGCTTTCGACATCCCCCTCATCGTCGTCGCCGACGAGGCGACACGTTGTGATGTGGCGTCGCGCACATCGGCCGCGGTCGAGGGTGATGCCACGGCATTGATCGCCGACGCGGATGTCGTGGTCAACGGTGTCGTCGGGTTTGCCGGTCTTGAGGTCACCGTGGAGACCCTCAGAGCTGGAAAGCGCCTAGCGCTTGCGAACAAAGAGAGCCTCATTGCTGCGGGCCCTGTGGTCCAGCCGCTCCGATCGACGCCAGGCGCCGAATTGGTGCCAGTCGACAGCGAACACTGTGCGCTCCACCAATGTCTGCGGGCGTCTTTCGAGAGCGATCGTGAGGTCAGTCGGCTGCTCTTGACCGCGAGCGGAGGTCCGTTCCGCGGTCGCACCGCTGATGACCTTGCTGCTGTGACCGTCGAAAATGCGCTGGCGCACCCGACGTGGAGTATGGGTCCGAAGATCACGATCGATTCGAGCACGTTGATGAACAAGGGTCTCGAAGTGATCGAGGCGCACGAGCTGTACGGAACGCCGTATGACCAGATTGAGGTGGTCGTGCACCCTCAATCTGTCGTCCATTCAATGGTCGAGTTCACCGATGGATCAACCATCGCCCAACTCAGTATGCCGACGATGAAGCTGCCGATCGGCTATGCGCTCGGCTACCCGAACCGCATCGCGACACCCTTCGGTCGCATCGATTGGGCCACGTTGGGCTCGCTCGACTTCGAGCCGCCAGATCTTGGCACCTTTCGCTGCTTGCAGCTCGCCTACGACGCTGGACGCTCAGGCGGTACGGCGCCAGCGTGGCTCAGCGCTGCGAACGAGGTGGCAGTTGAGACTTTTCTCACAGGAAATTTGCGATGGAATGAGATTGCTGACGTGTGCGAGGCGGTGTTGGAGCGCCATGATGGTGGGATCCCCCACACCGTCGACGATGTGATCCAAGCGGATCAAGAAGCTCGACGAATTGCCGATGAGGTATTGCAACGATGACTGATCAACTCACACCTCCGAAACCGACTGAAGATGAGCTGTCGCGAGTGGCGAAAGCCAAGAGCGAAATCATGGCGGGTGGCGCCGTCACCGAGAACCTCACCGAGGACGAACTCGCCGGCGGTTGGAGGGGAGCGCTTTCGATGCTTGGCATCGCTGCGCTTTTTGCTTGGCTCGGCTTTGCGAACTTCTGGATCTTCGTGTTCGTGGTGGGTGTCGTTATTTCGATCTTCCTCCACGAACTTGGCCACTACCTCACGGCCCGGTGGACGGGCATGAAGGTCACTCAATTCTTCTTGTTCTTCGGACCCAGACTTTGGAGCTTTCGTCGCGGAGAGACCGAGTACGGCGTTCGGGCGGTGCCGTTGGGGGCCTTCGTTCGCATTATCGGCATGAATCGTATGGACGAGGTCGAGCCAGGTGACGAAGCCCGCACCTACCGACAGAAAAGCTTTCCTCGCCGCCTCTTGGTGATCTCGGCTGGATCGATCATGCACATGCTGATCGCCATCGTGCTGCTGTTCGGTGTGTATGCGATAGCCGGAGAAGAATCATTCAGCGATGGCGCGCGCGTCAGCCAACTGTCCGCCGGTGGACCGGCCGATGGCGCTGGCGTACTGCCCGGTGACATCGTGGTTGCCGTTGATGGCGCAGCCATCGACAGTCCCGCCGAACTCGGCGAGGTAATCCGGACCAACCAGCCGGACGACAGTGTCGTTCTTGGCGTACTCCGCAATGGCGAACTCGTTGCTCTCACGCTCACGCTCGGTGTCAACGACAACGGCGATGCGCTGGCAGGAATCAGCAGCGGATCAGTGTTCGACACCATCGATCACTCGATCCCCGCGGCTGCTGGCAATGCAGTCACTGACATCTTCCCCTTTGCCTGGGAGTCGACCAAGGGTGTCGTGAAGGTGCTCAACCCGGTCAACATCATCAGCCACGTCACCGGAGACAACGAGGACCTGAGCAGCCGCCCGACGACCCTGTACGGAGTGGCTCAGGTCTCGGACGACGTCGGTGAATCCTCCGGCTGGGCAGGAATGATCCTGCTTCTTGCGGTGCTCAACGTCTTCGTCGGCGTGTTCAACATGTTCCCGCTGCTCCCACTCGACGGCGGACACGCTGCCATTGCGGTCTACGAGCGTGTGCGCGAAGCCGGGCGGGGTTCCAAACAGCGATATTTCGCCGACGTCGAGCGACTCATGCCCTTTGCGATGGGGGTGGTCACCGTGCTCGTCATGCTGATGTTTGCTGGCTTGTATCTGGACATCTCGCAGCCGTTGTAGTTCAGCGCTCGAAGCTCGCTGCGCTCGCCTCGCTGTCAGTGGCTTCATGACTCCGAGGTAGTGCTTGCTGGGGGACCCTGTCCGACCGCTGTCTCCATCCACCGCGTATCGTTGACTCCATGCAGGTCACCAGCTCGGTTCCTCGGAAGACCACTCGCCAGATCTCTGTCGGCGACGTCAAGGTCGGTGGCGACGCTCCGATCACCATTCAATCGATGACGATTACGAAGACGGCTGACGTCGAAGGCACGCTGCAGCAGATTTATGCCCTTGCCGCCGCTGGCGCTGACATCGTGCGGTGCACGTGTAACGAGATCGAGGCTGCTGAAGGGCTTGCCCAGATCGTGCCGCGATCACCGGTGCCGATCATCGCTGACATCCATCACCAGTACAAGATGGCAATGGCAGCCATGGAGGCGGGTGTCGACGGTTTGCGTCTGAACCCAGGCAACATCCGCAAGCCGGAACACATCAAGACCGTGGCAGCCGAAGCCAAGGACCGGAACCTCCCGATTCGCATCGGTGTCAACGCCGGTTCGCTCGACCCGAAGCTCTACGAAAAGTACGGTGGTGCCACGCCCGAGGCGATGGTCGAATCAGCCATGACCGAAATCGCTTACTTCGACGAAGTTGGTTTCGACCTCATCAAGATCTCGGTCAAGGCATCGAGTGTGCCGCTCATGGTCGATGCTTATCGCATGCTGTCCGAGGTCACTGACCATCCGCTCCACCTGGGCGTCACCGAAGCCGGTCCGCCGCCGGCCGGCTTGATTAAGGCCACAGCCGGTATTGCCACCCTGCTGCTGGAAGGCATCGGCGACACGATCCGCTACTCGCTCACTGCGGACCCAGTCCAAGAGGCCAAGGCCGGTCGTCAACTCCTCGAAGCTCTGGGACTGCGTGAACGCAAGAATATTGACCTCATTGCCTGCCCGTCGTGCGGCCGCGCTGAAGTCGATGTCATCAAGGTGGCGAATGAGGCAATGGAGGCGTTCGGCGAACGCAAGCTGCCACTTCAAGTCGCCGTGATGGGTTGCGTCGTGAACGGACCGGGCGAGGCGCGCGACGCCGACATCGGTATCGCTGCGGGGAACAAGCGCGGCCATCTGTTCATCAAGGGACAGAACGTCGCCGTCGTGCCCGAGGACGAGATGGTCGATCAACTCGTCGAATGGGCAGAGTTCATCAACGAGCACGGCATCGACGCCGCACTCGAGCGTGCCGACTTGGACAAAGCGCGTCGCGAGGCAGAAAAGGATCGTGCGAAGTTGCTCGAAGAGCAGGGCGACGATGCCAATGCCGCGAGCGAGAAAATCGTGGAGATTCGCAGGAAGGCCTGACCCGGCTGGATGCGGGTGACGCCGTTCAGGTCGAGGTGACGACAAACGTGTCCGCGGATGCGACGAATTCGGTGCTTGGTGCCAGGTAAAGCTGCTCGCCGGCGACGGAGAGAGCGAGTTCGTGGCCCGTCGAGGTGTGGTGTTCCCCGGCGTCGAGCCAGATCAACTGCACACCTGCCTCCGGGAGTTCGTACCGACCGTCGACCACCTGCATGACCGGTTCGGCCAGTGGCGTTGGATCGACGATGTCGAGGAGCAGGTCGATGTCGACATGCTTGACGGTGAGGCCGCCGCGGACGACGTTGTCGCTCGCTTGCATCAGCTCGATGCCAGAACCTCTCAGGTAGCCGTGCAGGTTCCCTGCGGTGAGGTGGAGGGCTTCGCCAGGCAGCAGTGAGACGTGATTGAGGAGCAGTGTCACGGCCACGCTTGGATCGCCGGGATACATGGTGTCCAGCTGCTGCACCCACATCGCTTCGGGCCGATCGCTTGACGCGCACGCCTGCACAGCTGAAGCTGGATCAAGCTCGCCGCGGTACAGGCGATGCATTGCTGTCCCGGCACCCTCGGCTGCCACCACATGGGCGAGATCGTCAGCACCGATTGCCTGCAGCAGTTCGATGGTTCGGGCTTCGGGCCTGACTCCACACAAGGCCTCGAATGGCGTGAGTGCGACGAGGAGTTCGGGCTTGGCATACGGGTCGGCGAACACGCCGCTGTCGAATCCCTCGCGTGCTTGTGCGATGGTGGGGTGTGCTTGCAGCGAGAGCGGTTCGGCCGCGCTGAGGACCTTCAAAAGGTAGGGCAACTCGCCGGTGAGGGTGGTCAGCGGTGATCCATCGGCGAGCTGCGTGGGGCCATTGGGGTGCGTGCCGAGCCATAACTCTGCCCACGGTTGGCCGTCGGGTACGAGCCCCAGGAGTTCTGGCAAGAAGTGCGTATCGCCCCAGGCGTAGTGTTGGACGAACCCCTTGACTGGGCGTCCCGAGGTCACAGGTTGAGTTCGGCGGCGCGGGCGAGGACGCCGGCGCGTTCGGCGCCGATGGTGGTGCTGTCGCCATGGCCGGTGTGGACGACGGTGTGGTCGGGCAGTTCGAGCAGCACGTTGCGGATTGTCGCGAGAATGGTCGGCTCGTCGGAGTAGACGCGGCCGGTAGCGCCAGGCCCGCCGCAGAACAGTGTGTCGCCACTGATAACGGCGCCGGTCGCGACGTCGTGGAAGCAACAGCAGCCCGGGGAGTGTCCGGGCGTGTGCAAGATGCCGAGCTCGTGACCGCCGGCGCTGATCGTGCGGCCCGGCTCGAGTGGGCCATCGAAGTCGTGATCGGGGTGGACGACATCCCAAAGAAATCGGTCGAACTCGTGGAGGAGGATCGGCGCATCAACTGCCTCGCGCAGCGCGACTGCGGCGTTGATGTGATCGTTGTGGCCATGCGTCAACACGATGCCGGTGACGTTGCGGCCGTTGACGGCGTCCAGGATCGGCTGATGATCATGCGCCGCGTCGAAGATCACGACTTCTTTGTCGTCGCCAACCAACCAGATGTTGTTGGTGACCTCCCACTCGCCGCCGTCGAGGGCGAAGATGCCGTCAGTGGTGACCAGCTCGATCGTCACAGCACCACCACGGAGCGGAGCACATCGCCGCGCTCCATCTTGTGAAACGCCTCTTCGACGTCGTCGAGTTTGATGGTCTCCGAGACGAAACCGCCGAGGTCGAGCCGTCCCTGCAGGTAGAGATCGATGAGCATCGGGAAGTCGCGCTCGGGCAAGCAGTCGCCGTACCACGACGACTTGAGCGAGCCGCCACGGCCGAAGATTTCGATGTACGGCAGCTCGATGGTCATCTCGGGATTGGGCACGCCGACGAGCACGACAGTGCCAGCAAGATCGCGCGCCTCGAAGCACTGCTTGTAGACGTCGGGATGGCCAATCGCTTCGATGCACACATCTGCACCGTTGCCGTCGGTCACGGACCGAATGAACTCGACTGGGTCGGTGTTCTTTGAATTGACCATGTGTGTTGCCCCGAACTGCTGAGCCCATTCGAGCTTGCGGTCGTCGATGTCGACGGCAATGATTTTTGATGCTCCGGCGAGCTTGGCGCCAGCTATCGCGGCATCGCCGACGCCACCGCAACCGAAGACGGCAACGCTTTGGCCGCGCGAGACCCCGCCCGTATTGATCGCTGCGCCGATGCCGGCCATGACGCCGCACCCGAGCAGCCCGGCCACGGTGGCCGGCGCTTCGGGGTTGACCTTGGTGCACTGTCCGGAGTGGACGAGCGTCTTCTCGCAGAAGGCGCCGATGCCGAGAGCGGGTGACAGCTCCGTGCCGTCGGTGAGCGTCATTTTCTGCTCAGCGTTGTGTGTGTCGAAGCAGTACTGCGGCTGTCCCCGCTTGCACGCCCGGCAGTTGCCGCACACAGCGCGCCAGTTGAGAATGACAAAATCACCGGGCACAACGTTGGTGACGCCCTCACCGATGGATTCGACGATGCCCGCCGCCTCGTGCCCGAGCAGAAAGGGGAACTCGTCGTTGATTCCACCTTCGCGGTAGTGGAGGTCGGTGTGGCAGACGCCGCAAGCCTGAATGGCGACGACGGCCTCGCCCGGACCGGGATCTGGAATGACGATGGTTTCGAGCGTGACTGGCTCGCCCTTGGCCTTGGCAATAATTCCGCGTACTTCCTGACTCATGGCGCAGACGGTAGCGCAGCGCGCTCAGTCGAGTGGGAACGACAGCTAATCTGCCAACGATGTACGGCGGGCGGTTCTTGCTGCTTCTGGCCGCCGCCGCGTTGACTGCAGCCTGCTCGTCTGATGGGCAGGCCGTCGAGTATCCAGACGGTGTTGCACTCCTTGTGAACGATGGCGACGAAAGTCGAGCCTCGAACACGCTCCTGGCTCCCGCTCTGCTGGTGGTGACTGATGACGGACGGGTGATCTATTCGGCTCCTGCGGGGCAAGCCCGAGCGGGGCTGTTGCTCGCCGATGTGTGGGAGCAATCGCTGACGACAGCGGGCGTCGCCCTCGTTGACGAAGCGGTTGCTCGGGGAGCAGCGCCGGAGGATCTCGCGGCGCTCTCTACCGTCGTTGGCGATGAGCTGGGCGACGTCTCATTCTTCCTCCCAGACCGCTACGACTACGTCGCTCGAGTGTTGGGGCCGGCGCAGGCCTTCTCGGAGTCTGAGAACCCGGTGATCGACTGGCCACAGAACGCGTCGCGGCGGCTTCGAGACGAGGGGTGTTTCTCTCTGCCTGACGTTGAGGTCGGTGAGCTCTTCGAGACCGCAGCAGCGGACAGCGTGTTCGTGGACGACGGCTTCGTCTATGTGGTCAATGCTCGACTGGCGTGGCCAGGCCTGTCCTGCTGACCGGATCGTCAGAACAGTCGGAGCTCGTCGGGTTTCATGCCGCGCAGCTCGTCGTAGTCGACTTCGACCCACGTGAAGCCGCGAGATTCAGCGAGCACCTTGGCTTGCGGTTTGACGACCTGCGCAACGAACACCCCGCGGATGTCGCCGAGCGAGGAGTCGAGCTTCAAGCGCTCGATGTAGCGAGTGAGCTGCTCGACGCCGTCGATCTCGCCGCGTCGTTTGACCTCGACGGCAACGACAATGTCCGCCTCGTCGCGACAGACGAGATCGATTGGTCCGATGGCGGTGGGGTACTCGCGTCGGACGAGCGTGAGTCCGTCCTCAATGGCCGCAGGGCTTGCTGCCAGTAACTCCTGGAGGTGTGCCTCAACGCCATCTTTCTGGAGGCCTGGGTCCGTGCCCAACTCATGGTCGGAATCGCTGAACACCTCGTGGAGTGTGATTGTCAGCGTTTCCTTCTTGGGATTCGTGACAATCCAACGATGACGGCCAGCTGATTCGTTGTGTTCTTCGACCACCTTGTTCGGCGCGTTCATCCAGTTCAGCGGCTTGTAGGCGCCACCGTCAGCATGGATGGCCACGCAGCCGTCGGCTTTGACCATGATCAACCGGTTGGCCTCAGGGAGGTGGGCAGCCAACTTGCCTGCGTAGTCAACGGAACAGCGGGCAATGACCAGGCGCACGGGGTGCGACGCTACCGCATTGATCAGCGAGTCGATTCGACGTGGGCCTGCATGCGCTTCTGGATCAGCGCTCGACGTTCCTGCAGTTCCTTGTACGTGATCGAGTTCACATCGGCTTCGAGGCCCATGCTCGCCTTGACACCATCGAGGTCGAACTCGACGGCGGACGGGTCAACACCGAGTTCGCGCCCCAGCCGTTCTCCATGCTTCTGCGCGAAGAGCATGGAAATGTTTGCCACTTCGCTGAGCAGATCAAGGTCGGGTGCGAGTCGAGCGATGGCGCCGTCGAGAAACACGAGGTTCTTGACGTAGAGCATCAACTCCTTGGGCAGCTTTGCGCCATACCCGAGCAAGGCCTTGACGATTCGCTGGACCTCGGTGACCATCTCTTCGCCGGTGAGCGTGGTCGGGTCGATCACGTCTCGGTCGAGTCGCAGGTCAGAAATGACCGCATCGAGATCTGTGTCGGCAGGAAGCGCACCGAGATCGCGTAACGCTGCCATCTGGCCTTTGACGTCGTTGGTGGTCGCACCCAACATGAGCCGTAAGAAGGCGTTGCGGCGCGGGCCGCTGAGACGACCGACGATGCCATAGTCGAGCAGGGCGGTTCGACCGTCTTCGAGAACGAAGAGGTTGCCGCCGTGGAGGTCGCCGTGGAAGATGCCCTCCACCACGGCTCCTTCCATGAAGGCGACCATCGCAGTACGCACCACGTCTTCGGTGTCGATCCCTGCATCTTGCATGCCAGCGACGTCGTCGAAGTTGAAGCCGTACACCCGCTCCATCACGAGTACTCGGCGCGTGACCAACGTGGGGTGAGGCCGCGGGACGACGTAGCGATCTTGCTCGAGGTCGTGCAGCATTGCCGCAACATCGAGCATGTTGGCCGCTTCCATCCGGAAGTCGAGTTCTTCGACGATCGTCTCGGCGAAAAGTTCGACGAGCGACGGAGGGTTGGCAAGGGCCGCGACCGGGATGCGGCCGACGAGGTGCGGGGCCAGCCAGGCCATGACGCGGAGGTCTTTACGGACGAATTGCGACACCGATGGTCGCTGTACCTTGACGACGACGTTTTCGCCGGTGAGCAGAGTTGCGCCATGGACCTGCGCGATTGAAGCTGCTGCCAGAGCAGTTTCGTCGAACGATGAAAAGACATCCTCGAGTCGAGCGCCCAGGTCTTCTTCGACCGTGCGCCGGACGACATCAAAGGGTTCGGCGGGCACCTGGTCACGGCACTTCTTGAATTCCTCGACCAATTCGGCGGGGAAGAGCCCTTCGCCGGACGAGATGATCTGACCGAGTTTGATGTAGGTCGGCCCGAGGTGCTCCGCAGCCTCACGGAGGCGCTGTGAGATGACGGCTCGGCTTGCCTCTGGTGTGTCGAAAGCGCCACGGCGTTTCTGGATCAACCACGGCACCACAGCGCGACCGAGGCGCGACGACACCGTCAGCACTCGCGACCCTGGTGGCAATCTTGAGGGCTTCGTCAGTTGCGGAACCTCGGCCTGCGCAGCTGCTCGCAGCGTCGCAGCAAGGCCGAGCCAGCGGACGTCGTCGCGCTGGACTTCCCACGGACCGGCCTCGGTGAACGCTGCCCAGGCCCGATCGGCGCCAGCAGTGTGGGCAGTAGTGGAGCCGGAGGCAGTCGACATGACCTCAAGGATGCCGGAAACCTGGGGAATGAGCATCGCTGAGGGTGACGGAATCGTGAGTCAAGCGACACGTCGATCGTGCCGAAACAATGTCATGAGCGCGATCTTCTTCACTGCCGCCGAAGTGTGTGTGCTGTCGGGCTTCGCTGCCGGCCTCTTCCGTAAACGAGCAGTTCTGCGTCCCGGGATTGCTCGAGTTCACCACTGATTGCCGCGCGCCGCCGCACAGCTGCCAACATTGGGCATGGCAGAACGCCCCTTCAACGTGCTCGGTATTCAGCAGATCGCGATCGGAGGTCTTGACAAATCTGCGCTCTCCGGCCTGTGGTCTGGTCTGTTCGGCGTCACCAAAGTGGGTGACTACGTCAGCGAGTCGGAAAACGTCGACGAAGACATCCTCCAGCTGGGGACCGGCCCGCACGCAGTCGAGATCGACCTGATGCAACCGCTCAACCCTGATGTGTCACCGAAGGTGCACGTGCCGACGCTCAATCATGTCGGTCTCTGGATTGACGATCTCGAAGCTGCCGTTGCCTGGTTGAGCGAGCAGGGTATGCGGTTCACGCCGGGCGGAATCCGCAAGGGGGCCTCCGGCCATGATGTGTGTTTCATCCACCCGAAGGGCAACGAAGCGACGCCGCAGTCAGGCGAGGGTGTGTTGATCGAGCTGGTTCAAGCGCCGTCTGATGTGATTGCTGCGCTGTCGTCCTGAGGCTCGGCAATGGTGTCGCCGGTGTCGCCGGTGCCGACCGTCGACGTTTTCCCGAGCGGTGAGGTGAACGCAAGGACGCCGCCCAGTACCAGGCCGACGACCGGAAGGACCACGACCAGGACACTGTCGAATGCGATGACACCGAAGATGATGAAGTCGACGGCGAGGAAAATGCCGAGCAGGAGCCCGAAAATCGGGCCGAGAATGCGCTTCACCATCATGCTGCGGCCTTGCTTCGAGCGGTCCAGGCCAACCCGCCGAGTGCCAATGCGGTTCCGCCCAACGACAACGGGGTGATCGGAGAATCCCAGGGGCTGCCATCGAACGAGACCTTGACCGACCCCTCGCAGAAGATGGCGCCATTCTCATTGTGTACGCCGCTGATGGTGAGTTCGACGTCGCGAGGCAACCAGTCGGAGAGTTCCCAGCTCACCGTGCCCGCCTTTCCGACGCCAGTCACCTCGGGTCCCCATGTCCATTGGTCGTCGAGGGTGATGCTGGGAATCCCAGGCGGCGTCTTGATCTCGACCTTCCCAGAAGCAGGCCGTGTGCCTTCGGCTACGGCGACGGACCCGGTGTAGTTCGCGGAGCCCGTGATTGGGACGACGTAGACGCCGCTGCTGGCATAGGGATCGATGGTGAACCCGCCAGCGATCGTTGCCGATGCGGTGCACTGGCCGGTCGCGTTGGGTGCCAGGGTGGCGTTCGGGTCGAGGACCGAATCGTCACTCTGCGCGAGTGCCACAGATCCCCAGCCAGCCAGGACTGCAACCCCTGCCGTGCCGAGCAGTAGCCGTCTCCAACGCGGTGGGCTCGGAGTGGGTTGCGTGGTGACACCATCGTCGCGGAGCGACAGCGAAGCGTCAACCCCCGGGTTGGGCGGGGCGGCGACTGTCTCGTATCGGAACGGCGCTCAGAGCGAGAAATTCGGGGGACGCTTCTCGCGGAGTGCCGCAATGCCTTCGGCGTATTCGGCGGTTCCCATCGCGACGTCGAGGAGGCGAATCGAGTCGTTGACAGACTGGGCCGGGTCGTGGCGCAGGAGATCATCAGCGATCTGCTGCTTGGTGGTTGCTACAGCGAGTGGTCCGGTTGAGGCTGCGAGGTCGCGGGCATACTGCTGGGCAGCCGCGAGTGAAGCATCACCGTCGGCTTCGACGCCGTTCCAAAGACCCCAGTCGGCGGTGTTAGCCACTGTGACGATGCGCCCTGAGAGCAGGAGATCAGTGGCCCGGGCCACGCCGACGAGTCGCGGTAGCGTCCAGCTCATGCCGTACTCGGCGGGCAGCCCCAGTTTGGGTGCAGCGGTGGTGAGCTTTGCAGCTGCCGCACCGAAACGCAGGTCGGAGAAAAGGGCGAGGGCCAGGCCGACTCCGGCGCAGGCTCCGTTGACGGCCGCGATGATCGGCAGCCGGTAGCCCAACTGCCACGCGAAGTCCGCGTCGAGTCGGTCGCCGCCCCCTGGTTGAGCGACCTCTGGCGGCAGCCCGGTGTCGTAACCGCCTTTATCGACGTGGCCAGCCAGCGCCGCGGAATCGCCACCGACGCAGAAGGCCGGGGGAGTACCGGTGACGACGACGGCACGGACGCCGTTGCGATGTTCGAGGTCGGCCATCACCTGGCGGTACTCGGCGTGCATCTTGCCTGTCCAGGCGTTGTGGCGGTGTGGGCGATGCAACCAGACGGTTGCCACCGGGCCGTCAACCGCCCAGCGAACCGCCGATGCTTCGCCAGCGGCTGGCAAGCCATCGTTCGGTGGGATCGTCGGTGGGATGGTTGGCGGGATGGTTGGCGGGATGGTTGGCGGGTCGGTCATCCCCAGATCGCTTTCAGCACGCCTTCGGCCAACTCGGGGCGGCACACGAAGAAGTCGGGCAGCCAGGGGTCGCGCTCGTTGTACACGAGCGGCGAACCGTCGACTCGGCTCGCGTGGAATCCCGCCGCCATCGCGACGGCAGCGGGCGCGGCAGAATCCCACTGATACATCCCGCCATCGTGCACGTAGATGTCGGCTTCACCCATCACGACGGCCATGGCCTTGGCTCCGGCAGACCCGAGTCGTACTGCATCGCAGCCGAGGCCCTCGGCAACGAGCACCGCCGCATAGGGGGCGCGGCTACGTGATGTGACAAGTCGCGGGCGGTCGCGGACCTGCTCCGGCATTGGGGCGGGTGGGTCGGTGGAGAAGACCAGGTCGACGGCCGGCAGACTGACCGCCGCGGCGCCGAAGTGTGTTCGTTCCCAGAGGGCGACATGCACCGCCCAGTCGTGGCGGCCCGGCTCGCCGTACTCGCGGGTGCCATCGAGCGGGTCGATGATCCACACCCGATCGGCTTCGTAGCGGCGAACGTCTTCGAGACCCTCCTCTGACAGCACCGCGTCATCGGCGCGGTGCGTGTGCAGTTCGCCCGCCAGGTACCGCTGAGCAGCAGCATCGCCAGCATCCCGTACGTCCCAGATCGAGGCACCCGCAGCAAACATTTCGGCGCGCAGCGCGACCAGCAGTTCGCCAGCTTCGACAGCGAGCCGGGTCGCCAACTGGGCATCCGTCTCGGTGACGGGTGGGGCGCTCGGCATCGGAGCATTCTGACTGGTCCGTGTGATCGAAACACCATCGCAATTTCGCGATCAGAATGGCGGGCAACGGCGGTGTCATCGTCGGACATCGCTGCGAGCCGTCCGGAGCCTCCGGGGAGAGGTGGTGCTGGGAGCGGGTGATGACATATCTTGACCGGCGTGAACGGCCTTCGACTGAGCAACTGCACCGGGCGATGACGGGGATGGCGACGGCAAGGCGAGCGCGGTCGTGATGAGGCGGACGCGCAAGGTCCGATACGGCCCGAGCCGGCATCAGGTCGGTGCGTACCGGTCCCCAGAGCGTCGGGAAACAGGCCGCCCAGCGGCACCAACGATCGTGCTCCTCCATGGTGGATCGTGGAGTTGGCCCTACAACCGGTGGGTGATGTGGCTGCTCGCGCGTGACGTGACTCGACGGGGCTGGGGGCTGTTCAACGTCGACTATCGCCGCGTGGGTCGCCTCGGAGGAGGCGGCGGCTGGCCCGAGACCTTCGACGATGCCCGGACTGCCATCGAGTTGATCACAGACAACATGTCGGGGCTGGATCTCGATGCAGATCGAGTCGTGGTCGTCGGGCATTCCGCTGGGGGCCACCTGGCCCTCATCGGGTCAGCGACCGCAAACATTGCTCCGGCGCTCGCTGTGTCGATGGCTGGCCCCACCGATCTCGAACGCATGTGGTCGAACGGCTCCCAGCCGGTCCGGGACCTCACCGCTCGCGCTCCGGAATCCAGCCGGTGGTCAACCACGTCACCAATCCACATGCTTCCGCTCGATGTACCGACCCTCTGCGTCCACGGCCAGGCCGACACCACGGTGCACCCGAGGCACTCGACTGCATTCGTCGAGGCAGCGCGATCCGCCGGCGATGTAGCGGATGCGGTGCTGGTGCCGGGCGAAACGCACAAGGACGCGCTCAAGCCGACTTCGGCAATTTGGGCGGTGGTGGTCAGCGCGATTCTCGATCGGTTTGAATCAAATACTCACGTTTGAGTCAACCGAGATGGTGGTGGCGCAGACTTGACGTCGACGTCGACGTCGACGTCGCGGCCAACAGGCTCAGTTCAGCTTCTTGTACTTAATGCGGTGGGGCTGATCGGCGCTGGAGCCGAGTTCTTGCTTGCGCCGCATTTCGTACTCGCTGAAGTTGCCTTCGAACCAGCGCACCTGACTGTCGCCCTCGAACGCGAGGACGTGGGTGGCGATGCGGTCGAGGAACCAGCGATCGTGGGAGATGACCACCGCGCACCCGGGGAACGACTCGAGGCCGGACTCGAGCGCCCGGAGCGTGTCGACGTCGAGGTCATTGGTCGGTTCGTCGAGCAGCAGCACATTGCCGCCCGATTTCAACAGCTTCGCGAGGTGGACCCTGTTGCGCTCGCCACCGGACAGATCTCCGACGCGCTTGCCGTGGTCGGTGCCCTTGAAGTTGAAGCTCGACACGTACGCGCGGCCGTGGATTTCACGACCACCGACTTCGAGCACTTCACCGCCGCCGGTGATCTCGTCATAGACGGTTGCGTCGGCGTCGAGGTCGTCGCGGTCCTGGTCGACGTAGCTGAGGTCGACGGTGTCGCCGATCTTGATGGAGCCGGAATCAGGTTCTTCGCGGCCGGCGAGCATCTTGAACAGGGTCGACTTGCCGGCGCCATTCGGGCCGATGATGCCGACGATGCCGGCAGGTGGGAGCGAGAACGACAGATCGTCGATCAGGAGACGATCACCGAAGCCCTTACTCAGTCCTTCGACCTCGATGACTTGGTCGCCGAGACGACGACCGGCAGGGATCGTGATCTGCAGCTTTGAGTCCTGCGTCTCGGCTGCCTTAGCCTCAGCATGCAGCTTTTCGTATGCCGCGAGACGGGCCTTGCCCTTTGCCTGACGTCCCTTTTGGCCCATCCGGACCCACTCGAGCTCACGCTCCAACGTGCGCTGACGAACCTCGTTGCCGCGCTCTTCACGAACGAGGCGGTCATGCTTCTGCTCAAGCCAGCTCGAGTAGTTGCCCTCAAACGGGATGCCGCGGCCGCGGTCGAGTTCGAGGATCCACTGGGCCACGTTGTCGAGGAAGTAACGGTCGTGGGTGATGGCGACCACGGTGCCTGCGTAGTCGCCGAGGAAACGTTCGAGCCAGTCGACTGACTCGGCATCGAGATGGTTGGTCGGCTCGTCGAGCAGCAGCAGGTCTGGCTGCGACAGCAGAAGGCGACACAGAGCAACTCGGCGGCGCTCGCCACCCGATAGCACGGTGACGTCGGCATCATCGGGTGGGCAACGCAAGGCGTCCATCGCGATTTCGACGTTGCGATCGAGGCTCCACGCGTCGGTCGCGGCGATCTTGTCTTCGAGCGCGGCCTGCTGCTTGCCGATCTTGTCGTAGTCGGCGTCTGGGTCGGCCCATTTCGCCATCACGGCGTTGTAATCGTCGATGATCGACTGGACTTCGGCGACGCCATCCATCACATTGCCGCGGACGGTCTTGTCAGGGTCGAGTTGTGGCTCTTGGGCTAGGTAGCCGACGGTGTGGCCAGCGGTGAGGCGAGCTTCGCCCTGAAAGCCGTCGTCGAGGCCAGCCATGATCTTGAGCAGCGACGACTTGCCCGCGCCGTTACTGCCGAGCACACCGATCTTGACGCCGGGATAGAAGGAGAGCGAGATGTTCTCGAGGACCGTTTTGTCCGGGGGGTAGACCCGCTTCAGCTTGTAGGCCTGATAGATGAACTCGTGCGCCATAGGTGCGCAGGCTACCGACGCCGGTCAGTCGTTGGCGGCGACCCCGACGCCACTCGAGCTGAACGGAACTGGACGTGTCCGGCCGGTCAGCCTTGGAGTCGCGCGACGGTTTCGGCAAAGCCGCGCACGGTCTCGGCGACGATGTCGGCAACCGATTCGACCGACTCGATGCGCCCGGCAACTTGGCCCGACAGTGCGATTGCGGCGTTCATGTCGCCACCGAAGTACAGGTCGAGGGCGTTGCCGAAGTCGCCGAATACGTTGTGCTCGACGTCGACGAGCGCCTCCGTCTTCTCGGTGCGGAGCGCACGGAGCGCAGGGGAGTGACGCTGATTGAGGAACAGCGTGTCGGTCTCGCGCGCTTCGATGATCGCCTGCTTCCAGTTGTGGTGGACCGGTGACTCAGCCGCTGAGACCATCCTCGTGCCCATCTGAACTCCTTCGGCACCAAGCGCAAAGGCAGCGGCCATCGTCGGGCCATCGGTGATGCCTCCAGCGGCGATGATGGGGACATCGACCTTCGACCGGATCAAAGGAAGCAGGACCATGGTCGCGACGGGAGTCGGTGACTTGAAGCCTCCCCCCTCGCCGCCCTCAACAACCAGGCCGTCGACTCCCGCGTCGACTGCCTTGAGCGCAGCTGCGAGCGTCGGCACCACGTGGTACACGGTGAGTCCGGCTGCTTTCAGAATCCCGGTGTACTTCGTCGGTGAGCCGGCCGAGGTGGTGACGAACTTGACGCCTTGGTCGATGACGAACTCGGCGATGGCCGGGTCCCGCACGAAGGCCTGCGCGATGTTGACGCCGAACGGCTTGTCGGTGAGATCGCGCATCTTGCGGATCTCGTCCTTGACTGCGTCGAGTTCCCCCGACGAGGTCTCGATGATGCCGCAGGCACCAGTCGCTGACATGGCCGACGCAAGTTGTGACCGGGCGATCCAGCCCATGGGGGCCTGCACGATTGGGATCTCGACGCCGAGATCCCGGGTCACGCGGTTGTCGAAAGCGGCGGGGCGAGTGATGTCGAAGGTCACCGAGCCATCTTGGTCAGCGGCCGTCGCTCGCATGAAGTCGAAGCGGTCGTCGCAACCACGCTGCCGAGGCTTGCCTGGGCTACGTTCGGCTCATGACGTCACTTCCGATTGCACCATTCGGCAAGACCGGACACGACTCGACGCGCGTGATTTTCGGTGCCGCCGCCCTCGGTGCGATGAGTCAAGCGCGCGCCGATGCAACGATGGCGTCGGTCAGTGAGTGGGGGATCAACCACATCGATACTGCAGCCTCGTACGGCGCCTCGGAAGACCGACTGAAGCCCTGGCTGGCAGAGCATCGCTCGGAGGTCTTTCTGGCAACGAAGACGGGGCGCCGCAGCGGTGCCGGTGCACGTGCCGAACTCGAAAAGTCGCTCGATCGAATGGGCGTTGACCACATCGACCTGGTGCAACTCCACAACCTCGTCGAAGAAGACGAGTGGGGACGCGCTCATGCACCGGGCGGTGCTGTCGAAGCGCTCGCAACCGCGCAGGAGGAAGGGCTGATCTCCCATGTCGGCATCACCGGCCACGGGTTGCGTATCGCCGGGATGCACCTGCGCAGTCTCGAACGGTTCGACTTCGCCTCGGTGCTGCTGCCGGTCAACTTTGTGCTGCTGGACAACCCGGCGTACCGCGCTGATGTCGAGGCGCTTCTCGAATTGTGTTCCGAGCGTGAGGTAGCGGTGCAGACGATCAAGGCCATTGCTCGCGGCCGGTGGTCAGACGGTGCGACCTCCGGGCCTGGAAAGTTCAGTTGGTATGACCCACTGACCGATCCTGAGCCGATCAGCCGGGCCGTTCGCTATGTGCTGTCACATTCGCAGATGTTCCTCAATACGACGAGTGATGCACGGCTGCTGCCGATGGTCGTCGCCGCAGCGTCAGGCAATCTCGTCGCGCCGAGCGCCGACGAGTTGCGTGCTGACGTCGCCGAGCAGGGCATCACGCCCTTGTTCGACGACGACGTGCTCGAACGAATCTGAGGGCTCAGTCCGCCGCAGGCGCCTTGCGTACCGGGCCGCGACGCTCGGTGATGTCGGCGTACTTGGCAACGATTTCCTTGATTGTCTGGCCTTCGAGCTCATCGTTGATGCAGAGCCCGTCCGCAATCTCGAGGAGGGCTTCGCGGTGCGTGCTGACCATCTCAGCCGCTCGGTCGGCCCCAACGGTCATGAACCCCTCGGCTGCCTCGCGGCTCGCGTCGTCGGCCAAGACCTTGGCGACCAGGTTGGCCGCAGTCGGCATTGCTGCAGCCTCGAGGCTGAGCAATCCGGGCCCGTTGCCGAGCTGACCGACGAGCTGTGCCGCGATGTTGGTGGCAAGTGCCAGGTCGGAAGAGATCCCGCTACTCGCTTCGCCGTATTCCTGAATCTCTGCAGCGCGCCCGGCAAGCGCCACGGCAATGAGGGCCCGAGCATCACCCGGCGTTTTGAGGAATCGTTCTTCCAAATCGCCGTGGGCAACCAAGCCGAGCGCCGATGAGCGCCGCAGAATCGAGGCCATCTTCACATCGCGACGAGTGAGCACAGCGGTGAGTGCGTGACCGGCCTCGTGAATGGCGATACGCCGACGCTCGTCGGGGTGATAGCCCATCTCCTGAGCGACGCCGACTTCGGTGACCAGTTGCGCTTGCAATACGTCCTTGGTCTGCATCGAGGTACGACCGGTTCGCAGTGCAATGATCAATGCTTCGTCGAGGAGCTTCTCGATTCGAACTGGGGTGTAGCCCGCTGTCAGGTCGGCGATGAGTTCCGACGTCACCTCGGCGTCGTGATTCTTGCGGGCCAGGTAGTACTCGGCGATGTCGACACGGTCGGTTCGAGGAGGCAGCGTGAATCCAATGACCCGGTCGAAACGGCCGGGTCGCATCAGCGCGGGGTCGAGGTCTGCTGCGCGGTTGGTTGCCGCGACGATCAGCACGTTTTCTTCCTTGTGCACCGGACGCTTGCGCTGACGGTGCGCCGGCATGAACTTGTTCCACCAGTCGATCAGCTTGGCCCGAAACTTCTCGCCGCCGGTCGGCAGGTCGAAGCTCTGCATCTGAACGAGCAGCTCGTTGACGATGCCGACGCTTCCTTCGCGCATTGAGCTGACGCCCATGCCGGAGCGGGCGCCGCCGATGGCGTCAAATTCTTCGATGTAACCGATGGCGCCGCCCTCTTCGCGAGCGAGTTTTCTGAGGCTCTTGAAGAACGAGCGGATCTTTTTGTTGGTCTGGCCGTAGTACATCGACTGGAACTCACTTGCCGACACGAACAAGAACGGCACTCCGGCCTCGGCCGCCATCGCCTTTGCCAAGTAGGTCTTGCCGGTTCCCGGAGGCCCTTCGAAGAGCACGCCGCGGCGGGCGGTGCCGCCCATCTCGCTTTTGAACGTCTCGCTCATCAGGAACAGGTTGAGGCTGTCGATTGCCTCACGTTTGGTCTGTTCTGCGCCGACCACATCATCGAGTCGAATTTTGGAGTCGCTGGCCCGCAGCACGGTGTGTGGCGAGCGGCCGGTGGTGAGGAGCGGGATGAGGATGACTGCGCCGAGCACCGAAATGAGGCCGACGGCGATGATGATCTCGGGCGAACCCGTGAGCCAGGCCGGGATACCGGGGCGAATGGGGTTGTCGGTGATCAAGCGATACAGAAGGAATGAGAAGACCACGGAGAAGATGACGAGCGGGCGGCGTAGGCGTCGCTGCCTGGTTCGTTCCCGATTTGTTGAGGCGTCAATGTCGCCACCGCTCACCATTTGGCCTGCAGACATCTGGGTCAAATCCATCGAACCGAACGTAGTGTTCGACCACTGCGCTCGGCCAGGGTGAAACAGTCAAGTGTTGTTCAAGTCGCTCCGGCCGCCGTCACCCGATGTCCGGCACGACCTCGCGGCGGGTGAGCTTCGAACGATGGTTCTCGTCGATCTTGACGAAGCCCAGTATCAGCGCCGAAGCAGCGGCAAGTGAGTGCGCGACGGTTTCCGCCTGCGTGATGAGTGCGGTATCGCATTGAGATGAGAGGGGGTGAAGCCAGGGAGGTAACCTGCAGGCCGTGTCAGCACCAGCCGATCAAGCGCAGAGTTCAGGATTCGGAGCCAACTCGTGGCTCGTCGAGGAGATGTACGAGCGATTCGTGGCCGATCCCGGCGCCGTGAGCGAGTCATGGCAGGAATTCTTCGCTGACTATCACTCCCAAGCCCCGAGCGTGGCCGCCGCTGCTGCTGCATCACCCCAGGTCAAGGCCAATGCCGAGGTGCATGGCGTGGCCGCCGAGACGCTGCCGGCACCCGCGCCAGCGGCGGCGCCAACAGCTGCGCCCGCTCCGGCAGCAACAAATGGTGCGCTGGCAAGTGCCGAGCCTGTTGAGGAACCGGGAAAACCGATCCGCGGCGCAGGTGCGGCCATTGCTCGCAACATGGAGGCCAGCCTCACGGTTCCGACCGCAACCAGCTTCCGCAACGTCCCTGCCAAGCTGCTTGAAGTCAACCGCAAGGTCATTAACGGTTTCAGGGCGCGTTCGGGCCAGACCAAAATCAGCTTTACCCACCTCATCGGCTGGGCGATTGTGCGGGCCATCGCCGACGCAGTGCCAGCGATGAAGAACACCTACGTCCTGGGCGAAGATGGCAAGCCACGCCTCATCGTGAATGATCACGTCAACATGAGTCTCGCTGTTGACGTCGAGAAGAAGGACGGTAGCCGGACGCTGTTGGTCCCCGTACTGCGCGACTGCGACCTGCTCGATTTCAACGGGTTTCTTGCGGCGTACGAGGAAGTCATCCGCAAGGTCAAGGGGAACAAGCTCACCGTCGACGACTTCCAGGGTGCAAACATCAGCCTCACCAACCCGGGGGGCATCGGTACCGTGCAGTCCGTCCCGCGACTCATGCCGGGCCAGGGCGTCATCGTCGGCGTCGGCTCGATCGATTACCCGGCCGAGTTCGAAGGTGCCGACACGCGCAACCTTTCGTCACTTGGCGTCAGCAAGGTCGTCACGGTCACCAGCACCTACGACCACCGGATTGTCCAAGGCGCCGAGTCGGGTCTGTTCCTGAAGCGCGTGCACGAACTGCTGCTCGGCGACCACAACTTCTACGACGACATTTTCGCTTCGCTCGACATGCCATACGAGGCTGTGAAGTGGCGGCCAGACACCAGCGCGATGAATCGCGAAGAGACGATGCTGGCAAAGCAGATGGCTGTCGCCAAGCTGATTCGCGTGCACCGCGTGCGCGGCCATCGCATTGCGGACCTTGACCCGCTGCGGTGGAAAGAGCCGCACATGCCGCGCGAGCTCGATCCGGCCACCTACGGGCTCACGATCTGGGACCTTGACCGCGAGTTCCTCACTGACGGTGTGGGCGGGGTCGACAAGATGCGCCTCGGTGACTTGCTCGGCGTGCTGCGTGATGCGTACTGCCGCACCATCGGCGTCGAGTACATGCACATTCAGAGCACGGACGAGCAACAGTGGGTCCAGGAGCGCGTCGAAAATGGCTACGAGCAGCCGACCAAAGACGAAAAGCACCGCATCCTCGAACGTTTGAACGCAGCAGAGTCGTTCGAGAAGTTCCTCGCCACGAAGTACGTCGGTACCAAGCGGTTCGGTATCGAAGGCGCCGAGTCGGCCATTCCGATCCTTGACGAAATTCTCAGCCATGCTGCCGACGACGGACTCGATTCGGCCGTGATGGGAATGGCGCACCGTGGACGGCTCAATGTGCTGTCGAACATCATGGGCAAGGACTACGAGGCCATCTTCTCCGAATTCGAGGGCCATCTCGACCCGTCGTCGGTGCAAGGGTCCGGCGACGTCAAGTACCACCTCGGCATCAAGGGCAAGTATGTCAGCCGTTCGGGAGCGGACATCTCGGTCGAGCTCGCCGCCAACCCGAGCCACCTTGAGACCGTCGACCCGATCGTGATGGGGATGGTTCGCGCCAAGCAAGACCAGATCGACCCGCCGGGCTCGTATCCCGTGCTGCCGTTGCTGATCCACGGCGATGCGGCGTTCGCCGGCCAGGGTGTCGTCGCTGAATGTCTGGCGATGAGCGACATCGGCGGGTACCGGATCGGTGGCACGATCCACCTCATCATCAACAACCAGATCGGCTTCACCACGGCACCGCAGTTCGCTCGATCTTCGATCTACTGCTCCGACGTCGCGAAGACAGTCCAGGCGCCGATCTTTCATGTCAACGGTGATGACCCCGAGGCCTGCGTCAAAGTTGCTCGGCTTGCGTGGGACTATCGCCAGCGCTTTCACAAAGACGTCGTCATCGACATGGTTTGCTACCGCCGCCACGGCCACAACGAGGGCGACGATCCGAGCTACACCCAGCCGCTCATGTACAAGGCCATCAGTGATCGGCGAAGCGTCCGCAAGCTCTACGTCGAAACGCTGGTGCGGCGGGGTGACATCACCATCGAAGAGGCCGAGCAAGCGCTCAGCGACTTTCATGGCAAGCTCCAGACCGCCCTTGATGAGACCCGTTCGCAGGACCCCGGCGACGTCAAGGCGGCCCGTCCGCCGAAGCCTGTCGGTGTGCTGCCGCACATTCCGACCGGAGTCGAGCGGTCGAGGTTGGACGAGATCTTCGCCAAGCTCACCGATTATCCCGAGGGCTTTACCGTTCACCCGAAGCTGGCAAAGCAGTTCGATACGCGGGCCAAGATGTACGCCGACGGTGATGTGGACTGGGCGCTTGCCGAAGCAATGGCGTACGGCTCGCTTGTGCAAGAGGGCCAACCGGTCCGACTGACCGGCGAAGATTCGCGGCGTGGCACCTTTAGCCACCGCCATGCGGCGCTGATCGACTACGAGAACGGCGATGCGTGGATCCCGCTCGACAATCTCGAGAGCGCCGACGCCAAGTTCTGGGTGTTCGATTCGTTGCTTTCCGAGTACGCCGCGCTGGGCTACGAGTACGGCTACAGCCACGCCAACCGCGAAGCACTCGTTGTCTGGGAGGCGCAGTTCGGTGACTTCATCAATGGCGCCCAGATCATCATCGACCAGTACATCGTTGCGGCTGAAGACAAGTGGAACCAGCAGAATGGCGTCGTCCTCCTGCTGCCACATGGCTATGAAGGCCAAGGTCCCGAGCACAGCTCGGCGCGCATCGAACGCTTCCTCACGCTCGCAGCGGAAGACAACATGCAGGTGGTCAATACCACCACCGCAGCAAACTTCTTCCACCTTCTGCGTCGTCAGGTCCACTCCGAACGACACACGCCACTCATCGTGTTCTCACCGAAATCTGGCCTGCGCCTGAAGCAGACGCGTTCACACATCGACGAGCTCACCTCAGGTTCGTTCCAAGAGGTCCTCGACGACCCGGGCGATCTCGATGCGAACGCTGTGCGGCGTATCGTGTTCTGCTCAGGCAAGGTGGCGTGGGATGCAATCGCTGAGCGCGACAAGCGCAATGAGCCGGTCGCTGTGGTCCGTATCGAGCAGCTCTACCCGCTGCCGACCGAGCAGATGCTGGCCATTCTGAGGAAGTATCCCAACGCGACGGAATTGCGTTGGCTCCAAGAAGAGCCCGAGAACATGGGTGCCTGGAACTTCATCGAGCACAACACATGGCGGGTCAAGGACCAAGGTTATGACCTGCGTCATGTGGCCCGAGTGGCGTCCGGCAGCCCGGCCACCGGTAGCAAGGCGATCCACGACCAAGAGCTTGCGCAGCTCATGGACGAAATGTTTGCTCCCTCCGAGGACTGATCCGTCAGTCTTTCAGAGGTATTCCGAGGATCGTTGTGAGCTCGTCCAAAGCCGGTCCGGGCTTGCCGACCTTGATCGTCTGCATGCCCATCGCCCGTGCCGGCTTCAAGTTGATGCCGAGGTCGTCGAGGAAGACACACTCATTCGGCTCGACTCCGGCGAGCTCACACGCGATTTCGTAGAATCGGGGTTCGGGCTTACGCACCCCGACCTTGCTCGACTCGACCACATGGTCGAACTTTGCCATGACCTGTGCGACATCTGGACGCTTGGTGGCGCCCGTGTCGTCAGAGACCACATTGTTTGTGAGGCAGGCCGTGATGTAGCCAGCAGCGATGACCGCGTCAAGAGCGGCTTCCATCTCGGGCCGCACCGATCCTGACAGGAGGGCGAGGATGTCGGCTCCTGGGATGCGGTGGCCAAGGGCCATTGACTCGGTGGCAAACAGCGTGTCGAATTCGCCTGGGTCGATGTCGTTTCTCTCGAGGAGCGCCCATGCATTCGTGTCCGGGTTGTGCGTGTTGACCGACCGGATGAAGTCGGCCGGGAGGCCGTGCGCCTCCTCGTAGTCGTTGAACGCATCGAACGGACTCGTCAGAATCACGCCGCCAAAATCCCAGAGAACCGCTCGCACCATGGTCGGGGAGCCTACGATGGAGATGTACGAAGTCTCGACTCGGCTTCGGGTCACCTGGTGCGAACACGGCCGGTGCCCGTCGCGATGTCGAATCCCTCGCACGGTCGCCCGCTCGGCGACCCGGAGGCCCGAACTTGTCGGGCCCCGTTCACAGGAACGAGACAACTGAATCATGAACGCCAGCAAGGGACCCGCCCACGTCGTGGTCGACGGGTCCAACCTCGCAACCGAAGGCCGGTCGATGCCGAGCCTGAAGCAACTCAGTGAAGCCGTGATGAGCTTCATGGAAGAGAACCCCGATACCGAGATCACGGTGGTGGTCGATGCGACGTTTGGTCACCGCATCGACAAGAAGGAATCCAAGGAGTTCGAGGAAGGCATCTCGAACAACGAACTGGTCGCCCCGCCAGCGGGTGCCGTCGGACGCGGCGACGCCTTCGTCCTGGGCATCGCCGACAAGGCTGGCTCGACTGTCCTCTCGAACGACTCCTTCCAGGAGTTTCACGGCGATTACGACTGGCTCTTCGACGAAGGTCGACTGATCGGCGGCAAACCGGTCCCGCATGTCGGTTGGGTCTGGGTGGCACGTACCCCGGTGCGCGGGCCGGTCAGCCGGAAGGCCACCCGTGGGTCGGGGAGCTCGGGTGCCGGCTCGGGTCGCGGTCGGGGTGGTCGGAGTCGCAGTCGCAAGCAAGAAGAAGAGGGCACCGCTCGCGTCGGGAGTCCCGAGGCGAACGCTCCGATGCCCGTTCCGAAGAGCCCGCCGCCCTCCGCCAAGAAGCAGGTGGCCAAGCAGGCTGAACCGAAGCAGCAGCAGGAAAGGCGCCCGTCGCGTGGCGGGGACCCGGTCAATGAATTGCTGCCGTTCCTTGAGTTTGTCGAGCATCACCCGGTGGGAACCAGCGTCACGGGCGTCGTCGACTCCTATTCGTCGCACGGCGCGTACATCGTGATTGGCGACGACGCACGTGGGTACATCCCGCTGCGAATGATGGCCGAACCGACGCCGCGGAGCGCGAAGTCAATCATGAAGGTCGGCGATTCGGTGACGGCAATTGTGGTGAGCTTCAACGGCAGTCGGCGCAGCATTGATTGTGCTCTCCCCGATATGGCCGAGGCGGCGATCACCGAGGCTGAAGCAGACCAGGCCAGAGAAGACGCCGAGGAGATCGACGGGGCCGCAGCGCCCGAAGCGGCTCCTGCCAAGCAGACCTCGAATCGAAGAACGGCGGCTGTGAAGAAGACTCCTGCAAAGAAAGCGGTAGCGAAAAAGGTGCCAGCGAAAAAGGTGCCAGCGAAGAAGGCGGGAGCGAAGAAAACTGCCGCCAAGCAGGCTGCAACGCCCAGTGCTGGCACCGTCGAGCGGATTCCCGCCAAGAAGACTCCAATCAAGCAGGCGCCAGCGAAGAAGGTGCCGGCCAAGAAGACTCCAATCAAGCAGGCGCCAGCGAAGAGGGTGCCGGCCAAGAAGGCCGCAGCGAAGCAGGCGCCAGCGAAGAAGGTGCCGGCCAAGAAGACCGCAGCCAAGAAGACCGCAGCCAAGAAGACCGCAGCGAAGAAGGTGCCGGCCAAGAAGACCGCAGCGAAGCGGGTGCCAGCGAAGAAGGTGCCCGCCAACAAGGCAGCAGCAGCCAAGAAAATGCCAGCGAAGAAGGTGCCCGCCAAGAAGAAAGCTGCCGCGAAGAAGGCCACTGCGAAGAAGGAATCCTGACGATGCGTATTGTCACGTGGAACGTCAACTCACTGCGCGCCCGTCAGGAACGTGTCGAGGCCTGGCTTGAGGAGGTGCAACCCGACGTCCTCCTGATTCAGGAGACGAAGCTTGCTGATGACGCCTTCCCAACTCTTGCTTTCGAGGCAATGGGGTATACGTGCGCCCATCATGGCCAAGGCCAATGGAACGGTGTCGCCATTCTGTCGAAGGTCGGCCTCACCGACGTGGTGTCAAATTTCGCTGACGGCATCGAACCCGACCCCGATGCTCGCATCATCACCGCAACCTGCGGCGGCGTCCGGGTCGCCAGTGTCTACGTGCCGAACGGCCGGTCGCTCGACGACGATCACTACACCTACAAGCTCGACTGGCTCGGTCGCCTGAAGCAGCACCTCGACGCGGATACCTCTCCGGATCAGGACGTCATCATTGGCGGCGACTACAACATCGCTCCCGATGACCGAGACGTGCCTGATCCGGCGAAGCTTGAAGGAGCGACGCACGTCAGTCAAGCTGAGCGGGATCGTCTGACTGAACTCGAGGCATGGGGACTGACCGATGCCTTCCGTCATTTTCATGACGGCGACAGGATGTACTCCTGGTGGGACTATCGCGGTGGCGATTTCCACCAAGGTCGTGGCATGCGGATCGACCTGTTGATGTGCAGTTCATCCGTCATCGAGCGCGCCAACTGGTGCGTTGTCGACCGCAATGCGCGCAAGGGCAAGTCGCCCAGCGATCACGCACCCGTCATGGTCGATATCGACTGACTGACGAGCGGCAGGATCTGATCTGCCAATCGAGCGGCCATGATGGGGCCGAACGAGGTGATGGCCTCCAACTCGGCCACGGTCGTCGGCTTACTCCTGGCGATCGAATTGAGATCGCGGTCGCTGCACAACTGCGACGGCAGCACGTCAGCCTGGCGGGCTGCTTCGTCGCGCCACGTACGGAGCGCGGCCAGCGTCGGGTCGACCCGCGCTCGTCGCCGCCTCCGAAGCTCACCGGGCAGGGGAGCAGCCACGGGTTCGGCAAGGTCGAGATCGATCACGAACGGGCTCGGCGTGCGGGCATATCCGCCACGACGTTCCGCTCGGGTGAGCACCAATCGGTCAGATGCCCGCGTGGCTGCGACGTACAGCAGGCGAGCCTCCTCAGCCTTGGCCTCGTTGGTGGTTGCTGACTTATGCGGGACCAAGCTTGACTCGACACCGGTGACGAACACCGTGTGCCATTCGCGGCCCTTCGATGCATGGAACGACAAGAGGTCGACGCCGCCATTTGACTCGTCATCAAACGGATTGGTCATTGCAACCCAGGCCCTGAATCCGGCGCCATCGCCGAGTTGCTGATCGCGCAGGTAGTCGAGCAGCGTGGCCGCCACCCGCCGCTCGGCTTCGAGGTCTTCGACGGCTTTGTCAGCGCGGGCTGCGGCCCGCTTGTCTCCCTCGCTGGTCGCAAGTGCCTGTTCGGCGCGAGCGGTCGTGAGCGCGTCGTAGGCATCGAGAGTGTCGTGGGCCCAGGCGCGCAGCTGAGACGCTGAGCCGAGCGTTGTGACCTGGCGGACCACTGCCTGGAGTGGTGTGCCAGCCGCCGTCGCTGAACGTCGAACCGGAATGCCATGTGCTTCGAGCGCTTGCGCGAAGCCGCCGAGCTGAGCATTCGTTCTCGCGAGGACGGCCACTTCTCCAGCTCGAATGAGGTTGGGGTCGATTCTGACCATTTCGTCTGCGGCGTGGCGCGCCTCGGCGGTCTCGTCCGCGCCCACAAACTGCTCAACGGGCGCGCCATCTCCTCGATGTGAGACGAGTTCGTTTGGTTGACTGGCGGCAGCGAGCACGTGTACGCCAGCCCGAACGATTTGCGGGGTACACCGGTGGTTGACCGGAAGGCGCACGATTTCGATACCAGGGAAGCGGGTCTCGACATCGACGAGCAGGGCCGGATCCGCGCCGTTGAACCCATAGATCGCCTGAGCTGGATCACCAACGAGAAACAGGTCGTCGCGCCCGGTTCGCAGCAGGTCGACGAGGCGATGCTGGAGCGGGTTGAGATCCTGAGCTTCGTCGACGAGCAGGTGCCGGAATCGCCATCGCAACGTGTCGGCAAACTCGCGGTCGTACTCCATGTCGCGAATGACGAGGGCGAGCACGTCATCGAAGTCGATGATGCCGCGCTTGCGCTTGAGGAGTTCGAAGTCCCCGAACACCGTGGCTGCCCGCTCGACACCGGCGTGTGGCTTGCGGCCCTCGCGACGCGCTGTCGCGGCGTATCGATCGGCGCTCACGCCGCGTGCCGTCGCCCAGTCGATTTCGTTGATGAGACCATCGATACCGCGGCGCTGTGATGGCTCGAGCACGTCGCCGACAAGGCGGCGGCGATCGGCAACGATGGTCTTCGCTGGCCTCCCGGTGTCATCCCATCGCTGCTTCAGGACGGCGAGCATGACCGAGTGGAACGTGCCGGCCTCGACCCGTTCGCGCATGCCAAGGCGGGTGAGGCGTCGGCGCAACTCACCCGCCGCTTCTCGAGTGAAGGTCAGCGCCAAGGTGTGCCGAGCATCAGCCTGTTCAGTGGCGATTCGCCATGCGATACGTCGGGTGAGCACGCGTGTCTTACCGGAGCCGGCACCGGCGATGACCGCAACAAGGTGCGACTCCGCGGTGACCGCGGTGCGTTGATCCGGGTCGAGATCAGCGAGGAGGGCAGCGGCGTCCACAGCGGTCACCCTAGGCCCGCTTTGGATACGCTGCGATCATGCCCTACCCGAGGAAGCTGCTCAACGATTATGAAACCGTTGCAGTCGACCTCCACCCGCATTGGTGGTACTTCGCACAGCCGGTTGCGGCGCTCGTCGGGTCGATCATTCTCGGTGTTCTTGCGAGGATCTACACCGACGGGACCGGCACGCCGCGCGCTGCGCTCGTGTACCTCGTCATCGCACTCATCGTCGCCAGCATGATCTGGGTCGTCGTCCGGTACCTCAAGTGGATGACGACGAGCTTCGTGATCACGTCTGACCGTTTGATCTTTCGCGCTGGGGTCATTTCGAAGATGGGCGTCGAGATCCCGCTTGAGCGGGTCAACACCATCCACTTCAGCCAGAGCATCTTCGAACGCATCACCGGTTCCGGGGACCTGATCATCGAGTCAGGGGGCGAAGATGGCCAGCAACGATTCACTGACATCCGGCGCCCGGATCAGGTGCAGAAGGCCATTCACGCTCAGAAAGAAGCGCACGACAAACGTCGTTTCACGGTGAGCGGAGTTGATGTTGGCGGTGGCGATGTGGCCAGCCAGCTCGAAAAGCTCGAGGGGATGCTTGAACGGGGCACGCTGACCGCTGAAGAGTTCCAGGGACAGAAGGACAGGTTGCTCGGTCGCTGATGCGCGTTGTCAGCCTCGTTCCATCGAGTACCGAGACGCTGCTTCACCTCGGAGCCGACGTCATTGCGTGCACGCGATTCTGCGAACAACCGCGCATCAGCCACGTCGGCGGGACCAAGAATCCTGACATCGATGCAATCGTCGCCCTGGCGCCCGACGTCGTCGTCCTGGATCGCGAGGAGAATCGTCAGGAGGATGCTGCGGCCTTGAAGGAAGCTGGGGTCGAACTCTTCGTCAGCGACGTGACCACGCTTGCTGGAGCGTTGAAGGTGGTCCGTGAGTTGGCGACGTTGGTCGGTGGAACGTCGGCACCGGACGTTGCGACTGCCGTCGCGCCCATCGGACGGTCTGTTTTCGTGCCGATCTGGCGCCGGCCGTGGATGTCGATCAATGGCCAGACCTACGGTGCCTCGCTGCTCGAACATCTCGGGTGCACGCTGGTCACAGCGGAGATGGACGACGCCTATCCGGAAGTCGAGCTTGAGCAGCTCAGTGCGTGGGCACCTGATGTGGTCGCCGTGCCGAGCGAACCGTACGAGTTCAACGACGCGCACCTCGCTGAACTCCAGGAGGCATCACCGAAATCGACCGTCGTCCGCGTCGACGGACAAGATCTCTTCTGGTGGGGAAGTAGAACTCAGCGCGCGATCACACGCCTGCATGCTGCGCTCGGCTCACTGTGACAACCGGGACCTCAATGAACGCGGCGCGCTCCGGCGGACGGGGAGACGACCCAGCCGTCGGTCAGGGCTCCTGGCTGACAGATGGCGACGATGCAGCCACCGAACCCGCCGCCGGTCATTCGTGTGCCGAAGACACCTGGGATTGCATTGAGCCTGTCGACCGCGTCATCCATCTGTGGGGTCGACACATCGAAATCGTCGCGCAGGCTGGCGTGGCCCTCGGTCATGATCCGGCCGGCCTCGACGTAATCGCCACCGGCGAGCGCAGCGGCGAAGTCGCGAACGCGCTGATTCTCGTTGATGACGTGGCGGGCGCGGCGTCGAGCGATGTCTTCGGTGATGCGCCCGACGTCGTCGAGTGTCGCCAGTCGGAGCGGCCCAATCTTGTCCTCGGCGCGAGCGCACTCGGCAACACGGTCGGCGTATTCGGACCCTTCGAGGGTGCGATGAGCGATGAACTTGACCACCACATCGATGTCGTCGGGGACGACGTGCGGGGTGACGCTGAGGCCGTGGCAGTCAATGAGCGTTGCATGCCCAGCGACTCCGGCGGCGATCGAAAGCTGGTCCATGATGCCGGTTGGCACGCCAGTTGCCCGGTGCTCAGCACGTTGGGCTGCCTGGCTCAGTTCGAGCGGGGTGCCGTCAAAGCCGAGTGCGAGACCGATCGCGCATTCGAGCGCGGCGCTGGAGGACAGCCCAGCACCGGCCGGAATGTCCGACACGATGTGGCCGCGTAAGCCTTGCGTCGCGCCGAGTTCGGCCGACATTGCAGCGATGTAGGAGCCCCAATGTGGCTCAACGGTGTTCGGCTCGCCATCGAACGGCAGCGAAATTGAGAGCGCTCCAGGCGCACCGTCGGAGGTCAATTCGATGACGCCGTCAGCAGCGGTGTAGGTGAGCGTGGTTCCTCGATCAATCGCCATGGGGAACACCAACCCGCCGGTGTAGTCGGTGTGTTCGCCGATCAGGTTCACTCGACCAGGGGCGTGCACGCGCAGTGTTTCAGACACGCTGAGAAGGTATCGGCTGACTTCTGCCACACTGCTTTCTATGCCACGCGCCGCTCTGGAATCTGGAATCGAACTCGAGTACACCACCTTCGGCGACTCCGGAAATCCGTCTCTGCTCCTGGTCAATGGGTACACGAGTCAGATGATCGTGTGGGAGCAAGAATTTCTTGACGGCCTCGTGGCGCAGGGATTGCATGTTGTCATCTACGACAATCGAGACGTTGGCTTGTCCACCAAGTTCGACGGCCAACTCGTGGACCCGATGCAGGTGCTGCAGTCGTTGATGGCCGGCGAGCAGGTCGATGTGCCGTACACGCTGAGCGACATGGCCGCCGATGGTATGGATCTGCTGAGCTACCTGGGCATCGATCGCGCGCACATCGCCGGCGTATCGATGGGTGGAATGATCGTGCAGATGATGGCAATCGAACATCCAGCGCGCATCATCAGCTTGACATCGATCATGAGTAGCCCTGGCGACCCGAAGGTCGGTCAGCCGTCGGCGGAAGCGCGCGCTGCACTCCTGGCGCCGCCAGCCATCGAGCGCGAGGCCTACATCGAAGAAGCCACTCGCGCTCGGGTCTGGTTGTCGAGGAAGTACTACTCCGAGGAAGCAACCAAGAATCGGTCGGCACGGCAATTCGATCGCGTCTTCTATCCCGAAGGATTCACCCGGCAGCTCGCGGCGATCTATGCAACGGGCGACAGGAGCGATCGGCTGCGGGCGCTTGATGTTCCGACGCTCGTGATGCACGGTCGCGACGACCAGCTGATCACTCCGTCGGGTGGCGAACGAACCGCTGAGCTCATTGCCGGGGCCAACTATCTTCTGGTGTCCGACATGGGCCATGACTTGCCCGTCCCGCTCGCCCCCGTCTTCGCCGAAGCCATCGGCGGACATACCCGTACCGCAGCCCACTGAACCCGAAACCCACTGAACTGAGGAACCAATGCCTGGACCACTCGCAGGACTCCGCGTCATCGAAATTGCCGGAATCGGACCCGGACCGTTCGCCGCCATGTTGCTGAGCGACCTCGGCGCCGAAGTCATTCGCGTCGAACGAGCCGGAGCGGTGCGCGGCGCTGCGCCGGACAAGCCAGCAGGCGATGTCAGCCTGCGTGGCCGGAGAAACATTGCCATCGACCTGAAGCATCCTGACGGTGTTGCGACGCTGCTCGATCTCGTTGGCGCCGCCGACGCGCTGATCGAAGGCTTCCGCCCCGGAGTGATGGAGCGACTCGGAGTCGGACCGGACGAGTGCTTGGAGCGCAACCCAAAGCTGGTGTTCGGTCGCATGACCGGTTGGGGTCAAGACGGTCCGTATGCGCACGCCGCTGGACATGACATCAATTACATCTCGCTGGCTGGCGCACTTGCGCACTTCGGGCGCGCCGGCGAGGCGCCGGTCCCGCCGCTCAACATGGTGGGCGATTTCGGTGGGGGCGGCATGTTCCTCGCGCTCGGTGTGGTCGCAGCGATGCTGGAGGCCAAGGGGAGCGGGCAGGGCCAGGTTGTCGACACGGCGATGGTCGACGGAACCGCCATTCTGATGACGATGTTCTGGTCCATGAAGGCTGCTGGCATCTTTGACGAACAGCAGCGCGGCACCAACCTGCTCGACACAGGAGCGCATTTCTATGACGTGTACGAGTGCGCTGACGGTCGATACATCTCCATCGGCTCGATCGAGCCGCAGTTCTACGCAGAGTTGATGCGGCTCACAGGGCTCGAGGGTGACGAGCAATTCGCTCGCCAGATGGATGCGACGCAGTGGCCCGAACTCAAGGTGCGGATCGCCGAACTCTTCAAGACCAAGACGTGTGATGAGTGGTGTGAGCTGATGGAGATGACCGACGTGTGCTTCGCCCCCGTCCTCACTATGAGCGAGGCAGCAGAGCACCCGCACAACGTCGACCGGCAGACGTTCATCGAACTTGGCGGCGTTACTCAACCAGCGCCGGCGCCGCGGTTCAGTCGCACGGCGGCCGTCGTTGACCAGCTGCCGGCTCACCCTGGCCAACACAGTAGAGAAATCCTGGTCGATTGGGGAGTCGCTGCAGACCACGTCGACGCACTTCTCACATCGGGGGCCGTGCGCCACGCCGAGTAGTCGTCGGGTAGGGATGGCAGTCCCGAGGTGCCACACTGTCGGCGATGTCGACTCTCGTCTGCTTTCATGCCCACCCCGATGACGAGGCCATCTCCACCGGTGGCGCCATGGCTCGCGCTGCGGCGGAAGGGCACCGAGTGGTGCTCGTCGTTGCGACAGACGGCGCGCACGGCGAGGTCCCCGATGATCTTGCTGATGGCGAAACACTGGTGGATCGTCGCAAACAGGAGACGGACGGATCGGTCGCTGCGCTCGGCGCGCATCGCGTCGTGTTCCTCGGCTATACAGACTCGGGGATGACGGGCTGGGACCAGAATTCCGATCCCGATTGCTTTTTCCAGGCCGAACTGGCCGACGCTGCCGAACGTCTTGCTGTCATCCTCCGCGAGGAGAACGCTGACGTGCTGACTGCCTACGACTGGCACGGCAACTACGGCCATCCTGATCACATCAAGGTGCATGAGGTCGGTCATGCAGCAGTTGACCTGTTGATCTCGGAAGGTCGTGGGATTCGGCTCTTCGAGGCGACGATGAACCGCGACCGTGTCGTCACGATGATGCAGCAGGCCATGGAAATGGGCGTCACCCCGCCGCAGGACGGGGCCGATGGTGAGGCGTTTGACCCCGCAGGGCCGGCTGACGACGGCAACCCGTTTGGGATGCTCGAGGCGGAGTTGACCCTCGAGATCGACGTCAGTGGCTTCGTTGCTCAGAAGCGTGCTGCGATCGCCTGTCACCGCAGCCAGATCAGTGACCAGTCGTTCTTCCTCGAAATGCCAGAGGAAGCGTTCACCGCGATGTTCGGGATTGAGTCGTACATCGAACGCGGCGTCGAGCCACCGATGCGTCCCGGCTGGCTCTTCGCTTGAGGTGCACCATTTTCACGCGAGCCCGCGGCCAAGATGTTGCTATGCGTCGAAGACTGATTGCCGGGTCGACTGCGTTGGCGTTCGCCCTGGCAGCATGTGGTGGCAGCGAAGGCTCGGTCGCTGGACCGACAACAAAGCTGACGCTGTTCCCGACCACCACAACAACGCAACCTGTCGCGAGCACCACAACGGTGCAGACCAACCTGACCGCGGTGCCGACGACGAAGGCCGACGCGGTCGACGTCACCACGACGACTGAGGCCGCTCCTACGACGACGGCGGTTCCCGTCGATCCGGCCGTCGAGGCGCTGGTGCTCAGCGACGAGGGAATCGGCGCCGCAGTGTTCAGTGGCGACCCCGATGGCGTGGTCGCATTCCTCAGTTCGTTTCTTGGACCGCCAACGGCTGACACTGGTTGGGTCGACCCGTTCGAGATCGGCAATTGCGCAGGCACGCAATTGCGCGTGGTGTCATTTGGCAGCCTGAACCTCACCTTCGGCGATGTGTCGCCGGTGCTCGAGGGCCGTCCACACTTTTTCGCGTACACGTACGGCACCTATGACTTCGACGGCACCACAGTGGTGGTGAGCGATCAAACACCGTTGGGCCTGGTCACCGAGAACAGCGTTGGTCTCGGAACCGAGCTGATCCTGCTCGAGGCGGCACACCCTGGCCTTCGACTGAATCCCGCAGACGACTTCTTCCCCGAGACCTTCGTCATCAACGACAACTTGCGCGGCGCGGTCACCGGCCTCGCTGATGATTCCGAGGTGGTCAGCATCATCGGTGGCCAGGACTGCGCCGACCCGACGTGATCGACCTGCACACAGGCCTCGGCTGGTTTCTGATCGTGTCGAACGCTGCGGTTGGTCTGTGGGCCCTCGCGGCGCAATACGTGGAACTGCTCCGGTTGCGTGCAATGTGGTGGGCGATTGGAGTGGCGCAGATGTCGGTCTTCGCCGTCGCAATTGTTGGCGTGCTGCTCGCCAACGAAGACGGTCGGGTGCTCGACGATTTCCATGCCTTGTACGGCTTCACCACCATCGTCGCTGTCGGAATTCTGTACAGCTATCGAACGAGCCCGTTCATCAGAGACAAGCAGTACCTGTTGTATGGCTGCGGCAGTCTCTTCATTATGGGCCTCGGTATTCGAGCCCTCTTCCTCGACGGTGGCTGAGACAAGACGACGGTGGCTGAGACAAGACGTCCTTGCGGCGCGGTGTCACATGCCGATGCCGGCGGGCAGCTTGCTCGGATCCCAGTTGAGTTGGGCCAGGCCCTGTTGGCAGGCGAATCGGTCGGTCATCCCGGCGACGTAGCCGACTGCGGCACGTAAGGCTGCGGCGCTGCCCGCGTCGATGTGGGCCACATCGATGCCATCGCCGAGAACAGCGGCCGTGGTGGCTTGGGGGAGTGCGTGGGGGCGGTCGGCGTAGTGCTCGACCAAGGCCCGAAGGAGCGCGATGACCGCATCGCTCTGGCGCTCGCTGGCAGGGCGCAGGTAGATGTGCTCGTAGTTGAACTTGCGGAACGCCGCCAGCGCCTCGGCGATGTCGGGCGTCATGCCGACTCGACCGGATGTCATGGTCGCGGTCACCATCGCTCGGACAAATGTGCCCAGCTGAGTTGAGCGATCGCGGCCACATCGCTCGGCAACGATCGATGGCAGCATTTCCTCGGTCACGATTCCAGCGGCGACCGCGTCTTCGAAGTCGTGGCAGACGTAGGCGATCCGGTCGGCCCATGACACCACCTCGCCTTCGGGAGTCTGCGGAGCCGGCAGGCTCCACGAGTGATTGCGAATACCGTCAAGGGTCTCGGCGCAGAGATTGAGCGGCTGCAGTGTGACGTCGGCGCCCCACGGGGCATGATCAAACCCGCCATCGAGGTAGGGCGACAGAGCATCTTCGCTGGCATGTCCGCCCGGCCCGTGACCACAATCGTGACCGATAGCCATCGCTTCGACGAGTGGCACATTGAGGCTCAGCGCGGCGGCGACCGACCGTCCGACCTGGGCGACTTCGAGTGCATGGGTCATTCGCGTCCGCTGATGATCTTCGGGAAACACAAAGACCTGTGTCTTGCCGGCGAGTCGGCGGAAGGACGAATCGTGCAGGATGCGGTCGCGGTCACGTTCGAAGCACGTGCGATGCGGGTCTGGTGCTTCCTCGATCGCCCGATTTCCGGCCCCATCGGACCGCGTTGCATGCTCGGCAAGGATCGCGTCTTCCCGTTCCTCACGGATCTCGCGTCGGAGAATCGTTGTTGCGCCGACTTCGGCTCGGGAGTCGGCATGGGCCAGAACGATCTCAGCATTGGCGTGGCCGGCCATCGTTGAGGCCCAGCGATCAGCGCGCTTGTCGGCAGCGTCAGCGTATGGCAAGTCGTCCATATGGTGAGGGTACGAGATACGAGCCGGGGCCGGTCGACAATGCGGCGTTAGCCTTGACCCGATGTCCCAGTTCGTCGACGAATGCCAATTGAACGTAAAGGCAGGCGATGGCGGTGCAGGCTGCGTGAGCTTCCGACGCGAAGGGCCCGTCGTCTACGGCGGCCCGAACGGTGGCGATGGCGGTAACGGCGGCGACATTTGGTTCGTCGCCGACCACAACGTTGCGTCCTTGCTGGCCTTTCGCGACTACCCCCACCGCAAGGCGGGAAGCGGTGTGCACGGCAAGGGCAAAGACATGCACGGCCGGCGCGGCGAGTCACTCGAGATTTCGGTCCCGATGGGGACGGTCATCTCCGACATGTACGGCGGCGAACTTCTTGCCGAACTGGTCAACCACGGTGACCGTTGGCTGGCAGTAGCTGGCGGTCGTGGGGGCCGCGGTAACGCGAAGTTCCTGTCGAACAAGCGTCGCGCACCAAATTTTGCTGAGCAGGGCGAACACGGCGAAGAACGCTGGCTCAAGATGGAACTGCGGCTCATGGCCGACGTTGCCCTCGTTGGGTTTCCCAACGTTGGCAAGTCGACGTTGATCAGCGTCATCTCCCAGGCCAAGCCGAAGATTGCCAACTACCCGTTCACCACGCTTGAACCGAACCTCGGTGTCGTTGCGCTGGACGAGGACACAGAGTTTGTCGTCGCGGACATCCCCGGTCTGATCGAAGGCGCAAGTGAGGGCAAGGGCCTGGGTCATCAGTTCCTGCGCCACATCGAACGGGCGCTGGTGTTGTGCATCATGCTCGATCTGGCTCCGATGGATGGCGTGTCGCCGCAAGAGCAGGAGCGGGTGCTGCTCCAAGAACTGGGCCAGTACCAGCCTGACCTGCTCGACCGCCCGCGGGTGGTCGTTGGGACCAAGGGCGATGCCGTCCAGCCTGAAGAACTCCAGGCAATGGGATGGGAAGGCGACGTCATCTCGTCGGTCACCAGGTCCGGCCTCAATGATTTGGTTGGCAAGCTCGCCCAGCGAGTGCACGATGCCCGCCAGGCCATTGAGTACGCCGAAGGTGTCGTCACGATTCGCCCGGAGGCCAAGGGTGCCATGGTCGAAGTGGTCGAACCCGGCCATTTCCGGCTCGTCGGTCGTGAGGTCGAGCGCATCGTCGCACTCAACGATGTGACCACTCCCGAAGCGCTGTCGTACATCGATCACCGTCTCGAACGCCTCGGTGTGCCCAAGATGCTTGCAAAGGCTGGAGCGCAAGAAGGCGACGTCATCTGGATTGCCGGCTTCAGCTTCGAGTACTCGCCGGACGTCTGATCGTGCGCGTCGTTGCCAAGATCGGAACTGCGTCGGTCACCGACGACAACGGCGTGATCGATCGCGGTGCGATCGCAAAGCTGTGCGGCGAGGTCGCGGTGCTGTGCAAACAGGGACACGAAGCGATCATTGTCTCCTCGGGTGCTGTGGCGGCTGGGGTCGCCGCGGTCGGGCTGCACGCCCGGCCCACCGACATGCCCACGCTCCAAGCGATCTCCGCAGCGGGACAGAGCCGCCTCCTCGAGGTGTACAACGCAGAACTGGAACGGCACGGTCTGGTCGGAGCGCAGCTCCTCGTCGATTCGATGGACTTTGTGACGCGCAATCAGTACTTGCACCTGAGGTCGACCATGAATCGACTGCTCGAACTGGGTTGCGTGCCGATTGTCAATGAAAACGACGCGATCGCAAATGACGAACTTCGGTACGGAGACAACGATCGAATCGCTGCACTCATTGCGAATGGCGTTGGCGCGGATGTCCTGGTGCTGCTGACAGACACCGACGGTGTCTTCACCGCCGATCCGCGCACGGACAGCACGGCGACGCTGGTTCCGTTCGTCAAGGCTGACGACCCGTTGCTCTCGATCAGCGCCGACGCCAACGGCAGCGCACGTGGCAGCGGTGGAATGGCCAGCAAGCTGACTGCGGCACGGATGGCGTCGTGGAGCGGTATCCGGTCGGTCATTGCGCCTGCCAACCGTCGAGGCGTGCTTTCCGGCGCTGTCTCGGACGAGCTTGTGGGCACCACGTTTGCACCGCATGACCGAACTTTGTCGGCTCGCAAGCTCTGGATCGCGTTTGCCGCGGAGGTCTCCGGCACGGTCGTGGTCGATGCTGGGGCTCGACGAGCACTCACCGATCGACCGAACAGTTTGCTGCCCGCTGGCGTGACCGGCGTGTCCGGCACCTTCGAGCTCGGTCAGGTCGTCGACATCACCGACGGCGATGCCGTGTTTGCGCGTGGCATGGCAGCGATGAGCGCAGCTGATGCGACTCTGGCGGTTGGCGAATCAGGCGTGGGCCACGTTGTTCATCGCGACGACCTCGTGATTCTGGCCTGAAGCGATCTTAGGCCTCAGGGGCGGGGAGCGGCTGGCCCTCCGCTGAGGCGGTCGGTGCGGCTTCGACGGCGGGTGGGCTGTCGAGACCGAGTTCTGCGCGCAGCTCGCTGAGGCGGCTCTGGGCCTCGACGTTGGCGGTTGCCTGTTCGATTTCAAGCACGCGACTCTCGACGGTGACGTCAGTCAGTTCGGCGGAGGCCTTGGCCTTGGCGTACCGGGCCTCGATCTTCTCGGTGACCTCGTTGAGCGTTGGGACGTCATCGCCAACGGTCTCGGTGAGCTGACTCATCGCCGAGTTCATCTCTTCTTGCATCTTGGCCTGCTCGAGCTGGCTCAGGAGCTTCGACTTCTCGGCGATTTTCTCTTGCAGGAGCCGACTGTTCTGCTTGACCGCTGCCTTGGCCTGATCGGACGCCTGCGCTGATTCGAGGACCATTGACTTGAGGCTCTCGACATCGGACTCGATGCTGAGGAGCCTGTCGGCGATGGTTTCTGCAGCGCTCGTGTACTGGGCGGCCTTCTCGGCATTGCCGGCCTTCTGGGCATCGGCTGCCATGATCAGCGCCTGACGGGCGTTGCCGTTGAGCTTCTCCAGCTCGGTCATCTTCTTGTTCAAGCGGATCTCGGCCTGCTTCTGGCCCGCAATGACATTGGCAGCTTGCTCTTTGAGCTGCTTGTGTTGAGTTTGCGCTGAGCTGATTGCCTGTTCGAGCTGCACCTTGGGATCTGCGTTGTCGTTGAAGCGGCCGGTCAGCTTCGCGACGAGGTAGTTCCACTGCTTCTTGATGTACTTGAACATGGAGAACAGCTTATCGGTGGCGAAGGCGACGCTTGAGCGCTTCGAGTTCAGGAGCTCCCATCGCCGCGAGGAGCCCGAAGTAGATGATCACGCCAACCGTTGCGCCAACCGCCAGCCGAAGCAGGGCCTCGACGCCCACGTTGCCGCCGACGTGACGCGTCATGAACCAGACCGATTCGCCCATCAGCGCGGCGGCAACGGTCATGCGCCAGATGCTGGCGAGGATCGGTCGGAGTTCAAATCCCGGGACCTTGTAGCTGAGGACCTGCAGCGCCCAGAACGCGGCAAGCACGTAGGCGATGGCGAAAGCGGCACCGAGACCGAGGACCCCGTACGCGCCGACGAGGACGAAAGCGAGCACGATGTTGATCGTGTTCTCAACGACGTTGACCTTGAACGGGGTCTTGGTGTCCTTGTGGGCGTAGAAGCCGCGCAACACGAAGAGGTAGATCGAGAAGGCGCCGAGGCCCAAGGCGAAGCCGGCGAGCGCTCGAGAGGCGTTGAGTGCGCCTTCGGCACCGAACTTGCCGTTCTCAAGAGCGAGCCCGACCAACGGTCGTCGGAGCACAAACAGCCCGACGCCCGCCGGAATGGTGAGGAGCGCTGTCATTCGGACACCCAATGACATCGTGGTGATAAACGCCGCCTTTTCTTTGCGTGCCACCGAGCGCGCCAGCTCGGGTTGGAATGTGGTCGCGATTGAGACGCCGAGCAGACCCTGGGGGAGCACGAAGTAGGTGAACGCAGCGAAGTAGGCGAAGGTGTCCGACGTTCCCGGCTCGGTGAGGTTCCGCACGACGATGAGAGCGATGATGTTGGAGGCGACAAACCCGAAGGTCCAGAACGACAGGGTCAGCAAACGCTTGACGGCGGGATGTTTGGGTTGCCAGTCAAATCGAAACTTGAAGCCTGTTGCCAGCGCCGCGGGAATCAGCGTCAGCGCCATCGCCCCAATACCGAGCGTTGCTCCCCAGCCGAGCGTGAGGCGAAGTCGGGTATCGGTGACCACATCGCTCAGTTGCCACACGCCGTCAGTCGGGTCCGGCAAGGACAGCAGCGTGACGATGATGATCAGGTTGGGCAGGATTGGACTCCACGCAGCTGCGAAGAAACGGCGGCGACTGTTCAGGAACGCGTTCGCAAGCCCGGTCAATCCGTAGAAAAAGATCTGTATGAGAAAGACCCGGGACAGGGTCGTTCCGACCGACCGGAACAGATCAGCATCGATGTCGTCAGCGATGTTGAGTGAGAAGACACGGAAGATCAGGGGTGCGCCGAGCACGGCGATGAACGTCAGCACCGACAGGAGAACGACACCCACGGTGATGACGACGTTCGTGGACTCGCGCCCGGACACTTCGTCGTCTTCTTCGGCAAACGTGGAGAACAGCGGCACGAGGGTGGCGGAGAGCACGCCTCCCAGCAGAAGCTCGTACACGATGTTCGGTGTCTCGTTGCCCAGAATGTAGGCGTCGTTGAGCGCGGTGCTTCCGAGGACTCCAGCGAGCACGGTGACACGGAGCATGCCGGTGACGCGCGACAACGACGTGCCGGCCGCAACGACAAGGTTGCTCTTCAGTAAGTTGCTCACGCGGTTCGGGTCTCCTCGACAGCGAGCCGCAGTCCTTCGAGTTCGTCGACGAGATCTTCGACGTCGTGTTCGTAGGCATCAGTGTCCCCGGCGCCGATGCTGACCTCGGCTGCCCGTGCTACGAGTTCGTCGACGCGGGTCTGGGCCAGGCGCAGCCGATTGGAGGTGCGCGTCGACTGTTCCTTCAGCCGATCAACGCTCGCCAGTTGAGATTCGACAGATGCAATCGACGCATCGGCATCGTCTTGCTGATGCAGGGTGTCGAGCCTGGAGCGGAGGGCGGTCGGGTCGAGGCGACGAATGGCTTGGTCGATCTCATGGCCGCGGCGCGCAATCTGCCAGGTCTCGTCCAAACCGTGTTCGAGCTTCTCGCGGACCGCCTGCATGCGTTCCTTCACCGGTCCGTCGCCGGTTGCCTCGATGGTCTGCTGCAGCTTGACGGCTGCACCCTGGGCGCTTTGGACAAACTGTCGCCAAGGTTCTTGCACCGTGAAGGGATCGATCCGTGTGCGTTGGTTCCGAGGCATCGCTGCGACGACTGAGGCGCCGTATGTCGCGGCGCCGAAGACCACGCTGAGCACCGGATTGAGGCCGAGGAATATTGCGAGGGCAGTGACGCCGATGCCCAGCAGGATGCGCCACGAAAGAATGGCCCGCGCGGTCTTCGGTGTGTAGAAACCGTCTCTGAATCCCACGCTGTGAGCTTACGGACTCGTGAGAGTGGGTCAGGGGTACTCTGAGATCGAGATCGAGGTGCATCATTGAAGCTTGTGATCTGCTCGATGCTCCCGAGACGACGTTCCCGTCTTTCCAGACACTGAGAATGGGTGGGCGCCAGGCGGCCCTGAACCTCAGCGGCTACGGTCATCCCCTCGCAATGCAATCTTGAATTTGAGGAGACAACGATGGCGCAAGATCCCCGTATCGGACGAGAGATCCTCCCGATTCCAGATCTGCCCGTCAGGGCTGAACCGGCGCTCCATGCAAAGGATGCCAAGGCACCGCCGATCGTTCCCTTACGGCCCCGGAGGGCGCGCCGAATGTGCTGATCGTCTTGATCGACGACATGGGGTTTGGTGCGACGTCAGCTTTCGGTGGGCCGTGCGAGATGCCGACGCTCGAGCGGCTCGCGGCCGGCGGGCTGTCGTACAGCCGGTTCCACACGACTGCGCTGTGCTCGCCGACGCGGCAGGCATTACTCACGGGCCGCAACCACCATTCTGCTGAGATGGGCTCGGTGGGCGAGGTTGCGACCTCGATGCCGGGCAATACGTCGGTTCGGCCGAACACGGTGTCGACTGTGGCCGAAATGTTGCGGCTCAATGGCTACAGCACGTCGGCGTTCGGCAAGATGCACCAGACACCGGTGTGGGAAACCTCGGTGTCAGGGCCATTTGATCGGTGGCCAACGGGTGACGGGTTCGAGAAGTTCTGGGGATTCGTTGCCGGCGAGACCAACCAGTGGGAACCGACGTTGTACGAGGGGACGACGCCGACCGAACCACGCGCCACCGCCGAAGAGGGATACCACATCACCGAGGAACAGGTCGACCAGGCGATCGCTTGGATCACGGCCCAGCAGACGATGACGCCGGACAAGCCGTTCTTCACGTACATGTCCTACGGCGCAACTCACGCTCCGCACCACGCCCCGCCGGAATGGATCGAGAAATACCGCGGCAAGTTCGACAAGGGCTGGGATGCTGTTCGCGCGGAGACCCTCGCAAATCAGATCGACAAGGGTCTGGTTCCGGCAGACACGGAATTAACCGACCGGCCACCAGGTGTTCAAGGGTGGGACGAGCTGTCCGATGACCAACGCCTGGTGGGTGCCCGTCTGATGGAGACGTATGCCGGCTTTGCCGAGCACACCGACTTCCATACAGGCCGGTTGATCGATGAGATCGGCGTGCTCGATGACACCATTGTCATCTACATTGCGGGTGACAACGGAGCATCCGCTGAAGGTGGACTGGATGGAACATTCAACGAGTTGAAGGCGCTGAACGGCATCCCTGAGACGGTTGAGGAGATCCTGCCTCATCTCGATGAGATCGGGTCGGCATCGGCATTCAACCACTATCCGGTCGGCTGGGCGCATGCGATGAACACGCCATATCAGTGGACCAAGCAGGTTGCGTCGCACTTTGGCGGCACCCGCAATGGCACCGTGATTCATTGGCCGAATGGGATTGCCGCGAAGGGCGAGGTTCGCAATCAATTCCATCACGTGATCGACATTGTTCCCACCATGCTCGAGGCCGCCGGCCTGCCACAGCCGTACATGGTCAACGGCATTGCGCAGAAGCCGATCGAGGGGGTGTCGATGGCCTACAGCTTTGATCATCCGGACGCTCCAGACCGCCACACCACGCAGTATTTCGAGATGTTCGGCAATCGTGGTCTGTACCACCGTGGCTGGACAGCGGTCACGAAGCACCGCACACCATGGGAGATGGGCGAAGGGGCAACCGTGCCCGCGCTTGCGGACGATGTCTGGGAGCTCTACGACACAACAACGGACTGGTCGCAGGCCCGCGATCTGTCAAGCGAAATGCCCGAAAAGCTGGCAGAACTCCAACAGCTCTTTTTGTTGGAAGCTGCAAAATACAACGTCTTCCCAATCGATGATCGCACCGGTGAACGCTTCAATGCCACGATCGCCGGGCGCCCTGAGCTGCAGACCGGCCGGAAGAGCATGCGAATGAGTCCGGGGATGACGCACATGGGCGAGAACACCGTGCTCAATGTCAAGAACCGCTCGCACACTGTTACCGCGCAGTTTGAGGTCGGATCAGATGGTGCTGACGGTGTGCTCGTTGCCCAGGGCGGCCGGTTCGCAGGATGGTCGCTCTACGTCGTCGAGGGACGTCCTGCGTACTGTCACAACTGGTTCAACTCCGAGTACTACTACGTCAAGGGTTCCGATGTCTTGCCCCGAGGTGAGGTAACGATCCAGTACCAGTTCGACCTCGATGGTGGCACTCCCGGCGCTGGCGGCACCGGCACCCTGTTGGTCAACGGCGCCGTCGTTGCGGAGGAACGGATCGACAAGACCGTGCCGTTCGTGTTCTCGGCGGATGAAACCATGGACATCGGTGAGGACAGTGCATCGCCGGTCACATCGGACTATCCAGCGGGCGATTTGAACAAGTTCGCGGGCGATCTTGCGTGGGTGCAGATTGACATCGAAGATGACGATGTCAGTCACCTGGAAGCTCCAGAGGCCACGTACCATCGCATTCTCGCTCGCCAGTAGCAGCGACGCTGGGGCTCGGTGATCAGGGACGAATCGCTGTCCCCCGCTCGGGGGACTGGAGATCGTCGGCGGTCAAGGTGGTCAACTGTTCGTCGGTGGGGACCTCGACGTGGGCGAGCCGGAGTGCGTGGTGGCCAATTGCAGCTTCGAACACGTTGCGCACGAAGCGGGCGTTGCCGAAGCCGCGGCCGCGCGGCTCGGCTTCGATGATGGTGCCCAGCTCGACTTTCCCGCCGGCATCGAGGTGGTACTCCTTGCTTCCGCTGATGAGGCCAAAGATGGCGATCAGTTCTTCGGTGTCGTAGTCGGGGAATTCCACCGTCCTGGTGAATCGACTCTTCAAGCCGGGATTGGTGTCGATGAGTTCGCTCATCTCGGCCGGATAGCCAGCAGCGATGACCGACAAGTCGTCGCGGTGGTCCTCCATGAACTTGACAATGGTGTCGACCGCTTCGAGACCGAAGTCATTCTCGCCGCCACGCGCCAGTGCATACGCCTCGTCGATCAACAAGGTGCCGCCGAGCGCCGACTCCATCACCTGCTTGGTGGTGGAGGCGGTCTGCCCGACGAATCCAGCGACCAGACCTGACCGATCAGTTTCGACGAGGTGGCCCTTGGAGACGATCCCGAGCGCGCGGAAAATCTGTGAGAGCAAGCGAGCCACGGTGGTCTTACCGGTACCAGGGTTTCCGGTAAAGACCAGATGTTTACTCGTCTCGATGACGGGCAGGTCGCGTTCTGCTCGAAGCTCTTGCACCCGGAGCAACGACGTGAGACGACGAACCTCGGCCTTGACGTGATCGAGTCCCACGAGCGCGTCGAGTTCGGCCAACAGCTCCTCAATCGATCGCTCGGGCGGGAGTTCGACCTCGACGACCGCCGGCGGCGTTTTGCCGGCGGCGACCTCCGCCTGAGCGGGGGCATCGGGCTGCCCCGGTCGGGGCACGGCGTGCTCATCCATCACGCCGAGCATCATCATGCGGAAGCGGTCGATTGCCGAGATCTCGTCTGCCGACGGCACCATGTCGAGCGCAGCAGTCGCATGGGCGACCGACAGCGCATGTGTGTAATAGGCATGGGAGCGTCGCTGGTTGTCGTGTGCGTCCGCCTTGACGAGAAGGTCAAACATGGTGCTCGGCTTGGAGAGCCAGGCAGCGGAACCGCCCAAGGTGTCGTCGGTGCGTAGTTGCGTCGGCGTCAGGATCATGGGTGGCGTGAGCTTGCGTCCGAGCGCATCGACCCACGACTCGAGTTCCTGAGAGGTGTGGCGGCCGTCCGCATCGACGACGCCAGACACGAGATGGGCTGCCTCGATCGTGCATTCACCACGATGATCGGATCCTCCTGACAGCTCTTTCAGCAGGGAGTTCATCGTCTCGACAAACTCGTCAGACTTGTCTTCGAAGGCAGCGGGCATGGCCGTCGAGCGTAGATCACCAGGTCTGCCACACTGATTTCATGACTGATTGGACCGCACCCGGACCCGGCACGTGGGAGCTCGATACCGCGCACTTCGAAGCGACGGTGTCGCGCCCGATGCGTGACCTGATGTCCGAAGCGATGGGTGCAGGGCTCAGTGTGGGCTTTGAGCTCGCTGGAGCGCCATTGTCGTCGGTCCAAGCACGCTTTGTGAACGGGCGCATGTACACCCGTCTCGTTCCGCTCGTCGGCGGGAACTCGACGCGACCCACACCGCCGGACAAGGTGTTGTGGCTGGTCACTCGGCTCCATCCGAGGTTCCGGCGGCGGGCCAAGCAATCGGCACGGGCAATCGACGGCAAGTTCTGGATGAGCGAGTTCGCCCGATGGGAACGAGAGTGGAAGCCTGAACTGCAGGCGACAAATCGTCGGCTTGGCGAGGTCCCGGTTGCCGATCTGTCCGATGCTGACCTGGCAAAGCACCTCGATGCGGTCTGGAAGCACGCGGCCTGGGCGGCAGCGTTGCACTTCCGACTTCATACTTCCGATCTGGCGCCGATCGGTCGCCTGCTTGTCGCGGCCGAAGATTGGGGCCTCGACGCCAAGGAGGTGATGGCAACGCTTGCCGGAGCGTCGCCTGCGACGAGTGCGCCGGCGAGAGCACTGGCTGCGGTCCGCGCCGAACTCGCACGTGTCGAGTCGATGCCTCAAACATTGGACGATGTCCGCTCAGCCAGTCCTGAGGCCGCAGCCTTGCTCAGCGCCTACCTTGCCGAATTCGGTAATCGAGTCACGACGGGGTACGACCTTCGCAACCGCACGCTCCGAGAACTGCCCGACGTCGTGCTTGCATCGATCAACGCATCGGATGTCGATCTCGACGCAGCCGAGCTGGCTGGCGATCGAGCGTTCTCGGCGATGTCGAGCCAGCTTGCCGAGGCGGACCGGGCCGAGTTTACCAGCCTGGTCGAGGAGGCCAGGACGCTCTACGGCCTCAGAGATGAAAACGGTCCGTTGACCGCAGAGTGGCCAGCTGGCATCGCCCGCTACGCGGTACTCGAAGCCGGCCGCCGGTTGCGGGCGTCGGGCAGCATCGACGACCTCGAGCACATTTTCGATGCGTCGATTCCTGAGATCGTCGGTCTGCTGCGCGACGGCAAGTACCCGCTTGCCGCGGAGCTGAAGACCCGCTGCGATGAACGAATGGGCTGGGAAGCGCTCGACGCACCCGACCGGCTCGGTCCTCCGAGTGCGCCGCCGCCGGTCGACATCTTGCCCGGTCGCATGCCTGAGCTGATGCGCGCAGTGCTCATGGTGACGTCACTCTTCGACCCTCCTGCTGGGGAAGAGAGTGACGGTGCTGCTGCAACGCTGTCTGGGGTGGGTGTCGGAACCGAGTCCGTGCGCGGTATTGCACGAGTGGTGGGCAACGCCGACGAAGCGTTCGAACGAGCGGAGCCGGGCGACATCATTGTCACTCGGCTCACCGTGCCCACGTTCAATTCGGTGTTGGCAATGGCCGGGGGAGTGGTGACCGAAGGCGGTGGCCTCCTCAGCCATACGGCGGTCATCGCTCGCGAGCTCGGGCTTCCTGCAATCATCGGCGTCGTCGGGGCGCTGACCGGCATCCCAGACGGAGCCGAGATCGAACTCGACCCGGTGCAGGGCACCGTGACGCTTGTCCGTTGATTCCAATTGCTGATGGCCGCAGCTTGAGAACTAGCGTCATCGCCCATGACGACTGACACCGGCGCTGTTGCCGACACCAATCGCTTCCAGGATGTGCAGGGGGTCCGCGACGCCCTCAAGGAAGTGAACTACCTGGCAGACGATGGCATTGCCGGCGTGGCATTCCTCGCCGACCGCCTCGGCAAGCCGATCCTCGTCGAAGGGCCCGCCGGAACCGGCAAGACCCAGCTCGCCAAGTCCATTGCCGAGATCACCGGCTCGCGGCTGATCCGGCTCCAGTGCTACGAGGGGCTCGACGAGAGCAAAGCGCTCTACGAGTGGAACTACAAGAAGCAACTCTTGCGCATCCAGACCGAGCGCGGCGACAACGAAGACTGGACGGAGATGAAGGACGACATCTTCTCCGACGAGTTCCTGCTGACACGCCCGCTGCTGGAGGCGATTACCGCGGACGAGCCTGTTGTCTTGCTGATCGACGAAGTCGACCGCGTCGAAGTCGAGACCGAGGCGTTGCTGCTCGAGATCCTCTCCGATTACCAGGTCTCGATCCCTGAGCTGGGCACGATTACCGCGAAGCAGATTCCGCTGGTGTTCCTCACGTCGAACAACACACGTGAGCTGTCCGAGGCGCTCAAGCGTCGCTGTCTCTACTTGCACGTCGACTATCCCGAGCTCGACCGCGAACGTGAAATCGTGCTCGCCAAGGTGCCGGACATCACCGAGTCGCTGGCCGACCAGGTTGCCCGCATTGTGCGGTCGATCCGTCAACTCGATCTGAAGAAGGCCCCGAGCGTCTCGGAGACCCTCGACTGGGCCCGCACGCTGATGATCCTCAACATCGACACGATCGACGAGCAGACCGCCAAAGAAACGCTCAACATCCTGCTGAAGTACCAGACCGACATCGCCAAGGCCACCAAAGAGTTGTCGGTCGACGACTGAGTCATGCTGGAACTCCTGAACGGCTTCGTCGTCGAACTCCGCAACGCCGGCCTCCCGGTCAGCCTGACGGAGAACCTCGATGCAATGGAAGCGGTGCAACACATCCCGATTGAGGATCGCGACGCGTTCAAGTACGCGCTCGGGGCCACACTGATCAAGAATCACGCGCATTGGCGCAGCTTCGAGACGGTGTTCGAGGTCTACTTCAGCCTGCGCGGCCCTGAGTACAAGATCGGCGACGGTGACGGTGAGACCGACATCGACGAGATGTGGCGCGAAATGCAGGAGCAGCAGCAGGAGGGCAACGGCGGCCAGGGCGGCATGGACGGAATGACGCCCGAAGAGATCGCCCAGATGCTCATGCAGGCGTTGATGAACGGCGACCAGGGCATGATGCGCGCCATGGCCAAGCAAAGCGTCCAACGCTTTGCTGGAATGGAGCCGGGACGCCCTGTCGGTGGGACGTACTATCTCTACCGCACACTGCGGAACCTCGATCTCGACGGCATGCTCGACAAGATGATGGAGCAGTCGCGAGAGGACGCTCCCGATGACTTGACCTCCCTTGAGGAACGGTTGGAGAAAGAGGAGTACGCCGACCGGATCGAAAAGTTCAAGGGTGAGATCGAGGCCGAAATCCGTCGACGCCTCGTGGCGGACCGTGGCGCCGAAGCGATGGCCAAGACGCTCCGCAAGCCGCTGCCCGAAGACGTCGAGTTCATGCACGCCTCCCGTGATGAGATGACGGCACTGAAGAAGTCGCTGCAACCGTTGACTCGCAAGCTCGCGGCTCGCTTGGCTCGCAAGCGTAAGCACGGCCGCAAGGGCCCGCTCGATTTCCGCAATACCGTCCGACACTCACTCAGCTACGGCGGTGTGCCGGCTGAGCCGAAGTTCAAGTATCCGCGGCCAGCAAAACCCGAACTCATGGTGGTTGCCGACATCTCTGGTTCCGTCGCGGCCTTCGCACGGTTCACGCTGATGCTCGTCTATGCGATCTCTGGCCAGTTCAGCAAGGTTCGTTCGTTCGTCTTCATCGACGGCCTCGACGAAGTCACCGACTACTTCAAGGCCACCGAAGACATCACCGAAGCCATTCACCGCGTCAACACCGAGGCCGATGTGGTGTGGGTCGACGGGCACTCCGACTATGGCCACGCCTTCGAAGTCTTCTGGAACAAGTACGGCAAGGACGTCGGCCCGAAGACCACGGTGCTGCTGCTTGGCGATGCTCGGAACAACTATCACGCCAGCCAGAGCTGGGTGGTCAAAGAGATTCAGCAGAAGGCACGCCACGTGTACTGGCTGAATCCAGAACCGAAGAGCTACTGGAATACCGGTGACTCCATCGTTGGCGAGTACGGCACCTACACCGACGGTGTCTATGAATGTCGCAACTTGCGCCAACTCGAAGGCTTCGTCGAGAAGCTCGCCTAATTCGTCAAAGGGTCGGCCGACCTCATTGCGGATCGGGACCGATGATGGTCAACACCTGATCGAGCGGCTTGCGAGCCAATCGGGGGACTTGGCAATCCTCAACCGGAAAGCCGACAGGGAACAACACGAACGGGCGCTCATGTGCGCCGCGTCCGAGCAGCTTGGTCAGAAACGCCATCGGAGTTGGCGTGTGGGTCAGCGTTGCCAAGCCCATGTTGTGCAGCGCTGTGATGAACATGCCCGCGGCGATACCGCAGCTCTCCTTGACGTAGTAGTGCGTCCGCTTGGAACCGTCGTCGCGAATTCCGTAGCGCTCTTCGAACAACACCACGATCCATGGCGCGATCTCGAGGAACTCCTTGTGCCAGTCCGTGCCGAGCGGTGCGAGTTCGTGTTGCCACGCATCGTTCATCCGGTGTTCTTCGTAGTTGATTCGCTCTTCGGCTTCGGCCGCGAGGCGGATCTCGCGCTTCGTCGCCGGGTCAGAGATCGCGATGAACTGCCAAGGTTGTTGGTGTGCGCCCGACGGCGCTGTCGACGCAGTCCTGACGGCCGCCTCGATCAGCCCAACCGGCACAGGTTCGTCGGACAGCATGCGCACGCTTCGGCGGCGGTCCATCAACTGATGAAGATCATCGGCCCGGCCCGCCATTTCTGCAGATGAGTACCGACGAAAGTCGAGACGGTCGAACGGGTGCTCGGCGACAGCAGCAGGGGAGGGGTACGGGAACTCGTAGCGATCGATGCTCACGACCGCACTGTTGCACATCTCACTGGCATCGGTCGGTGGCGTCGAGTGGACGCTCGCTGAGCAGACGCTCCAACTCGCCGTCGTCCGTCGCAAAGGCGGTCTGGGGCCGCGGTCGTGACCGTGCGTAAATGATTCCGACGACGTCGCCGGACCCGTCAACGACCGCACCGCCTGAATCGCCGACGGAGATGTCGCCGACCAGTTCGAGGCCGGACCGGCGGACCTCATCTTCGACATAGATGTCCTCAATGGTGATGTCGAGTCTGCGGGTGATCATCACGCTCACTGGGCGCACGCCGTTGTCGGGCGACCAGACAACAGCAAGTGCGTCGCCGACTTCGGCTCGGCCGACGGCGAGCGGTGGTGCAGCGAGGCCTGGAACGTCGAGCAGTGCGAGGTCCGCGTCTTTGTCAAAGGACACGACGGTGGCAGGAAACTCGACGCCGAAGGAGTCGACAACGGTGATCGCCGTCGCGCCCGCGACTGTATGGGCGGTGGTGACGACATGCCCTGGGCGGTCCACGGCGATCCCACTCCCAAATTCTTTGGTGGTTCCTGCGCAGCCCTCAGCCACGATGCCGACGCCGGACTGGACAACGTCTGGTGCCGAGTCGCCGTCGCACCCGAGCAGCGCGACGGCCATCAGCGCGGCAACGAGATGCTTCACCGTCGAGCGTCGAGGAGTCGCCCGTCGCCCGCCGCGCTCTGTGTGGCGAGGTCGATGAGATGCTGCACGATGGCGCCTTCCGCGATGTCTGGTTCGATCGGCCTGCCAGCGCGCACCGCGTCGACCCAGTCGCCGACCATTGCACCGCCTGCGCGGAACACATCACGGTAAGTGTCATGGACGCGGTCGCGACGTGCGCCATTCCAGATGTCGTCCGGAACGTCGAGCACCTGCGCTGGACCGGGCTGATCGGCTCGGACCCCACTCACTTGCTGCAGGTTCGACCAATCGTTGACCGCGTAGATCGTCCCATCTGTTCCGTGCAGATCAAGGTGGTGTGTCTGGTTGAACTCAGTACCTTCCCAGCTCGCGGCGCACACTTGGAGCGAGCCATGGGCTCCGTTCGCGAACCGAACGGTCATCAGAGCGGAATCTTCGTTCTGCTCGTATGGCGAGCCATCTGGTCGTGGGCCGCGCTGATAGAAACTGTCGCTGACGCAGCCGATGTGGGTGATCTCGCCAAGCAGCCAGCGCGCGACGTGGAGCCAGTGACTTCCGAGGTCGCCGAGGACGCCCGAACCCGCCAACTCCTGATCGAATCGCCAGTTGTACTCGTGATCGCGGGCGTACCCCGTGAAGTAGCGCATGTTGAGATGGAATGGCGTGCCGACGTATCCGGTGTCGATCAGTCGCTTCACGAACTGGTTGGTCGGCATGTACCGATACGTGAACGGGACGAGCGTGATCGCTCCGGTCTCGGCGGCCCGTCGGGCCATGCGATCTGCAGCAGCGACGTCAGGGGCAAGCGGCTTTTCGCACAGCACGTGGAGTCCGCGGTCGAGTGCGGTCATCGTCAGCTCTTCATGGCTATCCGTGCCGGTCGCCACCACCACTGCATCGAGCCGCTCGGGGTCAAGGAAGTCGTCGCTGTCGACCGAGAACCACGGCACATCCCACGTGGCTGCAAGCGCTTCAGCGGTGGCGGCGGTACGCCCGCAGAGGCCGACCACGCTGGCGCCGGGATGGGCAGCGAAGGCTGGCAAGTACATCGAGTCTGCCCACCAACTGGTCCCGACGATGCCGACTCGAAGCGGCGTGGGGTCGGTGGTCATGTTGATTCTCCTGCTGTCAGGCGGCTGCTCGTCTTACGTTTGACCAGGGCCGGTGCAATCATGTGGTGGACCGAGTCGGTGCGCTCGTCGCGGAGTCGTTCGAGTATGAACCCCACCGCCAGGCGCCCGAGCTCGTCTCGCGGTTGGTTCACCGTCGTCAGAGACAGATGCTGCATTGCGGCGAGTGCCGTATTGTCGTAGCCGACGATGGAGACGTCATCCGGCACGGCGAGACCTGCGTCCTCGATGCGATCGAGCGCGCCTGCCGCGGACAAGTCATTCGCCGCAAAGATGGCGGTGGGTCGGCTGGATTGGTTCAGCAGTTCGCTGGCCGCGTGATATCCGCCAGACTCGGTGAAGTCTCCGCCGGCCGTGACAATCTCGGCGGACAATCCATGATCCGTCATCGCCTGTGAGTAGCCGCGTCGACGCGCTTCGGCGCCCGCTCCGGTGCCGCCGTCGATGTGTGCGATGCGACGGTGTCCAAGCTCGACCAGATAGTCGACCGCGAGACGCGCTCCGGTGACATCGTCGGTGTTGACCGAATCGATGACCTGGCTTCGACTGCTCCGACCGACCACCACCATCTTGGTGCTCTCCGAAGCTGCCTCGATGGTCGACATCGGCATCGTTGCGCCGGCGGTGATGATGCCGTCGACTCGGAACTGGAGAAAGGTTTCCACCATCTCCGCTTCGCCCGACGGTGAACGTTTTCCGTTGCCGATGAGGACGCGGTAACCGGCTTCGTCGGAAGCAGCCTGGATGCCGTCGATGATCTCCGCGAAGAAAGGGTTGTGGATGTCGTTGAGGACCACACCGATCGTGTTGGTCCGGCGACTCGCCAGGTTTCGAGCGAGGACGTTGGGGCGGTAGCCGAGATGTTCGGCAGCATCGAGGACGAGCTGGCGGCGGTAGTCCGAGACGTTCGGTGCCTGCCGCATGACGAGCGAGACGAGCGCGAGTGAAACCCCAGCGCGCTCGGCGACTTGTTGCATCGTGGGTTGTGACATATGAGGGGGTCCGGTCCGTTGATGCCAGCTGGGCTTGACACGTCGTAGTGACAAGAGCCATAGTAGCCACATCGGAAATTAGAGCGCTCTAATTTTTCGCGACGGGGGGAGAGAAACGTGACAGATTTTTTGACGCGGCTCGCTGGTGCCCCAATCAGCTGGGGGGTCTGCGAAGTCCCCGGTTGGGGTCTTGAATTGCAGCCGCGCCGCGTGCTCGGCGAGATGCAGCAGCTTGGTTTGACTGCGACCGAGCTCGGCTCAGATGGCTACCTTCCGACCGACCCAGCCGAACTGAAGGATCTCTGTGCAGAGTTCGGCCTCGAGATGATCGGCGGCTTCGTCCCGCTCGTGCTGCATGAGGCAGCAGAACTCGACGCGACCATCGAAGCCGCTCGCCGCACAGCTGAGTTGATGTCGGCCGCTGGTGCCACCGTCTTCGTTACGTCGGCTGTGACCGATTGGGATTGGGGTCCGCGCACGGCCCTGACATCTGACGACTGGAACTTCACGGCCAAGACGCTGTCGATTGTTGACGACATCCTGGGCGAGTTCGGCATGACGCAAGCCATTCATCCTCACCTGCGGACAGTGGTCGAAACTCGCGCCGACATCGAAGCATTGCTTGACGTTTCTGATGTCGGCTGGACCTTCGACATGGGCCACATGCAAATCGGTGGAATGGATCCACTCGAGTTCATCGACATCGCCTTTGACCGCATCCGCCATGTCCACCTCAAAGACGTCGTCATGGATCTCGCTGGACCAGTGTTCGCCGGCGACCAGTCGATTATGGACGGCGTGCAGGCCGGGATGTTCTGCAACCTGGGACGTGGCGACGTCCCGATCGGTGCCATCGTCACCGAACTCGAAGCTCGCGGGTACGACCAATGGTATGTACTCGAACAAGACGCTGCCATCACTGCGGGTGAACCTGCAGTCGGTGCTGGCCCACTTCTCGATGTTCTTGCGAGCATCGAGTTCCTCAAGGGGATCGAGGCACCCGCCTCGGCTGACGAGGAAATCCACACATGACAAAGGGGAGAACATGAAGACATCCAAGAAGCTGCTGGCACTCCTGCCGGCAATCGCACTCGTCGCTGCATCCTGCGGCGGCTCTGACGACGACAGCAGCAGTGAGGCTTCGACCGACACTGCCGCATCGACCGACACGGCAGCGCCGGTTGAGACCGATGCACCCGAAGAAGTCGATCAAACTCAGGCCGGCGACCTCACCTTCCATATGATCACTCACTCCGACGACGGCCCGTTCTGGTCCGTGGTACAGCGCGGCGCCGATGCCGCCGCTGAAGACCTCGGCGTGACGCTGGTGTGGAAGCCGGGCGTCAACGACGCACAGGTGATGGTGCAGGACATCGAAGCAGCCGTTGCGGAAGGTTCTGACGGCATCGCTGCATCGCTGCCCGATCCCGACGCACTCGTCGGACCGCTGCAGGCCGCAGTTGCCGAAGGAATCCCCGTGATCACCCTCAACTCGGGTGCGAACGACTACCAGGCAATCGGCGCGCTGACCCACGTTGGCCAGTCCGAAGACGTTGCTGGCAACGGTGCCGGTGAGCGTTTCAACGATGCTGGAGCAACCAAGGTTCTCTGCGCATTCCAGGAACAGGGCAACGTCGGCCTCGAAGAACGGTGCAACGGCCTCGCTGAGACATTCGGCGGCGAAACCGTGATTGAGTTCATGGGCCTCGACGCAGACACCACCGAGCAGCAGAACACCATCAACGCCTTCCTGGCCGCTGATCCGGACATCGACGGCGTCCTCGGCGTCGGCCCGGTCATCACCATGTCGGCACTGCGCGCAGCGCAGGACCTCGGTCGCGACCTCACCATCGGCGGATTCGACATGACGCCGGATCTCCTCGGCGCAATCGAAGCAGGCGACGTGGCCTTCACGGTCGACCAGCAGCAGTACCTGCAGGGCTACATGCCGGTCCTGCTCATGTACCTCAACGTCACCAACCAGAACACTCTGGGCGGCGGCCTGCCGATCCTTACGGGTCCGGGTTTTGTGACAACTGACAATGCAACTGCTGTTATCGAATTGAGCGCGGCAGGTACCCGCTGATCTGATCAGCACCAGACGTTCAGTACATCGATGATGTGTTGAACGTGACGTGAATGGCGGTGGGATCGGACTTTTCCGATCCCACCGCCGTCGCACCACTTCCCCCCACGCACTCCGAGTATTAACGTGGCCCGAGGGTCACATGACCAGTTCTTGCAAGGGACCCTGTGAACGAGCACGACTCACCCGACACTGCAACCGTGACACCGACTGAGGCGCCAAGCGGTGAGATCTCGACGGATGCTGCCGTTGCTGCATCGGCAGCCGGCGGCGACGAGCGCCTCGCCTACCGCTCAGTATTCCAACGGCTCTTCGTCCGCCCGGAAGTGGGCGGCCTCATTGGAGCTGCTGGCATCTGGATTTTCTTCTGGGCGGCCTCGGGCACGTTCGGCACGGTCGGGCAGACCTTTACGTGGCTCGATACCGCGGCGACGCTCGGCATCATGGCGGTTGCCGTCTCGATGCTGATGATCGGCGGCGAATTTGACCTGTCATCGGGCGCCATGACTGGGGCAATGGGGATGTTGATCATCTACCTGGTCAAAGAGACGGGCGAACTCGGTGGCCTCGGATTCCCGATGCTGCTCGCCATTCCGTTGTCGCTCTTGGTCGCGCTGGGCATCGGCTACCTCAATGGGTTCATGGTCGAACGAACCGGTCAGCCAAGCTTTATCATCACACTCGGAACCTTCTTCGCACTCATTGGGCTGAAGCTCGGCCTGTCGAAGCGATTCGTCGGCCAGATTCAAATCGGCCGAACCGACGAGGCAAGCGACTTCGACTTCTTCCGACCGATCTTCGCTGCCGAATGGGCTCGCAATGAGCACCCGTTCGAGCTGCGCGACCTCTTCTACATTTCAATCTTTGCTGCTGGTGTCATCATCGTCCTGCTCGCGATCTGTGAACTCTGGTTCCAGCGTGCCGAGGAGCGCAAGTCATCCGGCCTCATTGAGTTCATCGTCGGCCTTGGGCTTGGCATTGCTGCTGCGATTGCGCTCCATCTCACCGACGGTGTCGGAGTCAACGCCGCGATTGCGGTCGTCATGGCCGTTGCCGTCTTTCTCGGAATGCACGGCTGGGTCAGCTGGCGGTACGAGCCGATTGAGGACCGGGGGGCTGTCATCCTTGACGAGAAGATGCGCAAGTTCTTGGGGCTCGGATTCGGACTCGTCGTGCTCGGCGCGGTCATCGCAGTGCTGATCGATTCTTCGTCGACCCACGAATTCTTCTTCCCGTTCACCACGCAGGGTATTCGAGTCATCCTGTTGCTTGCGTTCGTAACCGCTGGTATGGCCTTGATCGCCATGGCGTCGCAGGCTGCCCTGTCAGCGAGTCCGGCCACCAAGGGTGCCGTGACCTCGGTACTGGCACTCGCGGTTGTCGTCATCGCAGCCCTCACCTTCATCGACTCCGAAGCAGCGAAGTTCCGGGCCTCGCTGTTCTCGGTTCTGCTCTTCGCTGCGGTCGTCGTGTTCGTGTGGGGATTCGTCGTCTCGCGATTCGTCGAGCGTCGAGTCAAATCGGCCAGCGCTGACCACCTCGGTGGCCGAATGTTGATCCTCGGCATTGTTTCGATCTTTGTCGGACTTGCTTTCCGCATGCTGTTCATCACCGAGGCGGAACTACTTGCGGAGGTGCCCCCGGCCAAGACGTCGATTCGTCTCTTCTGGTTCGTCGCATTCACCGCAACAATGATGTGGGTGCTGGCCCGGACGCGTTTCGGGAGCTGGACGGTCGCTGTGGGTGGCAACAAAGAAGCCGCTCGTCAAGTCGGTGTGCCCGCAGCCAGGACAAAGACACAGTTGTTCATGCTGGTCTCCGTCGCTGCTTGGTTCGTCGGCTTGCTCGTTGCGTTCCGCATCAACTCGATTCAATCAAATGCTGGTGATGGTCAGGAGTTCTTCTTCATCATCGCTGCAGTGGTTGGTGGCACGTTGCTCACTGGGGGCTACGGAACAGCCTTTGGTGGCGCGATCGGCGCCTGCATCATGTCGATGCCGTTGGCCGGCATCTCTGCTGCCCGCTGGAACACTGACTGGAGATTCCTGATTATTGGCGTGATCCTCCTGCTGGCTGTGGTTTCCAACAAGTACCTCCGCAACCGAGCCGAGGCGATCCGCCGATGAACCCAACCTCTGACATGGCCCTCGATTCACTCACGGAGAACAACGATGTCTGATCAGCCGCTTCTGCAACTCGACAGCGTCTCGAAGTTCTATGGCAGCATCACTGCCCTGAGTGGCGTCAGTACGTCGGTCGCCGCCGGTGAGGTGACGTGTGTGCTCGGTGATAACGGTGCCGGCAAGTCGACCTTCATCAAGATCCTTGCCGGTGTGCACCAGCAGACCGAGGGAACCATCCGTCTTGCAGGCGAAAAGGTCACCTTCGACTCTCCGCGTGACGCACTCGACAGTGGTATCGCCACCGTGTACCAGGACCTCGCGATGGTTCCGATGATGTCGGTGTGGCGCAACTTCTTTCTCGGATCCGAGCCCACCAAGAGCATCGGGCCGTTGAAGTGGATCGACACGAAAGAGGCGAAGCGGATCGCCAAGGACGAAATGGCAAAGATGGGCATCGACATCCGTGACACCGAACAGCCGGTCGGCACGCTCTCTGGTGGAGAACGGCAGTCTGTCGCCATCGCCCGTGCTGGGTACTTCGGCGCGAAGGTGCTGATTCTCGATGAGCCCACGTCGGCCCTCGGTGTCAAACAATCGGGCGTGGTGCTCAAGCGCATCGTCGAGGCCCGAAATCAGGGTCTGGCCGTGATCTTCATCACTCACAATCCGCGTCACGCGTACCCTGTGGGGAACCGGTTCCTCATCCTCAATCGGGGTCGGTCGATGGGTTCGTTCGCCAAGGACGAGATCGATGTCAACGACCTCACGCGTCTCATGTCGGGCGGAGCAGAACTCGAAGCTCTTGAACACGAACTCCGCGACTCGGGCGCGACAAGTTGAACCCTTCGGAGCCTTTCGATTTGGAGGACCTCGAGATCTTGACATTTGGCCGGTCATCGGTCGACATGTATCCCGAGCAACACAATGTTGCCCTTGCTGACGTTTCGACGTTCCGCAAATCGATCGGTGGCAGTCCCACCAACGTCGCAGTCGCGGCTGCGCGGCTCGGTCGCAAAGCCGCCGTCATCAATCGCGTCGGAGACGACGCGTTTGGTGCCTACGTTCGACAGGGTCTTCGCGAATTCGGCGTGCACGACGAGTTCATCTCGACTGATCCCGATCTGCTGACTCCGGTCGTATTTTGCGAACTGATGCCGCCCGAAGAGCCGTCGATCTACTTCTATCGGGAGCCGCGAGGTCCGGATATGGATATCTCGGTTGCGGACATGCCGATGGATGCCATCCGCTCGGCGCCACTGTTCTGGTTGGCTGGGTCACGGTTTGCCGAAGAGCCTTCCCGCTCAGCAGCTATGGCAGCACTTGAGGCTCGCGGTCGCAAGCAACACACGGTGATCGACCTCGACTACCGACCCATGTTCTGGGACTCTCCGGAGCAGGCTGCTGAGTACATCTCGCCGTCAATTGACCACTGCACGGTGGCAGTCGGCAACAAAAACGAATGTGAGATTGCCGTCGGCACGCGCATTCCTGACGAAGCAGCGGACCGCATGCTCGAACGTGGCGTGCAGATCGCCATCGTCAAGCAGGGTGGCGATGGGGTGATGGTTGCGACTGCTGACTCACGCACCGTCGTCGACCCGATCCGCGTCCCCGTCGTGTGCGGGCTCGGGGCGGGCGATGCGTTCGGTGGCTCGTTGGCTCATGGGCTGCTCGCGGGTTGGGACCCAGCAGAGATCGTGACCCGCGCCAACGCTGCAGGGGCGATTGTCGCCGGTCGCCTGATGTGCTCGGACGAGATGCCGACATCAGCCGAAATCGATCACCTGCTGGCGACCGGTGAGGTCCCCGATCGAGTGATCCGGTGATCATCAGCAACGAGGCATGGAGCGGTCTGCTTGAGACTCGCGCGACTGATCCAGGTGCGATCGCCACAGCACTTGGCGCGCGAACGACTCGACCGCTGCTCGCCGCTGACGGCAACACGTTCATCATTGCGATCGATCACCCTGCCCGCGGCATGGTCGGGGTGTCTGGTCAACCGTTTGTCATGGCCGACCGTCGAGATGTGCTCGAGCGGACGATGACAGCGCTGGCCGACCCGGGCGTCGATGGCGTCATGGCGACGCCCGACATTCTCGATGACCTCGCGCTGCTCGGTGCACTCGATGGCAAAGTTGCAATCGGTTCGATCAACCGTGGCGGCCTGATGGGCTCGGCCTGGGAACTCGATGATCAGTTGACGGGCCATACCGTGCCATCAATCGTCGAACAAGGCCTCGACGGCGCCAAGATGTTGCTCCGCATCGACCTGGACGACGAACGCTCAAAGCCAACGATCGAGGCCTGCGCCCGTTGGATCACCGAGCTTGCAGCCGTCCGGAAGCTGGCGATGCTCGAACCGCTCCCGTACACAACAGATGCACGCGGTCACAAGGTGCTCGACACCGACGACGACACGCTCGTGAAGTGCGTCGGGATCGCTAATGCACTCGGTGCAAGCTCTGCCTACACCTGGCTCAAGCTTCCCGCGACCGCCCAGGTCGAGCGCGTCATGGCCGCAACTTCGATGCCTGGACTGATCCTCGGCGGAACGCCTGGCCCCCGCCCTGAGACCGCATTTGACGAGTGGCGTCGAGCAATGGATGTCCCCAACGTTCGTGGCCTTGTTGTCGGCCGCTCTCTGCTCTACCCCTCCGACGGAGATGTCGCTGGAGCCGTCGCAACGGCTGCAGCGATCGTTCACCCCCATCAACAAGGACCACAATGACCCGCAAGAAGATCGGCGTTGCCGTGATCGGCTTCGGCTGGATGGGCCAAGCCCACACGCGCTCGTACCTCCGCATTCCGACGCTGTTCCCAGAGCGTGACTACGACCCGGAGCTGATCATCATCAGCGATAATTTGCAAGAACGGGTCGACGAGGCCGTCGAATCGTTCGGCTTCCGTGAGGGAACGACTGATTGGAACGTGGCGGTCAACCACCCCGATGTCGACGTTGTCTGTGTCTGCGCGCCGAACATGTTGCATGAGCCGATCGCCATCGCAGCGGCCGCAGCCGGAAAGCACGTGTTCTGTGAGAAGCCGGTCGGCGGGACGCCCGAGCAGACGGTACGTATCGAAGCTGCTTCGCGAGCCGCAGGTGTGATCACTGGCGTTGGCTACAACTATCGGTGGGCGCCGCTCGTGCAGTACGCCAAGCAGTTGATCGAAGACGGAACGCTCGGCGACATCACGAACTACAACGGCCGATTCTTCACGATGTACGGATCGGACCCGATGGGTCTGCTCTCGTGGCGCTTCCAACTCGACGGGGCGGGACACGGCGTGTCGTCTGACATCCTCAGTCACTCGATCGATCTCGCGCACATGCTCGTGGGACCGATCGAAAAAGTCGTCGGGACCGGCCACACCTACATTCCTGACCGTCCCATCCCACAACCCGGTGGCACCCATTACGACCTCGGTTCGCCCGACGACCCGACTGGTCCGGTGGAGAACGAGGACTACTTCGGGGCCATGGTGAAGTTCGAGAACGGAGCGCGCGGCACTTTCGAGGCGAGCCGCACCATTGTCGGGCCAGAAAGCCAGTGCGCCTTCGAGATCTATGGAACCAAGGGTTCGCTCAAGTGGAATCTTGAGACGATGAATCAACTCCAGCTCAACCTGGTCGGCGACAAGGCTCGCGGATACACCACGGTGTACGCCGGTGATCGATATCCGTACCACGGCAACTTTGTGCCCGGTGATGCCAACTCGATCGGCTACGAGGACCTCAAGGTCATCGAAGACTACGAATTTCTGTCGAGCGTCGCCGCTGGCCGCCAACACGAGCCCGGCTTTGCTGAGGCAATCGACTACGTCAGCGTTCAGGCTGCCCTGTTGCAGAGCTGGGAGTCCGAGCGCTGGGAACCCGTGCAGCGTCTCGCTTGAACTCTGGTCGAACACGAATCGAAAACGAATCGAACGAAAGAAGTCACCCAATGGGGACCCAACGATTGACGGTCGCTCAGGCGATCGTTGCCCATCTCATCGCTCAAACCACCGAACTTGGTGACGGCAGCACAGCGTCGCTGTTTCCAGGGGTCTACGGCATCTTCGGTCACGGCAACGTCACCTGCCTCGGGCACGCCCTTGAAGAACGCAAGGACGAACTGCCGACGTGGCGCGGCCAGAACGAGCAGGGCATGGCGCTTGCCGCGACCGCGTACAACAAGGCGGTCAGGCGCCGGCAAATCATGACGGCGACATCGTCGATCGGGCCCGGCGCGACCAACATGGTCACGGCCGCAGGAGTGGCTCACTCGAATCGCTTGCCATTGTTGCTGCTCGCGGGTGACACCTTTGCCTCGCGAACTCCGGATCCGGTCTTGCAGCAGGTCGAACATTTCGGGGTGCCGTCGACCACGGTGAACGATTCGTTCCGACCGGTCGCTCGTTACTGGGACCGCATCACCATGCCCGACCAGCTGCTCACGTCGCTGCCTCAGGCGATCGACACCATGCTCGATCCCGCTGACTGTGGCCCGGCATTCCTCGGTCTGCCTCAAGATGTGCAAGCCATGGCATTTGACGTGCCTGACGAGTTTGTTGCTGCACAGCATCATCGGATCGTTCGGGCCCGACCCGATCGGGGTCAACTCGCAGCAGCGGTCGATGCGTTGCGCAGCGCCAAGCAACCACTGATCCTCGCTGGCGGTGGTGTCCACTACTCCTTTGCTGAAGCAGCGCTCCTCGCATTTGCCGAGCGGCATCGCATTCCGGTGGTCGAGACCGTTGCGGGCAAGGCAAGCCTCGTCGCAGCACACGAACTGAACGCGGGACCCATTGGCGTCACAGGCTGCGAATCCGCCAATGCGCTTGCAGCCCAGGCCGATGTGGTTCTTGCAGTCGGAAGCCGCCTGGAAGACTTCACCACTGGTTCGTGGACGCTGTTCCAGCACCCGGACGTGACGATCATTGGGCTCAACGCTGCGAGGTTCGACGCCCGCAAGCGGCGTTCCTTGCCACTGGTTGCTGACGCCCGCGCTGGGCTCGAGGAACTCACTGACGCTCTTGCCGACTGGGTCGTCGATGCAGCATGGACCGAGCGAGCAGCCACAGAGCGGGCCGGCTACCACGCGTACATCGACAAGATTGCTGCGCCAAGCGACGACTCCGTCGCGGCCGGGGAACCCGTGACCTACGCTCAAGTCGTGGGCGCTGTCGACCGCAACAAGCAACCTGGCGACTATGTGTTGGCGGCTGCCGGTGGATTCCCGGGCGAGGTCAACAACGGGTGGCGCGCCGACGAGATCAACAGCTTCGACTGTGAATACGGCTTCAGCTGTATGGGCTACGAGATTGCCGGTGGCTGGGGCGCCAAGATGGCGATGCCAGACCGCGAGGTCATCGTGTTTGTCGGTGACGGCTCGACGATGATGCTCAACTCCGACCTGTACAGCTCGGTCATCGGTGGTCACAAAATGATCGTGATCATCTGCGACAACGGCGGGTACGCGGTCATCAATCGGTTGCAGATCAATCAGGGTGGCGTGCCGTTCAACAATCTCCTCGACGACTGCAAGGGGCCCAACACCGAGGTCCGCGTCGATTTCGAGATGCTGGCCAAGGCGCAAGGATGCAACGCCGAGACCGTGCACACGGTCACGGAATTGGAGTCGGCGATGGATCGAGCTCGAGCATCTGATCGGACCTACGTGATTGCGCTGCAGACCCATCGCTACGAATGGACTGAGGGCGGAACGTACTGGGAAGTGGGCGTCCCCGAAGTGTCGAATCGTCCCTCCGTCGTCGCTGCCCACGATGACGTTGCCACTGGAAAGCAGGGCCAACGTCGTGCCTGACACTCCCGTTCGATTCGCCGTGCTCGGCTGTGGCCGCATCGGCAAGATGCATGCTGAGATGCTTGCTCGCCAGGTTCCCGGAGCCTCCGTCAGCGTCGTCTTCGATGTCGTGGAGGCCGCGGCGCAGGCCGTGGCTGGCGACCTCGGCGTTCGAGTCGCCTCGTCACTCGATGATGCCGTCAACGCAGAAGACGTTGACGCAGTAGCGATCTGCACCAGCACCGACACCCATGTCGATGCCATGGTCGCTGCGGCAGTCGCCGGCCGAGCGATCTTCTGCGAGAAGCCGATCTCGCTTGACCTGGCAGAGGTGGACCGTGGTCTCAACGCCGTCGCCGATGCTGGCGTCAAGCTCCAGATCGGTTTCAACCGGCGGTTCGACCCGAGCCACAAAGCCGTCGCCGACGCAGTGCAACACGGAGCCGTTGGCGACGTGCACCTGTGCAGCATCACCAGCCGCGACCCAGGACCACCGCCCATCGAGTACATCCGCGTCTCTGGCGGAATGTTCAACGACATGACAATTCACGACTTTGACATGGCGCGGTACGTCACCGGCAGCGACGTCGTCGAGGTCTACGCGCGCGGAGCTGTTCGTGTCGACCCGGCCATTGGCGAGGCAGGCGACATCGACACGGGCGTTGTGTTGCTCACCCACGCAAACGGCGCCCTGACCACCATCGACAACAGCAGACGTGCGGCATATGGCTACGACCAGCGCGTCGAGGCATTCGGCAATCTGGGCAAGGCAGCCTCGGACAACTACCACGACTTCAACAGCGTGCTGGCCACAGAGGCTGGGTATCGGCGGCCGCCGCTCCAGAACTTCTTCCTCGAGCGTTATGGGCAGAGCTATCTCGACCAGTGGGCTGCCTTCCTCGACTACGTGCGCAGCGACGTGGCGAGCCCGGCCTCGGGGGCAGACGGTCGAGCCCCACTCGTGATCGCCCAAGCGGCGCAGCGCTCGATGACCGAAAACCGCCCGGTCCGCATTGCCGAGATCGACAACTGAACGGAAGACCCTGAGATGAGCGAACCACTGTCACACTCCGGCCAGCCACTGCGTCACGCCCGCCCGGTCGGCCCGATGCGCAACACCGACCTGGCCCACCATCGCGCCCGCAACCCGGATGGCTCAGTCCGCATTGACATCACGCCCGACAACGCCGGGTGGGACTTTTTGAGCTTCGCCGTCGTCGAGTTGGAGGCAGGCGACACCCACACGTCCACGCGGCCCGACGAAGAGACCGCAATCGTGCCAATCTCAGGAGCCGGCACAGTGACCGCCGGAGGGCAGACCTTCGAGATCAGCCGAACTTCGGTGTTCGAAGAGATGCCCCACATCGTCTACGTCACGCCGGGCGACGCCATCAACGTGGTCGCCTCCGAGGGCGGGTTCGAATTCTCCATCGGCTCAGCGCCGGCGGAGGGCAAGTACCCGACCCGGTTGATCGAGCCCAAGGAGATGAAGCAGGAGCTCCGCGGTGGCGGTTCGGCATACCGCCATGTCAACCACGTGCTCGCCCCGCCGATTGACGCCGAACGGCTCATTCTCTATGAGGTCTACGTCCCGCGAGGCACCTGGTCGGGCTGGGCGCCGCATTGCCACGACGGTCGTGACGGATCGCCCTACCTCGAAGAGGTCTACTACTTCCGAGTCACACCGGACAACGGATTCGTCATGCAGCGCAACTGGCGCGACGACGAAGACTTCGACGAGCTGTTCAGCGCCCGTGATGGCGAGGCGGTGCTGGTGACCAAGGGGTATCACTCCTCGGTCGCGTGTCCGAGTTCGCACATGATGTTCCTCAACTATCTCGCAGGCGAGTTGTACGACGACGAACGTACGACGCCGCCGTGTTTCGACCCCGCGCACCTGTGGATCCAAGACAACTGGGACCACGAAGCATGGGATCTTCCCGTCGTCTCGAAACCAGAATGACCACACCGGGTCTGACCGACAGCGCGGGCCGCTTCTCGATCTTGGCGATCGACCATCGCGATTCGCTCCGCGAGTTCCTTGCTCCCGACGATCCAGCGTCGATCGATGCCGCATCGATCACGGATCTGAAGATCGAAGTGGTGGAAAGCCTCGCGGATCTCGCCACCGGGGTGATGCTCGAACCCGAGTACTCGATCCCGCAGGTGCTCGACGCAGGGGTTCTTCCCGCAGGGGTCGGGTTCCTGGCAGCTCTCGAAGCGCAGGGTTACCTCGATGATCCGGAGGCGGAACCAACGCGGTTGCTCGACGGGTGGTCGCCGGAATTGGCCAAAGCCTCCGGCGCGTCGTCGGCAAAGTTGCTGCTGCCGTACCGCCCCGACGGACGGCTGGTTGGCGAACAGGAGGCGTTCGCCATCCAGATGGTCGAGGAGTGCCACGCCCACGACTTACCGATCGCGCTCGAGCCGCTGTTCTATGGTCTGGCCACCCCCGGCCGTCGATCCGAGCTGATCGTTGAGACCGCTGAGCGCTTTGCTGCCTTCGGTGCGGATCTGCTCAAGCTGCCGTTTCCCGGTTCGCCGGCAGCGTGCGAACAGGTCACCGCCGCAGTTGAGGTCCCGTGGGCGATGTTGTCGGGGGGCGGATCGTTCGATGACTTCGCCGATCAGATCGCGGTGGCCAACGCGGCGGGTTGCTCGGGGTTTATGGTAGGTCGTGCGCTGTGGGGCGAGGCTGTTCGCGCTCCAGCTGCAGATCGAGCTGATCTGTTGCAGACGCTCGTTCGGCCACGGTTCGAGCGACTCGTCGCACTCAACAAGGAGGCCAATCATGGCTGATGCATGGTTCGAAGCTGCTCGATGCTCGCTCGACGAGTTCCGTGCGATCGTCGAGCGTCCAACCGACATCGATGACTACCCGCATGCGAGCCGTAGCGAGCAGGGCGTGGTCATCTATGACGCTGCGGCGCTGACCCCGAGTAAAGAATGCCTCGGTGAGATCGCCGAGGTGCTCAGCAATGGTCCGGGAATCGTGGTTCTGGAGGGGGCAGTCGCACCTGGGACCATCGATGCAGCAACGGTTGCGTTCGAGTCAATCATCGATGGCGAACGCGAGATCAAGGGTGAGGTGGGTGACCACTTCGCGACGGCGGGCGACAACGATCGGGTATGGAACGCGCTCGAGAAACTGGCCATTGCCGACCCGGACGTGTTCGTCGACTACTACGCCAACGATGCGATTGCGTTGGCCTCGCTCGCGTGGCTCGGCCCCAACTATCAAATGACCTCACAGGTCAACGTTGTCAACCCGGGTGGGAAAGCGCAGCAGCCTCACCGCGATTACCACCTCGGGTTCATGGAGGACGACGTCGCCGAAGAATACCCGGCGCACATTCACCGATTGTCTCCGTTGCTCACGTTGCAGGGCGCGGTGGCGCACTGCGACATGCCGATCGAGACGGGACCAACGATGTACATGCCGCATTCCCAGAAGTACGACGCCGGCTACGTGGCGTGGCGTCGCGATGATTTCAAGGAGTACTTCGCGGAGCACCATCGCCAGTTGCCGCTCGCAAAAGGTGATGCAGTGTTCTTCAACCCGGCCGTGTTCCACGGCGCTGGAACGAACCGCACCGCCGATGTCCGCCGTATGGCGAACCTGCTGCAGGTCAGTACCGCATTTGGGCGAGCCATGGAGGCGATCGACCGGCGGGCCATGGTCAGAGCGATCTATCCGAGTTTGCTCGCGCGACTCGATGCTGGCGTCGATCGAGCCTGTCTCGATCGGGCGATTTCGGCCTCCGCGGAGGGATACGCTTTTCCGGGTGACCTCGACGCCGATCAACCGGTCGACGGACTCTCCTCGCCCTCCGACGCAGCGATCGTGCGTCGTGCGCTCGACGAGCGCCGGACACCTCAACAACTCGATGAACAACTGAAGGAACCAACGCCATGAACCGAATCAGTCACTGGATCGACGGTCGCGTCGTCGCGTCGACGTCAGGCAACTCCGCTCCGGTCTATGACCCGGCGACCGGAACTCAGACCGGCGCGGTCGATCTCGCTTCGATTGCCGAAGTTGATGCCGCCGTTGCCGCGGCGGCCGCAGCGTTCCCGGCGTGGCGATCGACGTCGCTCTCGCGGCGCGCCGAAGTCCTTTTCCGCATGCGTGAGCTCGTCGACGCAAACCGCAAGGAAATCGCGATGCTGCTCACTGCTGAGCATGGCAAGGTCCTGTCCGACTCGCTCGGCGAGGTCGCGCGCGGTCTCGAGAACATCGAGTTTGCATGTGGCGCCCCGCAGCTCATCAAGGGTGACTACTCCGAGCAGGCAGCGACTGGTGTCGACGTGTATTCGATCCGTCAACCGCTCGGCGTCGTCGCCGGCATCACGCCGTTCAACTTCCCGGCGATGGTTCCCATGTGGATGTTTGCCAATGCCCTCGCCTGCGGCAACACATTCGTGCTCAAGCCGAGTGAGAAGGACCCCTCGGTGACGATGTTTATCGCCGAACTGCTCTCGAAGGCCGGGCTCCCGGACGGGTGCTTCAACATTGTGCAGGGTGACAAGGTGGCGGTCGACCGCTTGCTCGAACACGACGATGTCCAAGCAGTGAGCTTCGTGGGCTCGACGCCGATCGCGAAGTACATCTACGAAACCGGTACGAGCAACGGCAAGCG
>JABJAB010000108.1 GCA_018666235.1 Ilumatobacter sp.
GCTGAGGACCGCACACTTGATGCGAACCGGGAACTTCACGACGCCCTGCAGCGCTTCGAGGTCGCCGAGGTCGATGTCGGCATCGCTCTCGATCTCATCGAGTCCTTCGATCCCCATCATTGTCTTGAATCGGCGGATCCGGGCGTTCACGTCGCCGACTGACTTGCCGAGCATTGCCTGGCTCATCATCGAGGCTGAGGACTGTGAAATCGAGCAGCCTTGGCCGCCGATCTTGATGTCGCGGATGACGGCGTCGTCGCCTGTGCCCGCTGACGTGTCGAGGTCGAGGTAGACGGTGATGTCGTCGCCGCACAGCGGGTTGTGGCCGTCGGCCTTGATCGCTGGTGGTTCGAGTTCGCCACGATTGCGTGGGGTGCGGTAGTGGTCGAGGATGATTTCTCGGTAGAGGTCTTCGAGGCCTGGCATCTGTCGCTCCCGGAGTGTCGGTCTAGAACCCGAAGATATCGGTGGCACTGTCGAGGGCGTCGGCCAGTGCATCGATGTCGTCAGTCGTGTTGTACAGGTACACACTTGCCCGGGTCGTCGCGTTGACTCCCAGGGTCTTCATGAGGGGCTTGGCGCAATGGTGTCCGGCGCGGACGCACACGTTGCGTTCGTCGAGGACCTGACTCACATCGTGGGGATGGAGATCGCGGAACGCGAAGCTGAAGACGCCGCCGCGCTGCTCGACGTTGGCGGGCCCGTAGATCGTGATGTCGTCGCCGAAGCGCTCGTTGAGCGTGTCGAGGGTGTAGCGGCTGAGGTCCATCTCGTGCTGCCGGATGTTGGCCATGCCGACCGACTCGAGAAACTCGACAGCGGCAGCGAGGCCGACAGCTTCGACGATCGGGGGTGTACCGGCCTCGAACTTCGCCGGAACCGGTGCGGTGGTGAATCCGTCGAACGTGACGGTGTCGATCATGTTGCCGCCACCGAGGAACGGGGGCATCGCGTCAAGGATCTCCATGCGTCCCCACAACATCCCGATGCCGGACGGTCCACACATTTTGTGACTGGAGAACGCGACGAGGTCGGCGTTCCAAGATTGCACGTCGGTGACGTTGTGGGGGACGAACTGGCAGGCGTCGACGACGGCAAGCGCGCCGGCGGCATGAGCCTTGTTGCACAGGAGAGTGATCGGTGTAATCGTGCCGAGCACGTTGCTCATTGCGGTGAACGAGAAGACCTTAGCACCGTCGAGGATGGTGTCGATGTCGGTCAGGTCAAGTTGGCCGTCGGCGGTGAGCGGGACCCAGCGGATCTGGATGCCGCGCTCCTGAACGAGCATCATCCAGGGCACGATGTTGGCGTGGTGCTCCATCTCGGTGAGGACCACGACGTCGCCTTTGTCGAGGTTGGCGCGGCCCCAGGCCATGGCAATGAGGTTCATCGACTCGGTGGCGTTCTTGGTGAAGACCACTTCGTCGGGTGAGTTCGCGTTGACCAGTCGAGCAATCGCGATTCGGCCCTGTTCGTATGCCTCAGTGGCTTCGCCGGCGAGCCGGTATGAGCTGCGGTTGATCGGTGCGTAGGTGTTCTCCATGAAGCTCGACATCGCGTCGATGACGCGGCGTGGCTTCTGGGACGTGTTGCCCGAATCGAGATACACGAGGGGTGCACCATCGATCTCTCTCGACAAGATTGGGAACTGCTCGTTGATGGCGTCCTGGTCGAAGGCCATTGCCGTGTCACTCACGCCTGCACCGCGCTCGCCAGACGGAAGGCGTCGTACCCGTCTTGCTCAAGTTGAGTAGCAAGTTCCATCCCGCCGCTGGCCGCGATGTGGCCGTCGACGAGGATGTGAATGTGGTCGGGAGTGACCTCGCTGAGCAGTTGCGGGTCGTGCGTGATCAGCACGACACCCATGTCGGGCTGGTCGGTGCGGACGTTGCGGATTCCCTGTGCGGCGATCCGTAGGACGTCGATGTCCAACCCCGCAGCGGTCGCGTCGAGGATTGCGACCTCGGGTTTGAGGATGGCCATCTGGATGATCTCATTGTTCGCCGATTCGACGGGGGAGAACCCTTCGTTCAGATGTCGATCAGCGAAGGCTGGGTCGATGCCGAGGCGCTCGATCCAATCAGTTGTGGCGAGGCGCAGTTCGGGTACCGAGAGGTCCATGCCCGTGCGAGTCGACGTGGCCTGGCGGAGGAACTGGATGACCGAGACGCCGGGGATCACCTGGGGGTCGTGGAACGCGAGGAACATGCCAGCCTTGGCTCGCTCGTCGACCGGCCACTCCGTGATGTCGTCGCCCTTGAACTCGATCGTGCCGCTGGTGACCTTGTACTGGTTGGATCCCATCAGGGTTGCGCCGAGCGCTGGCGCACCTGATCCATTCGGCCCCGTGATGGCGTGCACCTCACCAGCCTTGACGGTCAGGTTGAGCCCACGCAGGAGTGCGTCTTCTGCGCTGCTTGTGGGGGACTCGGCAGGCTGTGCGTGGAGGTCGTCAACTCGAAAGAGGGGAGCGGTCACGGGCTTGATTCTACGCGCCGTCGGCAATTACTCCTACCGCCGTAGTGCAAATTGCGGTGATCCCGCGAGCATTTCGTTTGCGTACCCACCAGGGGCCGCTGGCCGGCAGTAATCGCGACGCAAACGGGGAGCGGCTATCGGATGCGTTCGATGTGGCGAGCCACGACGTGCTCGATCGCCTCTTGGCGACCGCTCACCGGCTGCGGGTCGAAGGTCTCGTCGCCGAGGACGGCGTCATGCAGCGCTTGCAGCGTGACCTCGCCATCGAGAATGCGCTGCTCGTTGGACCAGCCGGCGTAGCGGTCGGCGCGGCGGCGATCGATCTCGCCGTCTTCGATGATCGAGGCCGCGGCAAGCAGTGAGCGGGCCATCGTGTCCATCCCGCCGATGTGGCCGAGAAAGAGGTCGTCGCGGGCGATCGACTGGCGGCGCAGCTTGGTGTCGAACATCAGGCCACCGGTGGTGAATCCGCCGCCCCGCAGAATTTCGAGCATGCCGAGCGTCATCTGCTCGACCGACTTGGGGAAGAGGTCGAGGTCCCAGCCGAGCCGGTCGTCGCCGGCGTTGGCATCGATCGAACCGAAGATGCCTGCGTTGACCGCGGTAGCGACCTCGTGATGGAAGTCATGCCCGGACAACGTTGCGTGGTTGACCTCGATGTTGACCTTGATCTCGTCGGCAAGTCCGTACGTCTGGAGAAAGCTGTGCACGGTGGCAACGTCGTAGTCGTACTGGTGCTTGGTCGGCTCCATCGGCTTCGGTTCGATCAAGAGCGTGCCCTGGAAACCAATCGCGTACTTGTGCTCCACGACCATGTTCATGAATCGGCCCAGCTGGTCGAGCTCGCGCTTCATGTCGGTGTTGAGCAAGGTCTCGTAGCCCTCACGCCCACCCCACAGCACGTAGTTCGAGCCCCCGAGGCGATGCGTGGCGTTCATGCAATGCGCGACCTGCGCCGCGGCGTAGGCGAACATGTCAGGGTCCGGGTTGGTTGCAGCCCCGGCCATGAAGCGCGGATGGGAAAAGGCGTTGGTGGTCCCCCACAGCAACTCGATGCCAGTCCGTTCCATGTGGCCAGCGGCCTCGTCGGCCATCTCGTCGAAGAAGCGGCATGTTTCGGCGAATGAGCCGCCAGCGGGTGCGATGTCGATGTCGTGGAATGAAAAGAACGGGGCGCCCAGCTTGTCGATGAACTCGAATGCCGCACTCATCTTGAGCTTGGCGGCCGCCATGGGATCCATCGCGGCGTCGCCCGTCCGAGAGGCCGGGTTCCATGGACGGTCGAGCGTGCCGGCGCCGAAGATGTCGGATCCGTCCCA
>JABJAB010000109.1 GCA_018666235.1 Ilumatobacter sp.
ACCGTGCACGAAGCGATCGGTCGCGTGGGATACGTCGGGCCGCACCTCAAGCCGATCCAACTCGACACGAAGATCGCCGGGTCGGCGGTCACCGTGCTCAGCCATCCGGGCGACAACATCATGATCCACGCTGCGGTCGAGATGTGTCAGCCCGGTGATGTCCTCGTCGTTGCCAACACCGCGCCGTCGACGCACGGCATGTTCGGAGACCTCCTGGCCACGTCACTCATGGCGCGCGGCGTGCGCGGCCTGATCATCGATGCTGGGGTTCGTGATACCGCTGATCTGCGGTCAATGGGCTTTCCGGTGTGGGCCCAGCACGTGTCGTGTCAGGGCACGGTCAAGAACTCCCCGGGTTCGGTCAACGTTCCGGTCATCTTGGGTGGAGTCACGGTGCAGCCGGGCGACGTGGTGTGCGCTGACGACGACGGCGTGGTCATCGTCGAACGAGCTGACGCAGCCTGGGCGCTGGAGCGGTCAGATGCACGGCTGGCGAGGGAAGAGAAGATGCGCGTGACGCTTGAGTCCGGCGAACTCGGTGTCGACGTGTACGGGCTGCGTCAGAAGCTGAACGACATGGGAGTCGAGTACATCGACTGACACGTCGAACTTCCGCTAGCGGGTGAGCGCCGAGCGGATGCGCTCGAGCAAGACGGTTGTGTCGAGATGCGCGCCCTTCTCCTCGACAACGACGACGGCTTGCTCGCCCAGCCGCTCGACCAGACGTTCTCTGGTCCGGTTCGGATGCGTGACGAAGTGATCGTGTTGACCACCTGCTCGGCCGAGCGCCTGGGCGGCGAGCTCGTTGTCGCTCCGCATCACCAGGAGGGACGCCAACGCGGCGAGCGTGTAGAGCGATTCGGTCTCGTTGACGTCCTGCAGTCCGACATCGATCACCTCCAACATCAACTGTTCTGCTTCTCGCAGGCGGCCGATCTCCCCGAGCGAGACCGCGAGCGACCGGGCATCCGGGCCGTACATGGTCCCCAAGATGTCGATCTTGAAGCGGAGTGCTGCGTCGAGATCCACGACGGCTGCGATGTGATCCCCTCGTCGCTGATGCAAGAGGCCGGCCCGGGACTGGCAGAGAGAAGCCCAGCTGGGCGACGTGACGACGGACATGCCCTTGTGCATGAGATCCGCCGTTCGCTCCTCGCCGAGCCACTCGACGAGTTGCAGACTCTGGGAATAGTGCATGGCCAGCCCGGCGGAGTCCCCGAGGGTCTCGAAGAGGTCGGCTGCCTCTTCGAACTCCTCGACCCGAGCCGGCCCGGTGGGAAGCGTCGCTGCATACATGACGAGATGGATCGCGCGCTCCCAACGCGGATCGAACCAGGTCTGCTCATTTCGAGCATCCAGCCGTTCCCGCGCTGCCTCGAGGAAGGCGCCGGCGCGGCCGTTCTCGGCACCTTCGAGATTGAGTGTCACAGCGCCCCGCATCAGCAGGGCCCAGCCCATGGCGTGATCCGTCCCGAGCTCTGACGCCAACGCATCGAATCGGTCGGCAATGTTGAGCGCTGCGGGCAGCCGGGTCCACGCGCCGCAATTGGTGCCCACCAACGCAACCCGAGCCTGGCGCTGGAGATCGGCGCTCGACCCTGCGGCCAGATCGAGCCCCCGCAGACACCTCTCGCACGCCTCGAGGTGCAGGCCCTCGTGGGCCCAGAACCAGTACAGGCCGAAGGCCAGATCGAGGTAGCCGTCGGGCTCATCGCACTCGACGAGGGTCTCGAAGGCCAACCGGATGTTCGGGTACTCGGCACGGATTCTGCGGAAGGCCGAGGCCTGCTCGTGCCCCATCGTCAATGGTGCCAGGCGGTCGATCAGGTCGGTGTACCAGTCGGCGTGTCGACGCCGGATCTCGTCGAGCTCGCCGACCTCAGCAAGCCGCTCCAGCGCCCACTGGCGGATCGGTTCCAGCAGCCGGAAGCGGGTCCCGTCGGCATCGTGCTCGGCGACGACCAACGACTGGTCCACGAGTGCATCGATGCTCTCTGCCGCCTTGAGTTGTTCGATTTCGCTGCAGGTGCAGACTGATTGGGCGGCAGCCAGGTCGAACGTCCCGGCGAACAATGCCAGTCGCCGGAACACGCGTCGTTCGGGCCCGCCAAGCAACTGGAACGACCAGTCGATCGTCGCATCGAGCGTCCGGTTGCGTTCGAACTCTGACTTGGTCGAGGCGAACCGGCTGGTGCCCGACGTGTCGAGCACCTCCAGGATCTCGATCGGCGTCATGCTGCGGATTCGTGCCGCCACGAGCTCTATCCCGAGCGGGATGCCGGCCAACCGATCACAGATCATCTCGATAGCGGCGAGATCCTCGTCGTTCGGCGACCAGCCGACCCGGGCCGTTTCGGCCCGCTCGACGAACAGCTCGACGGCCGGAGACCGACCAGGTCCGGTCGCTTCGAGCCCGAGGGTGGGTACCCGGAGGACTGCCTCGCCGGACAGCCCCATCGGTTCCCGCGACGTCGCGACGATGGTGACCTCGGGTGCCGCCTCGAGGATTCGACGCACCATCTCGGCCGCTCCGTCCAGCACGTGCTCGCAGTTGTCGACGACGAGCAGGGCCTGACGGTCGCGGAGGTGTTGTACGAGCAGGTCGTCGACGTCGAGCTCAGTCGGCCGGAGCCCGAACGGTTCCGCCATGGCGGTGGCGACGAGTCCTGACGAGCCGACGGATGCGAGAGCGATGAACCAGGCCCCATCGGCGAAGCGGTCCGTCAGCGGCCGCGTCGCCTCCACGGCGAGACGCGTCTTCCCAGTCCCGCCCGGACCGGCCAGCATCACCAGGCGGTGCTGCCCGATGAGCCCCTGGATCTCGTCCAGCTCGCTCTCGCGTCCGACGAACGAGTCAAGGGCGAGCGGCAGGTTGCCGAGACGTCGTGCTGATCCGGTCGGGACAGGCGCCGACGTCGTTCGGTGTTCGAAGCTGTCCTGGTCCAAGACCGACGACGGCAGCAGCGACGCGCTCTGGAGCAGCACGTCGGATTCCAGGGCAACAATTTCGGGTGATGGATCGAGGCCGAGTTCGTCACGCAGTCGCCGACGAAGATCCTGGGATACTTCGAGGGCGTCGGCCTGCCGTCCCGACCGGTAGAGCGCGGTGATCAACAACGCGTGCAGCTTCTCGCGATATGGATGCTCGGTGGCGAGCGAAGACAATCGAGGAATCACGCTGACATGGTGATCAAGAGCCAACTCGGCGGTGTAGAGCAGTTCGCTGGCTGCCAACCGCTCCTCCTCCAAGCTCTGCATCTCGGACGCAGCAAAGTCCGCGAATGCGAAGTCCGCAAGGGCCGGACCTCGCCACAGTGCCAACGCTTCCGAGAGCCATCGTTGAGCTTCGACTGGGTCGTATGACAACACGGTGCGCGCATTCTCGACAAGCTTGCGGAAGCGCCGCACATCGATGTCCTGTGTGGCGGGGATGGCGCGAAACTGTAAATCCCCTGCTCAGCCCAGATGCGCGTAATGGCGTTTGGAACGTCAACAAGCCGATCTTGGAGCATTTAGTCCGGCCCAAGGCAGCGATTTATAGACCGCGAGGGCGGCTATGCGACAGCAAGCATTATTGTGGGGCCCGAACAACTCAGTACCGGAGGAAGTAAGAACAATGAGATCGATCCACGAAGCGAACCTCAGCGGCCAAGACACCACCGAGGCGTACATCCGAGAGTTTCCGAATCGGGAACAGGTTCGGATGATGAAAATATGGCTCGAGAATCATGAACCCGGCACGTTCAGCTTCACTGGGCTGGTCGATCCAACCGATGTCACCGTGGTCACCCCGCAGGCAACAGTCGACTACGGCTACTGCTGGTTCAGCCTTTCGGACGGTCCAGCCATTGTCCACGCGCCGCAATATGAGCTGTTCTGCTCTGTGTCGGTCTTCGACATGCTCCACAACGTCCCTGCGGTGATCGTCAACCCCGCACGCCCAATCCTGCTCATTCGGCCGGGTCAAGAAGTCCCCAACGGTGACTACACCATCGTTGAGCTTGAGACCGATCAGGGGCTCATCTTGATTCGTATGGTCGTCGTGGACAACCTGGACGAGGTTCAGGCCCTCCACCCGAGCATCCGGATGGAAGGCGGAAGCGGCGACATGACCCGTCCCGTCCAGCGATTCTCACCAGGCGTCGAAGAAGCCGGGCGGGCAATCATTGCGGCCGGCATTCCGTTTCTCAACCCCGATGAAGCGTTCGGGAAGTGTTCAGGCGATGTCGGCGACATCACCCTCGCCGGCGGGGTGATGATCGGGCAACTCGGGACGCCGAGCGACACCGTGCGCTACGGAACCATTCTCACCGACGCGGACGGCGCACCGTTAACCGGCAACGACACCTACGAGCTGACCGTACCGCAGGGCATCGTGAAGGGCGACGGCTACTTCTCGATCACCGTGTACGACAGCGACACCAAACTGCTCATCCCGAACGACCTCGGGGTATACGACCGCACCACCTACAGCGCTGAGCCAGAACCCGACGGCACTTACCGCATCATCCTCAGCCCCAATGGCAAGGGCCACAACGCCATCCCCACCGGGCGACCGTTCTACGCCATACTCCGCGCTTACGTGCCCGTGCCGGGAGCCGACATGACTGTTGGCATCACCAGGCACTGAGCCGCCCTGACCAACCAGTCGCCCGTAGCCGGTCCAACGGTCGAATCAGCCCAATCAGCTTGACGCGGTCCAACATCGCTGAGCTGGGATTCTTGGAGATTCCTTGCGCGCCCTGCTTTGCTTTAGAACCGAGAGTCGACGTCTCATTCGCCTGAAATCGGTAGCTCTGCCCCCGAAGGCGTGCCGCTAGCCTTCGCTACAGATGCGAAAAGAATGTGTGTGGAGTTTCGCGCCACGTTCCGGACCATCCCCTCCGGAAGGGGGATGGCGCGAAACCTTAAATCCCCTGATCAGCTCAGATGCGTGTAGCGACGTTTGGAACATCAACAAGCCGATCTTGGAACATCTAGTCCAACCCAAAGCAGCGATTTATAGACCTCTATGTCGCGCCTGACGAAACGCACCGTGATGTCGGGGCGGTGAGCAGTAACGATTTTGGGCTCGGCGACCCTGCCGTTGCCGGCGGGATAGGGCTTGTGAGTCAGGCGGGTGTCATCTGTCGTGAATAACGCTCCTACTGCAGCGAAATAGTCCAATCGCCGTTTGCAGTGATCTCAATAAGAGCCGGTCCTGGAAAGCGAGCTGAGCCGGCGTAGTTGCCGATCTCGTTCACGAGTAGATCCCGTCTTCTGCCCGCAAGTGGGTAGGTCAACACCGCAAAGTTGCTGTCACCAGCGTGTGTGATATCGGCGATGCCACTATCCCCGGTGACTAAAACTACTGAGTCACCGAGACCAGTGGCCGATTCGTCAAAAGTGGGGGCCTGATCAACCGTGTTGGCTTCGATACGCCACGAACCACCTGCGGTGATCTCAAGAAACGACGCCCCTTCTTCTTCCTGGACGGTGCCTTGGTAGCTTCCGATCTCGTTGACTAAGAGGTCCACCCGTTCCAACTCTGCGTCTCGGGGTGTGGTGGACGTGGCCCTTTGGTTCCTACAACCCGCTTGATACCCAGTCTCGTCTTACAGCGAGGTATCGAGATGCTGCGCTGCAGCGCCTCCCAGGTCCAGCCCTCGCAATCGAAGGCAAGAACTGATTGACCCTGTACGAGCCGTCGACCGCAACGGCAGGATATCTAGGCTAGGGCCGAGGCGAGGTTTACACTTAGGCTGAACTCCGGCTGACAGAATCGTCGTTGTGACATCGACCGTCGGGTGGAATGCGGCGGTGCCGCCGAATGGCTTCGTCAATCGGCCGCGCCAGACCGCCGCGAGCAATGACAATCCGGATGGGCTGGCGACACCCGACTTGTACGCCGGCGTCGAAACCACCCCCGAGCATCGCAACCTCGCTGCCGGAGACCCGACCTGTGTGGGCTGGGAGCGCCGCCGTGACGATCCTGGCGTCACAGCTCTACGAGAAACCTTGCGGCTGAACAACGGGATTCCCGAGCTCGAGATGTGCACACCTGACCAAGTCGAACGGGCTGCTGGACTCTTCCATCGCGACGGGTTCGTCGTGGTCACCGACGCCCTCGACGCACGACGACTGGCCAACCTCAAACGGGCAACCGAACGCGTCGTCGATGAGATTCTTGCGGCTGACCCCGATGCCTCGGCGGGAGGCGGTGCGGGCGGTCTACCGCATCGATATTCGTTCGGCTCATCGTCGGCATCGAGACATCGGTTGCATGAGCCTGAATGGGTCGACGTGATCGATCTCGCCACCACGACACCGATCCTCACTGCCATCTTTGGATCGGCTGACTACATCGTTGGCGGCGGCGGCGGTGACCTCGCGTTGCCCGGTGCGATTGAGTATCAGGGTCTCCACAGCGACAACATTTGGGTCGAGCCGCACGATCCGGTGGGGAACTTGTCCGTTCGGCAGATGCCGGTTCCGGTCGTCACCATCAACTTCCCGATGATCGACTTGACGTGGGAAAACGGCCCGATCCGTCAGATCCCCGGTACGCAGCGCTCGCTCGACCCCATCCCGACGCTCGCTGACGAGCCCGATTGGATGAAATGGTCAACGTTGTGTCCGACGCCAGCAGGGTCGGCTGTGATCCGCGACAATCGGTGTTGGCACAGTGGGACCCCGAATCTGTCGGACGATGTTCGCTCGATGCCGAATATCGAGTACTTCGCCCCGTGGTTCCGGAGCGAGGGTGTCAACCGCTGTCTGCCCTACGACCTCTGGACCACGCTTTCCGAGCATGGCAAACGGGTGAGTCGTTACGTTGCCGGCCACGACGGGGAGACAATCATCGGTGCCGGTTACACGAGCCCGAGGGCCAAGGACCGAGACGCATTCGTCGAAGCCCAATGTGCAGAACTTGGCGCCGAGGTCGCTGCCGAATGGTGGGCCAGGCGCTAGGAAGTCCCGTCGCCGGACGCCAGTCACCCAGCTTGGGGTTTGAGCCGGTAGAGCAGCGCAGTCCCGAGTAGACCGGAGGCGAGGGCGGCCCATTGGGCTGCGGTGTGGCCTGACGAGTCGATGATTTGTCCCATCGTTGGTGGGCCGATGAGGCCGCCGAGGCCGTTGGCGGTGTAGAGCGCTCCCAAGACACCGCCCATGCCGATGGTGCCGAACAATTGGGCCACAACGGCTGGAGACAGTGCGATGATCCCGCCGTAGGAGACGCCGAGGACGATCGCGAAGGCGATCAGGAGCGCGTAGTTCGCGTCCGCAACGATCCAGATGAGAAAACTCAGTCCGAGGCCCAGGGACGACAGTCGGTAGAGCCCAACGATTCCCACTCTGCCGGCGAGCGCACCGAGTCCCAGGCGGCCGATGATCGACGCCATGCCAATGAGTCCGAGGAGGACGGCGGCGGAGCCCGACGCTTCGGTGGTGTCGATGTAGTCGGCCATGAACACGAAGGGCGTGAAGAGCGCCGCTGCGAGGAAGAGTGAGGAGGCGTAGAGAAACCAGAAGTCACGACGCCCGCGGATGATCTCGCGGATTGGTCGGGGAGCCGCGGCTGAACCGGGGGGCCGATGTGCTCCCACCGCGGCGATGACTAACAAGACTCCGGAGACCGCTGCCAGGACTCGATACGCGTCGCGCCAACCGTTGGCTTCGATCAGCCGCTCGATGATGGGAACGAGCACGAGTGTTCCGGTTCCGATTCCTGCGACCGCGAGGCCGAGGGCGAAGGTGCGTCGTTGTTCGAACCAGCCGCCGACAGCGGCGACCATGGGTACGTAACAGCACGCAACACCGATTCCGACCCCGAGCCCGTAGGTGAAGTAGCCGAGGCGAATCGAGGAGACCTCGGCGGTGAGCAGGAGACCACTGACCATCGCAACAGCGCCGAAAACCATCACACGTCGCGGGCCGATGCGATCAGCGATCCGGCCGCTGATGATGCCGATCGCGAAGTAGGCGAACGTGGTGATCGAAAAGAACAGCGCGGTCGCCGATCGGCTGGTTCCGAACTCGTCAGCCATCGGTCCGAAGAACTCGCCGAAGCTGTAGGCGACTCCAAATACGGTGAACATGGCGAGGAACGCGGAGGCCACGACGATCCACGCTCGCGTTGAGTCGACCTCGTGGGCAGCACTGGTGCTCGTACTGCGGATCTTCGTGGGCGGCATCTGCGTTGTCTCCGGGTTCAGGTCGGTGCGGGTCCGGTGCTTGATTTCGTACTCGCTAGTACGACATACTGAATCACCGACACTCGTCGGTCAAGAACTTCTTTTACTTAAAGGTACGAAATGTCTGCCGGACGGCCACGAGCACTCAATCTCGAGACCGCAATGCCCGTGATTCTTCGTCACTTCTGGCATGACGGGTACGGCGGAGCGACCCTCGATCAGATCGCCGCCGAGCTGGGCGTCACCAAGCCGACTCTGTATCGGACGCTCGGAGAGAAAGAGGCCGTGTTCGCGGCGGCCCTCGGCACCTACCACCAGACGTACATCGCACCCGCCGAACGACACCTCGAACAAGCAGCCACCCTCCGCGCAGCGCTCGCTGGGTTCTTCGCGGTCTTTGTCGATCGGATCCTCGACGATGATCTTCCGGGGGGTTGCTTCCTCGGCGACAGCGCCATGACCGGCAGATTCAGTACCGGACCGATCGCGGCCACCATTCAGAGGCTGCAAGGAGGATTGGCTTCGCTCGTGGAGCTGCGCGTCGCAGCGGCCGTTGACGATGGTGAGCTCGAACCCGCCACTTCGGTGGCGGCTGTTGTCCCGTTCGTTCTTGGCCAGGTCTCAGCGCTCTCGGCAATCTCGCGGTCCTCGCCGACCCAATCGCAGCTCGACTCTGTGGTGGGCTACATGCTTGCCGGTCTTCCTTGGGCTGCCCCACGCTGATCGCGTGCGTCAGGCTCGGCTTGATCGCGGCCGGCCGGTCGCGTAACGTGGTGGAAATGATCTTGAGGCAAGCGTGAGGAGAGGCCAATTGTCCCCCGAAGAGATTGCGACGATCGCAGAAGAGGCGTACATCTTTTCGTTTCCGATGCTGATGGGGTATCGCTACGGGTTCGCCACGTTCTTTGCGCCGCCATTGCCGTCGTACCGGGGGCCGGTGAACGAGATGCACGGCGAACCGGTGACGCTCGACTACCGGTTCAGAGATGTCGTCACGCCGAACGCGGACACGCCGTACAGCTTGGCGGCGCTCGATCTGCGGGCCGAGCCCATGGTGCTCAACGTGCCAGCGGTGACCGACCGCTACTACGTGATGCAGTTCGTCGACCTGTTTGGCGCGAATCCCCACTTCGTCGGCTCCCGCGCAACCGGACCTGCTGCAGGGTCCTATCTGCTGGTCGGTCCCGGGTACACCGGCGACGTCCCGACCGGGTTCACCGATGTCTTGCACTTCGACACCGATCTCGTGTTCATCATCGGGCGAACCCAGCTGCTTGGCCCCGACGATGTCGAGGCGTTACGGCCAGTCATGGCGGCTTATCGCCTCGAGCCGCTCTCGGAACGCCTCGGAACCGAGACGCCGACCGCGCCTGGGTCTGACTGGCCGGTGTGGGACGACGAGGCGTCACGCGACGAACGGTTTGTCGGCTACGTCAACGCGCTGCTCGAGTTGTGCCAGCCACCACATCCCGACGAGATCGCGATGTTCGAGCGGTTCGCGACGGCCGGAGTCGGCGCCGGGCTGTCGTTCGATGTCGACAGCCTCGACGACGACGTTCGCGATGCCCTCCGTGATGGCGCCGACCGCGGTCGCGCAAAGATCGCCGCATTCGTTGCCACCTTGGGTCAGAAGATCAACGGGTGGGTGGCGGTGGAGGCGTTCGGCACTCGCGAGTTCTTCGCCGGCAACTATCTGTTGCGGGCGGCTGGGGCGACGGCCGGCTGGGGCGGTAACGACATCGTCGAGGCGTTTTATCCGACTGCCCGCGAGGACGCTGACGGTGAACCACTCTCAGGTGACCGGTCCTACCGGCTGCGATTCGACACGCCACCTCCCGCACGGGCGTTTTGGTCCGTCACGATGTACGACACCTCGTACGACGGCGTTGCTGGATACCTCGTCGAGAACCCGATCGAGCGGTACCTGATCAATTCGACAACCCCGGGCCTCGCTGCAGGCGATGACGGATCGTTGACGATCCATATCCAACGCGACAAACCCGACACTGCCGAAGGCCGCGCCAACTGGCTGCCCTCACCCGCCGGCCCGCTGTACCTGACGATCCGGATCTACTGGCCTGAACCCGAAGCACTCGATGGCACCTGGCAGCCTCCGCCTGTCGTGGCCGTCTGACCTCAGCGCTCATGGACCTTGACGAAATCGAACGGGTGCTGGTCGACACGACCAACACCAAACTGAGACCAGCGGCCCCCGTTCACCATCTCGGCGCTGTTAACTTGTGGCAATGATCAGAGAGATTCCGGCCCACTGATGGGCGACGCGATCGGCGCCACACTCGGGTACGCAGTGGGCATCGCGATCAGCCCGATTCCCATCGCGGCAGTGATTCTGATGCTGTTCAGCGGCCGGGCGCGCATCAACAGCGTCTCGTTCATGGTCGCCTGGGTTGCCGGCATTGCACTGGTGACGACCGTCGTGCTGCTCATTCCGGGCCTCGAGGCCGACAACAGCGAACCGAGTGAGACCACCGGGTGGATCAAGCTTGCCCTCGGTGCGCTCCTCCTTGTCGCCGGTGCGCGGCGATGGCGGACACGCCCCGGCCCCGACGACGAGGTGAAGATGCCGGGGTGGATGGCCAAGATCGACGACCTCAAACCGGGTGCGTCGTTCGGGCTCGGGTTCCTGCTGTCGGCGCTGAACCCCAAGAACCTGCTGCTCGCCCTCGGTGCGGGTGTCTCAATCGGAGCGCTTCCGCTTTCCACGGGCGAGACCGTCGGTGCAGTTGTGGTGTTCACCGTGATTGCGGCGATCACCGTGACCGTTCCCGTGATCGCCTATCTGATCGCCGGCGAACGGCTTGACCCCACGCTTGATCACGCCAAGGCGTGGTTGCTCGGGAACAACTCCGCAGTGATGGCGGTCCTGATCATCGTGTTCGGCGTCAGCCTGCTCGGTGACGCCATTCAGATCCTGACCTGACGAGACAACAAGCGCCTGCACTCGGACCCAGAACGGGGCGCCCATGCGGCTTGGCGCCCCGTCAGATTGTTGGCTCATGTGTTGTACCTCCGGTGGCTCGTCACCTGAAGTCGTAGAGCGTCGCGGGATTGTCAACCAGCACGCGACGACGAGTCGCCTCGTCGGGGATGAGATCTACGAGCAGATCGATGAGGTCGCCGTCGTCCGGCATATGGCGCACATTGGGATGCGGCCAGTCGGTTCCCCACAGCACGCGTCCAGGGGCGGCGGCAACGAGTGCTCGGGCGAACGGAACGACGTCGTCATAGGGCGGTGGCCCGTCGGCAGTGAGCCGCTCGGCACCCGAAATCTTCACCCAGGCCCGTTCATCGCGCATCAGGTCGAGCAGTGTTTGGAACGGCTGCTGCTCAATCCCGTCGGCGGTTGGGACCCGAGCCATGTGATCGATCACGAACGGACACGGCATCCGGTCGAGGAGATCGGCGTACTCAGGCAGGTCCTTGGCATCGAAGTGCAGCACGATGTGCCAACCGTGTGGCTGGACCTTTTCAACGAGCCGCCAGAACACATCGAGGTCGGGTGCGCCGCCGAGGTGTTTGACGAAGTTGAATCGGGTGCCGCGCACACCGGCGGCGTGGAGCGCAGCGATGTCGGCATTGGTGAACGACTCATCGATCATCGCCACGCCTGCATAGCGCCCGCTGCCGCGGCGAAGCGCATCGACCATCGCGGCATTGTCGGTGCCGTGGCACGACGCCTGCACGAACACCGCACGTGACAGGCCGAGGCGTTCCTGGAGCCGCTCAAAATCTTCGAGACCAGAGTCGGGAGGCGTGTAGGACCGGTTGGCGGAGAAAGGAAAGCGGGCCGCGGGGCCGAACACGTGGCAGTGAGCGTCGGTCGCTCGGGCAGGCGGAGTCCAACGGAGGGGAGCGTGGGGGGCTGGGTGAGGGCCGGGAACTGATTTCATGGTGAGGCGGGGAAGACGACACCGTCCATCAATTTGCGTGCCGTGCGGATGATGCCGGCGCGCCGTGCAATGGGTGGATTTGCGCTCGTGTCGATGTCAAGAGTGGCGGTGAAGCTGCCGGTCGGGTGCTCGCAGACGATGATGCCGTCGAGCCCGGCGCCCGTGCGGATGACGTCTGCTACCGGTGAGCCGGGAAGCAGTGCTGCGGTTGCGACCGATACGGCACCCAGCACGCCGATCGCTTCGTGGCACCGGTGTGGAATGAACGTGCGCGTCGAGAGGTCGCCGCTCCCCGTGGGAGGGGACACCATGGTGAGTTTCGGGACGGTGGTTTCGGTGACGTCGCCGAGCCCCATCAGTTGGCCGGCCTGCAAGCGGATTGATTCCAGGCGGGCCCGGAGTGCGTCGTTGCTGTCGAGTTTGTCGGGTGTCTCGGCACCCGTGATCCCGAGGTCTGTGGCGCTCATCACGACGACCGGCATGCCGTTGTCGACCATCGTCACCGCGATGCCATCGATCCGATCGACGGCCGATCCGGTGGGAAGCAACGCGCCGCATGAGCCGCCCGCGATGTCGGCGAAGTCGAGTTGCACGCGGGCCGCGGTTCGGGGCACACCATCGATGGCGGTCGCGCCAGCGTAGACCGGGAGCCCGTCGTTGACCGGAAACGTCGACGTGGCCACAGAGTTGGTGTTCGACATGTACACGCGAACACTCGCGCTGGGTCCGGTGACGACGATCAAGCCGCGCTCGACGGCGAACTGAGCGGTTGCAGCGAGCAGGTTGCCGCAGTTCTGTCGGTCGCTCACGAGCGCCTGGTCGACGCTGACCTGCAGGAAGAGGTAGTCGATATCTGCGTCTGAGCGAGCGCTGCGACTGATCACGGCAACTTTGCTCGTCAGCGGCGTTGCGCCGCCGATCCCGTCGATCTGGCGGGCATCGGGCGAGCCCATCACGGCGAGCAACAGCGCATCGCGCTCTGCGGGATCTGCCGGAAGGTCATTGCTGAGGAAGAACGCACCCTTGGACGTTCCGCCGCGCATCACCATGCAGGGAACGCCAACCATTGCCCCATTCTGCCCCGGTTCAGCGGTTGCCTACAATCGACCTCTCATGGCGATTGACAAGCCCTACCTCGACATTCCAGGAACGACCGTCTTTGACGCGGCGCAATCGCGCAAAGGCTATTGGCTCAACCAGTTCTGCATGTCGCTCATGCGGGCCGATAACCGCGAGCGCTTCCTCGGCAACGAGCCTGCGTACCTCGACGAATGGGAGATGACCGCGGCGCAAAAGCAGTCGGTGCTCGATCGGGATATGAACGCAATGATCGCACTGGGCGGCAACATCTATTTTCTCGCCAAGATCGGCGCCACCGATGGCAAGAGCTTCCAGCAAATGGCTGGGTCGATGACGGGCATGTCCGAAGACGAGTACCGGGCGATGATGATCGGTGGTGGACGCTCGATCGACGGCAACCGCCATGTCGGTGAAGCGCCATGAGCGCACGGATCACCGCAGCGGTCTTCACGTCCCATGTTCCAGCGATTGGCGCAGCGCTCGATCAAGGCAAGACCGACGAGCCGTACTGGCAGCCATTGTTCGCGGGTTACGAACCGTCGAAGGAGTGGATGCGCGACAACACTCCCGATGCGATCGTGCTCGTGTTCAACGATCACGCCACGGCCTTCAGTCTCGACATGATCCCCACCTTTGCGATCGGCACCGCTTCGTCCTACGCGGTGGCCGATGAGGGATGGGGCCCGCGCCCGGTGCCCGAGGTTCGGGGACATCCCGACCTCGCCGCGCACATCGCGCATTCGGTCATTCAGCAAGATTTTGACCTGACCATCGTCAATCGGATGGCGGTCGATCATGGCCTCACCGTCCCGCTGTCGCTGATGTTCGGCCAGCCCGATGCCTGGCCGTGCCCGATCATCCCGGTGGCGGTGAACGTCGTGCAGTACCCGGTTCCATCCGGGCAGCGTTGCCTCGACCTTGGCAAGGCCATCCGCAACGCGATCGAGTCGTACGACGACTCACTCGACGTACAGGTGTGGGGCACCGGTGGCATGAGCCACCAACTGCAGGGTCCTCGCGCCGGTCTGATCAACGCCGACTTCGACGCAGCATTCCTGGACACATTGATCGCCGACCCGGCGCGCCTTGCCGCCATGCCTCACGTCGAGTATCTCCGTGAGGCAGGTTCCGAGGGCATCGAACTGGTGATGTGGTTGATCGCCCGCGGTGCAATGGGCGACCTTGCCGGCCGACCGGCACCCTCCGTCGAGCATCGCTTCTACCACGTGCCAGCGAGCAACACCGCTGTTGGCCACCTCATCCTGACCGAGCCAGATTCGGAGACCTGATGACCATCAATGTTGCGCTGGCAGGTGCCGGCGCATTCGGGATCAAACACCTCGATGCCATGAGCAAGATCGACGACGTGCGAGTGGTGTCGGTCGTTGGCCGCACGCTCGAACCGACCCAGGAGGTCGCGGCGAAGTACGGCATCGGGCACGTCACGACCGACTTGGCCGAGAGCCTCGCACTGGACGAGGTCGACGCCGTCGTGTTGGCCACACCGACTCAGATGCATGCCGCACAGTCGATTGCCTGCCTCGATGCCGGCAAACACGTCGAAGTTGAGATCCCGCTGTGCGACAACCTTGCCGACGGCCGCCGCGTCGTCGAAGCACAGCAACGAACTGGACTCGTGGCGATGTGCGGCCACACACGCCGGTTCAATCCGAGCCACCAGTGGGTCAACCGACGGGTCCAGGCGAATGAGTTCGCGATTCAGCAAATGGACGTCCAGACGTACTTTTTCCGTCGGACGAACACCAACGCTCTGGGCAATGCACGAAGTTGGACTGACCATCTGCTGTGGCACCACGCCGCGCATACCGTTGACCTGTTCGCCTACCAAGTCGGCAGCCCGATTGTCGACGCCCATGCGATGCAAGGCCCGATCCACCCCGAACTGGGGATTGCGATGGACATGTCGATCCAGCTGCGCGCCGCGTCGGGTGCGATTTGCACTCTGTCGCTGTCGTTCAACAACGACGGTCCGTTCGGCACCTTCTTCCGATACATCGGTGATACCGGTACGTACATCGCTCGTTACGACGACCTCGTCGACGGACGTGAGGAGCCGATTGATGTGTCTGACGTCGATGTCTCGACCAACGGCATCGAACTCCAAGACCGGGAGTTTTTCTCAGCCATCCGAGAAGGCCGCGAGCCAAACAGCAGCGTCAATGACGTGTTGCCGTGCTACGAGATCCTCGACCGCCTTGAGCGCCAACTGGCGAAGTGAGGTGGTGCGCCGGCCGAGCGGTGTGTTCTTGCGGACACCCGCCACATGAAATTCGGCGATGAGTTGGCGTTGTTGTGATGGCTATTCATCAAATCGTCGTCGATGGGCTCCAGCGCGCTCTGCACGTCGAATCCTGCGTTGTCCAGGAGCGCGTGCCGAGCGGTCCACCATCGGCAAGGGTGCCGTTGACTGAATCGGGACTACACACATCAAAATGATCCATTTCGACCTCAAGGCCCTCGTCCGCTTTAAGCAGGCCGTCACCCTGAACACCGGAAAGAAAGTTTCTGCTGCCTGGGGCGGCGTATCTACTACTAGTCCATCTTGTCTAATTCGTCAGCCCGTTATTTTCAGGGAAACACCCGGACCCAGTCGTTGGCCACGCTTACTTTGAGCCATCCCAGCCGATCTGCAACGTCCCTGATCGGTTCGCCGTCGGCAGTAGTTTCTGCAGAGCCTGCGTAGGAAAATTCGCGGTCCGCATCATCGTGATCGATGAGAATCGCTAGTCCTGGCTGGGGCCCCGCAAGCGCGTATTCGAGCATCGCCTGATCGCCGGCGGTATTTCCGGCCGCCAAGATCGGTCGTCGTCCTATGTGCATTTGAATATGCTCAACTTTCGCCTCCTTGTCGTTGAGTTTCCCGTGCGCCGATGACTTGCGCACGAGCGACGGTCGGCCCTGATCATCACGGATGAAGTCATATCCGATCAGGCTGCCAACAACGAGCTCAGAGGGAATGCCGTACAACGGCTCACTAATTACTCGAACAAACTCAGTCCCCCCACCTGTGACGACGCCGACGGTGAATTCAAGAGCTCTGAGTTCCTCCAGAAGTTCCAGCATGGGCTGAAACACGAGGCCCTCGAGTCCGGTTCCCAAGGTGCGGTGCTTGTAACTATTCTTAAAATCGAGCACTAACGCCGTGAACTGCTCCGGCGTAAGGCCATCCAAGAGAGATGTAAGTGATCCCAGGAGTCGCTCGAGCCCTATGTCATCCATCGCCGCCGCATCGTGGGAGAGCAAAGCAGCAAACTCGGGCCGTTCTCGAAGCGTTGGATCAGACTCGACTTGTCGGGTCAGTATTCCGACAAAGAAGTCGAGTTGTATGTATGACGGACGTTCCGTCCAGAGAGTCCCGTCGTTGTCGAAGCAGGCAACACGTTCATCTACCGGGACTGATTTTAGGTCATCGAGATAGGCGATAAGCCGCTCCCGCGTTTCCCCCGGACGCCAGGATGGGAGTCGATCTGTCATGTCACTCTCCTGTCTCGCAACCAAAGATAATGTGATGCTTAGGTGTAATGAGATACTACCCTTTCTAAATGCCGCTGTCGACCCCGACCCAGCCCTTTCGTCTGTACAGCATTTAAGAAGTATTCACTAATCGGCTTGAAGCGAGCTGAGCTCGCCTGCCCAAGGGTGGCGGGTGTGAGGCCGATTTTTTGGGAAAGGCCAATGAGTGCAGAAGGATGACGGGCTTTCGGACGTTTTGTGCCTGATCGGTTGGAATGGGCACGCTGACTGATTCAGCGTGAGCTGTAAGACGGGGCTCCTTGGAATTGTGACCACTTTACGCCACTCGCTATTATTTGGAACGCCGTTCCAATATGCGGGGACTTCGGGTAATGAGGTCAAGAAGGGGTAGTGACAATGACTGACACCGACACCAGTACTGACACGGAGATCCCATGGCCACCAGCGGGATTCCGTGGGCCCGAGCAAGAGCAGGCTGAAAAAGGCGCCGACGTTGCCCCGGCGGATGAGTTGGCCCTCGAAGAGATCAACCCGTTGAACGCTCACCTGTTCGCAAACGATCGTTATCACCGCTACTTCGAACGACTGCGAAATGAAGACCCGGTCCACTTCAATGAGATCGAAACCGCAGGCAGGTACTGGTCAGTGACCAAGGGTGAAGATATAAAAGCGGCGGAGGCTGACTGGCAGACGTTTTCGTCGGCCAGCGGCATCACGTTGGGCGTCCCGACTGCGGAGCGTGGTGCCGTAGGGTCGGAGACATCGGCATTCATCGCAATGGATCCGCCTGAGCATCGCGCGCAGCGTCGGACGGTGACGCCAGCTGTGCAGCCGAAGAATTTGATGAACCTCGAACCGCTTATTCGAGAGCGGACGGTGGAAGTGCTCGAGTCGCTCCCCGAGGGCGAAACGTTCGACTGGGTTGAGACGGTCTCCATTGAGTTAACGACGCGGATGTTGGCAACCTTGTTCGACTTTCCGTTCGAGGACCGCATGAAACTTGCCCGCTGGTCCGACATTGTCTTCGCAATTCCTGAGCCGGGGGGCGTCATTGAATCCCTCGAGCAACGCCAAGAAGAACTGATGGAATGTGTGCAGTACTTCTCGGGGTTGTGGGAAGAGCGCCGTGAAAGTCCAGGTGGTGATCTTGTCTCGATGCTCGTGCACGGAGAGGCGACGAAGGGCATGTCTGCTGTGGAGCACCTGGGCAATTTGCTTTTATTGATCGTCGGAGGCAACGACACCACTCGGAACACGATGAGTGGCAGTGTCTATGGACTGAATACATTCCCAGAGCAATACGACAAGTTGGTCGCGAATCCAGATCTGATCCGCAACATGGTCCAGGAGATCATCCGTTGGCAGACGCCGCTCTCCTATATGCGTCGGACCGCGACCCGTGACTGTGAGCTCGGTGGCAAGCAGATCAAGAAAGACGATCAGCTCCTCATGTGGTATCTGTCGGCGAACCGCGACGCGACCGTGTTCGACAACGCCGACGCCGTCGACATCGAACGCGAGAATGCCGATCAGCATCTCTCATTCGGGTATGGCGTGCACCGTTGTATGGGCCTCCGGTTGGCAGAGATGCAGCTGCGGATCCTGTGGGAAGAAATCCTCGAACGCTTCGAACGGATCGAAGTGCAGGCCGAACCAGGCCGTACGCTCTCGTCGTTCGTCCACGGCTACACCAGCCTCCCGGTGACCGTCACCCGCAAGTAAGGGGACGGGCACGCGGCCCCACCCCTCGGAGTACCCATGCCCGTCGACCTCGACCCCCGCCGCTTCACTCTTCTCGACATCGAGCACCGCGATGACGGCGTGTCGATTGTCGTGCTGAACCGCCCAGAAAAGCGCAACGCACTCAACGTCGCCACCATCGACGAGCTCGTCGACTTCTTCGCTGCCGCCCCGCGTGCCGGAGTCAGGGCAGTCGTACTCGCCGGCGCCGGTGATCATTTCTGTGCGGGCCTTGACCTGATCGAACACCACGACGCGGACCGGAGTCCGGCGGACTTCATGCACGTGTGTCTGCGATGGCACGAGGCGTTCAACAAGATGGAGTACGGCGGCGTCCCGGTGATTGCGGCGTTGAGTGGTGCCGTCGTCGGTGGCGGCCTTGAGCTGGCGAGTTCGGCCCACATCCGGGTGATGGACAACTCGACGTACTTCGCGCTCCCGGAGGGACAGCGTGGCCTGTTCACCGGTGGCGGCGCGACGATTCGGGTTGCCCAGCTGGTCGGCAAAGCACAAATGGTCGACATGATGTTGACCGGTCGCGTCCATCAGGGCCAGGCGGCCGTCGATCTCGGGTTGGCGCAGTACATCGAAACGGAACGGTCGAGTTTCGACAAAGCCCTCGAGATCGCACAGCAGGCGGCGGCGAATCTGCCGCTGACGAACTTTGCGATCTGCTCGGCCATTAGCCACATGCAGAACATGTCGCCATTCGATGCGGCCTACGCCGAGTCAGTCGTGGCTGGGGTCGTCAATACGCAGCCCGACGCCCGCGCCCGCCTCGCAGCGTTTGCCGACAAGTCGGCTCCGCGCACGCGCCCCGACGCTCCGTAGCCTTCGGCCCATGGGCAATCGGGCGGCGCAGGCTGCGACAAAGGCCGCCAGATCGACGGTGGGATTCGCGGCTCGACGGATCGCTTCGAGCGAGTGGCTGATGAGCATCGTCTACGACCACATGAACGAGACCAACTTTGCTGGGCTCGCCGAGCACGAAGAGATGTTGAGTGACTCGGTTCGTGTCGACGCGTACCACCGCGGCATTGAGCGGAACGTACAGTCCGGCGACGTTGTTCTCGACCTCGGGACTGGCACCGGCTTGCTCGCGTTCATGGCGAGCAGAGCTGGAGCGAGCAAGGTCTACGCCGTTGAACACTCAGATTTCATTCAGGTCGCGCGCGAGATCGCACAACTCAACGGCTTCACGAACATTGAGTTTGTGCAGGCCAACAGCCGTGAGTTCACGCCCCCCGAGCCGATCGATGTCGTGCTCCACGAACAGATGGGCGATGAGCTGTTCAACGAGAACATGCTGCAGAACGTGCTCGACCTGCGCGATCGGGTGCTGCGCCCCGGCGGGCGGATCTTGCCCGCCACCTTCCGACTCTTCGCTGAGCCAGTGACCATCCATGACGCGATGAGGATCAGACGTTTCTGGAACATCGATCTTCCCGATGGCATCGATCTCAGCGCGACCGAGCACTCACCGATCGCCGGGCGATTCGACACCGGCCGCAACGAACAGTTCTGGGCCCGGCCAGGATCGGTGGCTTCCACCGTTGGCGAGCCGCACCCCGTTCTCGAGTTCGATCTCCACACCCTTGAGTCGCTCGAGTCGCTGGCGACTGATCACCTCATCGAGCGCACTGCTTCCGCCGACGCGATCGTCGATGGCTGCTGTGTGTGGTTCGAGGCAGAGTTCGACGATGCCACGACGCTGTCGACGAGCCCGCTGGCACCGCTCACCAGCTGGGGCAACCGAATCTTTCGACTCGACCAACCGATCGGTCAAGGCGAGCAACTCCGACTGAACCTTCGGATGGGCCAGCTCTTCGAGCCGTCAACCTGGCACGTCGATCTGCTCTAATCGTCACGCGCGAGCGGCGGTGCCGTCGATGCGCGGACGACCAGCTCAATCGGAAGGATGGTGCGGCGTGGTGGACCACCGTTGATCTGCTCGAGGAGCAGTTCTGCCGCGGCTCGACCCTTGTCGACGAGCGGTTGGCGGATCGTTGTCAGTGGTGGGTCCCAGGTGCGCGCCCGGGGCACGTCGTCGAAGCCGACCAGTGAGAGGTCGTCGGGGATGTGCCGCCCGACCAGTTGCCCGGCCTGACTGGCCCCGATCGCGATCTGGTCGCTGAAGCACAGCAGTCCCGTCACCGTTGGGTGTGCCTCGATCAGATGGACGGCGGCACGCCTGGCCGAGTCCGGATCGTTGCCGCCCGCTTCCCAGAGCACCAGGTCGGCTGCGTCGAGGCCAGCGTCGACCATTGCGGACCGGTAGCCGGCGATTCGTTCGCGGGCGATCCTCATCGTTGCTGCTTGTTCGCGATCGGCTCCGACGTGTCCGCTCCTCACTTCGGAGGTGAGTCGACCGAGCAGGACCGCCATGTGCGTGTGGCCGAGGTCGATCAGGTGTTGGGCTGCCAACCGAGCGCCGGCGCGGTCGTCGATGCCGACGAACGAGGTGCGGTCGCCTAAGTCGGGTTCGTCGACCACTACGACTGGTCGATTTCGGCTCAGGACCGACTCGAGCGCGGGATCGCCGTCGGCGACCGAAAAGACGATGTGACCGTCGACTGCCGCCGAGCCAACCGCGGTGTCGCCGAGCGCGACGCCGGGGGGAGAGGGCAAAAGGGTCAGTCCGGTGCCTGACAGGGCGCTGGTCTCAGCGACGCCCTGCATGAAGCTGGTGGTGTCCGGGTCGGTGAACACGAATCGCAGGTCCTCGGTGAAGAGCAGTCCAATGGCTCCCATGTGCCCGCTCCGAAGCATTCGGGCAGCGGCGTCGGGGCCTCGATAACCGAGTTCGGCGGCGGCTTGCAGGATCTGCTCGCGCAGTGCAGCGCCGAGTTCGTGAGGGCGGTTGTATGCGTTGGAGACGGTGGTGCGCGACACGCCGACGCGGTCGGCAACGGTCTGCAAGGTCACGCGGTTCGACATGTCGAACCTGCCCTTAGGCGGCGAGGCGAACCTCGTCGGCGACGACCGACGCGAATCGAGTGGCAGCCCACAGCTTTGACGTTCCGGTGTCTGGTTCCGACCAGGGGACGCTGATTTCGAGCGTTGAGAACCGGTCGGTTCCGCTGACACGGACTTCGGCGCCGTTGAGGGAGGTGAGGCCCTGGTTGACGCGCAGGCCGGAGTCGATGGCCGAGGTGTGGGTCTCGTTGCGGCCGTCGGCGACCAGTTCGGTTGCTGCATCGAGTCCGGTGACCACCGCGCGAGCGAGGTTGGCCTCGATGTCGGCGGGGAGTGAATCGACGAAGTGGGTAAAGAGAAGTTTCATGATGGGGGGCTCCTGTGCAAGATCTACTGTATCGATCAAGTTCTGAATCGATACAGTACCGCCGCACGTCGGGATCTTCCACCATGAACGTTGTCACGTCGGGCTGCGGCGAAACCGCTGCTCAGGCAATCCAGGCTTTGACCGCGGACAGGTCGTCGAGGGCGTTGGCCCCGGTCGCGTTGACCGTGAGATGGGTGACTCCGACCTGCTTGTACACACCGAGGCGTTCCTTGACGTGGGCCTCGGTGCCGATGAGGTTCGCGGTATCGACATACTCATCCGGCACCGCCGCCATCGCCTCGGCGCGTTGGCCGCCGAGGAACAGATCCTGGATCTTTTCTGCCTCCTCTTCCCATCCGTATCGGCGGAAGAGGTCGTTGTAGTAGTTCTTCGACTTGGCACCCATACCACCGACGTAGAAGCCGACGTGACCACGCGCGCCCTCGCGGGCATCGGCGACGTCGGCGCCCTCGCCAATGGCGAGTTGGGCGTCGCCAAAGATGCTGAGTGGGCCGAGGTCGGCTGAACGTTTGGCATTGCCGGCTGCGAGCGCTTCGCCCCACACCCGGTCGAAACGGTCGGGGACGAAGTGAATGGGCTGCCAGCCGTCGGCGATCTCCGCGGTCATCTCGACATTGCTCGGGCCAATCGACGCAATGACGATCGGGATATCTGGGCGTGCGATCCGGTTCATGAACTTCAGTGGTTTACCGAGACCGGTTCCCTGGTCCGCCGGCAGCGGGAGGGACACCGCCTTGCCATCGTGGGTGACCTTGTCCCCGGACCAGACCTTGCGACAGATGTCGACAGTGTCGCGAGTTCGCCCGAGCGGGCGCTTGAACGGAACGCCATGCCAGCCCTCGACGACCTGTGCGCCGGAGGTGCCGATCCCGAGGGTGAACCGGCCGCCGGAGAGCGCGTCGATGGTTGCCGCCGACTGGGCGATGAGCGCAGGCGAGCGGGAGTAGACATTGACAATGCCGGTCATCAACTCGATGTGGTCGGTCTTTGCCGCGATGTAGCCGAGCACGGACACCTGGTCGAAGCCGTAGATCTCGGGAATGAGCACCATGTCGACGCCAGCGGCCTCGAGGTCTTGGATCTTGGAGGTGAAGCGCTCGACGTTGCCGTCGAACATCAATGCGGTGGAGAGCTTCATGGTCGTTCCTTGCTTGCTTGTGGCTTGATTGTGGCTTGATTGTGGCTTGATTGTGGCTTGCTTGCTGCTTGTTGAACAGTCAGATTGGTGCGGCTGTCCTGCCCTCGACGAACCGGAGGCGTCTGCGGGCCACCGGCACCTTGGCTATTGGGCGGTCCAGCCACCGTCGACGGGGAGGATGACTCCGTTGACAAGGGCGGCCGCGTCGGACGCCAGATAAATGACAGCCCCGGCGACGTCAGCGATGGTGCCGACCGTACCCATGGGGATGCGTTCGATCACCCCGCGTCGGTACTCGGGGTCGTCGAGTCGTTCTGCTGTTCCCGGGGTGTAGATGAAGGTCGGCGCGACCGCGTTGACCGTGACGCCGAGCGAGCCCCATTCCAATGCCAGCACTCGCACGAGTTGGTTCGCGGCACCCTTCGACGCGCAATACACCGCGTGATCGCGGATGCCGACGAGCGATGCTTGGGAACTGATCGCGACGATGCGTCCCGAGCCCTGCGCGAGCATGACCTTGCCGGCTGCCTGCGCGGTGAAGAAGAGTCCCTTGGCGTTGACGTCCATCATGTCGTCCCAGTCGGCCTCGGTCACGTCGATCGCTGGGTGGTTCGCTCCGAGTCCAGCATTGGCAACGAGGACGTCGATGCGTCCGTGCTGCTGCATGATCTTGTCGAACGCAGTGCTGATCGACGAGACGTCGGAGACGTCCATCACATGGCCCGAGGCGCGTCCGCCCTCGGTGATGACCTCCTCGGCGATGGCGTCTGCCTCGTCCTGGGAGCGCGCGGTGAGTGCGACGGTCGCGCCGGCGGCGGCGAGCGCGTCAACGAGGCCCCGACCGATGCCCCGGCTCGCGCCGGTGACCACCGTGACGGTTCCTTCGAGGGAGAACGACGGAAGATGCTCGGAGTCCTTCTCTCAACATTCGTGCACTGAGGTGCATCGCACGGTGTTCAGTCCGGAACCAGCAGGAGAAGGCGCTGGCGTCAGCGCCGCTATCGTTGTGCCCATGCTCGAAGAAGCCGACGGGTTGACCATCGGCCACTGGGAACTTGCGCAGAATGTCTCGGAGTGGATCGAGGTCCTCGCGATTTTCGTCATCGCCGTTTCGGTGGTCATCGCCGTCGTCATTGGCGTCCGCGCCGCGTTCGTCGTCGGTCCTGTTGCCGGGATTGAGGCGGTCAAGCGGCAAGTCGGACGCGGGCTTCTCCTCGGGCTTGATCTGCTCATCGCAGCTGACATCATTCGAACTGTCACGCTTGAGCCGACACTCGAAAACGTTGCGGCGCTCGGTCTCCTCGTCATCGTCCGAACGTTCCTCTCCTGGTCGATCGTTGTGGAACTCCGGGGCCGGTGGCCGTGGCAACTCGAGCAACGAACGTCTGGCGAGGACAAAGTCGAAAAGTGAACGTCGGCCTGGCCTGACTTGGTCTGTCAGACGAGGTCAGGTTCGCCGGCCGCCGCTGAATCTTTCGACGCTTCCCAATCACGCCGCACGCGTTGGTACAGAAACCCGAGCAGCGCAGTGGTGATGACGAGCGAGACGAGGATCGACAGCAGTGGTTGATCGCCGATTGCCGTCGAGACCAGTGCTGACGAGACGCAGGCGAACGCCGCCCACGCAACTCCGCCGATCGCATTCCAGAGCAGAAATCGTGGATAGGGAAATTGGGCCAGACCCATGGTCGCTCCCACCACAAACCGCACGCCGGGCACGAACCGCCCGAACACGATCAACATTGGTGCCTGATCCTGCAGCATGGCGAACGTCTCAGCGACCTTCTCGTTGCGCTCGGCTTGTGCGACACGCTTCGACATGAATTTGCGCAGCACCGTCCGCGAGATCCAGTACAGGATCGAGTCACCGACGATCGCCCCCGCGGAGCCAGCGACGATCAGTCGCCAGATCTCGATGTTCGAACCCTCCTGTGTCGCAAGAACCGAGCCGGTGTTGAGCAGCGACTCGCTCGGGAAAATCGGGACAACGGCGTCGAAGCTGACGAACATGAACACGAGGGCGTACGGGTGGGCGAGTCCATCCAGATCGATGTTGGCGACTGCGCCCGAGATTGCCGCGACGAGCCATGCGATACCGACGACGGCGAATCCTCCCGCGATAATCCATCGAAGCCGAGGGATCTTCCACTGTCGAGTCTCAGGCACCGCAGAACTCATGTCGTGTGGCCGCGTGCGTTCCTGTTCATCACTCGGAACATAGATCTGCTGCCACTCGGAACCCGAGGTTCCCCGCGGATGAATCCGGCGTGTTGGAGCTCCGCGCGGAGACCCGGTACCGGTGGCAGTACGAGTCGTGGCACATATAGGACCCTCCGCGCATCACCTTCGCTTCGCCTGATGGCGGGCCGTGCGGGTTTGCCCGAGGACCGGTGACATGAAATTCAGTGTGGAACCAGTCGTTGGTCCACTCCCAGACGTTGCCGGCCATGTCGTGCAGGCCGAACCCGTTGGGCTGGAACGCATCGATCGGCGAGGTTCCGATGTAGCCATCCTCAGCGGTGTTCTCAACGGGGAACGAACCCTCGAAAATGTTGCACATCGTCTGATCGTCGGGTGCGAACTCGTTGCCCCACACGAATCGTTGCTGGATGAGCCCGCCACGCGCAGCCATCTCCCACTCGGCCTCGGTCGGGAGTCGCACGCCTGCCCACGCGCAGTACGCCTGCGCGTCGGCCCACGTCGTGTGAACGACCGGATGGTCCGACAGTCCGTTGAGGTTCGACTGTGGGCCGGCGGGATGTGCCCAATCCGCGCCGTACACCTGACGCCACCATGGAGTCGCAGCGACGCCGCGGGTATCGGGAAAGTCCTCAGGAAGAAACAGATGGAAGACGAACGACCACTCGAACCGCTCGGCTTCGGTCCGGTATCCGGTGTCATCGACAAACGCTGCGAACTGCCGATTGCTCACTGAATACTTGGCGATGCGGAAGGCGTCGAGGGTGATCTCGCGCGCTGGACCCTCGCCGTCGCCGGGGTATCGATAGTCCTCGTTCGTCCCCATGATGAAGGCGCCGCTCGCGATGTCGACGAAGTCGTCGTCGTGGACGCCGCCCGGACCTGGTGTCCTCTGTGCGGTTGCATCCTGAGCCTCCGATGACGTGCCCTCGCCCCGACTGGGGGCGCAGCATGGGTCGGGGGCTGACTCGCTTTCGTTTGTCACCGAGACGACCCTACTTGTGTGCCGCCAGCAGTCACAGGGTTACTCCATCGTCTCGGACGGCGACGATTGGGTCGCTCTCGTGATCGGTGTTGGTCGCTCATCGGCTGGCGGGCCGATCTATCCTCGCAACTGTGAAGTTCCCAATTCTCAGACCTCGATCGCTCTTTCGGCGGGAGACGGCGAAGGATGACGCAGTGGCGGGGCTTGTTCTCGGCGTGGAGAGTATTCCCGACGGCCTGGCAAGTGGCCTGCTGGCCGGTGTCAACCCGGTTGCCGGGCTCTACGGTTATTTGTACGGGATGATCGGCGGGGCGCTGTTCACGAGCACTGCGTTCATGACGGTGCAGGCGACCGGAGCGATGTCAATCATCGTTGCCGACGTCGATCTCGCCAGCCGCGACGACCCAGCACGTTCGTTGTTCACGCTCACGATCTTGACCGGCGTGGTGATGATCATCGCGGGGCTGTTGCGGCTGGGTTCGTTCCTGCGGTTTGTGTCGAATTCGGTGATGACGGGTTTTGTTACCGCCGTTGGCATCAACATCGTGCTGGGCCAACTCAACGACTTCAGCGGCTACGACGCGCAGGGCAGCAACCGGGTGATCCGGGCATTTGACCTGCTCTTCAATCTCGACAAGGCCGAATTTGGCCCGGTTGTCGTCGGCACGGTCACCATCATTCTGATCGTCGGTTTGCAACGCACCCGGCTCGGAGCGCTCGGCATGGTCGTTGCGGTGGTCGCCGGTTCGGCCGTCGCTGCAGTGTTCCAGAGTGCAGATCGCGACATCGTGCTCGTCCGCGACATCGCCGACGTGCCCAGTTCGCTTCCATTCATCCAGCTTCCCATCATCTCCGAGGTTCCGTACCTGCTGATTCCGGCGTTGTCGCTGGCATTCGTTGGTCTTGTGCAGGGCGCTGGCGTGTCGGCCGGGTTTCCGAACAATGACGGGAGTCTGCCCAGTAATTCGCAGGACTTCGTCGGGCAGGGCGCCGGGAACATCCTGGCCGGCTTGTTCCAGGGCACGCCGGTCGGAGGCTCAATGTCAGCGAGCGCCATTGTCAGCGACGCCGGTGCGCGGAGCCGAACGGCGCTGTTCTTCGCAGGGCTCGTCATGGCAGTCGTGCTGCTGGCTTTCGCGTCGCTGGTCGAGTTGATCGCTATTCCGTCGGTCGCGGGGTTACTGATCGTGGTTGGCGTCGGCACGATCAAACCCGCCAAGGTGCGGACGGTCGCGCTCACCGGCAAGGTGCCGCTCACGGTGATGTCGATCACGTTGTTGCTCACGCTGATCATCCCGTTGCAGTTCGCCGTGTTAGTCGGCGTGAGTCTCTCGGTCTTGCTGTTTGTGATTCGCCAGTCGTCTCGACTCGTCACCTTCCGTCTCGAAATACGTGATGACGGCCGAGTCCGCGAGGTCGAACCGCCGTCTGAGCTCCCGCCGGGCGAGGTAGTTGTCCTGCAGCCGTTTGGTGCGATCTTCTTCGCGACGGCGTCTGTTCTCCTCGAGCAAATGCCGACGGTGACGCCGGCATCGCGACACTCCGTCGTCATCTTGCGCATCCGCGGCTCCGATGACGCGGGGGCCACCTTCCTTGACATTCTTGGTCAGTACGCACGAGCGCTCCGTGATGCGGACTGCAAGCTCATGATCGTCACGAACAACCAACACGTCATCGACCAGATTGACGAACGGATGGTCACCCAGGCCATCGACATCAAGAACGTTTACCGCGGCACCGAGTACGTCGGAGAAACGGTGCGCCAGGCGTACGACGATGCTGTGGAGTGGGTCGCTCAGCACATCGCTGAATCAACTGAGACCGTCGAGACCGCCGAGACTGGATCGACTTCCGAGACCGTTCCCACATCGCATCGCTCCGGTCACGAAGACACGCCAAGCGACCAACTCGCACTCTGAGGACTGAGTCGGCGGAGTGCGATAGCGCTGTGCTGCAGAGCGCTCAGTCGACGCTGACGAGTTCGGCGACGGGGGCGCCTTGCGTCGCGGCGACGGCGTCGCCATACACGAGGTTCATGGCAATGGCTGCGAGCGGGGCAACGAGGATGTAGAGCAGCGTGACCAGTGCCGAGAAGGCCCACAGCGGAATTGAGGCGGCCCCAACGAGCAGGAGGAGCGACAACCCCATCACCGTGACGAACACCATGCCGTTGATCGCGGTTGCTGCGAACGCAGTGTGGAGCCAACGGCCATGGACGAGTTCGGTACTGCGCTGCAACGAGCCGCGAGCATCTGTTTCCTCGTGCACGATCACTTGAGGCATGAGTTGGTAACGCACGATCTGGCGGATGCCCCACGGGATTCCGATGATGCTGACCATCAGGATGACAACGGTGGCGTACGTGCGGATGAATGCTTTGAGCAGCGTGGAACGGCGCGCCCAGGTCACGCGGGTGGCGTCGCGCAGCCCACCGCTCGTGCGATTGGCACCGCGCAGGAACTCGGCGACCAATGCACTCACGCCCACGAAGGCGGCGAGGTTGACTGCCCCGCCCGCCAGCGCGGCCATGAAGAGATTCGTGCCGCCCGAGGGTCGCGCCAGTTCGATGAATTCGCCGACGAATGGAATCAATCGGGCAAAGACGGCGATCGCAGCGGCAAAAGCCGCAGCGGGGAGGTAGAGCAACCCCAGGGCGATGAACAACAGCGGCGACCCCCGGTACGTGACCAATGCGGCGCGGATGATCTGGCCAACGCGGCGGCGGCGGCGCAATGGCTCGGCGGACACGCGGGTCCAATCTGTCCGGCCTGCGATGAACTTGAGCACGGAAAAGATGATGAGGAATCCGATGATTGCTGCTGCGGGTGACACCGTGAAGGTGATCAACGCGTTGGAGCCGGCCGCGACGACACCGCAAAATGCTTCGACGACCGTCGCTCCCTCAGAGTCGCCTGCAGGGATCACGACGCTCGATGGTCGCAACTCATCGAACCAAGGCAGCGGGTCGAGCCAACGATCCTTGCTAGCTGGTCCCGTCGGGCCATTAAACGGGCCTCGTTGGCGCTCACCCCACCGGCCCTCAAAGGACACCCATGCGAGCGGGTCGTCGGGGTCGTCGACCGCATCGGGGAGCAGCACGACCTCTGGTGAAATCGAGTCAGATGGACCCGAGGTGTCGTCACAGCCGAAGCCCTCGGATGCGCCGCGCCCGAGGAAGACCGCTGCGCCGAAGTAGCTGGCATGGGAACCAGCCGAGGAGTAGACCAGCGGGTGGTCGCCGTCGCGCTCAAGCTTGTTCGAGTCCCAGGTGGCGCGTTCGCCGCCTTCATGTTGCGAATAGCCGATCTCGATTGGAGTTGCGGCCAGCGCCTCGTCAATCGACGAGGCATCGAACAGAAGCGATATGCCTTCCCAGTCGCTCTCGTGTTTGTTATTCCAGTCGTTGTAGTACCAGTAAGTCCAGTACTGCACGACGAGCTTGCCTGGTGCGTCGGATGGCTGCACGATGTGCGCGTAGACCGTGGCAGGCTCGTCAGCGGTGTACTTGTTGAAGTCGCGTTCATAAATGCACTCGGGTGACAGCGAACTTCCTGGGAAATCGAGGAAAAATCCTTCCCCAAGGTCAAACAGGTCGGCGGCGCTTGGTGCCCACGTCACGATGGGGTCATCGCGGCCGACTTGGCGCAGCGCCACCTCCGGGTTGTCGAGCACGATGTCGACGGCGGACGGTCCATACGGTTCACCCTCACTGTCGCAGTCTTCAGATTGCTGTTTGACCATGATGATCGGCGCGAACCGCTCAACGAGTTGTTGAGCAGAGTCCTCAGACTGAGCTTGAGCCGGACCGGCCCCGAGATAAAGCAAAGCAACGCTGAGAATCAGGGCAGCGAGAAAGCCCGATGCAACGCGGCGAGCGTCACGAGGGCGAGGAGTATTCGCTACAGAAGAACTTTCGTCTGCTTGGTGCCGGAATGGCGACGTCAGTTGCAACTTGGACTTCCTCTCGACCTGGCGCAACGGACAAGCCACTTGCGCACGGTTGAACAGTAGTCGCCTCTCCCCGCTACGCGGCCTTCCTGGCGATGAGCATCCCCGGTGTCTAAGGGTGCTTGGGCTTCGGTCGGCGTGCAGTCGCGGTGTACCGCTCGTCGCCAGGAATAGCGTCAAGTGCAACTGACGTGAAGCCAGCGGTTCTAAGACGCTGATTTAGTTCAGCTCGGGTAAACGGCCACATTGTGACCGGGTATGACCGAAGGGTGGCGTGATTACCGTCAATGAAAATTGGTGCTATCTCAAGCAGGTGTGGGTCGCCGAACGCCTCAGGAACGTGCCAGGAGTAGGTACGCACGCAGCGTGTGCCATTGCGCTCAACGATGTCTGGCTCGATCTCGACTCGACTGCCCATTTCGTGCACGAGTTCCCAGTCGTGGGTATCGAGAACGAGTATTCCGCCAGGAGTAAGGATCGAGCGGAAAGCTTTAAATGCGTCGATAGCCGCCTCAGCGTCGGGTGCGTGCGCGATCGAGTTGCCAGTGCAGAAGATCGCGTCGAACCGCTCGGGCTCGAATTTGGTTGGAAGGTCTGCCCACGTGCTGGTGATGACGTCAGACCGATCGACTCCTGCGGCTTCGAGGCGGTGACGGGTCACGGCGACCATCTCTGTGCTTGCATCGGAGGCGGTGACGTTGAAGCCACGTCGCACAAGCGCTGTGGCATCGACGCCAATCCCGCACGCAGCGTCGAGAACGCACGCCCCCAGCTCAAGTGACGACATCGCCGCTCTGACCCCGGGTGTGTCACTGCCGAGGAACAGAGCGACGTCGTCGAAGTACCAGTGGTAATCAGTGGCCAAGGACCGGTACTGGTCCTCGGTCATGTCAGCCGAGAAGCTTGGCCTTTTGTGCAGCAAACTCCGCGTCAGTCAGCACGCCCTGATCGTGGAGTTGACCGAGCTGTGTGAGCTGGGCCATGAGGTCCGGTGCGGCGGCAACTGGTGCCGGAGGGGCAGCAGCAGCGGCAGCGGCGGCGGCAGCAGCCTGAGAGTCAGCGAGGCCCTGATCGTAGGCTGATTGCTGAGCGGCAGCAGCTTGTTGCTGGCCCTCGTTGAACTTCTTTGTCTGTCGGGCGCTCACACCGCCGGCAACGGCAGATGCCGTGCCTGCAACCACTGCGGTCCGACCCACGGTTCGGACTACTCCTCCACGTCGGCGACGCATCATGACTGAACTCCTGTTTCTGTAATTGTTGTTGTGGTCATCATCCCTCCAGGGATGCTTCTAGGGCATCGAGTTCGTCGAGCGCTCCAATGATTGATTGCACCGGAATCCGGCCGCTGTCGACGACGACTCCGCCGCCCTCGCGAAGCGCAATCGCGAACGGCGCCGCCCAGGTGTTCTCGAACACGAGCATGATCGCTCGTGTGTCAACTTCCATCGCCTCACCGGCGGCGGCGACGTCGTCGTCGCCGAGAATGCCGGTCTCGAAGCCGTCAAACACATTGATGTGAATGGCTTCGTCGCCGGGCAGATCTGAGATCTCGATTGCCTGCACCGAACCATCGGAAAGCTTGCGGATGAACATCACGTCGAGGATGGTGATCACGCCACGGTCGACGAGGTCGAAGAGCGGCGGCGCTGCCTTACCGGTGAACGGTTGGTCGAACTCGATCAACATCCAGTCGATCGGTCCCATCTCTCTCATGTCATCTGTCACGTGTCACGTCCTATCATGTCGAGT
>JABJAB010000110.1 GCA_018666235.1 Ilumatobacter sp.
GAAGTCAGTGAAGTCAGCCAACCCACGCTCCGACAGCGTCTTCGAGATAGCAGCAGTCAACGTCGTCTTCCCATGGTCAATATGACCCATGGTGCCAATATTCACGTGCGGCTTATTCCGCTCGAACTTTTCCTTGCTCATTGCAATATCTCTTCTCTCAGTGTCGGTAATCGTGGGTTGTCAAAGAACTTGAGCGCTATCGGCCGGGATGGCCGGAGCACTGTGACTCGTCGGTCACGAACGAATGGATTATTCGCCGCGGACGCGCTTGATGATTTCGTCGGCAATCGCGGCGGGCACCTGTTGGTACTCCTCGAACTGCATGGTGTACGTCGCACGTCCCTGGGTACGTGAACGCAGGTCGGTACTGTAACCGAACATCTCGGACAGCGGCACCGTGGAGTTGACGACCTGGGTATTGCCACGAGCTTCCATCTGGCCGATGCGGCCACGACGGGAACTGAGGTCGCCCATGACGTCGCCCATGTAGTCCTCAGGGGTGACGACTTCGACCTTCATGATCGGCTCCATCAGCACGGGCTTGGCCATTTCAGCGGCCTTGCGGAATGCCTGCTGGCCAGCGATCTTGAACGCCATCTCCGAGGAGTCCACGTCGTGGGCCGAGCCATCCACCAGGGAGACCTTGACGTCGACGGTGTTGTACCCGGCGAGCACGCCGTTGTCCATCGCTGCTTCGAGGCCCTGTGCGGTCGGGTTGATGTACTCACGGGGGATCTTGCCGCCCGTGATCTTGTCTTCGAATTCGAAGCCGCCGCCGGGGTTCGGCGCCATGTCGATCTTGACCACGGCGTACTGACCGGTACCACCGGACTGCTTGATGTGGCGGTACTCGACGTTGGTCACTTCCTTGGTGATCGTCTCGCGGTAGGCGACCTGGGGCTTGCCGACGGTTGCCTCGACGCTGAACTCACGCATCATGCGGTCGACGAGCACCTCGAGGTGCAGTTCGCCCATGCCGGAAATGACGGTCTGGCCGGTCTCGTGGTCGGACCGGATCCGGAAGGTCGGGTCCTCATCGGACAGCGACTTGAGCGCCTTGCCCAGCTTTTCCTGATCGGACTTCGTCTTCGGCTCGATGGCCACGTGGATGACGGGCTCGGGGAACTCCATCCGTTCGAGGACGATCGGGTCAGAGCGGTCACACAGTGTGTCACCGGTCGTGACGTTCTTGAAGCCGAGACCGGCAACGATGTCACCGGCCATGGCGACGTCGAGGTCTTCGCGCTGGTTGGCGTGCATCAGCAGGATACGGCCGAGGCGTTCGCGGTCTTCCTTGACCGAGTTGTACACCTCTTCGCCTTTGGTGATTTCGCCGGAGTACACGCGGAAGTACGTGAGCTTGCCGAACGGGTCCGCAACGATCTTGAAGGCGAGCGCAGCGAAGGGCTCATTGATGTCGGCCTTGCGGTAGACATCAATCTCTTCGCCGCCCTTCGTGATGGTGCCGTGTGCCGGCGGGATGTCCAGCGGGCTGGGCATGAAGTCGACAACGGCGTCGAGCATGGGCTGGACGCCCTTGTTCTTGAACGCCGAGCCGCAGAGGATCGGGACGAAGTCGAAAGCCAACGTGCCCTTGCGGATGGCGGCCTTGATCGTGTCTTCGGAGATCTCTTGACCGTCGAGGTAGGCATCCATGAGCGCCTCGTCCTGCGTGGCGATGGTTTCCATCATCGCTTCGCGGTACTCAGCGGCCTGCTCGACCATGTCCTCGGGGATGTCGGTTTCTTGCCAGGTGGCTCCGAGCTCTTCGTTGTCCCAGATGAGGGCCTTCATCTTCACGATGTCAACGAGGCCGGCGTAGGCCTTGACGGCCTCCGGGCCACCAGCGCCGATCGGCAACTGGATGACGAGCGGGTTGGCCTGGAGGCGCTCGATGACCATCTCGACGGTGCGATAGAAGTCGGCGCCGATGCGGTCCATCTTGTTGACGAAACACATGCGCGGCACGTTGTAGGTGTTGGCCTGGCGCCACACGGTCTCGGTCTGTGGCTCGACGCCAGCGACCGAGTCGAACACGGTGACGGCACCGTCGAGCACGCGGAGCGAACGCTCCACCTCGATGGTGAAGTCGACGTGACCCGGGGTGTCAATGATGTTGATGCGGTGGTCGTCCCACACGCAGGTGGTGGCAGCGGAGGTGATGGTGATGCCACGCTCTTGCTCCTGGGCCATGTGGTCCATGGTCGCTGCGCCATCGTGCACTTCACCGATCTTGTAGCTCTTGCCGGTGTAGTAGAGGATGCGCTCGGTCGTGGTCGTCTTACCGGCATCGATGTGCGCCATGATCCCGATATTCCGGGTGCGCTCCAGGGGAAACTCTCGCTTGGCCATCTTCTACTTCACTTCCATCTCAAAGGGCGTCATCACGCAGCGAGCCGATGTTTCGGGCTGCGTCTCGGGGGGTCTCGACCTTGTGCAAGCGTGCACAAGGGCGTCTAGTGTATCGGCGAGAATCCCACTGCAACGCCGAGTCGCAACAGATTGCAGACAACTCACGGCGACGCAGTCGACGCGTTAGAGCGGCGCCAACGACGAGGACAGCGGCCTCCTGATGATCACCTCGCGAAGAGCGGTTCAACCCGCTCGCGACCTCAGACTCGGCCGTCGATGTAATCGTGCAGCTGGCTGTTCTCGTTCTCCAGTTCGACGAGGCGGTACTTGACAACGTCGCCAATGCTGATGATGCCGGCGATCGCGCCATCAAGAGCGAGCACCGGAAGGTGCCTGATGCGCCGCTCGGTCATCATCTCCATCAAGGTGTCGATCGAGTCGGCAGGCGCACAGGTGATGACATTGCTCGACATCGCCGAGCCGACGGTCAAGTGCATCGTGTCGTCGCCGTGGCTGGCAATCGAGCGGACGACGTCGCGCTCAGAAAGGATGCCATCGATATTGTTCCCATCAGCGCTGACCACCAGTGCGCCGATGCCGTGGTCGCGCAGCGCGGCGACGGCCTCGCTCAGTGTCGAAGTGGCCGCGATCTTGGCAACAGCATTGCCCTTGGCGGCCAGGATGGATTGCACATTCATCAAGTGTCCCCTTGTCGTCATGTCCTCAACCACCACGATAGTGCACTCGTGAACGCAGCGCGTCCGGCCACCTCTCCGCCGAAAACGACAAAAGCCCCGGACCGGAGTCCGGGGCTTCGGTCAATTCGTTTTCAGATCACCAGCGATAGTGAGCGAACGCCTTGTTCGACTCGGCCATCTTCTGAATGTCGTCGCGACGCTTCATCGCCGCACCGAGGCCGGTGGATGCATCCATGACCTCATTGGCAAGGCATTCTGCCATCGTCTTTTCGCGGCGGGCCCGCGAGTAGTCGACGAGCCAGCGAATGGACAGCGTCGTGGCGCGACGGGGACGAACCTCGACCGGCACCTGGTACGTGGCACCACCGACGCGGCGGCTGCGCACTTCGAGTGGCGGCTTGAGGTTGTCGACCGCACGCTTGAGGCTGTCGATGGCCAGTTCGTCGCCTTCAAGGCGGCTCTGGACGATTTCCATCGCGTCATAGACGATCTTCTCGGCGATGGTGCGCTTGCCGTGCAGCATGACCTTGTTGATCAGTTGCGTGACGACGACGCTCTTGTAGATGGGATCCGCAACGAGTTCGCGGCGGGGTGCTGGACCTTTACGAGGCATGACTCAGCTCACTTCTCTTTCTTGGCGCCGTAGCGGGAGCGAGCCTGCTTGCGGTTCTTGACGCCGACGGCGTCGAGCGCGCCGCGGATGATCTTGTAGCGGACACCGGGAAGGTCGCGTACACGACCGCCACGGACGAGCACGATCGAGTGCTCCTGCAGGTTGTGACCTTCGCCGGGGATGTAGGCCGTGACCTCGACGCCGGAGTTGAGGCGCACACGAGCAACCTTGCGAAGCGCCGAGTTCGGCTTCTTCGGGGTGGTGGTGTACACACGGGTGCACACGCCGCGACGCTGCGGGGAGCCCTTGAGCGCCGGCGTCTTCGACTTGGTGACCTTGGAGCTGCGGCCCTGACGGACGAGCTGTTGAATTGTTGGCACGAATGAAACCTCGTTCGTCTGGACTGGCTGGTTCATGTTGCAGAACGCAGCATGGGGTGAGTTGGTCGATGCCACAGATGTGGCCGACCGCCGTACACCGAATGCCTGGTGACACCCGATGAGAGGACCGTTCAAGGTTAGGAGCGGCCCGCCAATCGCGCAACGCCGGACTGGCCCATTCCCGCGTTCTGCTGCGACCGCGCGCGAAAGAGTTCGGGACGCGCAACGGCCCGGGCAACGCTCTCAATGAGCGCAACCCGGGCCGTTGCAGGACGAGTTGGTGCCAGGCACCGACTCGTCGTTAGCCGATTGGCTCGGTCGTCTTGTTGGAATCGTAGGACCCGTGCAGGTTCGCGAGGAACGCTGCGGGGTCTTCGACACCATCGTCGCTCGAGTAGAACGTCATCGGCTCGTAGTCCGGGGCATCGATACCGAACTCGCGGTACTTCGGCATACCCGTGCCAGCTGGGATCAGCTTGCCGAGGATGATGTTCTCCTTGAGGCCGATGAGGTTGTCGGCGCGACCGTCGATCGCGGCTTCGGTGAGCACACGAGTGGTTTCCTGGAAGGACGCAGCGGACAGCCATGACTCGGTGGCCAGCGATGCCTTGGTGATGCCCATCAGTTCTGGGCGGCCTTCGGCGGGACGCAGTGACTCTTCGACCATGCGACGGTTGGTGTCGCGGAAGCGCTTGGAGTCGACGCGCTCGCCTGGCAGGAAGCCAGAACCACCGGGCTCCTGGACGCCGATGCGACGTGTCATTTGACGGACGATCAACTCGATGTGCTTGTCGTGAATCGACACGCCCTGGTCGCGGTACACGCGCTGGACTTCCTCCACCAAGTAGAGCTGAGTCTCGCGGATGCCCTTGATCTCCATGATCTCCTTCGGATCGAAGGGACCATCGACGAGCGGGTCGCCGGCCTTGACCGACTGTCCGTCTTGGACGATCGGGCGAGCGCCGAGCGGCAGAACCACTTCGTGCTCTTCGCCGGCGTCGTCGATGACCACGACCGGGATGCCCTTGCCTTCGTCTTCACGGAGATGCAGGATGCCGGTCGCCTTGGCGAGGCGAGCTGACCCCTTCGGCGTGCGAGCTTCGAAGAGCTCGACGACGCGGGGCAGACCGCCAGCGATGTCCTTACCTGCAACACCACCGGTGTGGAAGGTACGCATCGTCAGCTGAGTACCGGGCTCGCCGATCGACTGTGCTGCGATGACGCCAACGGCCTCACCGAGCTCGATCATCTTGCCGGTTGCCAACGAGCGGCCGTAGCACATCGCGCAAACGCCGAGCTCAGCGTCGCACGTGAGTACGGACCGAACACGCAGACGGCTGATGTCTTTGTCTTCGCGGAGTGCTTCCATCTCCTCGTCGCCGACGATGGTGTTGCGCGGCAGCATCTTGCGGCCGTCTTCCATCGCCTTGGCGAGCTCGGTGTCCTGCAACAGCGCACGACCGTAGAGCTTGGTCTCGATGTAGGAGCGAATGTTGGCTGTGTCGGGTGCAACGTTTTCGATCCACACGCCGAGCGTCGAGCCACAATCCTCCTCGCGGACGATGAGTTCCTGGGCGACGTCAACGAGACGACGCGTCAGGTAGCCCGAGTCAGCAGTACGCAACGCCGTGTCGACGAGGCCCTTACGGGCACCCGGCGTGGCGATGAAGTACTCGAGGGTTTCGAGGCCCTCACGGAAGTTCGACTTGATCGGACGAGGAATCATGTCACCACGAGGGTTGGCGACGAGGCCACGCATGCCGGCGATCTGACGCATCTGCGTCATGTTGCCTCGGGCACCCGAGCCGACCATCATGTCGATCGGGTTGAACTGCGCTTCTTTGAACTCGCGCTCCATCTCAGCTTGCACCTCGGCGGTGGCATCGGTCCAGATGCGGACTTCCTGCTGACGGCGCTCACCATCGGTGATGATGCCTCGACGGAACTGCGTCTCGACCTTGTCGGCCTGACGCTCGTACTCCTCCATCATGCCCTTCTTGGCTTTCGGAGTCCGCACGTCGTCAATCGACACCGTGATGCCGGACTGCGTGGCGAAGCGGTAGCAGAGGTCCTTGATGTTGTCGAGCGCCTTGGCGATTTCGGCCTTGGAGTAGTTGTCGGAGAGGTGCTCAACGATGACACCCATCTCCTTCTTCGTGACGAGGTAGTCGATGTGACCAAACTTGTCGGGGTAGCTCTCCTGGGCGACGTCGCCCTTGGCATCGAGGTGGCGCTGCGGGAGCGCCTCTTCGAGCAGCAGACGACCAGCGGTGCTGTCGAACTCCTCTTCGCCCGGCTTGCGCATCTTGATGATTGCGTGCAGGTCGAGCGTCTTTTCGTCGTAGGCCCGCAGGACTTCCCACAGGTGACGGAACACGCGGCCTTCGCCACGAGCACCCTCGATCGGCTCGGTCAGGTAGTAGCCGCCGATGATGAGGTCCTGGCTCGGGGTCACGATCGGGCGACCCGATGCCGGCGACAAGATGTTGTTTGCGCTGAGCATCAGCACGCGCGCCTCGGCGCGGGCTTCGGCCGACAGTGGCACGTGGATGGCCATCTGGTCACCGTCGAAGTCGGCGTTGAAGGCGGTACAGACCAGCGGATGGATCTGGAGCGCCTTGCCCTCGACCAGCACGGGCTCGAAGGCCTGGATGCCGAGACGGTGCAGCGTGGGCGCACGGTTGAGCATCACGGGATGCTCGCGGATGACATCTTCGAGGACGTCCCACACCTGCGGGCGACGACGCTCGACCATGCGCTTGGCGGTCTTGATGTTCTGTGCCAACTCAAGGTCAACGAGACGCTTCATGACGAACGGCTTGAACAGCTCGAGCGCCATCAGCTTCGGCAGACCGCACTGGTGCAGACGAAGGGTCGGGCCGGCCACGATGACCGAACGGCCCGAGTAGTCGACGCGCTTGCCGAGGAGGTTCTGACGGAAACGACCCTGCTTGCCCTTCAACATGTCGGACAGCGACTTCAGCGGGCGGTTACCCGGGCCGGTGACCGGACGGCCACGACGACCGTTGTCGAAGAGCGCGTCGACTGCTTCTTGCAGCATGCGCTTTTCGTTGTTGACGATGATCTCCGGCGCACCGAGGTTGAGCAGACGCTCAAGACGGTTGTTGCGGTTGATCACACGGCGGTAGAGGTCATTGAGGTCCGAGGTGGCAAAACGGCCACCGTCGAGCTGGACCATCGGGCGCAGTTCCGGCGGGATGACCGGAACCACGTCGAGGATCATGGCCATGGGATCGTTCTCGCGGCGGCCGTTCTCATCGCGACGGTTGAACGACGCAACAATCTTGAGGCGCTTGATCGCTTTCTGCTTGCGCTGGGCGCTGAGCGGCTTGCGACCTGAGTCGCCGACGTCGATGGCCTCGCGGAGCTTGATCTCTTCTTCGTCGAAGTCGATGCGGTTGATGAGCTGCTTGATGGCCTCGGCACCGGTGCCGCCCTCGAAGTACTCGCCGTACTTGTCGCGCATCTCGCGCCACAACATCTCGTCTTCGATGATCTTGCGGGAGTGCAGCGTCTTGAACTCGGCCCAGGTGCGCGCCACGAGGTCAAGCTCGATGGCATAGCGCTCGCGGATGGCTTCGACTTCTTTGTCGCCTTCCTTCTGCAGCTTCTTCAGGTCGGCAGGCTTAGCGCCGTCCTTCTCAGCAGCCTTGACGGCGTCTTCGAGGTCCTTGAACCGACGATCGACAGCAATCTCAAGTTCTTTGTTGATGGCGTCGACCTCTTCGAGGTACTCGGCTTCAAGGTTGGCAAGCGCTTCGTGGCGGCCGTCTTCGTCGACCCAGCTGACGAGGTGGGCAGCGAAGTAGATGACTTTTTCGAGCATCTTGGCCTTGAGCTCTTCCTTCGGCTCGATGCCGGCGAGGAGATAGGCGAGCCATGACCGGGTGCCACGGAGGTACCAGATGTGCACGGCCGGGGCGGCCAGCTCGATGTGGCCCATGCGATCGCGGCGCACCTTGGAGCGCGTGACTTCAACGCCACAGCGCTCGCAGATGATGCCCTTGAAGCGGACGCGCTTGTACTTGCCGCAGTAGCACTCCCAGTCGCGGGTCGGTCCGAAGATCTTCTCGCAGAACAAGCCGTCCTTTTCGGGACGCAGCGTGCGGTAGTTGATCGTCTCCGGCTTTTTGACTTCGCCGTGGCTCCAGTTACGAATCTGGTCTGCCTCAGCGAGGCCGATCTTCAGTTGGTCGAACATATTGACGTCGAGCATGTGGTTTCCCTTTTGTCGGTTGCTCTGGGTGTTCGGGGTTCATCGGAGCGACGCGTCGCCGCTCCGGAGATCAGACGAGTTGGTGCCAGGCACCAACTCGTCTCAGCGGAAGTTGCCTGCGCGTTCTGCCTTTTCGCGTTCGCGGCGGGCGTCGTCTTCGTCGGTGCCGCGCTCGGGGCGGGAGATGTCGATGCCGAGTTCTTCAGCAGCGCGGAAGACCTCGTCGTCGAGGTCGCGCATCTCGATCTCCTGGCCGTCTTCGGTGAGCACTTCGACGTTGATGCAGAGTGCCTGCATCTCCTTCATGAGCACCTTGAACGACTCGGGCACGCCCGGCTCGGGAATGTTGTCGCCCTTGACGATCGACTCGTACACCCGGACACGGCCGAGCACGTCATCAGACTTGATCGTCAGGAGTTCCTGCAAGCAGTACGCCGCACCGTAGGCCTCGAGTGCCCACACTTCCATCTCACCAAAGCGCTGGCCGCCGAACTGGGCCTTACCACCGAGCGGCTGCTGGGTGATCATGGAGTACGGACCAGTGGAGCGGGCATGGATCTTGTCGTCGACCAGGTGGGCCAGCTTCAAGATGTACATGTAGCCGCAGGTGATCTCGTTGTCGTACGGCTCGCCCGTGCGGCCGTTGAACAACGGCATCTTGCCGTTGGTTCCGACCAGGCGGGTGCCCGATGCAGACTCGACATTGAGGTTCTCGAGGATGTTCTGGATGACCGGGTGCTTGCCGGCCTTCTCTTCCTCATCCCACTTCGCTCCATCGAACACCGGAGTTGCCACGAAGGTGGCGGGCTTGGTGTTCGGACGGGTCTTGGTCTCGGTTCCGCGGATCGGATCGTCGCCGATCTGGGTGCCATCCGGGTTGGTCCAGCCCCAGCGAGCGCAGTAGCCGAGGTGCGCTTCGAGCACCTGGCCCACGTTCATTCGGGACGGAACGCCCAGCGGGTTCAAGATGATGTCGACGGGCTGGCCGTCGGCGTTGTACGGCATGTCTTCGATCGGGAGGATCTTGGAGATGACGCCCTTGTTGCCGTGGCGACCGGCGAGCTTGTCGCCCACCGAGATCTTGCGCTTCTGAGCGACGTAGACACGCACGAGCTGGTTGACACCCGGCGGCAACTCGTCGCCGTCGTCACGGTTGAACACCTTGACGTCGATGACCTTGCCGACCTCGCCGTGAGGCACTTTGAGGCTGGTGTCACGGACTTCGCGAGCCTTCTCGCCGAAGATTGCCCGCAGAAGGCGCTCTTCAGGTGTCAGCTCGGTCTCGCCCTTTGGCGTGACCTTGCCGACGAGGACGTCGCCCGGTCCGACTTCGGCGCCGACACGGATGATGCCACGGTCGTCGAGGTCGGCGAGGATCTCGTCGCTCAGGTTCGGGATGTCACGGCTGATCTCTTCCGGGCCGAGCTTCGTGTCGCGGGCGTCGACTTCGTGCTCCTTGATGTGGATCGACGTGAGCACGTCGTCCTTGACCAGGCGCTCGGAGAGGATGATCGCGTCCTCAAAGTTGTAGCCCTCCCAGGGCATGAACGCCACGAGCAAGTTCTTGCCCAGAGCGAGTTCGCCATGATCGGTCGACGGGCCGTCAGCGATGATCGAGCCCTTCAGGACCTTGTCGCCCTCGTTGACTCGCACCCGCTGGTTGATGCAGGTGTCCTGGTTGGAGCGACGGAACTTGGCAAGGCGGTACACCTTCTTGCCAAGCGTCTTGTACTGCACGGTGATCGCGTCGCCGGAGACATCGGTGACGTCACCGTCGTCGTCGGCCTGGATCAGGTCAGCAGCATCGCGTGCCGCACGGTTCTCGATACCGGTGCCGATATACGGCGCCTCGGCGCGGAGCAACGGCACAGCCTGGCGCTGCATGTTGGCACCCATGAGGGCACGGTTGGCGTCGTCGTGCTCAAGGAACGGAATGAGCGCCGTGGCAACCGACACGATCTGCTTCGGGCTGACGTCGATGAAGTCGACTTCGGCCGGCGGCACGTAGCCGATGTCGGTGGTGGCACCGAAGAAGCTTTCGGCTTCGAGCATCTTGCGGAGATCCTCGAGGCTGGCGGCCTGCGGCGAACGACGCACGAGCACGCGCTCGTCAGCGAGGGCTCCGTCGTCCTTCAACGGCGTGTTGGCCTGGGCGACGACGTAGTTCTCTTCCTCGTCGGCGGCCATGTAGACGATGTCGCCGGTGACCTTGCCGTCCTTGACCTGGCGGTACGGCGACTCGATGAAGCCGAACTCGTTGACCCGTGCGTAGCACGACAGGCCACCGATCAGGCCGATGTTCGGGCCTTCCGGGGTCTCGATCGGACACATGCGGCCATAGTGACTGAAGTGAACGTCGCGGACTTCGAAGCCGGCACGCTCACGCGACAGGCCACCCGGGCCGAGCGCCGAGAGACGACGGCGGTGGGTCAGACCCGACAGCGGGTTGACCTGGTCCATGAACTGCGAGAGCTGTGAAGTTCCGAAGAACTCCTTGATCGCTGCGACGACCGGACGAATGTTGATGAGCGTCTGCGGCGTGATTGCCTCGACGTCCTGCGTCGTCATGCGTTCGCGGACGACACGTTCCATCCGGCTGAGGCCGATGCGGACCTGGTTCTGGATGAGCTCGCCGACGCTGCGAATGCGGCGGTTGGCGAAGTGGTCCTGGTCGTCAAGGCGGTAACCCGGCTCCTGCTTGACCAAGTGCAGCATGTACGTGATGGTGGCGAGCACCTCACAGCGACTGAGCACGTTCTGGTCGTCCTCGGGGTAGTCGAGCAGTGGCTCGCCTTCGCCATTGACGGCACCTTCGAGGCCGAAGAGCGCACCGAGCTGGCTGATCTCTTCGCCAAGCTTGCGGTTGATCTTGTAGCGGCCGACGCGGCTGAGGTCGTAACGACGGCTCTCAAAGAACGCGTTCCGGAAGTACGCCTTGGCGGACTCGACCGTCGGCGGCTCACCGGGGCGGGCACGCTTGTAGATCTCGACGAGAGCTTCGTCCTGGGTCGGCGCTGTGTCGCGCTCCTTGTCCCACTGGCCTTCGAGGAAGTCGAAGTGCGAAACGAAGCGGTCGAGGAAGCCGGGAGCATTCTCTTCGTCGTAGCCGAGCGCACGCAGCATGGTGAAGACACCGAGGCGGCGCTTGCGGGCCACGCGGGTGCCAGCGGTGACGTCCTTGCCAGGCTTGTGCTCGACGTCGAACTCCATCCATTCGCCGCGGTACGGGTGGATCGTGCCCTTGACGAGCTGGTGCTTGGTGAGGTTACGCAGGCGGAAACGCTCACCCGGCTCGAAGATGACACCAGGGCTGCGGACGAGCTGGCTGACAACGACACGCTCGGTGCCGTTGACGATGAACGTGCCCTTCTCCGTCATGATCGGGAAGTCGCCCATGAACACGGTCTGCTCTTTGATTTCGCCCGTGTTGCGGTTCATGAACCGAGCGCGCACGAAGACCGGCGCGCTGTAGGTCATGTCCTTTTCCTTGCACTCCTCCACCGTGAACTTCGGCGGGGGGCGCAGGTCTTCGTCGAACGGGTCGAACTCAAGCTCAAGCTGGAGCGACTCCGAGAAGTCCTTGATGGGGCTGATGTCGCGGAACGTATTCGCGAGCCCTTCATCGAGGAACCACTGGAAGCTCTCACGCTGGACGGCAATGAGGTCGGGGAGCTCAAGCGGCTCCTTCAGATTGCCGAACGAATAACGTTCACGAGACACGGGACGAGTCGCCACGATCACTCTCCAAAGAGTTGATGTTGATTGTTGCCAGGCAGCAGGGCGCGCTGAACCACACCAATGAAGGGGTGAGGGAACAGGGGACGCACGGCAGCATGCCAGGCTATCCACGTCGGGCGAGCAACGTCAACCGCAGACAGCGTGAATTTGCGCTGCGAGCGTATTTCGTCTGAATCGTCGATGACAAACTGTCACAAACGAATTGCGGGACAAGCTAAAGAAGCATCGCCCCGATGTCAAGCACCCATTGCCCTTCGCCACAAAATCGGAACGTGAGCAGGTGTTCTTCGGTGTCACTTCCGTGACCGCGTGCTCTCCGGACGCGACGGAGCCCGGCACCCCGCCCTCAACAGAGGGCGGGAGCCGGGCTCCGATCAATTCGAGTCGAGACTCAGATCAGCAGCGCAGAACGCTGCATTTGATCACTTGACTTCGACGTCTGCGCCAACCTCTTCGAGCTTGGCCTTGGCTGCGTCGGCATCGGCCTTGGCAACCTTCTCCATCAGCGGCTTCGGGGCGCCGTCGACCAGGTCCTTGGCGTCCTTGAGGCCAACGCCGAGGAGGTCCTTGACGACCTTGACGACCTGGATCTTCTGGGCGCCAGCGCCGTTGAGGATCACGTCGAACTCGGTCTGATCGTCTTCGCCGCCAGCGCCGCCGCCTGCGGGAGCGGCTGCTGCCACTGCCACCGGGGCAGCTGCGGTGACATCGAACTTCTCTTCGAAGGCGTCGAGGAGCTCCTTGAGCTCAATGACGGTCAGTGCGGAAATTGCGTCGAGGATTTCTTCCTGTGACATGTTGTTCTCTCTTTCGATTCAGTGTTCAGTGCGGGGCCGTTCGACCCCTGAAAATGGGGGTGTTCAGGCTTCGGCTTCCTGCTTCTCGATGAGAGCAGAGAGTCCGAATGCAAGTTTGTTCGGCAGTGCGTTGAGCAGCCGAGCGGTCTTGACCAGCGGTGCTTGAAGTGCGCCGGCGAAACTCGCCAACAACTCTTCGCGCGACGGCAGGCTTGCCAGTGCTTTGACATCGTCGGCGGACATCGGCACGTCGCCGAGCATTCCACCCTTGATGACCAGCATCGGGTTGGCCTTGGCCGTATCGACCAACGCCTTGGCTGCGCCAACCGAATCATCGGCGGCGAAGGTGAGCGCAGTCGGACCGGTCAGGTGTTCCGTGAGGCCGTCGAGACCGGCGTTGGTGGCGGCGAGCTTGGCCAGGGTGTTCTTGTACACCTTGTGCTCAGCGCCAACAGCGCGCAACGGGGCACGAAGGTCGGCCAGCTGGCCAACCGACATCCCGCGGTACTCGGTGACGAACACTGCGTTGGCTGCGGTGAGCTTGGCAGTGATTTCCTCGACCTTTGCGGCCTTGTCGGGCCGCGGTGCGTTTGCTTCTGTCATATGTTTTCCTCCTCTCGCTACAACTCGGGGTGCTCGCTTGTTCAGCGAACACCACACGAGGAGCCGAGAGGCTCGATTCGTTTGGCATGCACCTCGGCTGGCGTCCCCTCACAACATTCGGAGGAGGCATTACCCGGGATTCCCGGACCAACGGTCTCTGGCGAGCGACCTATGAATAACTCACATGATGCTAGGGACAGCGCGCACGACTTCCACGCGCAACGCCCCGCAGCGTCAGGCGTCGAGGTTTTGCTTGAGCCGCTGGATGTCGACCTTGACGCCGGGCCCCATCGTGGCAGACACGGTGATCTTCTGGATGTAGCGACCCTTGGCCGAAGCCGGCTTGGCACGCTGGATCTCGTCGATGACAGCAAAGAAATTCTCGGTGAGCGCTTCGGGTGTGAAGCTGGCCTTGCCGACGGTGAGCTGCACGTTGCCGTACCGGTCGGTGCGGTATTCGACCTTGCCGCCTTTGAACTCGCTGACGGCCTTGGCGACGTCGGGCGTCACGGTGCCGGTCTTCGGGTTGGGCATCAGGCCACGCGGGCCGAGCGAACGGCCGAGACGGCCGACGAGCGGCATCATGTCCGGTGCGGCGATCACGAGATCGAAGTCCAGCATGCCGCCCTCGACCTGCTCGAAGAGGTCGTCGGCGCCCACCAGGTCGGCGCCAGCTTCACGGGCTGCGTCTGCAGCCTCGCCTGAGGCGAACACGGCGACGCGGATGTCTTTGCCGGTTCCCTGCGGAAGTGCGACGGTGCCGCGCACCATCTGGTCCGCTTTGCGAGGGTCGATACCGAGCCGGAACGAGACGTCGATCGCCTCGTCGAACTTGGCGGTTGCGGTGTCCTTGGCGAGCCGGACGGCATCGGCGGGGATGTAGAGCATCTCCCGGTCGAACTTCTTGGCTGCGTCGGTGAACTTCTTGCCTGACATTTGGTGTCTCCCTCAGTAGTAAGTCCGCCAGCCGAGGTGATGCTGGTCGAGACTGTTGATGTTGATTGGTTGTTTCGAAAGGTCAGAAACGGGGTCTGACCCCGTTTCTGACGATTTCAGCTGACAGTGATGCCCATGCTGCGGGCAGTACCACGGACCTGGAGCTTTGCGGCTGCCATGTCGTTTGCGTTGAGGTCAGGCATCTTGATCGTGGCGATCTCTTCGACCTGCGCCTCAGTGATGTTGCCGGCGACTTCGGAACCCGGGTTGTTGGCGGCCTTCTGAAGGCCCGCCTTCTCGCGGATCAACGTCGACGTCGGCGGCGTCTTCAAAATAAAATCGAAGGTGCGATCTTCGTAGATCGTGATCTCGGTCGGCACAACCGTGCCGGCCTGGGCCTCGGTCTTGGCGTTGTACGCCTTGACGAAGTCCATGATCGCGATGCCGTGCGGGCCGAGTGCCGTACCGACCGGCGGGGCCGGGCTGGCCTTGCCTGCTTCGATCTGGATCTTGACGACGGTGATGACTTTTTTCTTTGCCATGAGGCTGCTTCTTCCGTGTTTCTTCTGTTCAGCGATTGTGATAGCCGGGTTGGGTGTAATGATTCAGCGTGATGCTGATCAGAGCTTGGCGACCTGGCTGAAGTCCATCTCGACCAAGGTCTCGCGACCGAAGATGTTGACGAGGACCTTCAGCTTGAGGTGATCGGCGTTGATTTCGGCGATCTCGCCGGTGAAGTCGGCAAACGGGCCTTCCTTCACGCGCACGCTTTCGCCCTCTTCGTAGTCGAGCTTGGCCTTACGGCGAGGCGCATCGGCCTGCGCTGCGGTCTTCGGCGACAGGAAGGTCTTGACCTCACGGCGCGAGAGCGGCGTGGGCTTCTGGCCCTTCACGGCCTGTCCGACGAAACCGGTGATGCCCGGCGTGTTCCGCACGCAGTACCAGGTCTCGTCGTCCATCTGGCAACGAACGAGCAGGTAGCCAGGGAAGACCTTCTTCATGACGGTCTGCTTCTTGCCGTTCTTGAACTCGTCGACTTCTTCCATTGGAATGACGATCTCGTAGATCTTGTCTTCCATGTTCATCGACTGGATCCGGGCGTTGAGGTTCGCCGTGACCTTCTTTTCGTAACCAGACTGCGTGTGCACCACGAACCACTTACCCGGGCGCAGGTTCGGGTCGTCGTACGGTTCGGGCTCTGCGTCGACTGGCGACTCCTCAGCAGTTTCAGCTGCACTGGAATCGACGTCCGACTCGGCGCTGACGTTTGCGTCGTCGGCCGCGCTCTCGCTTGATTCGGCCTCGCTTGATTCGGCCGCGGTAGAGGAATCGGCGTGCGTGTCATCAGCGAGCACGTCAGTGTCGCCAGATGGCAAGATCGCGTCGGCACTCACCGTGTCGCCGACCGAGGCTTCAGAGTCCACGTCGGCGAGCACGTTGGTGTCGCCGGATGGAAGGAGGTCAGCCGGAGCGTTCGATGCCTCTGCGTCGACCGCCAGCTCGGTGGCGGCGTCTTCCAGGTCGGCAGCGCTGGTGTCGGCTGCGTCGAGTACCGAATCAAGTTCGGCATCGAGTGCCGCCAACGCATCGGTGCCGGTCTCGGCTTCAGTTGGGGTGGTCTCGTCTGTCATGTCGTCGCTCACGATGCTGAGTAGAACCATTCGGACCACAGGCCGAATATGTAGTCGGAGCCACCAACGAGCGCCGTGTAGAACACAACGGTGATGACGACGACAATGGAGTACCGGGTGACCTCGGGACGTTGCGGCCACGCAACCTTGCGCATTTCCTCGCGCACCTCGCGGAGGTACTGGCGGGGCCCAACGCGGTCTTGCGGGCGCTTCTGAGGCCGCGGGGCGCGCGTTGCTTTGCCCTCGTCATCGAGGGCACCCATCTTGCGAAGCTGACGCTTCTGCTCGCGGTTGAGATCGTCCATTGACACGTTGTTGCTGCGTTCTCTCGTGTTCGGCTGATGGTTGGGTGGGAAGGTTCAAATCGTGCGGCCCGGTTGGGACGCACGAGGTGGGCAGGGCAGGAGGGACTCGAACCCCCGACCGTCGGTTTTGGAGACCGATGCTCTACCAGCTGAGCTACTGCCCTCGGAAGGGAACGCCAGGGTACCAGCGCTTCCTGAGAGGGCGAGTGCGGCCAAACTCTGCGGCAGATACCGAGAATCGTGCTGCGCTCGCTGCCTCACCTGTTGTTCAGCGCGTCTCCTTGTGGACCGTGTGGGTCCGCTGACGCGAGCAATACTTCTTCATCTCAAGACGTTCACGGTCGTTGACCTTGGACTTCATCGTGATGTAGTTGCGCTCTTTGCACTCGGTACATTCGAGGGTCACTTTGACCCGCTTGTCACTTTTGGCCATGACTGGCTCACTTTCGTTTTCGTTCCAGAATCGGAACAGATTCGGGTGACAACACAGCGGCCGGCTCGGACGAACCGAACCGGCCGCGGGTTGTCAGTACTCGATTACTTAATGATCTTGATGACGCGGCCGGCACCAACAGTGCGGCCACCTTCACGGATAGCAAAACGAAGACCCTCGTCCATCGCAATCGGCTTACCCAACTGCACCGTCATCTCAACGTTGTCACCAGGCATCACCATCTCCGTACCA
>JABJAB010000111.1 GCA_018666235.1 Ilumatobacter sp.
CTTGACGCACCATTGCTGCACGAACTTGTCGAAGACTGGACGGTGGCCTACTACTCGCCGGTCACTGGAGAAGTCATTGCCAACGATGCGGCTGGACCGGCGCTGTTTGACGCTGCAATGACTGAAGCCATGACCGCAGCCACGCTCGATCAGGAAACCGGTTGGTCGGCGTCGATCGATGACGGGCTACTCGATGCCCCCGCCCTGACGCGTGCAGTCGTGATCGCCTCGAGCCGTGCAGCCGCAGCGGCGACCAGCTATGGCGCTGCCGACACGATTCGTGACATTGCGGTTTCGTCGTTGTTGCCACCGGTGATCGAGTATCGGGCCAACGCCCCCCTTGCGTTCGCCGAGGTCTCCACCAACGACCCAACGCAGCGGTCCGCTGACTTCGAAGCGCTACGTGCAGCGTCGCAACTGCAGCTGGCGAGCGAACCAGAACTTGCGGTGGGCGACACGTTCACCTCGTCGCAGCGGCTGACCGACCGAACGTATTGGTATCTCGTGTTCGCCAGCTACACCGATGCCGCGACCGCATATGCAGCCAGCACGCACTCGTTCAGGCCTCACTGGCAACAGCTGACAGCGCTGGCAGACATTGCACGTACGTCACGTTGAGCGGCACCGACGTTGACGGCACGGCCCAAGTCTCCGGCATGCTGCAGCAGTGGGTCAATAACGTGCCCGCCGAAATGACCGCCAGCCTCACGACGCTGGCGACCGGCACGATGCAGCTTCGCACCTGCGATCCTGGCGTCGGCTTCGAGACCCTTGCCCGGTCCGGGGTTGGTCGGGAGATCGCACGGCTCCGGTCAGTTGAGCTCGAAGCTGCTGCAGCGGTTCCGGTCGCGGGAACCGCCGCTGACCGCGCGGTCGCCATCGCCGAGGTCCGCAACTCTCAACTCGGGCTCCCGCTGCTGGAGCTCGCATTCGACACCACGTTGCCGGACTCCGCTGAGCAAGCACGGGCGATCGTCGTCGCTGCGAGCAACATCCTGTCTGACCCTCTCGACCCCCTTGACGAGACCGAGTGATCGGTCAGCTGCTCGCAAGGTTCAGTCGCGGAAGTTGTTGAACTGCAGCGGAATACCGATGTCTTCGGCTTTCAGCATCGCGATGACCTCTTGCAGGTGATCCCGCTTCTTGCTCTGGACCCGGATCGACTCGCCTTGGTTGGAACTCGAAACGCCCTTGGGGCCCTTCTCCTTGATGGCCTTGTTGATCAACTTGGCCTTGTCGGAGCTGATGCCTGAGGAGATCGTCATCACCTGGCGCACGGTGCCACCTGAGGCCTCTTGCACATCTGCATAGTCGACGCCCTTCAGCGACACGCCACGCTTGACCAGCTTTTCCTCAAGGACGATCCGCAGCGCATTGAGCCGGTCTTCGCTCACCGTTGCCATGGTGATGGCGGTGTCGTTCTGCTCGATGCTGGAGTTGGTGTTCTTGAAATCGAACCGCTGAGAGATCTCGCGTTGCGCTTGATCGACCGCGTTCTTGACTTCCTGGTCGTCGACTTCGGACACGACATCAAAACTTCCCATACCCAGACAATACCGGGTGTTCGTTTTCGACCCTGATGGGTACGATGTCGGCCGCATCAACATGGGTCGGTGCCCGAGTGGCCAAAGGGAGCAGGCTGTAAACCTGCCGGCGTATGCCTTCGAAGGTTCAAATCCTTCTCGGCCCACACTGAGATGTTGAGAGCCCGTCAGCTTCGGCTGGCGGGCTCTTGACGTTCTCGGTCGATTCCGGGCTCCTCGCCCCCGGCAACCTGGGCCAACCAGGTGTCGTACGGTGGTCCCATGCCGTCCACCGAGGAGTACGTCGCCGCTGGGTTGTACGACCCGGAGAACACAGCGGAACATGGCCGGCTCGAGTTGCTCGATTGGCTTGTCGAGATGGGTTTCACCATTGACGAAATGGTGCTCGCCGAGTCGGCTGGGAGCTTGTCGGCGATTGCTAATGATCGCCGAACGTTGCCTGGAGAACGTTTGAGTCGGTCCCAAGCGATTGAGACGTCTGGGATGGCAACCGAGAACTTCGACGCGTTCCTGCGCGCCGTCGGCTTGACGCAGATCGGTGGAGCGCCGCCTGGCGAGATCGGAGTGACCCAGGCCGAGATCGAGGCGCTGGCATCCTTCGACCTGCTCGGTGAGGTCTTCTCCCGGGAAGAAACGCTTGCCTTTCTGCGCGTCATCGGCTCGGCAATGAGCCGGATTGGGGAGGCGGGCGTTTCACTGTTCCTCACCGATGTCGAGGCTGAGATGCTGACCGCGGGCACAACGAGCTGGCACTTGCCAGAAAGGGCTACGACGCTGTCGGTCTGATCGACCGTTTGAGTGCGCAGCTCGAGCCGTTGCTGAGGCGGCACATTCTGCAAGCCACCGAACGGAGCCGTGTCGCTGAGATCGAGCAGGGTGAACGATTCCTGTACCGATATGCGGTTGGGTTCGTGGATCTCGTGGGGTTCACCGAGATCTCGGCTGCCTTGCAGCCGAAAGATCTGGCGGTGTTCATCCGAGATTTCGAGGGCCGCGCCCACGACATCGTCACTGCTGTCGGGGCCCGTCTGGTGAAGCTGATCGGTGACGAAGTGATGTTCGTCGCCACCGATCCGGAGGCTGCCTGCGTGGCAGGAAGTCGGCTGATGGCAGGGTTTGGCAGCGAGATGGAACGAGTCGTGCCGCGCGGCGGGCTCGCCTTCGGCGACGTCCTGGTGCGGGGCGGCGACTACTACGGACCGATTGTCAACCTTGCGGCTCGTCTCGTGGACGAGGCCGTCCCGCAGGAACTGTTGGTCACTGAGGAACTCGCTCACGCTGCCCCGACGTCCAGATTTGATCCAGCTGGCCGACGAATGGTGAAGGGATTCGCCGATCCGATCGCGGTGCGTTCCTTCGCCTTCGAGTGACGCTCCGCGCGCTCGGCCCAATCCGGAAGTCAGCCCTCGGGTATCGGTGAGATATCGTGCCGACATGACTGCGGAGCTGAAGTCGCTGATTCTGTGCGACTTCGCACAGATTCGTGAGGGGCTGCTCTTCGTGCAGTCCGGTGGACTGACGCGGCTGGTCGCCCCGACGTTTCCCGCGAAGTTCGCCTGCCACGTCGCGACCCTGGTGTGGCTGCCGCCCGATGAGGCAGGCACCGCCCATGAGATGGTGATGAAAGTGAAGTCCGCCGAGACAGCGATGCTCGCCGCGACGGTGAAGGTGGCGCTTCACGAGTCGTCGCCTCCCTCTGGCTTGCAGCCGGGCGAAGGGCGTCAAGTGCCGATTGTGGTGCCGCTCGCCGCGGTCTCGTTCCCGGCCCCCGGCGAGTACGACCTGCAGGTCGAAGTCGACGAGCAGTTCGCCGGCGACATCAGCTTCCGTGTGGCCCAGCGCGATGGTGGCGGCCTCAAAGCATAAGTTGCATCACTGCGGTGCTGAGCCATCGATTGAATTTGCGACCGACTTCCGTTTCGACGCCGACGAGCACGAACCCGCATGCCCGGTGCAGCGCTCGCGAGGCCTCCGAGCTGGCCTCGATGCGAGCGATGATCGAGTGGAATCCACTGTCGCGTGCCACCTCGATCAAGTGCTCCATCAACGTTCTGCCGATGCCGAGGCCGCCGTGCTCGCGCGAGACGTAGACCGAGTTCTCGACGGTCGTGCGATACGCGGCGCGCTCTTTGTAGGGAGAGAGCGAGGCGAACCCGACGACGGCCGGGTCGCCATCGCGGTTCGGAATCGTGGCCACCACCGCAGCAAACGCTCCGGAACGCTCGGCGAGCCAGACGCGCTGGGCATCGAGCGTGCGTGGAACGATGTCGAACGTGCTGGTGCGATTCTCGACTTCGTAGTTGTAGATCTCGAGGATCGACGCAGCATCGCTCGCGGTGGCCAGGCGAATCGTGACGGTCGGTCGTTGCCCAGTCGATTCGTCGGCTGATCGAGCGGTACCCATCGCCGTTGAACGTAGTTCCTCGACGGGCGCAAACGGCGGAAACTTCGCGCGCAAACGCAGGGTGGTCTTGCAACCACCGCCGATACACTCGAACGTCGGTTGCGGCCCAGGTCGCCCCCGAAGGGTGCCCGGAAACCTGAAAATTCTGGGTATCACCGTGACGCCCTCTTAGCTCAGTCGGTAGAGCACAGCCATGGTAAGGCTGGTGTCGTGGGTTCGATTCCCACAGAGGGCTCGACCAAGTGGTCGGGGCAACCCGTTCGCGTGCCAAGCAACACCACCCGGAACATCGGGACCATATGGCGGCGTAGCTCAGTTGGTCAGAGCATCCGGCTCATAATCGGAAGGTCGTCGGTTCAAGTCCGACCGCCGCTACCAAACACATCAATCAACGAATAACACCCTCAGGAGTAGAGGAAGCACATGAGCAAGGAAAAGTTCGAGCGGAATAAGCCGCACGTGAATATTGGCACCATGGGTCATATTGACCATGGGAAGACGACGTTGACTGCTGCTATCTCGAAGACGCTGTCGGAGCGTGGGTTGGCTGACTTCACTGACTTC
>JABJAB010000112.1 GCA_018666235.1 Ilumatobacter sp.
CAGTTCAGCACACGACCGACGGCGATGTCGGACCGGTTTCAGAGATTTTCTCAATGCCGCGATCGCTCGGGAGCGACCCGGGTCGACCGCTATCGTCAATACCGTATGCGCTCACGCAAGGTCCTCGCCGCACCGTCGCTCTTCGATCTGTTCGACCGCAACGAGGGACGGCTGATGGACAAGTGGCTCCACTATTTCCCGATCTACGAACGCCACTTCGCCCCCTACCGCGGAAACAGCCCGACGTTTCTGGAGATCGGTGTTTCCCACGGCGGCTCGCTCGACATGTGGCGTCAGTGGCTCGGCCGCGGCACTCATGTGATTGGCATTGACATCGACCCACGTTGCACCACCCTGGCGGGACGCGGCATCGACATTCGAATTGGCGACCAGGCAGACCCGGACTTTCTGGATGAAATCATCGCCGAGTTCGGGCCGTTCGACATCGTCCTCGATGACGGCGGCCATTTCCCACATGCACAGATTGCATCGCTCGATCGACTCTGGTCTGCGGTGAAGCCGGGCGGGGTCTACGTCGTCGAGGACACTCATACCAACTATTGGCCGGGGTATGACGGCGGCCTTCTGCGTCCCGATACGTTCATCGAACACGTCAAGCCGCTCGTTGACGATCTCCACGGATTCCATAGCCAGTTACCCGAACATCAGCCGAGCGAGTGGACGCACACGCTGGGCGCTGCGCACTTCTACGACAGTGTCGTGGTCCTCGATCGAGAAGACCGGACACCGCCATCATCGCGCAAGACAGGTCGCCCTTCGTTCGACACCCTGTATGGACAACAGCCACACGAACTGCTCACCGAAGAACACCTGGCCGAGATCGAGGCGATGCAACAGCCGTCGCGCCGATTTCGGCGAGCGATGCGTTCGCCCATTGCCGCGTTGCGTTCGCTGCCAGTGCGGCTCCGGCGCGCAGTCGAAATCCGACGCAACTGAGCCGCTATCAGGCATCGAGCAAATCAGATCACGTCATCGAGCGGCGCTTGCGGACCAACCGCACCGATCGCCTCGAAGTACGCGAGGTGTGCTTCGACGACATGCACGGCATCGACATCATCGAGTAGATCGACGTTGTTTCGATCAGACTCTCCGAGCAGATACGCCGTAAGCGAATCCTCGGTAACAACCAAGGTCTCGTCGATGCCCTGCGGGGCATCCACTACATCATCGGGCTGCAACCCCTGAGAGTGCAGCCACTGCATGTGAAACACCAGCAGCTGCTGGACCTCCTCGGGGGTCAGCCGTGCCTGGCTCTCCTCCGGCAAACGGTCACAGACAAAGTCAGTTGCTTCATCGAGCAGATACACCGTCCGCGGTGCCACAGCATCGAGCCGGTGCGCCTCTCGCCCGACCGACGCCGCCGCAATCGCAAACACGATCAACGCCGACGCGACAGCAAAGACAATCGTTACGGGCTCCATCGATAGCAATGATACGAGTCAAGACGCGCAACCGCCCGACCCACACAGTGAGCCGGGCGGCAGACGGAGACGACTTGGTGCCAGGCACCAAGTGGTCGTCAGATACCGATGCGCTGTGCGAGCTGCTCGCGGTGGTACGTCGGGTCACCGAAGAGGAGCTCGGAGCTCTTGGCACGCTTGAAGTACAGGTGTGCCGGGTGCTCCCAGGTGAAGCCGATGCCGCCGTGGATCTGGATGTTCTCGGCTGCAGCGTGGAAGTACGCCTCGGAGCAATAGGCCTTGGCGAGCGAAGCGGTCGAGGCGAGCTCGTCGTTCATCTCAGCAGCGCACCACATGCCGTAGTAGGCAGCGGACTTTGCCGACTCGACTTCGAGGAGCATGTCGGCGCACTTGTGCTTGATGGCCTGGAACGAGCCGATCGGGCGACCGAACTGCACACGAACCTTGGCGTACTCAACAGCCATCTCGAGGACCATCTGCGCGCCACCGACCTGCTCAGCAGCAAGACTGACTGCAGCGAGGTCGAGCATGCCCTGCAGGATCTCCCAGCCGCCACCATCGGTGCCGATGAGCGTGCCCTGCACACCGTCGAATTCGAGCTTCGACTGCTTGCGGGTCTGATCCATCGTGGACAGTGCGGTCTTGGTGAGGCCTGCAGCGTTGCCGTCGACGGCGAACAGGCTGGTGCCTGCTGCGGTCTTGGCAGCGACGATGATCAGGTCAGCGGTGTTGCCATCGAGCACGAAGCTCTTGGTCCCGGTGATCTTGCCGTCAGCGTCAGCGGTTGCTTCGATGCCAGAGTCGTCCCACTTGCCGTTCGGCTCGGTGAAGGCAACGGTGGCCTTGGTGGTGCCAGCAGCAATGCCGGGCAGGTGAGCCTGCTTGGCAGCGTCGTCGCCCGAAAGCAGCAATGCGTTCGCAGCGAGGACGACGGTCGAGAAGAACGGTGCGCACAGCAGCGAGCGGCCCATCTCTTCAAGCACGATGCCGAGCTCGACGTAGCCGTAGCCCGATCCACCGAACTCTTCGGGGATGTGCAGGCCCTGGAGGCCCATCTGCTCGCCCATCTGGGCCCACACGGCGTCGTCGACACCGTTGTCGGTCTCCATCTGCTCACGCACGGCCTCTTCGGAGCTCTTGGCTTCGAGGAAGGCCCGCACGGTCTTGCGGAGCTCTTCTTGTTCTTCGGTGAAAGCAAAGTTCATGGGTGAGATCATGGTCCGTTTGCATGACGTTGCCAAATCTGATTGTGTACACCTATGTACACATCATCAATGACTCCTGAGCCGGGGGCACCAGCGGTCGGCATTCGCGAGCTGCGCGCCGGGCTCACTGACGCGATTCGCCGAGCGTCGGCCGGCCAACGCACCGTGATCACCACGAGTGGACGCCCGACGGCTCAACTCGGTCCACTCGATGCCGACGCACCCGACCTCGACCGACTGATCGGTGCCGGCGCCGTCATCCCACCCCGCCGCGCCACGGAGTTTCGAGCACCGGCACCGGTCCCGGTTTGGGCCGGCTCACGCATCGACCAGGTCCTCCGAGAGCTCCGCGGGTGACCCTCTTTCTTGACACCAGCGCGCTGCTCGCTCTCACCATTGACGGCCCACAACGCCAAGTGGTCCTCGACGTCCTCAGCGAAGAAGACATCTGGGCAGCGTCGGCAATGGCTCTCACCGAGGCACTGCCAGCTATCGACCGACTCAACGATCAGCCCATCATCCGTCTCGATCTCGAAGACGCCGTCCGCCTCGCGTGGGACCATCTTCACGTCGTCCCAGTCGACCAGCGCTGCCTCGATCGAGCCGCAGCGTTGGCCCGCAGCCAACCCGTCCGACTGACCGATGCGATTCACTTCGCTGCAGCAGAACGCCTCCCGAAGCCACTTCGATTCGTCACCTTCGACCCACCCCAGCTCGGCGTCGCGCTCGGCCTCGGCTTCGACGTCGTCAGCACCTGAACAGGCGGCTCGCGCTGCGGGTTCTCGGCGCGCTGTGCCCAGCAATTCGCCCTGTTCTTCGCCGAGTTCGCGACAAAGGACGACGCGACAGGGGCTACGGGACGCGCATGAGACGGAACGTGTCGGTCGACGCAGCGGAGATCCCGGCCACGACCCCGATCAGGTCCCCGCTGGCAACGTGGCGCTCGCGCTTGGCCTGCAACACCGCAAGGCGCACACGCTCTTCGTACTCAGCAGTCGCACCTTCGAAATACACCGGGGTGACACCCCAACTTGACGCAAGCTGACGCACCGTTGCGTGCGAGCCGCTGAAGCCAAGAATCTTGGCGCTCGGACGAAAGCGCGCCATCGAGCGAACGGTGAACCCACTCGCCGAGATGCAGAGCAGCGCACGAACTCGTAGCTCCTGCGCAGCGCGAGCGGCCGAGATCGTGACCGCATCGGTGATCGCGGCTTCGCTGTGATCCTGGTCGGCCATGCGCAGCGCAGCGACGCGTTCGGCCCAGCTGCCGTGGTTGAACGAATCGTCAGAGCGTTCGGCAATGCGCGACATCGTCTCGACAACGAGAGCCGGGTGGTCGCCAATCGCCGTCTCAGCTGAGAGCATCACCGCCGAGGTGCCGTCGAACACTGCGTTGGCGATGTCGGTTGCTTCCGCGCGGGTCGGCGCCTGCGCAGTGACCATCGAGTCGAGCATTTGCGTGGAGGTGATCACCGGCAGGCCGCCCGCGATGCAGTCGCGGATCACTTGCTTCTGCAGGTGCGGCAGCTCCTCGAGTTCGGCCTCGCGGCCGAGCGCACCTCGCGC
>JABJAB010000113.1 GCA_018666235.1 Ilumatobacter sp.
CGGGCGCGTGTGCCGTGGGCTGGAAGGTTGCTCACTCTTCCATTCTTGTGTGATTGAACACGCTGTAACGCGATGCTGGCCGTATCGGTGTGCCCGTTTCGGTTTTTAGTGCCTTTTAGTGCCCGTGGAGGCCATCACGGACAGCACCACGACGCGTAACCCCTGGTAGTTGGGTTGTGCAGTGGTGAGGCAACCTGTAAGCGGGATTCTGTGGTCCGCAAGCGGGCCGGTGACCATCCATCTTTGCGACCTACCCGAGGGTGCTGTTTCCAGCGAACGGGCAGTTCAATCCCTCTGCTCGGTCTTGCTCCGGATGGGGTTTACCAAGCCAGCCACGTCGCCGTGACCGCTGGTGCGCTCTTACCGCACCGTTTCAGCCTTGCCTGTGATGCGCCAACCTCGAAAGGGTGGACCATCCATCGGCGGTCTCTCTCTGTTGCACGTCCGTCAGGTCGCCCCAACCTGGCTTTCGCCAGCATCCAGCCCTGTGGAGTCCCGACTTTCCTCGACGGCATCGCTCGAAAGCCCACCGCCGCGGTCACCCGGCCACCTCACCACTGCGGGCATGATGCTAGCGCTCAGGATTCAGTGAGCTCTTCGTAGATCAGGGAGTTGGCAGCGGGAGTAGCAACGACGAACGAAGTGCGTGTGCCATTGACGTCAGCGGCACCGAGATTGAGGTCCTGCTGCGCGACCGATCCGAACGTGGTTTCGATCGCGAACCGTGCGATCAGACCATCTGCGTTGACGACCTCCTCACCGAGCAGCGCCGGGCTGACTCGGCGAGCGGTCCCATACGCCTCGAGCACGATGGTGGCAGAGTTGCGCGCCTCCTGCGCCGAGGCATTGGCAACTGCGAGGCGTTGGTCGGTCTCGGACAGGAGTGACGTGAGCGTCTGATGCGTGGCAGCGGCCATGTTCTCGAACGTGATTGCGAGGTTGACAACGTCGCGTGCCGGATCGTCGCTGACCAGGATCGTGGCAAACATCGGTCTGATCGACCGCTCCATGATCCAGGGGTTGGTCGACGTCCATGCTATTCCGCCGGCAGCTTCGGTGAGCTCGCCCATCTCGGCAGACGTCGCCGTGTGCTCCTCGATGAGACGCTCGACGAGGGTTGCCACGTCGCCCTCGAGGACACCAAGTTCCTGTGCAGTCTCGTAGACGAGCACGGCGGTGTTCTCGAGCGATGACGCTGTACGGAGTAATACGACGTCGTTGACCGGGTAGTCGGGCAGCGATTCGACCTTCGGAGCGTTGCCAACGCGACCGGGCGCAGTGTCACCCGTGCGGTCGTCGCCGCAGGCTGCAACCAGTGCTGCCAGCGAGACGGTGAGGCCGCCAATTTTCAGTGCCTGGCGGCGACCCACGCGAGCATCGAGGTTGCCGAGCGTGAGGGGAGTGTGCTGTTCAGAAGTCATGCGGCACCGCCGGAGATGTCGAGGGCGTCGGCGGTGTTGCCGAGCATTTCGTCGAGGTTGGATGAGAAGCCCGCCAAGCTGGTGAGCACGGCGGCATGGCGCGACTCGACCGTGATGATCGAGGCAGTCAAGTTGATTGCCTGGATGCTGTCGTAACCGCCCAGGAGCGCAATGTGGGTCGCCACAGCGGTGTTTTCGAGCGACCGGGCGGCGTTACCGAACGCCTGCGCGTCGGAGGTCATGAATGCATCGCTGAGCTGGTCGACAACCTCGGCATTGGGGCCCGGTGAGGACAGTCCGATCATGCCGGAGATCGCCTCAGCGTATGCCCGATGTTGATCCGCCATCACGGCTGCCACGACTTGGGCGTCTGCGGTGAGTTCGGCAGCGGCCAATCGGTACAACTCTGTGGCTGCCAGCTCGAGGCGCAACGCCTCGGTCAGCTCGACGCGGTCTTCGTCGGTCGGACGATCGGGGGCGGCTGCAGCGGATTGACCACTGAGGGCGGCAACGGAAGCGCCGACGAGGCTGACCACGCCAGCAGCACCAAGGAGGCTGCGCCGCGTGGATGCGGGCTCAGCGGGTTCGAAGTCCACGAGGGATTGTCCTTTCGAGTTCATACTCACAACAGCCTTCACGCTTCGAAGGCGTATCACCAATTCGATCGATCATCCTAGGGCCAAGCCGGGCCGCATTCGGTGATCGGTCAGAAGTCGAGGGCAGACAATTCGGGGAACCATCCACCGGCTCGTTCGAGGGCATCACGCCAGGTCAGGCGTGCTGCATCGCGATGAGCGGTCGCTCGAGGCTCCACGACATGTGCCGGACTCCACAGCGACTCGATGTCCTCGAGCCGGTTCCATGCCCCAATGCCAAGTCCGGCCAGGAACGCCGCGCCGATGGTGGTCGACTCGACGACGGGAGCCACCGAGATCGAGCGACCCGTCGCATCGGCGAGTGCCTGCACGAAGGTCGGGTTCCGACTCATGCCGCCATCAACGCGAATCGAATCGATGTCCGTCCCGGTGTCGGCCGCAGCAGCCTCGACCAGATCCGCGCCCCGATGGGCGACGCCTTCGAGGACGGCACGCACAACGTGAGTGCGCTCGGTGCCACGTGTGAGACCGAGGAGAGTGCCGCGAGCGCCGTAATCCCAGGACGGTGTGCCAAGTCCGAGCAGGGCGGGCACGTAAACCACCCCGCCCGAATCGTCGCATTGAGCAGCAATGTCGTGGCTCTCTGCGGGGGTGTCGATGAGGCCCAGATCATCGCGTAACCACTCGACGTTGGTGCCCGCTGACAGCATGATGCCCTCGACACCCCATCCCAACTCGCCACCGATCGACCAGACCGGTAGGGGATACGTGCCGTTGTCGTGACGGTGCGCGGCGTCGGGTGCCCCGCCGTCGGTCACCACATCAAGCATGCCGCCGGTGCCGAACGTAATCTTGGCACGACCTGGCCGGACGCACCCCTGACCAATCAGCGAGGCCTGTTGGTCGCCGATCAGCGCCGCAATTGGCGGGGCCCCTGGTAGCGCCGACGCCCGGCCGACGATGCCAGCCGAGTCGACGACAGTCGGCAACATGGACGCCGGGAGACCAAAGGCATCGAGAATGTCAGTGCGCCATCCAGAGCTGTCGATGTTGCGCAAGCCTGACGTGGTGGCCGAAGAGTTCGTGTGGTCGCTCACGTGCAGCTCTCCTCGACTGAGCGTCCACGCAATCCAACTGTCAACGGTCCCAGCGCAGAGGTCGCGGTCTGCAGCGCCCGGGGTATTGGCAAGGAGCCACTGCAGCTTGGTTGCGCTCTGATTTGGTGCAAGCGCCCATCCGTGCCCGGCCTTTGCCATGATGCACTCCATCACGGTGCGCAGATCCTGCCAACCGAGCCCGGGGCCGATGGGCTCGCCCGTCTCGCGGTCCCACACCACGACACTCGCTCGCTGATTGGTGATGCCGACGGCATCAATTGGGGACCCAAATCTCGCGATCGCCACCTGTGCAGCATCGAGCACCTTGCTGGCCATATCGACCGCGTCGAACTCGACGAGACCAGGTGCTGGCGAAGAGGGCGGACACGGCCGATGCTCGTACGTCAGAATGTGGAGCGACTCATCGACCACCGCAGCACGCAGGCCGGTCGTGCCGACGTCGATAACGAGAAAGGCAGTCATCACTGCTGCCTCGCAGCGGACGGCACGAAGCCGCGCTGTTGCAACCGGTTGCCGAGCACCCCGCCGAACATGCCGGCCACGCTGACGAGGCCAAGCGTGAAGAACACGGAGAACCAATTCACGGTGTCCCCGCCTGCAAGCCGAATGGCAACGAAGACGGTCTGGGCAGCCAGGTAGGTGCCAGCGGCGCTGACGACACCGTGGCTCATCGGTGTGCCGGCCCGCTGCACCCATGCAGCACACCCGCCACCGAGAATGAACCCAAACATCGCGCCGAAGAAGAACAGGGCATTGAGCGCGCCGCTCTCACTGTCGACGACGGCCGCGATGATGGTGAGCGGGATTGCGAAGAGCAACGCAACCGTTGCTCCAGCACGCAGTGCTTGCCAATCCCAACGCCCGGGCAGGACTGCATTGATCGTGTCGAGGGGATCAGCGTGGTGATCGGTCATGGCCACGGAGTTTCGCCGAAAGGTGATGTGAACCCGAGCTTGCCGGGGTTGAGGACGCCGTTGGGGTCCAAGGCATCCTTCACTCGTTGCAGCACCTCATGGGTTGGTCCCAACGCCTCGGACATGAACCGGCTCCGGTTGAGCCCCACGCCGTGGTGGTGGGACAGGTTGCCACCAGACGCCAGCACCGCACGCGTGCCTGCGTCCCACATCGCGATGTAGGTCGATTCGATCTCGTCGGGTGGGGGAGTGGCAGCGAAGGTGAAGTACAAGCACGCTCCGTCGGCATAGCTGTGCGACAAGTGGCAGGTGGCCGCCCTGGCGTGGGGCACCTCGCCGATTGCTTCGCGGACAGCGTCGAAAATATCGGTCAGCTTTGACCAAGGTGCAGCGATCTCCATCGTGTCGACGACGAAGCCTTTCCGGGTGAGTCCCTGCAGCGCAGAGGTGTCGTTGCGGTGTTGCATCCACGCCTCGACCAACTCGACATCGCCCGGCTCGCCGCCTGCGGTAGTACATGCCTCGGCGATGATGTCCATGGTGGCATCGACCAGGCGAGCATCGCCCTCGTCGAGCACGAGCAGTGCACAGTTCGACCCATCGCCTCCGCGTCCGCGGGCCGACTCTGGGCCGTCGTACAGCCGGAGCACAGCGGGTGTGGCCCCAGCGCGCAGCGTTGCCCGGCAGGCCTCAATACCGTCCTCGAAAGTTGGGAATATGTAGGCCGCACGTCGCTCGGCTGCAGCCAGCGGATGCGCCTTGAGCCACACGTTGGTGATGATGCCGAGCGTGCCTTCGGAGCCGACGATCAACTCGGTGAGGTCCGGACCCGCCGCAGCGGCAGGGGCGCCGCCTGTGCGCATCACGGTGCCGTCGGCCAGCACGACCTCGAGCCCGACCACCATCTCTTCGATCTTGCCGTACCGCGTCGAATACTGGCCGGCGCCGCGCGACGCGACCCATCCGCCAACCGTCGCAAGATCGAAGCTCTGCGGGAAGTGCCCGACCGTCAGCCCGTTGACGCTGTTGATCGCGGATTCGAGGTCCGGGCCCGACGTGCCTGGGAGTACTTCAACGATGCCCGACTCAGCATCGACGGACCGCACACCGGCCAACCCGGTCATGTCGAGGATCACGCCACCGAACACCGGAACGGCAGCTCCGCAGACGCCACTTCGTCCACCAGACGCGGTAACGGGCACCCGGCCGATGTTGCACGCCTGCATCACCGCGACGACCTCAGCAGTCGACGATGGCCGGGCGATCAGGTCAGCGAGTTGTGGCACCTCGCCGCGCAGCGACCAGTGCAGAGCGAGTGGCCACCAATCGCGGCTCGACTCGGCGACAGCGTCCACGTCGTCGACCACTTCGCAGATGGTTTCCAGAACGGCCAGCAACTCCTCAGGGATAGCGGTCGGGGTATTTGCGTAGTGAGCACTGACGGGAGACCCGGCGGTGGGTGTCAGCTCAATCGGTGATGTGGGCTGCCAGTTGGTCACGAGCGGCTGCTTCCTCCGCAGCGCACAGCTGGCGGTAGTTGTCGAGTTGGTGTTCAGTTTCGGCCATATCCCAGTGCAGTTCGGTCGCCATCAGCGCGGCAACACGCGGTGCAGCGGTGAGCGCGGCCTCACGATCAAAGATGTGGAGTCGGGTTCGTCGCTCGAGCACATCGGACAACGTCGTGGCCATCTCATGCCGAGCCGCGTACACGACTTCGGCAAGCACGTACTGGTGGCCCGGCGCGATTGGTTCGCCGAGTGCCGGCTCGAAGGCAATCAGCGCCTTGACTTCAGCAGCGAGCGACCCGTATCGGCGAGCGAGGTGGCCGACTTGCGTTCCCGGCTGAGTCGAACGGTGGCCCCGTGCACCGATCAGCTTCAGCCGCTTGGTCGACTGCTTTCGAGATGCCCGGCGTCGCCGGCCAAGTTGCTGCATTGCGATCTCGACGGTGTCCTCAGCCATTTTTCGGTAGGTGGTGAGTTTGCCACCGCTGACTCGAACGACACCTGAGTCGCTCACGGCCACCTGGTGCTGCCTTGAGAGATCTGCCGTCTTGCCCATTGGCTCGTCACCGGCATTGGCCTTGACGAGTGGTCGCAGCCCGGACCAGACCCCCGTGACATCAGCGAGCGTAATTGTGGTCTCGAGCGCATCGTTGAGCGCTGTGAGGACGTAGTCGATGTCAACAGCTGTCGTCTGATGATCGTCCAGACCACCGTCGTGATCGGTGTCGGTGGTGCCGACGTAGCAGTGCGAATAGGAGCCGTCCGCCTGTGGGCCCCATGGAACCAAGAACAGGCTGCGCTTGTCGCTCCTGACGGGGATGATCACGGCAATATCGTTGCGCACCTTCTCCCACGGAATGGTCAGGTGTACGCCTTTGGCCGGCCGAATCGAGTCGGGGTTTGCGCCCTCATCGAGCGCTCGGACGTCGTCGGCCCAAACGCCCGCAGCGTTGACGACAACGCGGGCGCCGACGGGGAACTGGTCGCCGTCGGCTTCGACGACTACACCGTTGGTCTGGCCGCCTGCGTCGGTCGTGACGCCGACAACACCGCACCGATTGGCGAGCACGGCTCCACGTTGCGCCGCGGTGCGCGCCAGGGTGACGACCAGTCGGGCATCATCGGCGCCAGCGTCGTAGTACAGGTATCCCGAGCTGAGCTTGTCGAGATTGGTCGTGGGGAAGTGTTCGGCTGCTTGTTTCGCATTGACCCGCTTGTGGAACTTGCCGATGCGCCAACCGCCGGTGAAGTCGTACATCCACATCGCTGACCCCAAGGCCCGGGCGATCTTCTTGGACACCACGCTGTCTTTGGTCATGATGGGGATCATGAACGGGAGCACGTCAACGAGGTGTGGCGCGTTCTGCATTAAGCGCCGGCGCTCGCGCAGGGCCTCATAGACGAGCCGCACATCGCCGTTCTGCAGGTATCGCAGTCCGCCGTGCACCATCTTGGAGCTCTTCGATGAGGTGCCCGAAGCGAAATCGTCGCGTTCGACGAGCGCAGTGCGCAGCCCGCGCGCCGCGGCGTCGAGGGCAACACCGACCCCGGTGATGCCTCCGCCGATGACGAGGACGTCAAATGGCTCGCCGGAGCGGAGCTCGGCCAGCATGTGGCTCCGAGAGAACTGCCGCGGGTTCATGCTGGTCCACCGTAGATGCTCTGGGGGCGCTTGGCCGTGTCGCGCGAACCCCCCGAATGTGGGCCCTTTCGTGTGACGTCTGTCCGGGCTTGGATTGCGGGTTCGATGAGTTGTCTGCGGCGCGGCGGGGTCCTATCTTTCCTCTGAAAAACTCCCTCAAATAACGCAAACGGAGAACCTCCATGCCTGATCTTGCAGGTACCAAAACACACGAAAACTTCTCCGAAGGACTCGCCGCCCTCTGAGGCCTGCCTGACGACGCACGCGAATGACGATCACGTACGACCCCAAGCATCCGCTCTATCTCGACGAAGCTGACGTTCGCGGGGAACTGACGCGCGTCTATGACCTGTGCCATGGCTGCCGGTTGTGCTTCAAGTTGTGCACGTCGTTCCCGACGCTGTTCGAGATGATCGATCGGCACGACGATCAGGACGCGGGCCGAATGACCCCGGCTCAACAAGACCAAGTCGTCGACGAGTGCTTCCAATGCAAACTCTGCTACGTCAACTGCCCGTATATCCCTGAGTTGCACGAGTGGAAGCTTGATTTCCCGCGACTCATGTTGCGCGCGGATGCGATGCAGCATGAGCACGGCATCAAGTCGACGCGCTCGAAGGCCACCACGCAGGTGATGGGTCGGACCGACTTGCTCGGCAAGGCCGCCACAACAGCTACTCCTGTGGCGAACAAGATCGTCAACGCTGAACCAGGATCGATGGTGCGCAAGGTCACGGCAATGGTCACGGGCGTATCGGCCGTTCGGCTCCTGCCGCCATACGCCAAGCAGCGGTTCTCGACGTGGTTCAGCAAGCGTCCGAAGGTTCGCCTCGGTAATCGCCAGGGCCGTGTCACGGTTTACCCAACGTGTCTCGTCGAGTACCAAGAGACCGACATCGGCAAGGACCTCGTCAAGGTCTACGAACGCAACGGCATCGAATGCAACAATTCCAGCGCTGGATGCTGCGGTGCGCCATGGCTCCACTCCGGTGACATCAAGCAGTTCACCAAGATTGCGGAGAAGAACGTCGCAACGCTGGCCAAAGAGATCCGCGCAGGCACTGATGTCGTGGTCCCCCAGCCAACGTGCAGCTACGTCTTGAAGAAGGACTACCTCGACTATGTCGGCGGCCCCGATGCTGAACTCGTTGCTGAGCACACCTACGACGCCGCCGAGTACCTCATGAAGGTGCACAAGGCCGATGACACGGTGCTCGATACCGACTTCGACGGCGAGACCATCGAGAAGATCACATATCACACGCCATGTCACCTGCGGGCCCAGAACATCGGCTTCAAGAGCCGAGACCTGATGATGCTCACCGGTGCCAAAGTCAAGATGGTGCAGCAGTGCTCCGGCATCGATGGCATGTGGGGCTTTCGGGCCGAAAACGAAGACATCTCCATTCCCATCGCCAAGAAGCTTGGCGACATGATCACCGAAGCGGATGGCGATGCCGTCGCAGGCGACTGTCACCTCGCCAACACAGCAATCATGGAGCAGACCGGCGGCGCGGCGAGACACCCGTTGCAAGTCATCGCGCGCGCCTACGGCATCCCGGAAGAGCACTGAGCCTCACATGTCAAGGCTGACCCTCGAAGACATCATGGATGTCCGCGAATACGAGCGCACCCGTGCTGACTTCCGAACCAGGGTGATGGCCACTACATCCGGTCCGAACTGACCCCTGAGCAGATCGATCTGACCTCCGCCTGAACCCCTTGCGGAACTTGCGCTGAAGAGAAAGTGCCGGATTCGGCACAGCTTTTTCTGGCGTTGCGAGCCAACCGTCACCTACGATTCGTCACACGGAATGAGAATGCCCACCGGACGAGTGGGCACCAGCATCGACCTTGGGGGTTTTATAGATGTCGGCGCAACAACAGACAGCAACAGACGACGAGCCGAAGTGGTGGGACCACGGCGCATGCAAAGGGTTGAACTCGGAAATGTTCTACCCGGACGACGAGGTCAGCGCAGCGTCGGCCAAGGCCGTGTGTGGCAGCTGCGTCGTGCAGTCCGCCTGCCTTGAACATGCCCTGACGCTTCGTGAGAAGGCAGGCGTGTGGGGCGGAGCAACCGAACGCGATCGGCGCCGTATCATTCGCCAGCGTCGCAAGACGGCCTAACCCAGCCCTGCATCGGACCAAAATATTTCCGACCGAACAGCTCCGGGTCCTACGATCGCCTGATGGCGACTCTCGTTGAATTCGGCGGCTGGTCAGCGCTCATCGGCGAGCTCATCGCCGGTCGCGACCTCACGCGTGACCAGACCGGAGCGGCGCTGTCCGAGATCTTGACGGGCGATGCCACTCCAGCGCAGATTGCCGGCTTCCTCGTTGCGCTGCGGGCCAAGGGCGAGTCGGCCGACGAACTCGCTGGACTGCTCGCCGTGGCAATGTCTGAGGCGGCCATCGTTCCGCTCACCGACGTCGAGCGTGAGGCATGCGTTGACGTCGTCGGGACGGGTGGCGACGGGTCGCATTCGATCAACGTCTCGACAATGGCAGCCATCGTCACTGCGGCCGCTGGCGCTCCGGTGTGTAAACACGGCAACCGATCCGCCTCGTCGAAGGCCGGAACTGCGGACGTCTTCGAATTGCTCGGTGTGGCCCTGGAACTTTCGCCCGAGGGCGTTGCTCGCTGCGTACGTGAGGCCGGTATCGGATTCTGTTTTGCCCCTGCGTTTCATCCGGCATTTCGATTTGCCGGAGCACCGCGTCGTGAGATGGGCGTGCCGACGGTCTTCAACCTGCTTGGTCCGATGGCCAATCCGGGGCGCGTGCAACGCCAACTCATTGGCGTTGCCGACCCGACGTTCGCTCGGCCGATGGTCGAAGCGCTCGCTGCGCAGGGGCTCACCGCGGCGTGGGTGGTCCACGGCGGCGGGCTGGACGAACTGACCACAACCGGGCCCTCCACGGTGCTCGCGCTGCAGGGCGGCGTTGTCGAAGAGTTCTCTGTCGATCCGCAGGCGCTCGGCCTCGCTCCGGCAGTCGCCGATGATCTGCGCGGCGGCGCTCCGGAGGAGAATGCTGAGGCCGTCCGCCGAGTCCTTGCGGGCGACCTCGGTCCGCACCGCGACATCGTGCTGCTCAATGCCGGTGCTGCCCTGGTTGTCGCGGGCAAAGTCGACGACATCGGAGCAGGTATCGACCTGGCCGCCGCAGCGATCGATGATGATCGGGCCGCCACGACACTGGCCAAGATGGCCGAGGTCTCCCAATCCGCAGCGAGCGACGCGTGACCGAAACTCGCGACAACAGCTGGTTTGTTCGTGCCCCAGCATCGTCCGCCAACCTCGGCGCCGGATTCGACGTACTCGGCATGGCACTCGACCTGTATGCCGACTGTGGCCTTGGCCAGGCGCCGGCCGATGCGCAGCAAATCGATGCTCACCATCCCGGACGCATTGCGTTCGAGGCACTTGGTGGAACGGGTCCGATGTGGATGCGTTGCAACATCCCGATGGGGCGTGGGCTCGGCTTCAGCGGCGCAGCCCGCGTGAGTGCTGCCGCGTTGGCGGCGGTACAGACCGCCGGGGCCGACGGGATTGTCGACCGCGGCGACGAGATCCTGGCCTACACGGCCCAGCTTGAAGGTCATGGCGACAACGTTGCGGCCTCGCTTCACGGCGGCGTGACTGGATTTGTGCAGGGCGAGTTCGTGTCCATGCCGGTCGGTCCGACGATGGCCGCAGCCAACTTCGTCGCGTGGGTGCCCGACGTGACGACATCGACCGACAAGTCCCGCGAGGCGTTGAGCTCCACGGTTGATCGTGCCGACGCCGTCCACAACATCGGACGGGCGATCCAGTTTGTAATGGCGTTTGTCGATGATGACCCGTCGCTGCTGGCGTCAGGGGCAGCAGACCGGCTGCATCAGTCTGTTCGGCTCCCTGGAGTTCACGGAGCGGAGGAGGCACTCGTCGCAGGCATTGCGGCCGGAGCCTGGGCTGGTTGGTTGTCCGGCAGCGGTCCCACCGTTGGGTTCATGTGTCCGCCAAGCGCCGTTGAGTCCGTCGCTGCGGCATTACCTGCCGGCGGACACGCCAAACTGCTGTCGATCGACACTGTCGGTTGTCGGCTCGAACGCTGATCAGCGACGCGGCGAGCGGTGTCAGCCGGACACGCCGTCGATCGACTCGCGGATCAGGTCGGCGTGGCCACAGTGTCGGGCATACTCCTCGATCATGTGGAGCATGATCCAACGCAGGTTCCAGGGCTTGTCGTTGTTGTCGGTACGGACGCTGAGCTGATCGAGTGACTCCGCGTTTGCAATGACGTCTCGGCATCGATTGCACGCGTCGACGTAGAGCCGAAAGAGTTCTTCGCCGGTGTCATGCGCCGCTGTGGTCAGCTCCCAGTCTGGGTCGTCGTCCCACGGAGCCGAGGCCCACGGCTCACGTTCGTCCATGCCGAGAAAACGATGCTCGAACCAGCTGTGCTCGACCAGCGCCATGTGTTTGACGAGCGCGCCAAGTGTGAGATCCGATGCGGCGGCGGTTTGGCGGAGCTGGTCGTCGTTCAGGCCCCACACGCGCTCGTGGAACTCGATGCGGTGGATGTCGAGGAACTCGACGAGCGCAGTGATCTCACTCGGCGTTCGGTCGAGCGCAAAGCGCGATGGCGGCGCCAATGATTCATCCATGTTCGGCACCCTACGATGCTCGAAGGTGCCGAACGGCGTCGCTTGCGGCGACGGGGAAGTCCCAGTCGCCCGAGCACGTGGCGGTTGCCGAGTCCGCGTGCTTTTCGAAGAACTTGGCGAGGACCAACGCCTCGTCGATCATCTCGCGACCGAGCGGTGTGCCAAGCGGAACTGAGTCGGGTGGTTCGACGGGGAGTGCTCTGGTTGCCGATCCATCCTGGGTGACGTCGACCAACCGGGCGTGTTCAACGATCCACGTGGTGCCTCCGATGGTGATCTGCGCCCGATCAGCGGAACGCAGTGTCTCGACCAACCGGTGGCGCTTCACTGCCCCCAGCAGCGCTTGGAGCCGATCGCGAACGGTCGCAGCCTCTTCGAACCGCTGCTGGGTGGCGAGCGAACGCATCGTGTCGTGAAGGCGGCCGACGATGATGACCGGGTCGCCAGTCATCGCTCGGCGCGCGACCTCGACGTCGCGGGCGTATTCGGCTGCGTCGGCGGTTCCAGAACATGGACAGTGGGCGACTCCGAGCTGTGCTGCGCTGCACACAGGCGCATCGGTGGGAGCGACGAAGTTCCGTCCCAGCCGCTCGGTGCAGCGCCGCAGCGGTACAGCGGTGTGGAGCGCGTCGACAACGAGGCGCGCCATGGAGCGCGACGGGAGCGGACCGAGGTGGATGCCCTTCTTGGCCGGATTCTTGACAATTGACAGGCGCGGCCACGGCTCATCGCTGTCGAGTTTCACGTAGCAGTATTTGTCGGCGCGGGTGCCTTTGCGGTTGAAGCGGGGCAGCATTTGGGCGATCAGCCGCTGCTCGATGACTTCTGCAGAGATCGGGTCGGGCAATGCAAGGTGTCGCACCGTCTGGGTTTCACGCAGCATCGGTCCGATCTTGCGGCGGTCGTCACTACCGAAGTAGCTCCGCACACGCTGCCGGAGATTGGTCGCCTTGCCGACGTACAGCACCTGACCCTGATGGCCGCAGAACATATACACGCCGGGGGAGCGGGGTAGGTCGGCGGTCATCTTCAATTTGGCGGCCTGCGGGTGCCCGGCGAGCTTCGACAGTGCGATCAAGTCATCGAGGCCGAGCACGCCCATGCCTGACGCTCGCTCGATGAGGAAGTGCAGCAAATCCGCAGTGGCCCATGCGTCGTCGAGAGCTCGGTGGCTGGGTCGATGTTCCAAACGCAGCCGGTCGGCCAATGTCCCAAGCTTGCAGTTCGGTACCTCGTCACGCACAAGCCGGCGAGCAAGTGCCACCGTGTCGATGATGGTTCCTTCGAGTCGCGGTCGTTGGGCGCGCTCGAGCGCGGCACGGATGAACGCCACGTCGAATCCGACGTTGTGGCCGACGATCACGGTCTGGCCTGATTCGGTGTCGCCCATGAATTCGAGCAGCGCGGGCAGCACCGTCTCGATCCGCGGCGCCCGAGCGACGAGCGCGTCGCTGAGTCCGGTGAGGATGGTGATCTGCGGCGGGATGGCGCGACCAGGGTTCACCAGTGTCTGGAAGGTGCCGAGCACTTCTCCGCCGCGGACTTTGACGGCACCGACCTCAGTGATCAAGTCGTCGGTGCGATTGCCGCCGGTGGTCTCTAAGTCGACCACGCAAAACGTGACGTCGCTCAGCGGGCGACCAAGTTCGTCGAACGACCGTTGATGAATGTCTCGAAGACCTCCGGATGACATCTGCCCAACTCAAGCACGAACGTTTGTCCGTTGTCAATCCGATGGAACAGAAATGTGTTCGGTGGTGTTTGGCGAGCAGGGGCGAACTGGACAGATTCGCCTGAGGTTCGTCGGGTAGCGTCGCGTGATGGTCGAGATCGAGCACAGGCACCTTCGCAGTGCGCTTGAATTCGCCGTGCTCATGGCGTCCGAGGGGCAGAAACGCAAGCCAACGCTGCCGTACCCGAAGGAGCTGAAGCCATTCTTCAACAAGCCACGACTGCCGAGCGCCGCCTTGGGTCGACTTCGGCGGGTCATTGACGACGACCCGGTCTTTCGGGCACGGCTCGCGGCAGGAGCGCTTCCCGAACTCGTCGATGAAATCGGTCGACTGTGGCTCGAGCATGGTGACGGCTGGGCTGATACGGCAAGTGAACTTGCAGCTCAGAGTGACGCCGTAGCGGAATCGGGCGATGTCCAAGCTCAACTGCGACGCGCGGATAAGCGCCGCGATGCTGCCGAACAGGTCGCGGCCCGGACCCGTGCCGAACTCATCCAGCGCAACGAGTTCATTGAGCTACAGGCAGCCGAAGTTGATGAGCTGCGGGCCGAAGTCGCGAAGGCCGGTGAACTGCTTGCCGAGATGAAGGCAGAATTGGCAGACGTTCGGATGGAGATCCGCCACGCGCGCGACCGGGAGGCGGCAGCGGTGGCCAAGGCACAGACCGCCGCGGACGAGCGCCGATCAGTTCGGGACCAGCCAGCCCCCGCTCAGGCTCCCGAACCGGTGCAAGTACCCGACCACAGCGACGACATCGCCGCTGCGGCCGAGGCAGCCCGCCGACTTGCTGCACAGCTCGAAACGCTTCTGGTGCCGCACCAGGAGGACGATGTAGAGGCCGCACCGAAGGAACGTAGATCGCAGCGTGCGCCGCTCGTTTTGCCTGGCGGCGTCATCGCAAGCTCAGGAGAAGCGGCAGAGTTCCTCGCCCGGTCAGACGCTCAGCTCATCATCGACGGTTACAACGTCGCGAAGCTCGGCTGGCCGAATCGTCCGCTCGCGGAGCAGCGCGACGTGTTGCTTGATGCGGTCGAGAACCTGGCCCGGCGGTTCGGCACCGACGTCACGGTGGTCTTCGATGGCGCATCGGTTGTTGGAGCGCATGCTTCTCGTCGGCGGCTGGCCCGAGTTGTGTATTCGCCAGAGGGCACCATCGCTGACGACGTCATTCGTGACGAGGTCAAACGCATCCCGGCCAACCACGCAGTCGTCGTGGTGACCAACGATGCCGAAATCGTGCGTGACGTGCGTGTGGACGGCGCCAACGTCGTCCCCAGCAATGCCCTCCTGGCGATCCTCTGAGTCAGCTGTTCGGTCATCACGGCGAGCCACCCGACGACGTGATCCGCTCCTCAACGACGATGCGGACGTCTGCTGTGATGTCGCGGCCGAAGGACGCGCTGAGGTCATCGGCCAAATCGTCGACGTCGGCGAGCCCGTCGATGGGGCCGATCACGATGACGTTGACCACATCGTCGTCGACACTGCTCTCGACCAATCGGTGCAGCGGCGCATCTTTCAGCCACGTCGTGACCGCCTTGGCCGTTCGCGATTGATCGAGGGAATCTGAGGTGACCTGCGCGCCGTTTAAGAGCAAGCCGCCGATGACGATGAGTGCCAGGAGGCCGACCGAGGTCAGGGCGGTTCGCACTCGACGTTGGCCTTCGTACACCACGGACAGCGGCGTGACTCCGGTCAGCACAAAGGTGATTCCACCCATCGTCAGGATGGCCACCATGTTGGTCATGAACAACAGGAGTGCGCCGTTGCCGGCTGCCCACTCAGCTTGGGAGTAGGCGATACCGACGACCGAGAGCGGAGGGACGAGCGAAATCGCGATGGCGACGCCGGGCAACGAATCCGAGACGTCTGGCCGTGACAGGCCGTATGCCCCGGCAGCGCCTGCGGTGAGCGCCGTAATGAGGTCAACTGGCGTTGGCGTTGATCGAGCGACGATCTGAGTGTTCGTTGAGGGTGAGATGGCGACGGGAACGATCAGCCCGAGGAGAATGCCGATGCCGATGGCCAGCAGAATGCCGGCCGTTGCGATCAGGACCGCCATGGCGAGCCGGTTCGGCCATCCCATCACGAGCGAGATCGCAATCGCCATGAGCGGGGTCATCAGCGGAGCGATCAACATGGCACCGATGACGATGGCCGTCGAGTCGGTCACGACCCCCATGGCGGCGATGATCGAAGCGAAGGTCATCAAGGTGAAAAAGCGAGTGATACGTCGCGGCTGATCCGGACCGTCGAAGAGAATCTTGTCGTAGAGCTCTTCGCGGGCGTCGACCGACTTGTGTCGATCGGCCAACCATGCGAGCGCGACATCGCCGACGGAAGCATCGGGGTGGACGTCGATGTCGCGATGGTCCACGATCGCGAAGATGGCAATCGTCGAGACGATGATCCACGCGACCGCTACAGCCACGGTGGCGGCCGACAGTGTCTCGGACGGAAATGCGAGCAACACGATGCCCGCAATCGCCGACGCCGTCGGGCGGACCGCGCTGAGCTCTTTGTCGGGATCGCGGCGACGGGCTCGGAAGGCCCTGATCGAAACCAGGACGAGGCTTGCTCCCAGGAGCCGGCCGATGGTGATCTCGGATTGCTCGGGCCAGCCGATCAGGAACCCTCCGAGGGCGGCGCTCCCAATGGCGGTGAAGACCCTGGTGGCGGTCAGTACGCGGTGACGGGCTGCGGTCCACAGCGTGGATGCTGCAATCCAGACGAAGGCAATGCCCAGCAGCCGGACGAGGATGCGGTCGGTGCGGTCTGGCCACGCCAACACCGCGCATCCGATGACGATGCTGCCAGCGGCGCGGACGACGACGGGGTCGGTGAGCAAGCGGCGGTTGAGCCTGCGGAGTTCGGTGGCGGGAGCAGTTGCGACGTCGGCAAGCTCGCCCGATCCGGGATTGGCATCGAGGTGGTGCTCGCGAGGGGGATCGGTGCTCATGTCGCTCACCAGCTTCGCATCTCTGTGACAGTGCTCATGCATGATGGCGACATGAATGAGCACGAGGACTTCTCCATCGACTGTAAAACCTGCATCGGCGCAGGCACCACGGCGTGCAATGACTGCTTCGTCACGCATCTGCTCGCCAACGACGACGGCCCAATCGACTACGTGCCCGTCGTGCTTTCCGAAGTGCCTCGTCTTCCCGATCCGCAGGAGGTCGCGATCGCGCTGTTCATCCGGTCTGGCTTGGTCGACGATCCGATCCAACTCGTTCCCGTCGACGAGTTCACGGGGTACGGCGTTCCCGTCCACGCCTGATCGTTCCGTACGCTGCCGATGTGCGTCGTCCCCAACCGGTTCCATCGATCGAGGAAATCACCGCGCACGTCGAAGACTGGGGCATCACCCACGTTGGTGTCTGCTCGGCAGACATTCTCACCGAAACTCGCACGACGCTGCACGAGCGCAAGGCAGCCGGGCTGCACGCCGACATGGGATTCACCTACCGCAACCCAGATCGATCAACCGATCCAGCGCATGCCGTCGACGGCGCATGGTCCATCATCGTCGCTGCTCGCCCGTACCTCACGGCCACCGAACCGCCAATCCCTGGTCCGGATGCTGGTCCGCACGCCCGAGTCGGCAAATACGCCTGGGTTGATCATTACGCACCGCTGCGCGCAGGCCTGCGGTCCGCGAGCAAGTTGATCCGCCGTTCGGGGCACCGTGCGGTCGCTTTCGCCGACGACAACTCCATCGTGGATCGCGCTGTGGCGCATCGAGCTGGCCTCGGCTGGTACGGCAAGAACGCCAATTTGCTGATCCCTGGTGCCGGCAGCTTCTTTGTCCTCGGATCAATCATCACCACCGCCGACTACGAGTGGAACGAGCGAGTTGCCCCTGATGGGTGCGGGAGTTGCACCAAGTGCTTCGAGGGCTGCCCGACCGACGCAATCATTGCGCCCGGCGTCATCGACGGCAATCGCTGCCTCAGTTGGGTGATGCAGCGCCCGGGTTCGATTCCACTCGAATACCGAGCGGCGATTCACGATCGCATCTATGGCTGCGATGACTGCCAAGACGTTTGCCCGATCTCTGTGCGGCTCGGCCAGCGCAACACGGTGGCGTTGTCACCGGAGGCGCAGGCGTGGGTCGACGCACTCGAACTGCTCGACCGCCCTGACGACTGGATCGAGGATCGCTATGGCCGGTGGTACATCGCCAACCGCGACTTTGACTTGGTGCGCCGCAATGCACTGGTCGTTGTCGGCAACGTCGGCGACCCGACAGACATGCGTGTTCGAGCCACTGTCGAGCGCTACCGTCAACACTCCAACGCAGTGCTGGTCGAACACGCCGACTGGGCTGCGCGGCAACTCCTCGCACGCTCATGAAACATCTGCTCGTCACCAACGACTATCCACCCAAGATCGGCGGCATCCAGTCTCTGCTGTGGGAATGGTGGCGTCGTCTTCCGGCGGACAAGTTTGCCGTGCTTACGAGCCCCTACGACGGGACCGCAGAATTCGATGCTGGCGAGCCGTATCGGATCGAGCGCACTCGCGAGCCGTTTCTGCTCCCGCATCCGTGGATGGTCAGGCAGATCAATGACCTGGTCGATGACTTCGGCGCCGATCTCGTCGTCCTCGACCCGGCAGTGCCGCTGGGGCTCGTTGGCCCTTCGTTGAAGGTGCCATACGACCTGGTGTTGCATGGTGCGGAGGTCACCATCCCGGGACGATTGCCAGGGTCGAAACAAGCACTCGCCTACACACTCAAGCGAGCCCGCAAGATCATCGCCGCGGGCGGATATCCCGCAGCCGAGGCGGATCACGCTGCTGGCCGGTCGCTGCCGACCACGGTGGTCCCGTGCGGCGTCGATCCCGACAAGTTCGTGCCGCTGTCGCCGTCGGAGCGCGCCGCTGCGCGCGAGCAGCTCGGCCTCCCCGTCGATGCCGAATTGGTGGTCAGCGTGTCGCGGCTGGTTCCGCGCAAGGGCTTCGACACGGCTATTCGTGCTGTCGCCCGCCTGAAGCACTCGCGACCCGACCTCTTGCTGGTCATTGCCGGTGGCGGACGCGAGGAAAATCGACTCAAGCGCCTCGCCGAGGAACTCGACGCTCCCGTGCGGTTCCTGGGTCGCGTGCCCAACGCTGACCTGACTCCGCTCTACGGCTGCGGTGATGTGTTCACGATGTTGTGTCGCAATCGATGGGGCGGCCTCGAACAAGAGGGCTTCGGCATCGTGTTCATCGAGGCAGCCTCATGCGGCGTGCCGCAGATCGCCGGCGACTCAGGCGGCGCGGCTGAAGCGGTTGCCCACGGTGAAACCGGGCTCGTGGTCAGCGAACCCGAGAACGTGCAGATGGTTGCCGACGCCATTGCCCAACTCCTCGATGACGACGAGTTGCGCGCGTCGATGGCGACGCGGTCGCGCGAGCGCGTGCTTGCGGAGTTCTCCTATGACGTGCTTGCTCAGCGTCTTGGTGAGACGCTCGGCGTCTTCGACTGACTCTGCTGGCACAATGGCATGGTGACCACCGGCGAACTTGATCGCACGCCCGCTCGGGGCTCGACGGAACAGGGAATCATCATCGTCAAAGCCACCATCGTCGGCACGGCGCTGTTTGTGGTCACGGCGATCTTCGCCGCTGCGGTGTTCACCACGGCTGCGCAGTGGGTGGGTGCCGTGACGGCGATGGCACTGTTCATGGTCGGCGTGTTTGCCTTCCTGTGGGGCTTCTGGAATGCCATTCAACGCAGCCGCGAAGAAGAGGTCTCGGTCACCCAACTCTTCCTGCTGCTCGGCGCCGGCACTCCGGCAGCGGTTCGCCGCACCATGTTGTCAATGCTGGCCATCCAGGTGGTCACGGCGTTCGGCACGGCAATCTGGCGGCTCGATGGCCCAGACGGCAGTCCAGGGTCATCGCTGGCGGTCGGGTTGCTCGTTCCCATGTTCGGACTCGGCATGAACGGTCTCTGGGCGGCCTATCACGCGAACTTCGGTCCGCGGCTTGATGCCGACGGGGCCCCGATGCGCGACCCGATGCGCGAGGCCAGTGCCAATTCGCGCCAAGATGGCGGGACATCGACCGCCTCCATCGACCAGAATGAGGACCATGGCTGAGACAGCAACGGAGAGCATCACCATCGAGGCGTCGCCAGAACGCGTCTGGGAGATCGCTGTCGATATCGAGAACTATCCCGAATGGGCGCGTGACATCAAGAATGTGACGGTGCACGCGACCGATGACCGGGGCCGTCCGTCCGAAGTCGAGTTCCGGGCGTCAGCACTCGGTCGCAGCACCCACTACACGCTCGCGTACGACTACACCAACGCTCCCGCCGAGCTTGGTTGGCGGATGCTGCGCGGCGACATCCAACGCTCGATTGACGGCGTCTTCAAGTTTGCGCCGTCAGGTGCAGGCACCGAAGTGCAGTACGACCTCGCCATCGACTTGGTGGTGCCGCTGCCAGGGTTTGTGAAGCGTCGCGCTGAAGTGCGCATCCTCAACACCGTGCGCGAGCTCAAGGTCCGAGCCGAAGGATGACCGGGGCCGGTGTACTGCCGGCTCGTCGCGTCGGCATTGACGTCGGAGGCACGAAGGCGCTTGGCGTTGCGCTCGACGCGACCGGTGCGGTCGTCGCCGAAGACCGCCGCCCGACGCCGCGCGGGGTCAACAGCCTCGGTCCACTGATCGACGTACTGGCCGAACTCGCTGAGTCGCTCGGCCTCGAGGGCAGTCTTGGTGTCGGCGTGCCGGGTCTCGTGACGCACGAAGGAGTGTTGCGTGCTGCTCCAAACCTCGATGGCGTTGCTGACTTCGACGTACGCGGACTGTTGGTTGACCGGCTTGGCGGCCAGATCGTCGTCGACAATGACGCGACCTGCGCAACGGTTGCCGAATGGCAGCTTGGCGCTGGCGCAGGCGTCGACAATCTGATGCTCGTCACGCTTGGCACCGGCATCGGCGGCGGCGTGGTGAGTAACGGTGCGCTGCAGCGCGGGCTCAACGGATTTGCAGGCGAATTTGGGCACATGGTCGTGCACCCTGATGGGCCACGCTGTCCGTGCGGTCGACGAGGCTGCTGGGAACGCTATGCGTCCGGCTCAGGTCTGGCGATGCTCGCGCGGGAGGCGGCAACGGGTCGACGCCTGAAGAACGTGGTGCGTCTCGCTGGCGGCGATGCGCAAGCAGTTCGTGGCGAGCATGTGCAGGCTGCGGCGCGCGAGGGCGATCCTGAAGCGCTCGCTGTCATCGACGACTTCGGGCGCTGGGTCGCACTGGGGTTGTCAAATCTCACAAATGCGTTCGACCCGGAGATGTTCGTGTTGGGTGGGGGGCTGGCGTCGGGAGCGGACCTGTACCTCGATCCGATTGTTCGTTGGTACGGCGAGTTGCTGTATCAGCCTGATCTGCGCCCGATGCCGCGTGTCGAGTTCGCCGAGTGGGGCCCGCTTGCGGGCGCCGTCGGAGCCGCCCTGCTCCCCGGTATCTCCAGCGCCCCCTGCTGAAACGTGGGGGAAAATGTTCGCTGTGCGAACATCACGCCCCATATTTCGGGATCGTGGGGTGTGACGGATGGAATGGGCACGTCCTGTCGGGGAGTCGAGTCGCTAGTTTTCGGGGATGGACTTTCGACGAATCGAAAACCTGCCCCCGTACGTTTTCTCGATCATCAATGGATTGAAGATCGAGGCACGTCGCGCAGGTCATGACGTCGTCGATCTCGGATTCGGCAACCCCGACATTCCCTCGCCCGACGTGGCGGTTGCGAAACTTGCCGAGGCTGCCCAGAATCCGAAGAACCACCGGTATTCGCTGAGCCGCGGGCTTCCGAAGCTCCGCGAGGCCATTGCTGGCTACTACAAGGACAAGTGGGACGTCGATCTCGACCCCGAGCTCGAGATCACCAACACGATTGGCTCCAAGGAGGGCTTCACCCACCTGATGTGGGTGCTGCTTGATCGGGGCGATGCGGCCATCGTGCCGAGCCCGAGCTATCCGATCCACATGTACGGCCCGCTCTTTGCCGGCGCCGACCTGCGGCAGGTTCCGATGAAGTTCCTTGCGAACCCAAGCCAGCGCGAGAACTTCGCGGACGACTTCATGGACAGCCTCAACACCGCGTGGGATGTCGGCTGGCCCAAGCCGCGCGTCCTCGTGATCTCATTCCCGCACAACCCGACAGGCGCCACGGTTGATCTGGCGTTCATGCAGCGCGTTGTCGACTTCTGCCGCGAGAAAGAGATGATCGTCGTCCACGATCATGCCTACGCCGACATCGGCTTCGACGGTCACGAGCCGCCAAGCATTCTGCAGGCCGAGGGTGCCAAGGAATGTGCCGTCGAGCTGTATTCGATGACGAAGAGTTTCTCGATGTCGGGTTGGCGCTGCGCCTTCCTGCTCGGCAACGCCGAGGTCGTGCAAGCGCTGGTCAAGATCAAGAGCTATCTGGACTACGGCATGTTCCAGCCGGTGCAGATTGCTGCAACGGTGACCATCAACGAGGCGGCTGACTTCCCGGACCAGGTGCGTGGCGTCTACGAGTCGCGCTGTGACACGCTCATCGACGGCCTCAGCCGCATTGGGTGGGACGTGCCCAAGCCGGGTGGAACGATGTTTGTCTGGGCCCCGATCCCCGAGGCGTATGCCGAGATGGGCTCGGTCGAGTTCTGTTCGCATGTGGTCCGTGAGGCTGACGTCGCTCTCTCGCCAGGCGTGGGGTTCGGCCCAGGCGGCGAAGGTTTCGCTCGGTTCGCACTCATCGAGAACGAGCTGCGCATCAATCAGGCCATTCGGAACCTGAAGCGCGGCTTGCCCAAGCTCGGCTGAGCTGCGCGAAACCCGCCGGTAACACTCGGTCGCTACATTCCTCGCCATGATCACTGTCGTTGTCCGCGTCTGGATGCCGGATCGTCCAGGCGCGCTTGGCCAGGTCGCGAGCAGGATCGGTGCGGTGCGCGGCGACGTGCTGGGGATCGAGATTCTCGAACAGGGAGCGGGACGAGCGATCGACGAACTCACGGTGGCACTGCCGGGGGAGGAGCTGATCAGCCTGTTGTCCGCTGAGATCGATGACGTTGACGGTGTGTCGGTCGAGAACATCCGCCAGGTCGATATCGATCGCATCGATACGAACCTCGCTGCGTTGGCGGTGGGCGCCGCGATGGCTGAGTGCGACCCCGACGATCGCCTCGAGGTGCTGTGCTCAGGTCTGCAACGGGTGGTTGAAGCCGACTGGGTGGTGGCGATGCGCGGTGGCGACACCGTGGCTGAGTACGGAGAGGCGCCAGAACTGGCCTGGCTGCAGGCCTTTCTTGCCGGGAGTGAACACCTCGACGGCATCGACGATGCGGCGCCGAGCGACATGGTTTGGGCCCATCTGGTCGCGTCAGGCATGTACGTCGCTGCAGGACGTGCCGAGCGCCCGATTCACGAGCGTGAACGAGTGCGGGTCAGCCTGCTCGGTCGTCTCGCCGACGCTCTGCTGTAGGGCGCAGAGTCAGTGGGCCCAGCCGCGTGAGCGTTCGACGGCACGCAGCCACTGGGCGTGCTGTGCATTGGCCCCAGTGCGGTCCTCGATGGGGGAGAAGGATGCATCGAGCGACCACTGTGCCAGTACTTCTTCGGGGCTCGCCCAGACGCCCTCAGCGAGGCCAGCAAGAAACGCGGCACCAAGGGCCGTTGTCTCCTGGTCGACTGGTCGAAGTACGTCGACACCGAGCTGGTCTGCTTGGATCTGGCAGAGGAAGTCCATGATCGAAGCTCCCCCGTCGACGCGGAGTTCCTTCAGGGCGGTGCCGCTGGCGGCCACCATGGCATCGACGACGTCGCGGGTCTGATACGCCATCGACTCGACGGTGGCGCGGGTGATTTCTGCCCGGCCGGTGCCTCGGGTGATGCCGACAATGGTGCCGCGCGCATATGGATCCCACCACGGCGATCCGAGGCCGGCGAGGGCTGGAACGAAATACACGCCGCCGGTGTCGTCGACCGACTCGGCCAAGGGACCCGTCTCTGCAGCGTCGTCGATGATGTTGAGACCGTCGCGCAGCCACTGAATCGCTGCGCCGGTGACGAAGATGGCGCCTTCGAGCGCATAGTGAGTGGTGCCGTCAGCGAGCGTCCAGGCAACGGTCGTGAGCATGCCTTCAGTCGGCGGCGGGCAGGTTTCGCCGACATTGAGCAGCACGAATGAGCCGGTTCCGTAGGTGTTCTTCGCCATGCCGGGCTCGACACAGGCCTGGCCGAACAGCGCCGCCTGTTGATCACCGGCAACCCCGCTGACTGGAATGTCGGCGGAGACGCCACAGTGCTCGGAAGTGACGCCGATACGACCGCTGGACGGAACAATGTCGGGGAGCGCTGACATCGGAACATTGAGCAGCGCACAGAGGTCGGGGTCCCAGGTGCGGGTCCTGATATCGCAGAGCATCGTGCGGCTGGCGTTGGTCACGTCGGTCGCAAACACCTCCCCTCCAGTGAGGTTCCAGATCAGCCACGCGTCGATCGTGCCGAGAGCGAGGTCGTCGTCGACGGGGATGTCGCGCTCGCGCAGGAGCCACTCGAATTTGGTTCCTGAGAAGTATGGGTCGAGCACGAGTCCGGTTCGCTCGCGTACGAGGTCGAGGTGACCCGCTGCAGCGAGTTCGTCACATCGGTTTGCTGTGCGTCGGTCTTGCCACACGATGGCCGTGCCGTACGGCTCGCCAGTCGAACGGTTCCACGCCACGACGGTCTCACGTTGGTTGGTGATGCCGATTGCGGCGACAGACTCGCGACCGACCTGCTCGATCACTGCATTCAGGGTCGCGACTGCAGCGTCCCAAATTTCGTTGACGTCGTGTTCGACCCAGCCGGGTTGGGGATAGTGCTGAGTGAACTCGCGGTACGACGCGACCGTGGGGGTGTCGTCAGTGAAGACGGCGCGGCTGCGCACGCCTGTGGTTCCGGCGTCGAGGGCGATCACACATTTGGTCACGCGAGCAGAATAGTCAGCGCCGCCGGTTCTTCTTTGCCGGAGGGCGGTTGCCACCGCCAGCGGTTCGGCTGGTCGGTGCGACCGACCGCCGTGTGGCGTTCGCATCGCCATCACGATCATCGTCGCTTGATGCGGATGACGCTTGTGGCGTCCGCATCTCTTTGAGCGTCTTGCGTTGGTAACCGAACTTTGCAAGTAGCCAGCCGAAGCCGAGATACAGGGGCCCGCTGACCAAGACGCCCGCAACGGCGCCGATGGTGTTGCCGTCGTTGAAGATGAGCAGAAATACCGCTGTCATGATGACCGCGTAGATCAGCCACTCACGCATGAGCCGCTGCCACGGAACCGGTCGGGTCTTGTCCCACGCCATGTCCCCAGTCCTATCAGCCGATTGTTCGATTGAGCACATGCACCGGACGTTTCCGAACACGGGGTGCCGCCTCGCATCAGGTCGCCTACGATCACCCGGGTGCGCGTCGGAGTGTTAACCGGAGGAGGCGACTGCCCCGGATTGAACGCGGTCATCCGCGCCATCGTGCGCAAGGGCGAGCGTCACTATGGTGACGAGTTGGTTGGTTTCCTCGACGCGTGGGACGGCGTGCTCGATCGACGAACGGTCCCGCTGTCGGTCGAATTCATGCGCGGCATGCTCCCGCGCGGCGGAACGGTGCTTGGTACCCGGCGCGGGAGCCCGTTCGACACCGAGGACGGCGTGGAACGCGTCAAGCAGACCATGAGCGACCTTGGCCTCGATGGGCTCATCGTGATCGGCGGCAACGGCAGCCTGTCGGTTGCCTGTCGTCTGCACAGCGAGCACAACATCCCAATCGTTGGCGTGCCGAAGACGATCGACAACGACATCGTCGGCACGGACGTGACATTCGGCTTCAACACGGCCGTGCAGATTGCCACCGACGCAATCGACCGTCTCCACACAACAGCTGAGAGTCACGATCGAGTCATGGTGGTCGAAGTGATGGGCCGTCACACAGGCTGGATCGCCACGTCCGCGGGAATCGCTGGCGGGGCGACCGCCGTGCTGATTCCTGAGATTCCTTTCGACATCGACGAACTGTGCGCACGTCTGAGTCGCCGTCATGATCGAGGTCGGTTTGCATCCATCGTTGTGGTCGCCGAAGGCTCTGAGCCGATCCCCGGCACCCTCGAAATGGAGGACAAGGTGCTCGATCGATTCGGGCATGTCGTGCTCGGTGGTGTTGCCACCCGCATCGCCATCGCCATCGGGAAACGCACCGGCTTTGAAGCGCGAGTCGTGCAACTCGGTCATGTGCAACGCGGCGGAACCCCGACGGCGTTTGACCGCGTCCTGTCCACTCGATTCGGCGTCGCAGCGATCGACGCCGTTCATGACGAGGCCTGGGGCAAGATGGCGGTGCTCCGCGGCGAAAAGATCCTGCAAGAGGATCTCACGGTTGCAGTCGGCAAGACCCGCACGGTCGACATGGACCTGTACGAAGGCGTTGCCAAACACTTCTTCGCCTGACCGGGGCGCCGGGCTCAACTGTTGGCGGTCGGAATGGCTGGATACGCTGGTTGTGATGATTCGACGAAGCCGGGGTAGTCGTAGATAGTGAGCGGGCGATCGGTGTTCTGGCCGTTGCCGATTGGCCAGACTTGATTCTCGTTATCAATCTGCAATCGCAGGCTTTCCACCCCGTCGATCTCGTTCGACGTGGCGACAAGCTGCGCGACGGCGATCCGCAAGGCGTCCGAAGTGAGCTCCCCGAACACGTCGTTCACGCTGACGGTCAGGATCCGGCCGCGCAGCCGTGCGCTGTTGAGTTCCAGGCCGTCGGGAAGGTTGCTCGACAGGCCGGCCTCGCGCTCGGCGCTGTTGGGGCCATCGATGAGCGAGTTCAGGATGCCTTCTGCATCGCTCGGGACGTCGCGCCGCACCGATCTCAGACGCGCTTCTTGATCGACGGCTGCTGGCGCAAGCAAAAACACCCGGTTCGAACCGGTCGCTTCGTCTCCGGTCGGTTGCTCCCCGAGCTGGCCACGTTCGTTCTCGGGCACAGGACGGGCGGTCTCGTCGACCTCGATGGAGCATCCGGCGAGGCTGAGCGCCACACAGGTGACGCTGGTGAGAATGCGGCGCATCAGTCGTCCAGTTCCGAGGCCATGAGTTCGATGACGAAACGTGCGCCAGGTTGTCCGTCGAGACGATCCTCGACCCAGACGCGCCCGCCGTGCATCTTCACGTGTTCATCGACAAGCGAGAGCCCCAGGCCGGCTCCTTCACTGCCGGTGCGGCGCCCGGCGCCACCGCCGCGCGCGAAGCGTTCGAAGACGAGCTGGCGTTCTTCGGGCGGCACACCCGTGCCGTTGTCGACCACGGCGATCTGAATGTGGGCCATGGGCTCGTCATCAGGCTCGACGACGTTGATGAGGATTTCTGGTTCCCCGCCACCGTATGCGAGCGAATTGTCGATGAGGTTGGCAACGACGCGAGCTAGTCGGCGCTTATCGCCTCGGATGATTGCCAGTTCGGAACGGTCCGACACGTGGAGCGGGAGCTGTGGTGCAGCACTGACTGCGACCGCCTGTCGCACGAACTCTGCAGCAAGCAATTCCTCCATGTGAAGCCGAATGGCACCAGCGTCGAAGCGGGAAATTTCGAGCAGGTCTTCGACCAGGCCCTGGAATCTGACAACGTCGCTCGACAGGAGGTCCAGCGCCGACTGGGCGCGCTCGGGCAGATCATCGCGCCGTGCGTCCATGACTTCGACCGATGCCGACAGCGTCATCAGTGGCGACCGCAGCTCATGGCTGACGTCGGATGCGAAGCGGGCGTCTCGTTCGACTCGCTGCTGTAGCGCCTCCGCCATGTCGTTGAAGGAGTCGGTGAGGACACCCAGGTCGGGATCCGCAGTGGTCTCGAGGCGCGTGTCGAGTCTCCCACCGGCGATCGCCGATGCGGCCTGTGCTGCGGTTGAGAGAGGCCGCACAGCGCGACGTGACGAGAAGATGCCGAGGAGGACGCCGAGTCCTGTCGAAATGAGCGACGCAAGCAGGAGGTTGAATCGGACGCTGTCGAGTGTCTCGACCTGATCGCCGAGGCTGGTGAACTGGAAGTAGCCGCCCAGGTTGGGAACTTCCCAGCCAACGAGCACGTTGAGTTCGTCGCCGACCCGAACGATCTGTTTCGACGGTTCTCCACGAACGAGCACGTCATCGATCATGTCGGGTGGGAGAACTGAGTCGACATACGGTGGCACGCCGCCGCTCCATTGGCCCTGGTACCGAATCAGGAATCGCTGGACACCGATATTGGTCAGTGAGTCCTCGGCGTTCTGTGCTGTTGGCGGGTTCGAACTGAGGTTCTGCGTCACGCTCTGTGCGTTGCGGAGCGATGTGCGGACCGCGGCGGTCTCGGCCTGGCGCACGAGGTTGTTCTGTGTGAGCCCGTACGTCGTGATCGCGAGAAAGACGGACAGCGCAATTGAGCCGAGCGTGATGGTGAGCAAGATTCGGCGCCGGAGCCCGAGCGCGTTCGGGCGGGACTTGCGGAGCAGGCGACGGAACCAGCCGCCTTCGCTCACGTTTGGAGCCGGTAGCCGAGCCCGCGGACCGTGACGACGTGACGCGGGTTGGCGGCGTCGGACTCGACCTTGGTGCGCAGCCGACGGATGTGTACGTCAACGAGGCGGCCGTCACCGAAGTAGTCGTAGCCCCACACTTTGTCGAGCAGAGCTTCGCGGCTGAGCACTTTGCCGGGGCTCTCGGCAAGCTCGCAGAGCAACCTGAACTCGGTCTTGGTGAGGTGGACCTCAGTGCCTTCGCGCAAGACCTTGCCTTCGTCGGGAATCAATTCGAGATCACCGAAGACGAGGCGAGCATGGCCCTGTGCGCTGGGCCGAATGCGACGGAGCAATGCTCGGATGCGAGCCGAGAGCTCTTTGGGCGCAAATGGCTTGGTGAGGTAGTCGTCGGCTCCAGCTTCAAGACCAGCGACGATGTCGTGGGTGTCATTGCGAGCAGTGACCATGACGACAGGGACGTCGCTGGTACGGCGCAGGGTGCGACACAGTTCGAAGCCATCGATGCCCGGGAGCATGATGTCGATCAGAACAACGTCAGGTGTCGAACGATTGAACTTCTCGATCGCCTCTTCGCCGCTCTCGGCTTCGTCGACGATCCACCCCTCGTCCTCGAGCGCGAGTTTGACCGCTGATCGGATGCGTTCGTCGTCTTCAACCGCGAGGATGCGTGTTCCCACAGCACCATGATGGCCCAAGTCGCACCTGCTTGACGACCATGGTCGGCAGTGCCGGCCAAAAAATCTTTCGAATCGTGGCGCGACGGGCTAGCTCGACGCAACTTTGATGGCCGCGAGCAGCGCGGCATGGATGCCCGGTGCTGCTGCCACTGCGCCCAGCTCGTCAGGAACGCCGCCGTCGAACCCGGACACTTCGGCGCCGGCTTCGTTCGCAATGAGGAGGCCTGCAGCCATGTCCCACGAGTTCAAGTGTTCTTCGAAGTAGGCGTCGAGCCGACCGCACGCGACGAACGCCAAGTCGATTGCTGCTGATCCGTACCGGCGGATGTCGCGCACCTGCGGCAGAAGTGAGCCGATGCGATTCGCTTGCAGGACGCGCCGATCATCGAGATAGCTGAAGCCGGTCCCGATCAAGCTCATCGAGATTGCGTCGGCTTTGCTGACCGAGATCGGGAGGTTGTTGAGCGTGGCACCGCCGCCCGCGTGCGCGGAAAACATTTCGTCGGTCACCGGCACGTACACGGCGCCAGCGATTGCGTCCGTTATTGGCCGGCCACTGCGGACAGCTGCGACGGAGGTGCACCAGGCGGGGAGGTCGTACAGGAAGTTGGCGGTGCCGTCGATTGGGTCGATGTGCCATTCGATGCCACTGGTGCCGATGTCGGCGGCGCCCTCTTCGCCCACAATGGCGTCGTTGGGTCGGAGCCGCCTGAGTTCATTGACGATGTAGGCCTCCGCAGCGCGATCAAACTCGGTGACTGGGTCGGTGAGGCTGGACTTGGTGTCGTGTGCCGGTGGCTGGCCGATCGGCAGTTCCCGCCGGCCGGCGAGCGCCGCTGTTCCGGCAGTCCGTGCCAGGCCTTCGGCCAACGTACGGAGTTTCGTTGGATCAGCCGATTGATCAGCGCGGGGCATGGCCAGCGTCGCTTCGATCCTCAACCTCGCGCCACTCACCCAGTGCACGCATCACCAGCACGGCAACGATGGCCATGCCCCCGGCGGCAACGATGGCGCCGACGACAATGCCCAAGCCAAGCGGCAGCCCACAGTCGCCCTCGCACTGCAGCGAGATGAGTGAATAGCCGATCAATGCGCCGGCGAGACCGCTGAGGCAGATGGCGACAAACGCTCCGACTCGGACGCCGACGGACGGCAGTGCTGACAACGGGCGAGCGGTCTCTTCCATTGTGGCCAAGGGTATCGGTGATGCACCTCAGCGTCTCGGCCAGCCGCTACCGCCGCGTCGGACGTCTTTTGTTCAGTGGTTGTCGGAGCGTACGAACACGTTCCACTGATCGTTGTGGCCCGAGGCGCCGATGATCGCTCCAAGCAGAATGCCGCCTGGGAGCGATCCCCAGTAGGACGGACCCGTGTCCATCACATTGCCCAGAAAGAGCATCAGGAGCCACGTTGCGGGGAACGTGACGATGAGGGCCACGATCAGCATGGCTGCGACGGATAGGACAAAGCTCAACAGGTTTCTAATCATACGAAGAGAATAGGCACCATGTTCGACACGGAGCGGGATGGTGACTCGTTGCGCGTGCCTGATGGTTGCAGTGTGGCGGTTGAGGTAAGACCGTGCTCCATCTGTCCTGCCGACATGGACAGGTTCTCATCTCGATATTTTCTGCTGGCTTGGCCACTCGCTCGACGCTTCCCAAGTTGGCATTTCTCGGGTCGCACGC
>JABJAB010000016.1 GCA_018666235.1 Ilumatobacter sp.
CGACAGCCGTACAGGTTGTCGAATTTCGACTTGGTGACTGAGTCGTTGACGTTGATCGCCGGGAACAGCAGCTCGCCGTCATCCATCATCTTGTAGAGACGCTTGACGCCCGTGGTGGTCTCTTCGGTGACGCCTTTGATGCCGGCGGCCATCCGGGTCCACTTGCCGTGTTCGGTCTTGAGTGAACGCTGGAGTAGGCCGAGCACGATGGCGAACTCCGGGTTGGAGGCTGACGTCGGGTCGGGCACTTCGCCGGACTTCTCGAACTCGACTCCCTTGTGGAGCAGCATCGTGGCGTCTCCGCCATCGTCGAGGATCATGTTCGGGCCGTCGTAGACCTCACCGTTGGGCCCATCAGGCCAGGTCATCATCTGGTCGGTGCACCACCAGTACTCCTCGAGTGTTTCGCCCTTCCAGGCGTAGACCGGGACACCCTGCGGGTTGTCGACGGTGCCGTTCGGGCCGACAACCGTGGCAGCTGCGGCGTGGTCTTGTGTCGAGAAGATATTGCAGCTCGCCCAGCGCACTTCGGCACCGAGAGCGTTGAGCGTCTCGATGAGGACCGCCGTCTGAATCGTCATATGCAGCGACCCTGAGATACGGCACCCTGCGAGCGGCTTCGACTCGCCGTATTCCTTGCGGAGAGCCATCAATCCGGGCATCTCGTGCTCGGCGAGCAGCATTTCTTTGCGGCCAAACGGTGCGAGATCAAGATCGGCGACGCGAAAGTCTTTGGTCTCGGCGAGGCGAGACAGAGCAGTATCAGACATGAGGACCCTCCTGAGGGTGGAACAGTTCGAACGAACGCCGCAACCATTGCGGCGTCGAAGTTCTCCGAACCGGGCCGGGGCCCTCAGGCGCCGATCGAATCAGCCCGGTGACTCGGTCGAATCAGTGTACCCGGACAAGCCGGTCGCCCTGCGCTGACGGTGACACGTTCGCTCAGGCGAGGACGATGACGTACACGTCGAGCAGATAGTCGACCGAGCCATAGGCGTTGTAGGCCTTCACAACGTGGTCGTCGTCACCCTTCGTGCCGTATTTGATCAACGACATGTTGGCGACAACATCACCGAGGAAGAAGTTCACGTTCGAGTTCTCACCTTCGTCTGTGTCCACAGGCTCCACAGAGAGGTGCGACGAATAGTCGCCGCCGGTGTGTGACGGGTACAGCGGCTGCAGGTCGATTGCCACCAGGCTGCCGATCAGGCCCTGCTGCGGCGGGCCAACCACTTCTGACTCGGTACCGGGGTTCAGCGTCACGGACTTTACGAAGGCCTCGAAACTCCACTCTTCCTCGCTGCCATGCTGCAGCGGAGCATCACCAAAGTCTAACTCACGGGTGTCGAAAGCTCGGAAGGGTGCATCGAGCGGCACGACGCGGCCACGGTTGGTCTCTGCGTGAATGCCCTGCTCGAAATAGCCGAGGACATCAACGACGAGGTGGAGATCACCGGCGTGGTTGAAGAGTTGGATCTTTCCGTCTGCACCAACCGGGACAACGGCCATGTTGGCTTTGATGCGGCCGGCCGCGACGTTCGAACTCGAGGGATTGAAAGCACCCGACGTGATCGGATCTGGTGTTGCCGTCACGTGCGTCGACTGGCTCGCCGGGTAGTTGTTCACGAGTGTCAGGTTGACGAGTGCTGCGGTGACGGTCGCCCTGTTCGGGACGATGTCGGTCCTGAGCGGTGCGCCCGAGCCATCGGCGATGGTGTCCACACCGCGGATCTGCAGTGCCCGAGTCTGGCCAGAACCGATTGGTTTGTTGGCGAGTCGCGTGTCAAGGATACGACCGGGGTTGGTCACTTCGAGTCGAGAACCAGTGCTCTCCCCGGCGTACTGCGACGTCGAGATGAAGCCGACCACATCGATGATCAGGTGATACGTCGTGTTGGATCCGGACCCATTGATCGTCAGATCGCCATTGCTGTCGAGGCCCACAATGCCGAGGTTCGGTACCGATTGGCCGGCCGCAAAGTTGACCAGCGAGGAGATGGCCCCGCTACCATCCGCGCCGCCGAATTCAAAGCCCTTCGGGTAGACAGCGATCCAACCGGCGCTGCCGGGTTGCGTGACAGTGAAGTTGGCAACGATCGCGAGAACGGCATCCGGATCGGTCGGCAGACCACCCTTGCCGAGCGGGTTAAAGTTGAATTCACCGGCAGAGGTACGCACGGCATTGTCCGACTGCGGCTTCGCTCCGAGCGGTTGGACGTCGTTGATACTCCACTCCGGCCGCGTGTCAAGAATGCGCGTCGGGGTCAGCGCGTGGAATTCTCCACCGGGATCGGCTGATACTGCCGATACGACCGGCGCAGTCGGTCCGCTGAGCGGAGCGATCGAGACAATACTTGCGCACGCGAGGGCTGCACCTGCGGCACGTCGGAACCATTTGTTCTGACTCATCTCCTCAACTGTAACCCTTCTGTCATAGAACCCGACGACACGCCTTGGCACAGAATCGAAACTCATACTCGTTGTCCTCATCGACGGGGCCAGGGCCGAACTTGAGCGAATTCGACAATATTTCGGTCGTCAACCCGCCGGGAACGTCGGCTCGATCGATTGCTCGGCAACGATGGCCATCAATCGACCGTGCTCAGCATCGTCGACGGCCACGGCCTCGTCGATCAACATCACCGGAATGTCATCGCGAATTTCATACGACCGAGAGAGCCGCGGGTTGTAGAGCATCGACTCAGACTCGATGTAGTACAGGGGCCCCTTGTCTTCGGGACAGGCCAAGATTTCCAGCAACGCGAGTGACAGTGACATTTCTGCAGCGTAGACGCCGAACCGACCAATTTTCAGCTCTTCAGGACCAACGGCTTCGGGCCACCCACCAGAGGGTCGGAACGAAACTCAGGCCGTGATCGAGCCCAGTAGCGCTGCCACGCGGTCGTCGCACGAGTCGCGGTCTGCAGCCTCAAGATTCAACCGCAGCAGCGGCTCTGTGTTGGACGGCCGGAGATTGAACCACCACTCGCCACAGTTGACGGTGAGCCCATCGAGTCGATCCTGCTCACATTCGGCGTATTCGCCGCTGACACGTTCGATCACGGCCAACGCGTCATCGACCTCGGTATTTATCTCTCCGCTTGCCGAGTAGCGCTCGTAGGGGCGGCGGACCTCTGAGAGCGGAACGCCACTCCGGCCTGCTTCGGCCATTACCACGAGTGATGCAATCAGTCCGCTATCGGCGTTGTAGTTGCGCGCGAAGTAGTAGTGCGCCGAGTGCTCACCGCCGAAGACCGCTCCCGTATCTGCCATCACCTGCTTGATGAAGGAATGCCCGACCTTTGTCCGAATCGGCACGCCACCGTGCTCGCGCACAACTTCGGGGACGGCCCGCGAGCAGATCAGGTTGTGCAGAATCGACGCGCCAGGGTTTTGGCGCAGA
>JABJAB010000114.1 GCA_018666235.1 Ilumatobacter sp.
AGAGCCTCCATGTCGAGCTGTCGATGCATCTCGGGATACGCGGTCAACGCCACCTGGAATCCGCGATCCAAAGTGAAGCCATCGACGATGTCACTGCGAACTCTGCCCCCGACGCCGTCACTCGCCTCGTAGACGGTCACGTCCACTCCGGCGGCATGCAATTCGTTGGCACAGGCGAGGCCGGCCAGTCCGGCGCCGATGATGGCGACAGTCACCGGCCCAGGACCGCGCGCAGAGCTGTTTCGAGGTCGGGGTGCTCAAATGTGAAGCCGGCGTCATCCTGTAAGACCTGCGGGAACACCTTCTGGCCAGTGAAAAGCAGGTTCTCCGCCAGTTCGCTTCCGAGCAGCAACTTCGGCCCGAACTTCGGCGTCGGCAGGAACGTCGGACGCTTGAGCACGCTGCCCAGCGTGTTGGCAAAGTCTGCCTGCGTCGTCGGCTGCGGTGCGGTCAGGTTGACGGGGCCCGCGATGTCGCCGGTGAGGAGATGGGTGATTGCCCGCACCTCGTCGTCGATGGAGATCCAACTCCACCATTGCTCACCCGAGCCGATCGTGCCGCCTGCGCCGAGCTTGAACAGCGGCAGCTGCTTCTTCAGCGCGCCGCCCTTGGCCGAGAGCACGATGCCAGTCCGCAGGAACACCACGCGGACTCCGGCCGCGGTTGCAGGCTCGGTGCACTGTTCCCACTCGACGGTGAGGTCGGCGAGGAAGCCTGTACCCGGCGTCGAAGTCTCGTCAAGGTCTTCGTCGCCTCGCGCGCCATAGACGCCGACCGCCGAGCCCGAGAGCAGCACCTTTGGGCCGTTGCTGCATGCGGCAATGGCGTTGGCGAGCAATGCTGTTCCTTTGGTTCGACTTTCGACGAGGACTCGCTTGTAGTCGTCCGACCAGCGTTTGTCGCCGATTCCAGCACCTGCAAGGTGCACCACAGCATCGATCCCCTCCAACTGGGCGGCGAGGTCTGCGACGGCAGCTTCTTGGTCAGCAGTGCCGTTCGGTGACCAACTGATCTCGTCGTCGCCGGCCTCGCGGCGGACGACTCGGACAGGGGTGTGGCCGACGGATTCGAGATGGGTGATCAGAGCAGTTCCGACAAGGCCTGAGGATCCGGTAATTGCAACGCGCATACCAAGGACAGTACGACCCGTTCACGCTGGAGACCACTCGCGAGTCCGAATCCCGGGTGTTCTCGAGTCAAAGCCCAATCAGCAAGACGCGGAATGCCGCGACGAACTCGAGACGGCTCAGGCTTCAGAGATGATTTGATCGAGCAACGCGCCGTTGACGGCGCCGGCAACCGATTCGATCGAGCCGTCGGTCTTCACGATCGCCATGGCGGGTTGGAACGCCACGTCGAATCGGTTGTAGATGACGCCAGGGTCATCGCTGATCTGCGGAAAAGTCAGACCGTGCTTGTCGATGAACCCCTGGAATGAGTCATCGTCGCCAGTCCATGCGACTCCGATGAAGTTGACGGAGTCACCGAACTTTGCTGCTGCCTCCTCGACCGAGGGGGCTTCACGATTGCAGGTGCTTCAAGTGGGAGCCCAGAACCAGAAGACCGTTGGCTTGCCGGCCAGGGTGGTGGCATCGAGTTCGCCACCGCCAACGAGTGGAGCGCTGAACTGCAGCGCGGCGGGGGCGGCGGCCGTATCGCTGTCGGATATCGCATCGTCGCCGGCTGCATCACCAGTTGCCTCTGCAGCCGGAACCTCTGCAGCTGGCACCTCGGTTGCTGGCTCGGCCGCGATCTCCGTCGCCGAGTCGGTCGCGGACCCACCGCTACACGCCGTCAACAGCAGGCTGCCCGCAGCGATGGCGCCAAGCACCCGTGTCGACTTCATGCCGCCACACTAACGCTGGCGCCAGTGGGTGACGGCCCGTGCCTCCTGGGTTTCGCGGACGTTTCGCGGTCATCACGATCACCGTCACCGTCACCATCACCGTCACCATCACCATCGCCGTCACCATGGCGACCAGTATCCCGATCAGCGTGCTCCAGCGAGCGGGATGCGCGCTCGCACCCGCAGATCCGGCCCGTAGCCTTTCTGACGATGAAGACGCGGACCCTGTTGCTGCTTTCGGTCGGGACAGCACTGATGATCTTGCTCGCCGGTGGTGCGCTGCTGTTCCAGTTGTCCAACCAGGAGTCGACGAGCGCCTCGCTCGCGTTCGGGCAGGTCACAACTGTTGGCGACGTCGACGTGACCGTCAATGGATCAGACGTCGTCGCCGACACGCTCGTCGTTTCGGTGGCAATCTCCGGAGTGGACGACATCGACGGTATCGAGAGCTTCCGTCTCGTCACGGGCGACCGACGGCTGGACCCAATTGCTGCACCGGCAGCAGGTCGTTGTGCCGAGATCACCGTTGCCGTGCAAGAGTGCGCCATCGAGTTCGACATCAGTGCCAGTCAGGGCACGAGCCGAGTCCTGGTCTTGCGTCGTGGTGAAGATCAAGCGACCTGGCGGCTCGGCTGACCGGTTTGGCGACGACCGCAGAACCCGCCGCGCAGCCCCTCGCACAACCCCTGTCGACCGCCATTCCCGCGTGCCTGGTGGCCGGACCACTGGTTACCGGCGGGTACCGCGGGACGGGTGGCCAGGATGGCGCTACCGTGCTGGACGATGAGTGATCAGTTTGACGTCATAGTGATCGGTGGGGGCCCAGGTGGGTACTCCGCAGCCCTGTACGGAGCATCGGCCGGGCTCAACGTGGCCCTGGTTGAAATGGATGCACTGGGTGGCACCTGCCTCAACCGTGGCTGCATTCCGGCCAAGGCGTTCCTTGAGACCGCCGCGGTGAAACGACACGTCGACCATGCGGCAGAATTCGGTATCAATTCCGGCGGCCCGGCGACGGTCGACTTCGCACGGACCCAGGCGCGCAAACAGGGCATCGTCGATGGTCTCGTTGGCGGCATCGCTGCGATGTGCAAGGGACGCAACGTTGAAGTGTTCAACGGAACCGGCTCGCTCGGTCCAGGTCGCACCGTCGGCGTTGCGATGAACGACGGTTCGAAGGCGATCATCACGGGGACCAACGTGATCCTCGCCACCGGCTCGGTACCACGCACCATTCCCGGCTTCGACCGTGGTGGCCCCATCATGACGAGCGACGAGGTGCTTGACCTCGACTACGTTCCGTCGCGCGTCGCGGTCATCGGTGGCGGTGCCATCGGCTGCGAGTTCGCTTCCACGTTCGCCGATCTCGGTGCCGAAGTCACCATTCTCGAGGGCGCGCCGAAAATCCTGCCGGGCCTCGACAAGGACGTCGCGAAGGTCGTCGAGCGCTCGTTCAAGAAGAAGAAGATCGCTCTGAAGACCGGGATCATGGTCAATGGACATGAGCCGAACGACTCCGGTGGCACGAAAGTCAACTTCGGTGATGGCGAGAGCGTCGAGGTCGATGCTGTGGTCGTATCCGTGGGCCGCCGACCGCTGGCCGATCATCTCGGTCTCGAGGGCACTGCCGTTGTCGTTGACGAGCGTGGCTTTGTGCAGGTCAACGAGTTCTGTGAGACCGGCGAGCCTGGCGTCTACGCCGTCGGCGACTTGATCAACACCCCGCAACTTGCGCACGTCGGCTACGCCGAGGCGATTCTCACCATCAAGCACCTGCTCGGCGAGTCACCGATGCCAGTGATGTACGACAAGGTGCCATGGGCCATTTACTGCCACCCCGAAGTTGCCTGGGCCGGACCGGGCGAACAGCAGGCGAAGGACGCCGGCCACGACGTCGTCGTCGGCAAGCATCCGTTCAAGTTCAACAGCCGCGCTCAGATCGTTGGCGAGACCGAAGGCCTCGTGAAGGTCATCGCCAAGAAGAATGCTGATGGCACCGCTGGCCAGATTCTCGGCGTTCATATGGTCGGCCCCTGGGTCACCGAGCAACTGTCCGGCGGCTACCTGGCCGTCAACTGGGAAGCCACCGTCGACGACGTCGCGGAATTCCTGCAGCCTCATCCGAGTTTGAGTGAGTTGTTCGGCGAAACCGTGCTCTCTCTCACCGGTCGCAATTTCAACGGCTGATCACGCCGGCCCAACTCCTCAGCACGACACCAGTTACGACTTCAGTAAGGACACCCCATGGCAGACGTCATTCTTCCTCAGCTCGGCGAGACCGTCACCGAAGGCACGATCACACAGTGGTTCAAGAGCGTCGGTGACACCGTCGCCGAAGATGAGCCGTTGTTTGAGGTGTCGACTGACAAAGTCGACACCGAGGTGCCGTCGCCAGTATCGGGTACGCTGACCGAGATCCGCGTCGAAGAAGGCGACACTGTCGATGTCGGCACCGTGATTGCCGTGGTCGGAGATGCTGACGGAGCCGCACCGGCAGCTCCTGCTGCAGAACCCGCCGCTGCAGCCGCTCCGGCTCCCGCTCCCGCTGCGGCTCCGGTCGCAGCCCCGCCTCCTGCTCCTGCTCCGGCCGCAGCGCCCGCTCCGGTCGCAGAGTCGACCACCGCTCAGGCGGGCGACAATCGCCTGCTCTCGCCGGTCGTCCGCCGACTCGTCAACGAGAACGGCCTCAACCCCGACTCGATTGCCGGAACGGGTCCCGGAGGTCGCATCACTCGCGATGACGTGCTCGATCACATCGACGCCAAGAGCACCGGAACCGCTGCCGCAGCACCGGCTCCGGCAACGCCTCCGCCTTCCGCGCCCGCTGCAGCAGCGCCACCTCCCGCCGCGCCGGCTGCCGCTGCACCCGCTGCTGCCGCACCCGCAGTCGCAGCTGGCGAACGTGACGGCTCGGTCCGTCTGTCCAAGATCCGCCAGCTCACCGGTGCTCACATGGTGATGAGCAAGGCCGTCAGCCCGCACGCCTTCAGCGTGGTCGAGGTGGACTTCGCCAATGTCGACGTCGTCCGTAACAAGGTCAAAGCCGACTGGAAGGCCCAGCACGGCTTCAGCCTCACCTACCTGCCGTTCATCTCGCGTGCGGTCATCGACGGTCTGCGTGAGTTCCCGCATCTCAACGCGAGCGTGGGCGACACCGATCTCGTCGTGCACAACTTCATCGATCTCGGCATTGCCGTCGACCTCGACTATGAAGGCTTGCTCGCGCCGGTCATCCGTGACGCTGAGACCAAGCGCCTCGGTGCCATCGCGAGCGAGATCTCCGACCTTGCAAACCGTGCTCGCGATCGCAAGCTCAGCCCCGACGAGATCTCCGGTGGCACCTTCACGCTGTCGAACAACGGCTCGGCCGGCTCGGTGCTCACGATGCCGATCATCAACCAGCCTCAGGTCGGCATCATCTCGACCGACGCGATCGTCCGCAAGCCGGTCGTCACGAAGGGGCCGGACGGCGGCGAAGCGATCGCCATCCACCCGGTCGGCAACCTCGCCATGAGCTGGGACCACCGTGCCTTTGACGGCGCATACGCCGCTGGATTCCTCAAGCGGGTGAAGGAAATTCTCGAGACCAAGGACTGGTCAACCGAGCTGTGATCGTGCGCCATGGCTGATCCGCTGCGCGTCCGCTGGTTGGGCACGGTGCCCTACCGCGAGGCGCTGGCCGTCCAAACCTCACTGTTTGAGCACGGCACAGGGCAGCACCTGTTGCTGCTCGAACATCCGCACGTGTTCACCTACGGCCGCACCGCTGATCTTGCGACCAACCTGAAGTGTGAGCCTGCGACGGTCGGCGCTGAACTCGTCGCGGCCAAGCGCGGTGGCGACATCACGTATCACGGCCCCGGTCAGCTCGTCGGGTATCCGATTCTGAACATCGACAACAAGCTCGGGGCTACCGGCCACGTCTGTGGCGTCGAAGGCTTGATCATCGACGTGCTCACCGAACTCGGTGTGCCGAACGCTGGGCGACTCGAGGGGTATGCCGGAGTCTGGCTCGATGCCGGCACCGAACGGGAACGCAAGATCTGTGCAATCGGGGTGCGACTCAAGAAGGGGCGCACGATGCACGGTTTTGCGCTCAACGTGGCGACGGACCTGGCGTTCATGCGCGAACACATCGTGCCATGCGGCATTGGGGACAAGCCGGTCACGTCGCTCGCCGAAGAAGGCATCGACGTCACGATGGAACAGGTTGCCGCCGTTGTCGCCCGCTGTGCAGCAGACCGGTGGGCTGCCGGCGTGGCAGAACGACAGGACGTGGCATGGCGACACGCTGCCGACGGGCGCGACCTCACCGCGTTCTCACGCGGCGAGGGCCCTGGTGAGCAAGTCAAACTTGTGTCCAACCGTGCCGCAGTTCGCCTCGAAGATGCCGGCGTCGACGTGGCAGCCGGCTTGTCGATCGAGACACGCAAGCCCGACTGGTTGCGGCCAAAGGTCGAACTCGGCGCCGAGGTCATGGAGCTGAAGAAGACGATTCGCTCGCTGGACCTCGTCACCGTGTGTGAGGACGCCGGCTGTCCGAACCTCTCCGACTGCTGGTCGGACGGTACGGCGACGTTCATGGTGCTGGGGGAGCGGTGCACCCGGGCGTGTGGCTTCTGCCTGGTCGACACCCGCAAGCCGATGCTGCCCGCCAGCGACGAGCCGGAGCGTGTGGCCGAAGCAATCGATCGGATGCAGCTCGATCATGCCGTGCTGACGATGGTCGCTCGCGACGACCTCGCCGATGGCGGCATGGCGCACGTCGCTGCCTGCGTCGAAGCGATCCGGCTCCGACGCTCGACGGCCAACATCGAAACCCTGATTTCGGACGCCAAGGGCGACGAGGCGTCTCTTGATCTGTTGTTTGCGGCACGTCCTGACGTGATGAACCACAATGTTGAAACGGTCGCACGCCTCCAACGAGCGGTCCGCCCGTCAGCGGGTTACGCCCGGTCGCTTGGCGTGCTTGCCCGAGCCAAGAAGGCAGGCCTCGTCACGAAGACCGGCTTCATGGCGGGGCTCGGTGAGACCGACGACGAGATCGTCGGCCTGCTTGCTGACCTCGCCGACCTGGGCGTCGACATCGTCACCATCGGCCAGTACCTGCGCCCGACATCGAATCATCTCCCGATTGCCCGCTACGCCGAACCCGCCGAGTTCACGCGGTGGAAGCAGATCGGCGAGTCCTTTGGTATCGGCCACGTCGAAGCCAGCCCGCTCACCCGCAGCAGCTATCACGCCAAGTCGGCTGCAGATGCAGTCACCCAGCCAGTCGCGGTGTCGTTGACGCGAGGGTAAACGGGGGGAGACCTCGCGCCGTCAGCCAGCAAGATCCGTCGGCGTTCGCCAGTGAGTTGCGTGTCAGGGTGTCACGAAGTCAGCGACGACGGCGCAGTGATCGCTGGGCCACACGCTGACACCGTCGACCTCGAGGGGCTTGGTCGCCACATTCCAGACGCGAGTCGGATTCCCGACCGGCTTTGGCCGCGGCCACGACGTGAGGAGGTAATCGAGACGACGGTTCGGCCAAGCGCTGTCGGTCGAGTACGGGTTCTCGGCACGCCATGTGTGACCCGGTCCATTGCCGACCTGCTCCCACACATCGGTGAACACGATGCCGTCGACACCCGGGCTGCGGCCGGTGAGCAGCCGCACCTCGTCGCTGTCGGGCACGGCATTGAGGTCTGCGCCGACAATCACCGGCAGATCCGATGTCGGGTCGCCTCGCCACTCGATGCCGAGTTCCAGCAGATGACGGATCTGGCCCTGGCGTGAGGCCGAGGCGTCGAATCGGTGATCGAGATGCGTTGAGGCGATGGGCCACGGGCCCCACGGCGTCGCCACCTCCGCCGCTACGACTCGGCGATGGCCGGGTTCGCCAGCTGCGTTCGGCAAAGGGAGCGAGGCGATCCGTTCGACCGGCCAGCGGGCAAGGATCGCATTCCCGAACGATTCACCATTCCACACGACCGGATCGGTCCGCACGGCGTGCAGACCGAGCGCCGCTGCGAGTTCATCTGCAACGTCGCGGTCGCCGTTGCTCCACACCTCCTGGAGGCAGACGATGTCCGGGTCAACGGATCGGATCGTCTCGATGATGGCGGCGAGGCGTTGCTCGAATGGTCCGAACCGCCACCAAAGATTCCATGTCATCACGCGCACGGTCACGCGCTCATCCTGGCAGACCTCTGTCGGTTTTCATCCCACATCAGTGCGAGAGAGCGAAATGGGTTGGCGGTACTCTCGGATTGGTGAGCGCAGCATGGTCGGTCGAACAGGTCGCGTCGGTCGCCCCGTCAGCATCGGCAATGTCAGCTGCTCAGTCGCTTGCCACGCCGACCCGCTGGAGCCAGCTCGGTGCCGACCGCACCGGGGTGTGGGGATCATTTCAGGGCAGCGGTGCGGAGCCGTACGACACGATGGTCGATCATGCACGCCTCGGTTTCGCATGCTCGTGCCCGAGTCGTCAGACGCCGTGTAAGCACGCGTTGGCGCTGCTTCTGCTGTGGGTCCGCGGGCAGATTGCCGACACAGTCGCGCCGTCGCATATCGAAGCGTGGATGCAACGCCGAGGGGCCGCATTGTCCCGAGCCGCGGCCGCCGCAGACAACGAAGCCGGCGAGCTATCTGGCGGTGGGAATGCGACGGGAAAGCCTGACGCAACGGATGGATCGGGCGCAACCCTCGACGGTGCGGTGATCGGTGACGAGCAGCCGGCGCCACCGGCGCCACCACCCGACCCCGATCGCAACACAGCGCGTGACGATCGGGTCGCACGGATGCACGCCGGGCTGGCCGAACTCGACCGATGGCTCGACGACCGGATCAGGACCGGACTCGCTGACCCGTCGCTCGCTCGATACGCCACATGGGACCAACTCGCAGCACGGCTGGTCGATGCGCAGGCCGGCAGTCTGGCCAACCGGGTCCGGAGACTTGCCGGGCTCGTGGGTGCATCGCCTGACTGGCACGACGACGTGCTCGCTGAGCTCGGGATGCTGCACCTGCTCGCGCAGGCCGGGCGTCGGATCGGAGCGCTGCCCGACTCACTCGCCGACGCGGTGGCGACAACCGTCGGGTGGCAAGTGCGCCAGGCCGACGTCATTGCAGGTGTCCCCGACACCGACGAGTGGCTGATTGCTGGGCGCAGCGATGTGCGCGAAGACCGCATCGAGGTGCGACGGCACTGGCTGCGGGGCGTGAACTCTGGACGATGGGCCTTGGCATTGTCGTTTGCTGCGTACCAGCAGAGCCTCGACACGTCGTTGCCCGTGGGGTCGTCGTTGCGTGCGGACCTGCATCGGTATCCCGGGCCAGCGCTACGCGCACTGGTTGGCACGAGATACCACGATCCAGTTGATCACCCGAGCGTCGCAGCGCAGTTTGCTGCATCGGCCTGCTCAATCGCTGACGGGTGCGCCGAAGTCGGTGTCATGGTGGCGGCTGAGCCGTGGCTTGATCGAGTCCCGGTGACGGTGCACGCTCGCCTCGCTCGGGCTGGACAGGCATGGGCGTTGGCGGATTCCACTGGAAGCATGCCGATCCTCGATCTCGGCACGCGGGCGTTTGACGCCGGGGTGGCGATGCTGCTCGCGGTGTCCGGGGGCAAGCCGGTCGATCTCACCGTCGAGTGGACGCCGCATGGTGTGGTCCCGCTGTCGATCCACCTGCCCGACCGAACCGTTGACATTGGGCCTCGCGCCAACACGTCGTTCGTGAGCGCGGCATGACAACCGAGTCGATGCAGGAACATTGGCAGCAACTCGTGACCGTTGCACTGCTGGGCACCGACCGCAGGGATCCGCCGAATCCGCCGGGCCCCTTGGCCGACCTCGTGGCTGACACCGCCCGGTCGTCACCCTCAGAGCGAATGCTCGCCCAGGTTGCAGCGTGCACTGCCGTTCGGCGTGCCGGGGTGGTGCCGGGGCCGGTCCTCGACGAAATTGTCGTGCCGGACACCGACGCTCGACCGATGTGCGTTCCCGCAGCGGTCGAGCGCTGGCATCACATCACAGCGTCGTGGCCGGTGCTCGAAGACGAGTGGATGCTCACGCTCATCGGCAATGGCTGGCGAATCGCGCCGGAGCTACTCCCCGCGATGTTGCTGCGTCATCGCAGCGACCCGGTCCGACGAACACGTGTGATGGTCGGAGCCGGTGACGCCGGTCGCTGGCTCGTCGGACATCTGGCCGACCTCGAACCCCGACACTCAGCGGTGTCGGTCACCCCCGAGGCGCTGAGTGAGTTGCCCGAACTGCCGATCGCGCCCGAATTGGCAGAGATGCTTGACTGGCCAGGAGCAGAAGCCGGAGCGGTGCTCGCGCAGTCGATCGAGGCCGGATCACTCGGTCAGAGTCACAAGCCAATGCTGGTCAACCTCATCGCACGAGTTCGCCCGGACGCGTTGCGCGTCCTTGCTGACGCGCTCAACAGCGTCGACCCGATGGCGACTGGCCACGGGCTGGCCACCGTGCTCGTTGATCTCGCCACCACTCGTCACCGCATGCTCGAGGAGTTGATGCGCTGAGTTTGGCGACGCGATCAGTCGGCGAGTTCGTCGTCGAGTTGCTCGATCAGCGCTTTTGGAGCGATTGATCGGAAGCTCTCTTCGATGAATCGGTGCAGCATGTCGGTGGCGCCGTCGTCAAGACCAGGGATCGGGATGTTGGTCCAGCCATCTTCGCCCATCCCGTACGACATCGCGGAGGCGCCGGGCAGGGTCATTGCCTCGTCGAGAGACTCGATCAGTCGCACACCGATACTCGGCGCGTCCTGATTGCCGTAGAAGGCAAAAATCTGCTTACGAACTTTTGTGACGCGGCTCTCGTCCCAGGGCGTGTCGAACCATGCCTCGGGCAAGGAGAGCGCAAAGCTCTCAAGTTCGTCCTGGAGCTTCTTCGCTCCACGCATGCTCACGGCCGCCATGACTTCATTGTCGCAGCGGATTTCGGAAATCGGAGAAGAGTCTGGCCACATTTCTGACGGGCGTCCGTCGCCCGCCATCTGAGTAACGTCAACGCCGATGACCATCGCCAACGTCCCGCCGGCTGCCGACATCCTGCGGCCGCACGCTGAGCAGCAGTTCGCGCACGAACTGGCGGCGCTTGCCGCCGTCGATGACCGGGCCCGCCCGCCCGGGTGGAACCTGTCGCCGTGGGCAGTGGTGACCTACCTCCTCGGCGGAACACTCGGCGACGGC
>JABJAB010000017.1 GCA_018666235.1 Ilumatobacter sp.
CCTTCGACTTCCGTCGCCTCGACATAGATCTCGCGTTCGTCCTTGAACGCCGCGGCCATGATGTAGCCCTGGTTGAACAGGCGGGCGTACGGCTCTTTGGAGCTGACGTGGCCAAGGTCGAACAAGACCTTGTGCCAGAACCGGGCGTACAGCAGGTGCAGCACGGCATGTTCGACGCCGCCGACGTAGAGGTCGACGCCACCCGGATGGTCCGGGCGAATGTGGGTCTGTGGACCCATCCAGTATTCCTCGACGGCCGGGTCACAGAAGGTCTCCGTGTTTGTCGGGTCGAGGTATCGCATCTCGTACCAGCACGATCCGGCCCACTGCGGCATCACGTTGGTGTCACGGCGATACATCTGCACGCCGTCGCCGAGATCGAGTTCGACGTTCACCCAGTCCTGGAGGCGATCGAGGGGGCTCTCGGGGCTGGAGAATTCGTCGTCATCGTCGAAGGTGCGCGGGGAGAACGACTCGGTCTCGGGGAGCTCGACCGGCAGCATCGAGTCGGGCAGTGTGTGCGGGTTGCCGTCGGCGTCGTAGACGATCGGGAACGGTTCGCCCCAGTATCTCTGGCGGCTAAATAGCCAGTCGCGCAGCTTGTAATTGATGGTCGCCTCACCGGCATTCGCCCGTTCGAGCCAGGCGTTCATCACAGCGATGCCTTCGGCCTTGTTGACCAGCCCGTCCAGAGACAGTTCGCCGTTTGAGCTATTGACGTATGGTGCATCGCCGACAAAGGCCTCGGGCCACTGTCGTGTGTCGAGGGTGACGTCCAGACCGCGTTCTTTGAACCAGGCCGGCGGCGGAGTTTGGATTGCCGGGATGGCCAGATCGAACTTGCGGGCGAACTCGAAGTCGCGGCTGTCGCCACAGGGCACGGCCATGATGGCTCCGGTGCCGTAACCCATGAGGACGTAGTCGGCGATCCAGACCGGGATCTGTTCACCGTTGACGGGGTTCGTGGCGTAGGCCCCCGTGAACACGCCCGTCTTCTCGCGCGTTTCGTCTTGCCGCTCGAAGTCCTTCTTGGCAGCTGCCTGCTTGCGATAGGCGGCGATCTCGTCGGCCTTGTCCGGGCCGGCCAGCTCGTCGACGTATGGATGTTCGGGGGAGAGCACCATGAACGATGTGCCGAACAAGGTGTCGGGTCGCGTGGTGAAGACGGTGATCGTGCCAGCAGACGATTCGAAGTCGACCTTGGCGCCGTGGCTGCGGCCGATCCAGTTGCGCTGCATCGCCTTGATGGCCTCGGTCCAATCGAGCAACTCGAGGTCGTCGATCAGGCGGTCGGCATACGCGGTGATGCGCATCATCCACTGCCGCATGTTGCGCTTGAACACCGGGAAGTTGCCGCGGTCGGAACGGCCGTCGGCGGTCACTTCTTCGTTTGCCACGACAGTGCCCAGACCGGGACACCAGTTGACCGGCGCCTCAGAGACATAGGCCAGGCGATGGTCGTCGATGAGCTCGTTGCGTTCGGCGGGGGAGAGCTCGCTCCAGCTTCGTTCGTCGGGTGCCACCCGATCGCCGGCCTCGAACTCGGCGATCAGCTCAACGATCGGCCGGGCCCGTTCGGCATCCTCGTCGTACCAGGCGTTGAAGACCTGACTGAAGATCCATTGCGTCCACCGGTAGTACTCCGGGTCAGTGGTGGAGACTGAGCGTCGCATGTCGTGACTCAGCCCGAGGCGACGCAGCTGGCGCCTCATGTTTGCGATGTTGTCGTTTGTTGTGATTGCCGGGTGGGTTCCGGTCTGTACGGCGTACTGCTCGGCGGGGAGACCAAATGCGTCGAAGCCCATCGTGTAGATGACGTTGCGTCCGGCCATTCGTTGGAATCGGGCGTAGACGTCCGTGCCAATGAAGCCCAGTGGGTGGCCAACGTGGAGGCCGACGCCGGATGGGTACGGGAACATGTCGAGGACGAAGAGCTTGTCGCCGCGCGCCGCAACCGCGTCGGGGTCGGCGAGTGGGCCAGCAGGGTTGGGAGCGTTGAAGGTCCCGTCGTCGGCCCAGGTCTGCTGCCACCGCAATTCGATGTCCTGGGCAAGTGCCGACGTGTACCGGTGGGCAGGAGTGTCGGCGCTGTGTGCGGTGGTGTCGGTCTCGCTCATACGGCCCCCGAGCCTACGGGGTCACTTGACGCGCGGTCCTGATCCGTTTGTGTTCGTCAACCGTTTGACTGCGGTGTTTCGTGGCCAGACTGTGGCATGTCCGACTTTCAGCCGCCCGACCCAAGTCTGCGCGCAGGGCCGTCCGTCGATCCCGATCCCGATGCCCCAGTCATTATCAGCGTCGCCTTCGATACCTCGACTCGTGCGCAGGAGTACCTCCTCGCCATGACCGGGTTGCGCAACGCTGGCAAGCTTGCGCTCAAAGACGCCGTCGTCGTGGGCAAGAACGACGCCGGCAAAGTCAGTGTGATGGAGACGATGGATCTGACACCCGGCCGTGCCGCAGCGTCGGGAGCGATGTGGACCGGCCTGCTTGGCCTGATCATCGGTGGCCCGATCGGCTGGGTTGCCGGACTCGGTGTCGGGGCTGGGGTCGGTGCCGTCACGGCGAAGGTGGTCGACATCGGTATCCCAGACGAGTGGGTCGACTGGTTCAAGGCGGCCGTCGAGAACGGGACGACTGCGGTCGTGATCCTTGCCGAGCACGTCCACGTGAGCGACCTGAGTGCTGAGGCGAGGCGCTTTGACGGCGCCGAACTGCTCTACACCTCAATGCCCGAGAGCAGCCGAACACAACTGGTGGAGGCATTCGGGCACAGCTGATCGCAGCTCGATGCCGATGGGGTGTCGTACGCTCGAAGCGCCATGGCCCTCAAGATTGTTTGCCCGTCCTGCGACAGCGACGAGCATCTGCGCGGTGCGCCCGTTGGCGACGGGACGCTCGAACTCACCTGCGACGTGTGCAAGATCAGCTGGACGCGTGATCCGCGGCCGAAGTGTCCGATATGTGGCGGTGACGACCTGTATCACCTGCCGCAAGTCATCCTTGAGAAATCACGGGGGACGCAAATGTCGATTCAGGGCATTCACCTCGAGTACGGCTGCCACGCGTGTCAGCCCAAGGAGGTCAAGGTGCGCGGTGGATCGATGCATCACCTGCCCGGTCGGCTCGATGGCAGTCAATAGCGTTCTGGTGAGCCACGATCCGTCGACGAATCGTTGGTGATGCGTTACCGTCGCGGGCCATGGATGTTGTCGATTCCACGATCACCCGACTGGAACAAGCCGCCGACTTAGGCACAGGGGTCCGTTTTGTCGGCAAGTCCGTCCTCAGCGGCGACCTCGATGCCGACGGGCGCCCGGCGCTCGTCACCTGGCGCGAGATCCACGATGATGCGCGTGCAGTCGGCGCAGCGCTGCAGGCCAAGGGCCTGTTGCCCGGCGATCACGTCGCAGTGCTCGGGCCGACCAGTCGCGAGCTCATGACCATTGTGCGTGGCTGCTGGATGGCCGGCATTGCGTCGATGGTGCTGCCTTTACCGATGCGCATGGGATCCCTTGATGCCTTTATCGACAGCACCCGCGGCCGGATTCGCCACGGCGATGCCAAGCTCGTCTTGATCGACGATCAACTCGCTGACTTTTACACCGCTGCTGAGGGTGACCCGCCGATCGAACTGATGCGTTCCGTCCTGCCGGGTGCACCGAACGTGCCGCATGGAGACCGTCTCGAGATTCCGGCGCACGATCCCGAGCGTCTCGTCATTCTGCAGTACACGAGCGGTTCGACGAGCGAGCCGAAGGGCGTGATGATTCCTGATCGCGTGTTGTCCGCCAACGTCGATGCTTGTCTTGAGGCCGCTCAGATCGAGCAGGGCGAAACGATGATGTCGTGGCTGCCGCTTTATCACGACATGGGTCTGGTCGGGTTCCTCGCCATCCCGATGACCAAGGGCGTCAACCTCGTGCAGGCGGCGCCACAAGACTTCCTCGCGCACCCCGGCAATTGGATGCAGTGGCTCAGCGACTACGGCTGTACGGCGACCGCTGGTCCAAATTTCTCGTGGGTTCTCGCGACGCGGGCGCTCAAGCGCATGAACGGCCTTGACCTGTCGCGGCTCTCGTTGGCCCTCTCCGGTGCCGAGCCGGTCGATCCAAAAGCGGTCGAGGCCTTTGTCGCCGAGGCGTCGCGGTTCGGTTTCGATGCTGGCGGTGTCTTCCCAGCGTTTGGCATGGCCGAGGTAGCGATCGGCGGCTCGTTCCCCACTCGTGGTCGCGGCCTGCGTACCGACACCGTGGACCGCATCGTGCTGGAAACCGAGCGAGTCGCCAAGCCGATCGAAGTCCTCGACACCGACGAGTTCGCCGTGACGGCCCGCAAACTCCCGCTCCTCGGAACAGCGGTGCCTGGTCTCGAAATGAAGGTGGTTGATCCCGAGACGTTTGAAACGCTGCCGGAACGTCACGTCGGCGAGCTGTTGCTTCGGGGTACGTCGGTCACCCCCGGCTATTACAAGCGGCCCGACGCCACCGCTGCGCTGTTCCACGACGACTGGCTCTGCACCGGTGACCTCGCCTACCTCCTCGATGGCGAGCTCGTGATGTGCGGCCGGATCAAGGACGTCATCATCGTCGGCGGTCGCAACGTGTTCCCCGAAGACATCGAGCGCGCGGTCGGCCCACTCGACGGTGTTCGTGCGGGCAACGTGATCGCGTTTGGTATGGAGGGCTACAAGGGCAAAGAGAGCGTGGTCGTCGTGGCCGAGGTTCGGCTGACCGAAACCTCTGGTGATCTGGCCGACGTGCGTGAACGGATCCATCACCGTGCGCTCGAAGTCAGTGGCCTGCCGCCGCGCGATATCATGCTCGTGCAGCCGGGCACGCTCCCGAAGACGAGCAGCGGCAAGTTGCAGCGCAGCAAGTGCAAGGCCGAGTACCTCGACGAGGAACTCGACTTGCTCTCGAGCTGAGGCCGCCGCCCTCACCCCGCCAGCGAGTCAGCTGAATAGGGGAGCGAGGGTCTGGCCGAGCAACTCGACGCGGCCCTCGATGAACCCGTTGGGGATCATGTTGATGGTGAAGCCATCGAGACCGTCGTGGGTAGAAAGCAGCGACGAGAAGTGCTCCCCGACTTCATCTGGGTCGCCCCACACGACCTGACCGAGTCGTGTGGCAAGGTCGTCCTCGCTCATCTTGGACACGTCCAAGCCCCGCCGTGCGAAGTACGCAAGCATGTCCGAGCGTGCTTCGTCGTGCGTGGGAGCGATGCAGCAGTTCTTCTGCTTGCTGACGGTGATCTCGGAACGATCACGACCAACGGCGGCGCAGTGTGCCGCCAAGACATCGAGCTTGTGGGCGATCGCGGCGTCGTCGCAGATCAGGTTCGACTCGTCGGCGTACTGCGCCACCATGCGCAGCGTTTTCTTCTCTCCGGCGCCGCCGATCATGATCGGCACTTTTGAGACCGGCGGCGGCTCGTTCATCGCGTCGAGTGTTGCGTACCACGTGCCGTCGACGGTTGCCTTGCCGCCCCGAAGCATTGGGCTGACAATCTGTAGTGCTTCTTCGAGCTTCTCGAATCGATCGGTGAAGGTGCCGAATTCGATGCCGAACGCGTCATGTTCCAAGGCGAACCAGCCTGCACCGATCCCGAGGGTGGCTCGGCCTTGCGACACGATGTCGAGCGTCGTGACGGTCTTCGCCAGTACCGCTGGATTGCGATAGGTATTGCCGGTGACCAGGGACGACAGCCGGACGTTGCTGGTTTCGCGAGCGAGCGCGGCGAGCAGCGTGTAGCACTCGAGCATGTATTGGTCGGGGTCGCCGATCTGCGGAAGTTGGTAGAAGTGGTCCATCACCAGCACGGTGTCGAATCCACTCGAGTCGGCCTCGCGCGCTTGCTGTGCGACGGCGTCGAACAGTCTGGCCGGGCCGACGCCGGGATAGGTGAAGTTGGGGATCTGATAACCGAGGCGGGTCATGTGGGTGATGGGACCATCGTTCCGAACACTTGTCAAGTCTGAGGACATCGCATCGGGACTGACGATCGTTGGTCAGGTGAGTCGTATGCTCCTCGCCTATGGGAGCCAGTTCGGTGAGACCCGCTGAGGCGCCGACTCAGTCGGGTTGGGAGCGGCGACAGGAGCGGACGCGTGCCGAAGTCCTTGCGGCCGCAGGAGAGATCATCGCCGCAGAGGGTCTTGAGGGTCTCACGATGCGCAAGCTCGCGGCTCGGGCCGGTGTAGCCGTCGCAACGCTGTACAACCAGTTCGGTGACCGCGACGGTGTGCTGGTCGCATTCGTCTCGAACGGGCTTGATCAGCTCGAAGTCGGCTTCGGTGACCAGCCTGCTCGGGGGCCCATCGAGACGACTCGGGCGCTCTTCCAGGCGCTGGACGACACCGTCGGAACAGCAATCGATGTTTGGCGTCCGATCTTTGCGAGTCTGCGGTTGGGTCCGGGCGCCCATGGGATGGGATCAGTCGGCGACCGCGTGGTGCAAATCATCGAACACGATCTGGCACAGGCCGCGACCGAGGCGATGTTGATCGGCGAATGTGATGTTGCGCGGCTCGCCCGCCACATCTTCACTGCCCGGATGAATCGTTTGGAGAAGTGGGCGACCGGGGTCATCGAATGGGAGTGGTACCGAGAGTCCTCGGACCTGGGCCTCGAACTCACGTTGGCGGCGGTCATTGCCTCTCCGGTCGAGCGGATCGCAGCGCTGCGCTCGTCTGGCATCGTGTTCTGACGCCCCGCAATCCCGCCCTCCCTGCGAGCCCAACGGTCGAATTGTTACTGCTCAGGTCAACATGTGACTGATTTCATTCCGTTCCTGGAACCGTGCTACCTTGCTTGGGCGACGACCAATGAGCGCGAGAACCTGAGGGCATGGTTTGTCCGCAGGGGGCCTGTTCGTTATGGACGTCGTGTCGAGGGATAACGGTTCCCGCGGCGTGTACTCATATCCCAAGGGGGAATTTGAATGGACTGGAAACGTATTGACTGGGCGCGTCGCTCGGGAGGCCCTATTGAGGCTGATCTCATTGAGGCTTACGCTCAAGGGAAAATCAACCGACGTAACTTCGTGAAGCGCGGCACAATGATCGGCCTTTCAATGCCGATGATGGGCGCAGTAATTGCGGCTTGCGGCAGCGACGACAGCAGCAGCGGGAGTGACTCGGGCGGTGGAGAGTCAGCGAGCACCGAGGCGCCAGCGACAACCGAAGCTCCAGCCAGCGCAGCAGGCGGCGACGTGACTGCGGCAATTCAGACCGGCGACGCTAACTCGGGTCTTGACCCGCTCAACATGCTTGACCTCGGCACCTACGCCGTGCTCTCGCAAAGCTTCGAATACCTTGTTGGTCTAGGCAGCGATGGAAACATCGCCGCAACTGCGCTAGCTACTGAGTGGAGTCCTAACGCGGACGCCACACAGTGGACGTTCAAACTTCGTGATGGAGTCACTTGGCAAGAAGACGGCGCACCACTGACATCGGCTGACGTTGCGGCGACCCTGGACCGGATGGCAGAAGTTGGCGCGGGTGTCGCGGGTGTCTTCAGTGCCGGAAGCACCGAGACGCCTGATGACGTGACTGTGGTCATGAATCTCGATGCCCCGAATGGCAACTTGCCAGTTCTCGTTTCGCTCTTCAACCCGCAGTCATTGATCACACCAGCGGACTACAGCAGCGGCACGGTTCTTAACGATCGAGTGACGGGCACGGGAGCCTGGGTTCTCGAGGATTTCGATCCGTCAAGCTTCCGCGCGACATTCACACCTAACCCAAACTGGTGGGGCGGCGGTGTCAACTTGGACAGCGTCACGCTGCAGGGGTTCGACTCGGGCGGCACCTCAGTTGCAGCGTTTGCTGCCGGCGAGATTGATGTACTTCAGTCTTTCTCGATCTCCGATGGAGCCACGCTTCTCAACGATTCAAGCGTCACCGTTCTTCGGCCTCCGTCCTCGAATCACCGCCAACTGTGGTTCAACACACAGCTACCAGAAGGTGGTCCATTCACTGATCCTCGAGTTCGGCAGGCAGTTGGCTACGCAATCAATCGTCAGCAAATTGTGGATACGGTCTACGAAGGCCAGGCGGTCATTGCAAATGACCATCCCGTCTATGCGACCCTGCCCTACTTCGACGACACTCAAGAGCAACGTCCGTACGATCCGGAAATGGCGAAGCAACTTTTGTCAGACGCGGGATATCCGGATGGCATTGAATCGGTTCTTCAGGTTGGTGATCTCGGTGAGATACCAGCTATCGCCGCCATTGTTGAACAGAACTTGGCCGCTGTCGGTATCACAACGCCGGTTAGCGTGACGCCAAACTCCGACTTCTACGGGGAATACTGGTGCTCTGGTGCAAGTTGGGGCACGCAACCTGAAACGTCGGGCCCTGGTCGTCCGTGCGGAGCCTCAGCAGACATCGGTATCGTCGATTACGGTCACCGGCCCACGCCGGATGTCTTCTTCGGTCGAGCGCTCCAGACGGATGCCGATTGGAACTCGTCGAACTATGCGTCAGCTGAATTCGACGGGTTGTTCAAGGCGTATCAAGGCGCTACCGATGTGGCCGGTCAGAAGGATGCAGTTGGCAAAATCCAACGGGTCCTTCATGAGGACACGCCTGCCGTGTATCCGTTCTTCTTCGACTATCTCACTGCCGCAAGTGACGCAGTGAGTGGCCTCGAAGTAACTGCACTCGGACACATGCAGTTCCAGAACGTTACAAAGAGCTAAATCTCGCTAGCCCCTCCTGAGGGGAGTAGCGGTGGCGAAGAGGCTGGAACGGTGAAACGTTGCGGCCTCTTCGCCATCGTTCACAAAGCGACTCCGACTTGAGGCGAGAAAGTACGTGACAAGATTCATCATTAGGCGACTATTGCTGGCACTTGTTACGTTGGCAATACTGCTCGTAATCGTGACGCTTATACCGAATATCGCGCCCGGCGATCCAGCCCGTAAAATTGCAGGTGGTACGGCGTCTCCTGAACGGTTAATGCAGGTCACCGAATCACTTGGGCTCCGTGATTCTGTTGCAACGCAGCTGTCAAATCTGTCGGTCTCCGTAGTCACACTTGACTTTGGGGAATCGTTCTCTGTGGCAACAGGGGAGCCAGTGATGAGTTTGGTGTGGAAAGCCGTAGCCAACTCGGCCAAACTTGTCATCCTGTCGCTCTTGGTGATCGTACCAGTGTCGATTCTTGGCGGTCTCGTCGCTGCGTACAAGAAAGACAGCTGGATTGATCGTCTCATCGTCAACACCGGACTAGCTTTCTCAGCAATCCCCGACTTTGTAGCAGGCGTCTTCCTGCTTGCGTTTTTGGCCGTCCCATTTGACTTCTTCAAAGTCCAGGCCAGTGCGCCGCCAGGGTCAGGGCCACTGATTCAGATTCAGCACTTGCTGCTACCCGTGATCGCCGTATTAATGGTCTACTTCGGGTACATAGCTCGTATCACCAGGGCTGGAACCATTACAGCACTCGACTCTGATTACGCCCGAACCGCCTTCATGCGTGGGCTCTCCACTGGCCGAGTCTTTCGAAAGCACATAGCTCGCAACGCACTCCAACCAACAGTTGCCGTGCTCGGCACTCAACTCGGCTATCTCTTCGGAGGCATGGTTGCTCTCGAAATTGTGTTTGGTTACCAAGGCGTCGGCAACCTCATTATCCGTGCCGTTGACCGAGCTGACTACCCAGTCCTTCGCGCAGGGGTCCTCACAGTTGCGATCATCTACATGCTTGCCACTCTTGGTGCAGATTTGCTGGTGGCGTGGATGAACCCACGGGCACGTCAAACGCTTGGCGACAACTGATGAGCGAGACATCAGACCTTGCAAATGGTGATGCTGCTAAGAGCGAACTCGACAGGGGTCCGACAACGTCGGAGAGAAGCGCGAAGAACCAAATCAGACGGGAACAACTCAGAGTTCTCTACCGAAGCCCAGGATTCCTCTTTGGTGTCCTTATTGTCGGCTTTTGGGTATTCGCAGCGTTATGGCCAAGCCTTCTAACGTCAGTCGGTCCGAAGGAATTTGTTGAAGCGGGACCCCGTGTCAAGCCCGGATCAGAGGCCTGGCTTGGGACAGATAAGAACGGTTGGGACGTCTATGCGCGAATTATTTACGGGGCTCGCCCCATTCTGATTGTTGCGCCCATTGCTACAGCGATGGCTGTCATCGTCGGAACAATGCTGGGTTTGGTCATGGGGTACTACCGAGGCTGGGTTGATGAGGTTCTCAGCCGAGTGATCGAGGCTATTTTGTCGATCCCGATCATCTTGATGGCGATCTTGGTGGTGTTCACCTTCGGCCGATCGACGCCAGTCATCATCGGCACGATCGCCGTGCTGTTCGTTCCCGCGATTACTCGCACGATTCGGTCGGCGGCCATCGCGGAATCCGATCTTGACTACGTCATGTCGGCGAAGATGCGTGGCGAATCGGGACTCTTCATCGTGGGTCGCGAGATCTTGCCTAATGTGACTGGTCTCGTTGTCGTCGAACTCACTGTTCGGCTCGGCTACGCGGTGTTCACCTACGCCACGCTTGCCTTCCTCGGGTTTGTCGGTTCGAACATCACCGACGCCGACTGGGGCATCGACGTCTCACAAAACTACGAGCAAATCGTCAGAGATATCTGGTGGCCATCTATCTTCCCAGCGATCGCCATTGCCAGCCTAGTGATCGGCGTGAACCTGATCGCAGACTCGATCGATAAGGCGCTGAAATCATGACCACGACGGAACCGCTACCCACCGAGACCGAAGCTGAGCACCCGGCACTGGCCATCGACGGACTTGAGATGTCCTACATCGTCCGGGGCACGCCTCGAGCCGTGCTGCGCGGCGTCAGCTTTGAAGTTCGTGCTGGCGAGGCCTACGGGCTCGTCGGCGAGTCCGGCTGCGGCAAGTCGACCACCGCGTACGCCGCCCTGCGCTATCTGCCTGGCAATGGCCGAATCGATGCTGGGCGCGTCGAGTCGGGTGGCCAAGAGCTGACTGCGATGTCCGGACGCGAACTCCGCGAGTTTCGGGCGCAACGAGCCTCGATGGTGTTTCAAGATCCGGTTCAGGCGGTCAACCCGGTCCTGAAGATCGGTAAGCAAGTCTCCGAAGCATTCAAGGTGATGGGCCAGTCCAATTCCGAAGCGCATGCCTCAGCGCTCGCAGCACTCAAACGGGTCCGCATCGCTGCGCCCGAGAGCGTGATGGACCGCTACCCTCATCAGTTGTCAGGCGGTATGTTGCAACGTGTCGTCATTGCCATGGCGCTGGCCTGCGATCCAACGCTGCTGGTGCTCGATGAGCCGACCACTGGGCTCGACGCGACAGTTGAAGCCGAAGTACTTGACCTCGTCCGCGACCTGCGTTCGGAACTGAACTCGGCGATCTTGTTGATCGCGCACAACCTCGGGGTCATCCGCACCATGTGTGATCGGGTCGGCGTGATGTACGCCGGCCGGATTGTCGAAGAAGGCACGGTCGACGAGGTGTTCGACAACCCGAGCCACCCCTACACCAAGGGTCTGCTCAACTCGATTCCACGACGTGGTCTGCGAAAAACCGACCGCGAGCTGTTTGCGATCCCGGGCTCGGCGCCACCGATTGGTGCGTCGCTCCCAACCTGCACATATATCGATCGATGCCCGATTGCAACCGAAATCTGTCGAACAGACGTGCCACCGATCGTCGATCGGAGCGATGGTCACTGGACGCGTTGTCACCATGCCGACCGGATCAGTGACGTGCCCGAACCTCAGGAAGTCACCGTTAATTATAACGTTGGTACGGAACAGGTCATTGGTGTCAACGGAGTGTCCAAGACGTTCCGTCAACGTGGGCACGACGTCCCTGCGCTCGTGAGCGTGGACCTCGGTTTTGCCGAAGGTGAGACGCTTGGTCTTGTCGGCGAGTCAGGCTCGGGAAAGTCGACGCTCGCCAAAACCATGCTCGGCGTTCATGCCGCTGACGAGGGCGGTGCCATCACGTTGCGTGGCCGCCAGATGGCCGGCAAGGCGACTGCCCGTGTTGAGGAGTCGGTGCGGGCGATCTCGATGGTTTTCCAGAACCCCGACTCGGCGCTCAACCGCTCCTGGACCGTTCGCCGAATCCTGCATCGCAGCGTCGTCAAGCTGACCGGAGTCAAGGGCGCGGCAGCCGACAAACGAGTCGAGGAGATTGCCGAGGCGATGCAGCTCTCGCCGCGCCACCTTGACATGCGACCGCGGCAGCTGTCTGGTGGGCTCAAGCAGCGCGTCGCCATTGCCCGTGCGTTCGCAGGCGACCCAGAGGTAGTGGTCTGCGACGAGCCGACCTCGGCGCTCGATGTTTCTGTTCAGGCCGCAATTCTGAACCTTCTCGCTGGGCTGCAGAACGAGGAGCGCACGAGCTACCTGTTCATCAGCCACGACATTGGCGTCGTGCGCTACCTCGCCGACCGAATTGCGGTGATGTACCTCGGCCGGATCATGGAAATTGGCTCGACCGCCACCATGTTCAACGGCACGAACCACCCGTATACCGAGGCGCTGCTCTCGGCAGTCCCGAGCGTCGACGGAATCGCCGAAGACCGGATTCCACTCATGGGAGCTATTCCTTCGCCCGCAAATCCGCCATCGGGTTGCGTGTTCCATACTCGCTGTCACCGCGCAATCAAAGGTCTGTGCGAAGTCACCGAGCCGCAGATGGTGGAGCTGTCAGCCGGGCATAGCATGAAGTGTCACCTCACCGTCGAGCAGCTGAGCGAACCGGTGCACATCGATCCCGCTGCCGTGCTCGCGGTAGCGATTGACGACCCGCTCGCCTGACCGGGGCTACGAACTCGCCGGCTCGTCGATCACCCATTCGGCACCCTGCGGGGTGTCGCGCACCTCAATACCTGCAGCGGCCAGATTGTCGCGGATGGCATCGCTGACGGAGTAGGCCTTCGCTTCACGAGCGGTTACTCGCGCAGCGAGGGCTGCTTCGACGACTGGACCGAGAACCTGACGCGGGTCACGCACGCCGCCAGCAGCGGCAGCGCCGAGCCGGACGATCATCGATCGGAGCGACGCTCGAGCGCGGTCCATCTCGTCGCCCTGCAGGGTGTCGCGTCCCCACTCGATCATCGCGCTGTCGAGAGAAAGAATGGCGCCGAGCGCGGCGTCGGCATCTCGTGCAGCGAGTGCAGCATCAAATTCGGCTTCGAGCCTCGCCGCATCGGCTGCCAGCGACGGAATCTCGACGCCCTCCGTCACCATCGTGTCAGGAGTCTCGGGGACGGGTTCTACCGCGAGCGCCGGGGCAGCGCCGGAGGCGTCGCCAACCGGGCCGCGCTGCAGGGTGCTGAAGGGGACGGTCTCGCCGGATTCGATCCGGGTGGACACCGCATCTTTGCGGAGCGTGATGCCGCCTTTGCCGACCACTTCGGCAGTCTGGGCGTCGAGGTCGATGATGACGCCAGTGTGTTCGTCGACGCCGAGGATGAAGACATCATCATCGAGTTCAGGTTCGAGCATCAACAGGCGCCGCTCGCCCAGATAACACTTGCTCGTGTCGTGATTGCCGCCCTCCTTGTTGTCGTAGTGCGGGATCACCACGACAGGAAGACCGATGGCGGTGAGCAGATCGAGTCCGTCGACCCAGTACGGATCGGCGCCCGACTTGTACACCTCGTACACCGGAATGGTCTTGCGCCCGAGTGTCAGCGCCGCGGCTGACGAAAAGACAACAGCACCTCCGTCGCGTAGCTTGGCGCCAATCGAGTCGGGGATCGGCGTCCCAGCCCACTGGCGGAGCGCAAACGTCGGGCTGCCGGGACCGGCAAACACCCAGTCGGCCGCACGGATCTTGGCGATGGCCGTCTCAATCCCAACGACATCGCCGTGGTCGGTACGTGCCAGACCTGCGATGGCGACATGTCGGCTCACTGCGTCGGTGAAGTACTCGGCGGTCTTGGCCGCGAGGATCTCGACGTTCTCCTGGAAGCCGAACGGTGTGTCGAGGAGGACCGCGTCGACGGACCCGCCGGTCGACGCCGCAAGCTGCTCGAACACCTGGCGATGTGGACCCTTCATTGTTGGTGCAGTTTCACCGGAGCCCATGATGACGAGCAGACGGGGAAGCCCCACGGACGATGCGGCGGTCGATGCTGCTGACGATGCTGCTGACGATGCTGCGGACGATGCGGATGGAGTTGATCGAGCGCTCATGGGAAGAAGTCTGCCTCCGTGGAAGCTCGATGAAGCAGATCGGCCACCTTGGCCGGGTGCTGCGCGTGCACGTCATGATGCGCGGGGCTGAACCACTCGGCGCGGCCGTGGGGGAGCGCTGCGATCGCAGCATCGACTGCCTGGCGTTTCGACGAGGTCCAAGCGACGTCGCCGGTGTCGGCGGGAATCATCAACAGCGGTGTGTTGACCTCCGGGTACAGCGCGGACGGCTGGTGCTCCCACAATCCGCGAAGCACTTGGAGATGTCGTTCGAACGTGAGCCATGGAGCGATGGTGCCGTCATCGCGAACTTCGAAATTGGCGAGCTGACCGAGCCGACCTTCTTCCGGCCAGTCGGGGTTCGACGACGCCATCCACTTTTGCATCCGGTCGAACGGTGTGCCGATCAATTTCGGTGGCGCCATTGCGGCAGCTGCATCGTCCCAGACCGGGAAACGATCCTGCAGTTGGATGAATCCGCCGTCGACGCATGTAATCGATTGGGCAATGCCGGGGTGGCGGTGGGCAAACTCGAGCACAACATTTGCGCCCCATGACTGACCGGCGACAAGCGGCGCGGTCCAATCCCAGAGCGCAATGAGTTCGTGGACTTCGTTGGCGACCGTCACCATAGCGTAGTCGTCGTCAGGCTTTGAAGATTGGCCATGGCCGCGCTGATCGATGGCCACAGTCGGATGCCCCATTTGAGCAAGGCGCCAACCGACGCCGTCCCAGAGATGGGCATTTGAAGCTAGGCCGTGGACGAGGAGACATGGTGGCGCCGTCGGCTCGACGGGGTCCCAGTGGACCGCATGGATGCTGCTCGCCGCCAGCTCATGCCACTCGTGGCGTGGCGCGGGGCGTTCGGTGGACAGGGTGTTCATGAAACCTCCAAGATCTTCTCGATCAGGCCCAACATGTTGAGGCTGTCTTCGGCGGAATGCTCCCACGGTTCCTGGTGAGCCACAGCGGCGGCGAACGCATCGACCATGGTCAGGTACGGGTCAGCCGCCGCCACGTTGATGGTCGATGTTGTTCCGTCGTTCGAGCGCAAGACGATCTGCGTCGCCCTGGTCCCGCCGGTGTGGGCGTCGCCTTCGAGCAGCAATGTGCCATCGGAACCGATGAGCTCGAGTCGCTGCTCCTCGGCATCGATGAACGAGCAACGAATACGAGCGGATCGGCTCTCGCCCCAACGAAGTGTCGCGGTGGTCGCCGCATCGACACTGCCGCTTCCACGAAGCGCGGCGGGCGTGATCGAGGCGTCGATGTGCGACGGCTTCGACCCCCACAGCTGGACGGCGGGCCCGAGGCAGTAGATGCCGACGTCGAGCAGGGCACCGCCACCCTGTGCCGGGTCCCATCGGTAGTTGTCGCTCGCCTCGGGTCCAATCGTGAACGTGAAGGTTGAGCGAACTTCGGTGATGGCGCCGACCAGTCCAGTGGCGGCAAGACGCATCACTTCTGCCCAGCGGGGGTCGAACGGTGTCATCCACGCTTCGGCGAGCAGAACGCCTGCATCGTCGCATGCCACTCGCATCCGCTCTGCGGCCTGCACGCTCGCCGCGATCGGCTTCTCACAGAGTACGTGCTTGCCCGCTGCGGCGGCCTTGATTGTCCACTCCTCGTGCATGGCGTTTGGCAGCGGGATGTACACGGCGTCGACGTCTGGGTGATCGAGGACAGCCTGATAGTCGGCAACAGACACATCAGACCAAACGGACGATGGTGGGGTGCTCAACGACGAAGCAGCAGCGAGTGTCGCGTGAGTGCTGGCAACAATTGCAGGCAGCACAGCCAGGCGCGCAACCATCGATCCCGCGCCGATGACGCCGATCCCGATCATGCCGACCGCAACAATGCGCGGCGACCCGTGATGTGTCGCATCTTTAGAGTTCGATGAGGGATCCGCCCTCATTGCCCGAACGATGGGCTGCTTCGAGCACTGCGACAACATCGCGCGACTGCTCCGGTTCGACCGCAAGGGACTCGCCGAGCAGGAGGTGGTCGGCAAGGTTGCGGTGAAAGCCCCAACCCTGATCGGGCGCCGGTCGGACCTGCGAGGTGACGATGCCGTGCTCGCCGTCGTAGCGGCCGACGGTCAAGTCGACAGGTGCTTCGGCATGGTGGGAGTTGTGTTCAAGATGGCCTCGTCCGGGGACCACAGCGTCAGTGCGGAGCGGCCGGTAGTGGCCCTCGACGGTCGCTGCTGTTCCCTCGATGTGGAACTTGGGGCGCCGAATGGCGCAGACGTCACTCTGGCGGAAAGTGGCCTCACGGCCGTCAGCCCACTGCATCCACAGCGACAGTTGGTCGACGTTCGTCGTGTCGTGCCACACCCGGGTGTGGGTGGTGCACAGGACTCGACTCGGTGCGCTGCCGTAGAGCTGGTTGATCCAGTCGACATGGTGTGAACCCCAGTCGTAGACGGCGCCGCCGGAGATGGAGTCTTCCGAATGCCAGGCTCGGCACGGATGTTCGAAGCCGCCGACGAAGGTCTCGATGTTGAACACCTCACCGAGATCGCCGTTGCGCATTAGGCGCTGGACGGCAAGAAAATCGGTGTCCCAGCGGCGGCTCTGGTGCACCGTCACGGTCCGGTCGTGCTCGGCTGCGGTGGCGATGACCTGCTCTGCGTCAGCGCGTGTGATCGCCATCGGCTTCTCCATGACGACGTGCTTGCCGGCACGGAGGAGTTCGATGGCCAACTCGGCGTGGAAGCTCGGGGGCGTAGCGATCACGACCACGTCGACATCGTCGTCCGTGGCGAGCGAGGTGGCGGAATCATGGCCGACAAGATCAGAGAAGTCGAGACGTGCTGCTTCGATGCGATCCGGCGAGTTATCGGCCGCAGCTGTGAAGGCCAACCCGTCGGTCTCGGTAGCTGCGAGGCCATGCAGGTAACCCATGCCGCCGAATGGGCCGTACCCGACGACGGCGAGGCCGAGAGTCGGCGTGCTCGTCGGGAATGCTGGGCGGAGGAGTCGAGCAACGTAGATGCCCAGCGTGCGATGTTGCTGGAGCGCATCGAGGTCAGCCACCCCGGACGCAACGATGCAGCCGCTCCCGACGCGTCGGACGGTGATGGTCGGCTCATGGTGGAACCGAACACTTGTCGTGGCGGCAATCGCTGTGTCGCTTCCAATGACGTTGAGCGTGCGGAGGGTGCTGAAAATGGGCACCTCTCCGTCGAGGCGAACGGTTTCGGGGCGGTCGGCAAGCGTGACGAACCACTCGGCACGAGGGAGCGCGGCTTCGACCCGGACGCCACAGAGCTCAGCAGCGACGGCGTCGTCTGGCTCTGGTGCGACGAGTACGGAGCCGCCGGCCGCCGCAAATGCGAGCGCGTCTGCTGCGTCGTTGTCGGTGAGCAGGCCCGTCAAAAGACGGATTCCGTGATCGTCGTGTCGGCCGGAGGGGCCGGCCGGATCGGTGGTGTCGTGCTGTGTGATGGTCATAGCTGTTCGGTCAATGTACATCCGCTCTCAATTGCCCACCTGATGGTGCCCTGATTGCGTCGGTCGGTCATATTTCACTCTGATTCTTTTGAGGACGACATCGTGTTGCGATCAGCTCGCATCTAGCGTTGCACTTGATGAGCAGTCATTTCCCCTTTCGTTTTGCTTCGCTCGCTGTGCTCGCGAGTCTCGTTGCTGTCTCCTGCGGGGGTGGCGGCGGTTCCGACTCGTCGTCTGGTGAGCCCTCGGACGATCGGCTCCTCGTGGTCACGACGGTCGCACCCATCACTTCGATCGCGGCCAACATCATCGGCGATCGAGCGAAGATTGTTGGCCTGGTTCCCGAAGGAACCAACTCGCACACCTTCGAGCCGCCTCCTTCGGCAGCCGAATTGTTGAGCACTGCTGACGTGGTCTTCATCAATGGACTGCAGTTAGAAGAACCGACGAAGGAACTCGCCGAAGCCAACCTTGCCAATGGCGTACCACTCGTCGAGTTGGGCGACGAGACGATTCGACCCGACCAGTACAAGTACGACTTCTCATTTCCTGAATCGGATGGCAAGCCCAATCCGCACCTCTGGACCGATCCGACGCTGGTCAAGGTGTACGCCGGTCTGATCCGCGACACCATGGTCGGCGTCGATCCCGACGGCGAGTCGTTCTACGACACCAATTTTACAGCGTTCAGCTCACTGGTCGACGAGTTCGATGAGGTCATCGCCGCAACGTTCGACACGATTCCAGTCGATCAACGCAAGCTGGTCACGTATCACGACGCGTACGCCTACTTTGCCGACACCTATGGGTGGAACGTCATCGGTGCGGTGCAGCCGGCCGACTTCGGCGAGCCCACTGCAGGTGACGTCATCGACCTGATCGAGCAGATCGACGCGGAGGGGGTGCCGGCGGTGTTTGGCTCGGAGGTCTTCCCTTCGCCCGTCCTCGAGCAGATCGCAAACGAGACCGGGGCGGTGTATGTCGACGACCTTCGGGACGACGATCTGCCGGGTGAGCCCGGCGCAGCCGAGCATTCCTGGCTCGGTTTGATGAAGTCCAACTTTGTCACGATGACCGATGCGCTCGGTGGCGACTCTGCGAAGCTCGCGGCGTTCGAGCTCAGGAACGTCGCGACCGACGAAGCGACGTACCCCCAATGATTGGGCTACCCGCGAGTCGGACCCCCACGATGGGGGCAGTCAAGCCGGGCGCAGCCATGATTGAAGCGGCACAGTTGAGCGTCGACTATGGCGTTGGCGAGGTGCTCAGCGACGTCGACTTGTCGATAGCCGACGGCGATTTGGTCGGCATCGTCGGGCCCTCGGGGTCGGGTAAGTCGACGCTCCTCAAGGCGTTGCTTGGCACGGTTGCTCCATCGACTGGCACCGTCGTGCGGAGATCCGGTCTGACCGTGGGCTTGGTGCCCCAGGTCGAACAGATTGACTGGAGCTTTCCGGTCACTGTTGCCGAGTGCGTCGGAATGGCTCGAGCTCGCGGCTGGCGGACTCCATGGATCAGGCGTGCCGAACGTGTCGAAATCCGCGAGGTGCTCGAACGGCTTGGCCTGGAAGGCCTCGGGCACCGCCACATTCGTGACCTCTCGGGAGGACAGCAGCAGCGTGTCTTTCTCGCACGGGCGTTGTTCACCAAGGCCGAGGTCATCTTCCTCGACGAGCCGACGTCCGGGTTGGACGTCCGCACCCGTCACGATGTCCTGCACCTGCTTGATGAGCTCAACCAGCAGGGCTTGACGATCGTGTTGACGACCCACGATCTCAACGGGATCGCCGCGCATCTGCCGAAGATCGTGTGCCTGAACACCCGCATTATCGGGGCTGGTTCGCCTGACGAAGTGCTGGTTCCCGATGTCCTCGAACGGACCTACGGCTCGCCGATGCACATCCTTGAGCACGGTGGAATGCGCGTGGTCGTCGACGCGCCGCTCGGCGTCGTTCGCGACGCCGGCGAGGCGACTGCGTGAACTCGGTGGCACAGCCAGGCCTCGTGGCACTCGACGTGTTCAAGCCGTTCGAGTTCGAATTCTTCCGCAACGGTGTGCTCGTGGCGACGCTTGCAGGCGCACTCTGCGGGGTCGTCGGCTGCTATGTCGTATTGCGGAACATGAGCTATATCGGCCACGGGCTCTCGCACTCCATCTTCGGCGGATACGCGGTGGCCGGGTTGCTCGGGATCAACCTGTTCCTCGGCGCTGGGGCATGGGGCGTGTTGACCGCGTTGGCCATCGGCGGCATCGTGCGGCGCCGACCGATTGGATCGGATGCGGCGATCGGTGTCGTGACCACTGCGGCGTTCGCCTTCGGCCTTGCGGTCGTTCAGATCTACGGGTCGCCCGGTCGGAACGCCGATGCGCTGCTCTTCGGGAACGTGCTCGGCGTCACTTGGGCCGACGTCTGGCTGATCGTCGGCGTTTCGATCGGTGCGCTCGCGTTCATCTTCATCGGATATCGCCAGCTGTTGTTCACCACCTTCGATGCCGAAGTGGCGCGGGCCACGGGCGTGCGGACCAACGTGGTCGATGCACTTCTGATGGTGTTGCTGTCTGCCACGGTGTTGTCGACGATGAATGTCATGGGCGTCACGCTCATCGCCGCCAACCTGGTCATCCCCGCGGTGGTGGCGCGCATGCTGACCGACAGCTTCTCCCGGATGCTCATGCTCGCCGGCTTGATCGGAGCGGTCAGCGGGTTTGTCGGGATGAACGCCAGCTACCACCTCGATGTCGCGTCAGGTCCGACAATCGTGCTCACAGCAGCGGTGTTCTTCGTGCTTGCCTTTGTCGCGGGCGGTTCGTTCCGCCGACGCGCTGCGGGCGTCGGCCATGCACACTGACGCCAGCAACCGGGTCAACGTTCATCGCTGATGGTCGATCACTAATCTCGGCCGATGGACGCGAATGACGAGTCAGTGACTCCCCTCGATGGCTGGACGGTCGACGGCTGGACGGTCGAGGACGCCGAGGCAATCCTCCGGACGCACAACTGTCGGGCGACGGGGCCGCGGGTCGCGGTGCTCACAGCGCTCCTGCGGCACGGCGGGCCCATCGATGCAGGGGCGCTGACGACCCTGGCACAAGCTGAGGCAGCGGGCATCCACGAGGCAACCGTCTATCGCACGATCAGCGTGTTGTCCGACCGCGGCATCGTCACGCATGTGCATGCAGGGCACGGACCGTCGCTCGTCCGGCTCGGTGGCGACCACGGACTGATCGCGGTGTGCCGAGATTGTGGCGGAATCACATCCGTGCCTGCCGACACGGTTGAGCGGTTTATTTCCGAAGCCCGCAATGCGATCGGCTTCACGCTGGAGCCGGGACACTTCGCCCTCGAGGGTGTCTGCGGCCGGTGCAGCCATGACGGACAAGACGGACCGGAAGATGAGGGCAAACAGTGAGGACCTACCGTTTTGACCAGGTTGACGTGTTTGCTGCGGGCCCCTTCACCGGAAACCCCCTGGCGGTGCTGCACCAGGCTCAGGACCTGTCGGCAACGACAATGCAGACTGTCACTCGGTGGACCAACTTGTCTGAGGTGGCGTTCCTGCTCGCGCCGACAGTGGCTGCAGCGGACTATCGAGTCCGGATCTTCGAACCAAAGTCTGAGTTGCCCTTCGCCGGTCACCCGACGCTTGGGGCATGTGCCGCATGGCTCGCAGCCGGCGGTATCCCGAAGCGTGATGGCGTGATCGTGCAGGAATGCGGTGCCGGGCTCATCAAGATTCGCCAGTCGGCATCTGGTGCTCTTGCGTTCGCCGCTCCGCCCATGACCCGGCACGAGCCCGTCGATGCCAACGATCTCGACCGGGTGCTCGACGTGCTCGGGATCGACGCGGCCGACGTCGTCGACAGCAGTTGGATCGACAACGGTCCCGGCTGGATGGGCCTGCTGCTCTCGTCTGCTCAGCACGTGCTCGGTCTGCCTGCACCAACCGCCACGGCGAGCCACTTCGATGTTGGCGTGGTCGGGCTCCACCCGGTCGGTCATGTCGCAACGATTGAGCTCCGTGCGTTCTTCAACGACCCGAACGGCTCGATTCGCGAGGATCCGGTGACCGGCAGTCTCAATGCGTCCGTTGCTCAGTGGCTGCTCGCCATGGGCATTGTGGAAGCGCCGTATGTCGCAGCGCAAACCACGGGCAGCATCTCGGTCGAACAGGCCGACGGAGAGATTTGGGTCGGAGGCGTGGCCGACGTGCGCGTGTCCGGCACCATCGAACTTTGACTGATCTCGGGATCGAGTCGGCTCAATCCCGAGACATCATCGATCAGTCCTCGGCGGCTGCGCCGTACGCGTTCGTGCCCATGCTCGCTCCCACGAGGAAGACGAGCAGCACAATGAAACCAACAATGGCGATGAGGCTGATGAGCAACATCCAACCCGACTTGCCGGTGTCGTGGAGCCGTCGCACTGCGATTGCGAGACTCGGCAAGAACGCCCCAAGGGCATAGACGACGTAGAGCAGGCCGAAGATCGCGGATTGGCTCGCGAGGATGCCCAGCGCCAGGGCGATGAGGAAGTTGACGAGGAGGTTGTCCGTCGGGTGACGAATCAGACCTCGCGGAGGTCGGCCATCACCTTGGACCAACGGTCGGGGTCGCTGGCGTACGGGGCATAGAAACTGAGACGCTGAATGACGTCGCCGTATCGGGCACCAAGTTCACCGGCGATCGTCTCAGGCTCGCCGACGACAGCGAACGTATTGAGGATCTCGTCGTCGATGAGCGTGCCCATCTTGTCCCATTCGCCCTGCTTGGACAGTGTGTTCAGCTCGTCTTGGAGCCCGCCCCAACCATGCATGTCGAGCACGGGGCGATACGCCGGTGTTGAACCGTAGAACGCGATCTGCTTGCGAGTGGCGATCGCAGCCTTCTCGATTTCTTCGTCGTTGTTGCCAGTGATGACGAACGATGGGCCGACAATCTCGAACCCTTCCATCGTCTTGCCGGCCTTCTCTCGACCACGGGCCAGCGCAGGAATGGTCACCTCGCGCAGGTACTTCTCGGTGGTGAAGCCGTGGCAAATGAAGCCGTCGAATGCCTCGCCGGCGACCTCGGTCATCAGGGGTCCGACCCCAGCAAGAAACATCTTCGGAGGACCAAAACCGTCGAGTTCACGCTTGTCGGGCGAGAACATGGGGGTCATCAACGTGTGCCGGTAGAACTCGCCGCGGAACTCGAGCTTCTCGCCGGTGAGCCACGTGTTCCAGATCGCTCGCATGGCCAAGGCAAACTCACGCATCCGGGCCGCAGGCTTGCTCCACTCCATCGAGAAACGCTTCTCGATGTGCGGCTTGATCTGGCTACCGAGACCGAGGACGAACCGACCCTTCGAGTACGCCTGCAGATCCCATGCGGTGTTCGCCACGGTCATCGGCGACCGCGAGAACGCCACCGCGATCGACGTGCCGATCTCCAGGTTTTCGGTGTGCTCGGCCGCGAGCAGCAACGGGAGGAACGGGTCGTGTGCCATTTCGGCGACCCAGGCTCCCGCGTAGCCAGCAGCCTCGACGTCCTTTGCCTGAGCGGGCACGTCGTGGAGGTTGTTACCGATGTTGCCGTCGATCTTCATGACGCGAACGTAGTGCGCCGACCCGCGTCACATCGGGGTCGGGGCTCTCTGTGGCGGGACTAGGCGTCGGGCTGGCCGCGGAGGAACTCTTGGATTTCTGCGGCGATTTCGTCGCCCGACTTCAAGCGCATCTCGGCCGCGGCGTCTGCGGCATCGGCATCGTCTTCGACCGCCGCGTCATGCAACGACTCGAGCTGCGTGACCATCAGCTGGTGGTCGACGTTGTCGGCGACCATTTGGTCGATCCGTTCACGCTGAATACCGACTTCGTTGCGCAGCGCAGCGCCGGCAATGCGCACACCGGTTGCCTCGGCCAATCCGTCGAGCAGGGCGACCGACGAAGCGGGGTACGTCATTGACGACACGTAGTGCGGGACTTGTGCCCAGATGCCGAGAGCCGGGATCTTGCGGTCATGCATCGTGTGTTCGAGTGCGGCGGCCATGCCCGCAGGCACATCGACCGAGCTGCGGGCGAAGTTGACATTGGCAAGCACGTCGATCGAGGGCGAGGAACAGGAGAGCCGAGGCGTGCGAGTGTGCGGCGCCGCAAACGGGTACGCCCCGAACCCAATCATGTGGGTGACGCCGAGTTCGACCGCGATGTCTCCAATGGCCTTCGAGAAGCGTCGCCAGTTCATGTCGGGCTCAGGGCCCATCAACACGAGCACGTCGCGCCCCGCAGGGGAGCGACCGGCGAGGAGCTCGATGTGGCTCCATCGCAGGTTGGTATTGACGCCGTCGCGCAACTCCATCGTCGGGCGACGGGCCCGATAGTCGATGAATGTGTCATCGTCGAAGCGTGCCATCGGAGCGGTTTCGCACTCATCGGCGACCACCTGAACTGCCGCCGCGGCGGCGCCTGCAGCATCGATCCAGCCCGTCATCATCACGATGAGGATTGGCTCGTGCAACATCGGCTCGGTGGTGAGCCATTCGATGTCGGTGTTGGTACCGGGCGCGCCGGGTTGTTCGCTCATGTGAACTGCTCCACGTACTGCTCGGCCTTGGCAGCTGCAGCGTCGACCTGAAGTTTGAAGGGCTCGAGATCGGCAGGGTCCTGATCGCCGAGCGCTCCACCGAGGTAGCGCCCGTAGACGCCCTCGAGGATGCAGGCGAGCTTCCAGTAGGCGAATGCGACGTAGAAGTCGAGTTGGGAGATGTCACGCCCGGACACCTCGGCGTAGCGGGCCACCAGGTCAGCACGGTTCCAGAAGCCGTCGGCGGTGGTCGCAATGCCGTCCCAAGCACTCGCTTCGTCGTCGGGACCCGTCCAATACACCTGGAGCAGTCCGAGGTCGGCGAGCGGATCGCCGAGGGTGCAAATCTCCCAGTCGAGCACGGCCACCACGTTGCCGTTGTCGTCGACCATGCAGTTGTCGAGCCGATAGTCGCCGTGGACGATCGTGGCGGGGCCCTGGTCGGGGATCCGTGCCGCGAGCGCAGCGTGCACTCGATCGACCGCCTCCAGCTCGCGGGTTTTGCCCTGATTCCACTGGCTGTACCACCGCTTCAGCTGTCGTGCGATGTATCCCTCATGGCGGCCGAGGTCAGTCAGTCCGGTTGCATCGAGGTCGACGCTGTGAATGGTGGCCATGGTGTCGACCAGCGACCGGCTTGCGTTGTCGCGGGCCTCGACGCTGAGCGTGGATCTTGCCTCGTCGAGGTCGTGCACGACGTTCCCGTCGACGTAGCTCATCACGTAGAACGGTGCGCCGTTGACATCGAGATCATCGCAGAACCCAAGAGCTGGGGCGACGGGTACTGAGGAATTTTGGAGACCCGAGATAATTCGGTGCTCGCGACTCATGTCGTGAGCGCTCGCCAGGACGTGGCCGAGCGGTGGGCGCCTCAGGACGAAATGGTTGTCCGCTGCGTCCTGCACGCCGAAGGTGAGGTTGGAGTGGCCGCCGGCGATCAGGCCGAACGTGTACGGGCCCCGGGCGCCTTCGATATGCGCGTCGAGCCAGGCGGTGACGTTGGTGACGTCGATGCCGGCATGATCACTCATTGCAGCCGAGGGTAGCGACCATGCCCGCGAGATGGGGACCCGCGTGGGACGACGACTTGCGTGCCCGGCGCGCTGGCCGCCCTGATGTCAGCTCGGTAGCCTGGCCTGATGGCAGCAATCGACGTCACCGACGCAACGTTCGAGTCCGAAGTGATCGAGAAGTCGAGGGACGTCACCGTCGTGGTCGACCTGTGGGCTCCATGGTGCGGCCCGTGTAAGACGCTGGGCCCAATTATCGAGTCGGTCATCGATGCGACGGACGGCAAGGTCGTGCTCGTCAAGGTGAACATTGACGAGAACCCGGCAATCGGTCAAGCGTTCAAGGTGCAGTCGATTCCTGCGGTGTACGCATTGCAGGATGGCGCCGTGGTCAATGGATTCATGGGAGCGCAGCCTGAGCACGAGGTCCAGGCCTTTATCGACTCGCTGGCCCCGTCCGAGCAGGAACAGGCGATCAGCGAGTTGATTGCCGGAGGCGATGAGGGCAGCCTGCGCATCGCGTTGGAGATGGAGCCGGCCAACGAAGATGCGATTGGTGCGCTGGGCGAATTGCTCGTGGCCGACGGTCGTGTTGAGGAGGCGTTGGCGCTCATCGAACGCATCCCCGAAAACGATCGGACCCGCAAGATTGCTGCGTCGGCGCGCGTCGGCGAGACGCCGGATGACGACAACGACAGCAAGCTCATCGCGCTCCTCGATCAGGTGAAGGACGATGATGACGCTCGTCAGCAGTTCGTCGACATTTTGGAGCTGATGGGGGCGGACGATCCGCGTACCGCCGGCTATCGACGTCAGCTCACGATGCGTCTGTACTGAGTTGGCCCGGTGTCGTTCATCTGTCGACTCAAGGCGATGGAGGAATGACAAATCCTGGGCGCCTGGGCGCCCGGAGCCGTTAGGGCCGGTCGTACCGACCTCCTCCTATTGCAAGCTCAGCGTGACCGGATTCCCGCGTGTTGCACTCCGGGTCGAGGAGGTCGATCGTGGAGGAAGTCCCTGAAGGTGCGGTGGCACGTCCCGCGCCGGTGCAGCCGGTTGTCGATCGGGTGCGTCCCTGGCTCGGCTGCTTTGGTGTAGCGCGACTGACGGTGTCCGCCGTGTCGATGATGGTCGTCTGTGTCGGAGCGTTCTGGCTCGTCCGGTCCCCTTCGCCGCCAGCCGAAGCGGTGGTGCCGCAAGGGTCGTCGGCAGAGGCGCCCGCCTCGACACTGGCCGCCCCAGCGGTCTTTGCGAGCGAGCCGACAGAGGTCGTCACTCCGGACGAAGTTCTTGTTCATGTCGCCGGAGCCGTTGTTCAGCCGGGCGTCTATCGACTGCCGAATGGCGAGCGAGTCGATGAAACAGTTCGGGCAGCTGGGGGTCAACTCCCGATGCTGATCTCGACGTGCTGAACCTGGCCGGTCTCGTCGACTTTGCGCGTGGGTATGTGCCAGTCGAGGGCGAGGTGGCGCCGCCGCTCTCATCCGTTGGGTCGGGCCCGGTCGCGGAGACTCCGGCTGGGCCTCTCGACGTCAATCGTGCCGCTGCGCGTCTTCTTGAGACCCTCCCCGGGCGTGGGCCCAGCGACGGCCGCAGCGATCGTGGCGGAGCGAGATCGGAACGGACCGTTCCTCGGCGCCGACGACCTTGAGCGGGTTCTGGACCTCGGCCCAGCCAAACTTGCTGGCCTCCGTGACCTGGTCACCGCGTGACACGGTGCGATCCGGTGATCCCGATCAGAAGAGTGCTTCGCCGATCGAGACCGTGGCAAGGCCGAGCGCAATGCCTGCGCCGACCCAGATGCCACCGGCCAACCACAAATAGTGGCGCCAGTAGTCAGCCCACGTGGCGAGAGGGTTCCTCGTGGCTTGCCGCGACGCGATCAGGCCGACGATCAACCAGAGGACGCCCGACGCCGTAATCGCAAGGGAGTACAGGCTTGAGTCGCCGAATGGGGCCCCAACGACGAGTAAGCCGGGCGCAGCGATGATGCCCCCGACCAGGCCCACCGCGCCGCTCCAGGAGGCGTCGGAGTACTCCAACGATGCGTAGGAAAGGGCACCGACGATTGTCGGAATCACCAGGCCAGCGAGGGGGCCCCACGACCGAATGCGGGCGCGGTACCAGCGGGGCCCATCGATGAGTGGCCGGTCGCCGGCGCGGCCTGAATCTGTGGGGTCCGATGTACCGGGCGGGGTAGAGGTGTACGACGTCACGCGGGACTCATCGTACGGCAGCGTCCTCGGCATCGAGGGGCACCCCCGCTCGTGAGCGTGCCGGTCAACCTGCTGGCAGTCCTGGTGGCTGGCGCAGTGATGCTCTACGGGTTGCCTGCTGGCCTGTTCGCAGGATGGATTCCGGCTCTGGCACAGCTGCTGATATTTCCCGCGCGCTTCGGAACGCGATGGGTCGACACCATTGCAATGTCGGGTGAACGCATCGAGCCTGCGCTGCCATGGCCCTGGGTCGGTTGGGGCGTCGTCGCAACGATCTGCGTCATCGTTGTCGCAGTTGGCGCTGGACGCGGTAAGAATCGGGCTCCCCATGGCAACACATCTCCTGACCGGTGACGACGAATCGATTCTGCGCACTGCGGTGAGCGACCTCGTGCACGAGTTGGTCGGTGATGGGGAGCGCTCGATGATGGTCGATGAGTTCGACGGCGAGGAGTACGAACTCCGACTCGTTGTCGATGCGGCCCAGACGATGCCGTTCCTCACCGACAAGCGAGTCGTCATCGCACGCCAGGTCAGTCGATTCAACGCCGATGACCTTGTGCCGCTCTTGGCCTACGTTGACAACCCACTTGATTCTTCAGATCTCGTGCTCGTCGCAGGCGGGACAGGACGGCTGTCGAAGAAACTCAGCGACGCGGTTAAGGCCTCAGGCAAGGTGCACAACACGTCGCCGGGTCGTGACAAGCGAAGTTGGCTCGCCGACCAGGTCAGCGCAGCCGGTCTGAAGATGGACGGGGGAGTGACCGCTCAGCTCGCCACGTGGCTCGGCGAAGACGCCGGTCGGCTCGACGGGATCCTCGCGACGCTCAAGAGCACCTACGGGGCTGGCGAGAAGTTGTCGTTTGCTCAGATCGAGCCGTTCATTGGTGAGGCCGGGGGAGTTCCGCCGTGGGACCTCACCGATGCGATCATGGCCGGTGACACCACGAAGGCGCTCGGCTTGCTCGGACGAATGGTCCACGCAGGCGGACGACACCCTCTGCAGGTGATGTCGATTCTGCACAACCATTACGCCGGCATCGCGAAGCTTGATGGAGTCGAAGCTCGCAACGAGGATCACGCCGCAGCGGCGACGGGTCTGAAGGGTTTCCCGGCAAAGAAGGCGCTGCAGAACTACAATAAGCTCGGTGGGGCCAACACCAAGCGGGCGCTCGATTGGATCGCGCAGGCCGATCTTGATCTACGCGGCGCCAAGGATCTCGAACCAGAACTTGTGATGGAAGTCCTCGTCGCTCGCTTGAGCAAGCTGCGCTGAGCCGAAAACGACAAAAGCGCCGCACAACGGCGGCGCTCACATCGGAATGAGGAAGCTCAGTCGGCGGGCTGCAGCTGCTTCATCAAGCGGCTCTTCTTACGAGCTGCTGCGTTCTTGTGCATGACGCCCTTCTGGGCCGCCTTGTCGATGCGCTTGATTGCAAGACGAAGGGCTTCGGTCTCGCCGTCGGTGCCGACCGCGGCCTGGGCGGCCTTCACACGCGTCTTCACCTCGGCACGAACGGCCTTATTGCGCTCAGCGCTCTTGGCGTTGGTGAGGATGCGCTTCTTCTGGCTCTTGATGTTTGCCATGTGGGTGATGCCTTTTTCTTCGATCTTGTCGGGCCACAGAGGGCAGCGCCGAACAGCCGTGAAACTCTACCGACCGGCATCGGAACCCCCAACGTGTGCGCCAATGGTCCTCGAAGTTGCTGATTCACGATGAGATTGAGTCGCAGCAGGGACGGGACAAGCTCACCGCAACCGCTGCCAGATAGCGTTGGGTACGTCATGAACGGCACCAACTCAGCGCTGACTCTGGACAAGATCCGGAACTTCTCGATCATCGCGCACATCGATCACGGTAAATCGACGCTGTCGGACCGCATCCTCGAGATCACTGGGGCGGTGCAGACACGCGACATGAAGGCCCAGTACCTCGACTCAATGGACCTTGAGCGTGAGCGTGGCATCACGATCAAGGCGCAAAACGTCCGCGTCCCATGGAAGGGACACACGTTCCATCTCATCGACACGCCGGGACACGTTGACTTCGGATACGAAGTCAGCCGCAGCCTGGCCGCGTGTGAAGGCGTGGTGCTCGTTGTCGATGCTGCGCAGGGCATCGAAGCCCAGACGCTTGCGAATTGTTACCTGGCCCTCGAGAACGACCTTGAGATCGTGGCAGTGCTCAACAAAATCGATCTGCCTGCCGCCGACGTCGACCGTTACGCAGGTGAGATCGAGACCGTGCTCGGGATCCCGCGCGACGAGATCATCCCAATGTCAGCCAAGACCGGCGTCGGTGTACCCGACCTGCTCGACGCCATCATCGAGCGCATTCCCGCACCGCTGGGCGACCCGGATGCTCCGCTCCAAGGTCTGATCTTCGATTCCCAGTTCGACCAATACCGCGGCGTCGTTTCGTCGATCCGCATCATGAACGGCAAGCTGCAGGCCAACACGAAGGTCGAGTTCATCAACGCGGGCGCCCAGCACGAGGCGATCGAGATCGGTGCGCGCGAGCCCGTGATGACGCCATGTCAAGAGCTCGGTCCGGGCGAGGTCGGGTATCTCATTGCGGGCATCAAGGAAGTGGGCGATGCCAAGTCGGGCGAAACTGTCACCACCGCGGTGCACGGCTCGACCGAAGCGCTTCCTGGCTACCGCGAGCCGCTGCCGATGGTGTTTTCCGGCTTGTTCCCGATCGATGGTGACGACTTCGAGACGCTGCGCGAAGCGCTCGGCAAGCTCAAGCTCAATGACGCCTCGATCACCTACACGCCCGAGTCATCGGGCGCGCTCGGCTTCGGTTTCCGATGTGGATTCCTTGGCCTGCTCCACATGGAGATCGTCAAGGAACGTCTCGAGCGCGAGTTCGACCTCGCACTCATCGCCACCGCCCCGAGCGTCGAGTACCTCGTGACCAAGACCAACGGTACGCAGATAAAGGTGGACAACCCAGCCGATCTGCCCGAAGCGCAGAGCATCGACTTCGTCGAGGAACCGTTCTTCAAGCTCTCGATCATCACGCCTACCGACTACACGGGACCGTTGATGGATCTCTGCCAGACCCGGCGGGGCGAGATGAAGAAGATGGAGTACCTCTCGCCTGAGCGGGTGGAACTCGTCTACGAGGTGCCGCTCGCCGAAGTGGTTGTCGACTTCTTCGACCAGATGAAGTCGCGGACGAAGGGCTATGCCAGCCTCGACTACGAGCTCGCCGGTTACCGCAAGAGCAATTTAGTCAAGGTCGACCTGCTCCTGAACGCGATCCCGGCTGATGCCTTCAGCACGATCGTGCACCGTGACAAGGCTTACGCCTACGGCAGCCGTATGTGCGAGAAGCTCAAAGAGCTCATCCCGCGACAGATGTTTGATGTGCCGATCCAGTCAGCAATCGGCGGCAAGATCATCAGCCGCGAAACGGTGAAGGCCAAGCGTAAGGACGTCACGGCCAAGTGTTACGGCGGTGACATCACGCGGAAGCGCAAGCTGCTCGAGAAGCAAAAAGAGGGCAAGAAGAAGATGAAGTCGATCGGTCGGGTCGAAGTGCCCGGCGACGTCTTCATCGACGCGCTCAAGCTCGACGATTAGTCGGCGACAGGACGGCGGCGGGTCAGGCACCGCATCGTCAAGCATCGGGTGTGCGTGCTAACGATGCACCTTGTGAGCTCCTTGCCAACTGATCCTCGTGATCCGGTGGCATCTCGATCGTCTCGGCGGCCTGCCAGCGGTTCCCCGATCGAACGGTCTCGATTCGGAGCCACCACCTTTCGGTCACTGAAATACCGGAACGTGCGGCTCTTTTTCGGGGGGCTTCTTGTTTCGAACGTGGGCACTTGGATGCAGCTCACGGTGATGTCACTTCTGGTGTTCCGGCTCACCGGCGAATCGACGTCGGTCAGCATCAGCATCGGCCTGCAGTTCCTCCCGATGTTGTTTCTCGGTGCGTGGGCAGGGTCGATTGCTGATGCGCTCGACAAGCGCAAAATGGCGATCGTCACGCAGTCGGCGATGGCGGCGCAGGCGTTTGCCATTGGTCTGCTCGACGTGACCGGACTGATCAACCTGCCGCTGGTGTACGCGATGTCGTTGGCGCTCGGTGTGGCAAATGCGTTCGACAATCCTGCCCGGCGGAGCCTCGTCACCGAACTGGTGCCGCCCGAAGAGATCACCAACGCCACATCGCTGAATACCGCGGTGATGACGTCATCGCGCATCGTCGGGCCGGCGATCGGGGCGGTGCTCGTTGGAGCCTTGGGTACAGGTGTGTGTTTTCTCCTGAACGGTGCCACGTTCTCGGCAATCATTTTCTCGCTGACCGCGCTCAGGACCAACGAGATGCATTCCTCTCCGCCTCGGCCAAAGGGCGGCCAGCCGGTGCGAGACGCACTGCGCTTCATCGTCGGGCGGCGCAACCTCCTGGTGCTGTTTGTTGTGTTGCTCGTCGTGTCGACCTTTGCGTTCAACCAGCAGGTGGTCTTCCCGAAACTCGCTGATCTGAAGTGGGGTGGAGACCAATCCTTTGGCTATGTGCTCGGCGTGATGTCGGTCGGTTCGCTGACCGGCGCGCTCCTCACGGCGCGTCTCCGCCACGTGAGCTTGCGCTGGTACTTCGGTAACGCGGTCGTGTTGTCGGTCACCGCGATTGGAATTGCCTGGGCGCCCAACATCTGGGTGGCGTTTCTGTGGGCGATGCCGATGGGACTTGGAGCTTCAGGCTTCATCACCGCGGCGAACGCGATCATGCAACAAGAGAGTCCCAGCGATATGCGCGGCCGCCTGATGGCACTCCAAGCAGTCGTGTTTCTCGGTTCGACGCCGATCGGCGGGCCCATCACCGGTGTCATCGCCGATCAGGTCAGCGTGGAATGGGCACTTGGCTATGGCAGCGTGATCAGCCTGTTGGTCGTCGCAGCCGCCAGCGTGTACTGGCTGGCGACGGCGCGGCGGCGTGCTGAGACTGCTCTGGCGCGATGATCGACGAACGCGGCCGTGTGCGGGAGAATGACGGACAATGACTCAGGGTCCGTCGACGACAAGCGAAACGAACTGGGCGGGCAACCACTCCTATGCCGGAACGATTCATCGGCCGCGAACCGTTGATGAGGCAGCGTCGATCGTGCGCGAGTCCCCGAGCGTGCGTGGCATCGGTTCCCGACACTCGTTCACGGACATCGCTGATGCGGTTGATCTGATCGACCTGAGCGACATCGACCGACCGCCGGAGTTCGATGCCGACGCGCGGTCGATCACCGTGTCCGGCACAGCGCTCTATGCAGATGTTGCTCGGTCGCTGCGCCCACACGGTGCGGCGCTGCGCAACCTTGCCTCCTTGCCGCACATCTCGGTCGCCGGCGCGATCTCGACAGGGACTCATGGCTCGGGCGCGGCGCACGGGAATCTCGCGACGTCGGTTGCCGGGCTCGAGTTCATTGCGTCGTCCGGCGAGATCATCGGTGTCGATCGGCAGACGCCTGACTTTGAGGGCATGGTGGTGTCACTGGGTGCCCTCGGCATGATCACCACAGTCACGCTCGATGTTGACTTCGACTACGACATTGCGCAGCACGTGTATGACGACTTGCCGCTCGACCTCGCCGTTGATCAACTCGGCATGATTCTGAACGCCGCCTACAGCGTGAGCATCTTCACGACGTTCGCCGGCTCGCTGGGAGGACAGGTTGGGCAGGTGTGGATCAAGCGTCGTACCGACGGAAGCGACCGATCAATGTCGCCGCGGTCGACCTTTCTTGATGCTCCGGCCGCAACGATGCAACACCACCCCGTCCCAGGTCTCGACGCGTCGTCGTGCACCAGACAATTGGGTGAGCCCGGGCTGTGGAGCGAGCGTCTGCCGCACTTCCGGATGGGCTTCACTCCGAGCGCAGGCAACGAAGTCCAGTCTGAGTTTTTTGTCGACGCCGTCGATGGGAACGCGGCCTTTGATGCTCTTCGTCGGGCGTCTGCCGACTTCTCCGACCGCTTGATGGTTGCTGAGGTGCGGGCGATTGCGGCCGATGAGATGTGGATGAGCCCGCATTATCACCGCGCATCGGTCGGCTTTCACTTCACGTGGTTTGCCGGGGACAACGACAACGCGGTCCGGACTGTGCAGCAGGCACTCGAACCCTTTGCGCCGCGGCCGCATTGGGGCAAGTTTTTTCACGCCGAACTCTTCGATCCGGCGACGGCATACGAGATGTTTGACGATTTCGTTGACTTGGCCACACGTCTCGACCCGCACGGTGTCTTCCGGAATGCTTGGTGGCGTCGAGTGATCGGCAGTTGAAAGCGACGCCGTGCGCATGGACGCGGTAGAAACGAACGGTGACCAAGCGCTCGCTCATGTGGTTCCGTCGGGATCTTCGGATTGGCGACCTTCCAGCGTTGCTCGCCGCCGGATCCGACAACCAGACCGTGGTGCCGCTCTTCGTCATTGATCCAGGCTTCGCTCGCGCCGGAGCGCCTCGGCGAGCCTTGCTCCATGGGATCCTGAATCATCTCGACCAACAGATTCGCGACCGGTTTGGATCTCGGTTGCTGATCCGACACGGCGACCCAGCCGTCGAGGTTCCGGCAATTGCTGCTGCGTTCGATGCGAGCACCGTGTACGTGAGTCGGGACTATGCGCCCTACGGCCGGCAACGCGACACATTGGTCGCGGCAGCGTTGGCCGAACAGGGACGTTCGCTCACCGGCGTCGGTTCGCCGTATGCCGTCGATCCTGGTCGCGTACTCAAGGGGGACGGCACCCCGTACAAGGTGTTCACTCCGTTCTCGAAGATCTGGCGACAGGCCGGTGTGGAGCCTCCGGCCCCGGACCCTGGCGGCGACATGGCCTGGGCACCGACATCGGCACTGGATGAATACTGCCACCCGCTCTTCGACCCGCCGGAGCCAGGATGCCGCCTGCCGTCTGTTGGTGAGGCTGCTGCACTTGATCGTTGGGCGTCGTTTCTCGACGCGGCCTCTGCTGCGGACGGCACGATGCGA
>JABJAB010000115.1 GCA_018666235.1 Ilumatobacter sp.
AGTCAGGGAAATCGCGCCGCGAGCCAATCGGCAACGTGGCCTAAGGCTTCGGGGCGATCGCCTTCGAGGTAGTGCAGTGCGCCCTGCATCTCGATGTACGTGACATCCGCCGCTCCAGCTGCAGCAACGATTTCTTTGGCCTGCCACACCCGAATCTCGGTGTCGGCGGTGGGATGAATCAGCAGCGTCGGCACTTTGACCTGCGGCATGGTGTCAGCGAGCCTGGCACCACTCGACAAACCTGACCATGTACTCAGCCAGCCGCGCGCCGTCATCGTGCGAGCGAGTCCGCCTCGGCCATAGTTCGCATCGAACGGGTCGGGGAACGCAAACAGCGAACCCATCGCACGGTCATCAGGGTCAATCGACAGGTCGAGATATGCCGGGTCGGCCAACGTGCGGTAGATCGTGAGGTACTTCGTGAAGACCGCCCGCCGCCGCAACTCGCGCCACGCCGCCGGATCGTCGCGTTTGTTCACGGTCTGCAAGTCGGCAAGCACCTCCCTCGACGCGTCAATCGACTCCTTGGCGACCGCGTCGATACGCGCCACACGTTCAATCTGCGCAGCCCGGTACCGCTCGACCCATGCCGGGTCGTACGTGCACGGCCCGGGCCACGGCCGCCATCCGTTGTCAGGGTGATACATGTCCAGTTCCGGATTGGTCGCAAAGGGGTCGGCCTCGTCGATGACCGACGGGTCGATGACCTGCAGCATGAAGACGCCCTCCCCCGGGTGGGCCGCCATGCCCACCCATCCGTCACCGATGCCGAGTTCGGCATTGGCCATCGCCATGAGCGAACCGCCGCCCGAGTTGCCGAGCAGGACCACTGCCTCTGCGCCGCGGCGCACCATCTCGTCGTGTGCGGTCTGCACGTCAGTGATGCAGGCTTCGTGCAGACAGTCGGTGTCGTTGTTCATGTAGCGCGTTCCGAACCCGAGCACTGCGTAGCCGGCAGCGGCGAGCAATGGGCAGGCATAGTGCACGCTGAAGTCCCCTCTCGGGTGGCTCAGAATCACGGCGGTCTTCCACGGTGTGCCGATCGGCGGTGTCCACAACACTCCGCGCACCAGCGCCCCGTCGGGCGACACCAGGCGCACCGCTTCGCGCTGCACGCCAACACCCGGATCATCATCCGGAAGTGGCCAATACCCCAGGCCGAACGGGCGCGAACCGCCGAGGAACGGATCAGTCGTTGTCATCGACAAAGGCTACGACGAGCGGACCGAACGGATCGACCCGCGTGCGACTGGTCAGTTGTCGGGGCGTTCGATCAACTCGACGGTGACCTCGATGGACTCGCCGTCACGGACCAGTGTGATGTCGATCGTGTCGCCTGCCTCGCGATCGCGAATCGCAGCGATGACTCCGGCCGAACCATCAGTGGTGGACCCGTCGACGGCAACGATCAAATCACCACCAACGACTCCAGCAGCCGCTGCGGGCGTGTCGGCCTCCACACCGGTGACGATGACTCCTTGACCGCCGTCGCGACGATCCTCGAGCCCGACACCGAAGTAGGCCTCTCGACGCAACGCTCCGTCGGCCTGTGCACGCAGCGCCTCGACGATCGGCAGCGCCTCGGTCACTGAAATTGCAAAACCCACGTTCGTTGCCGACGTCGTGGATGTGTCGCGGGCGACGGCGGTATTGATTCCGACGACTTCTCCGGCAGCGTTGACCAGTGGACCACCCGAGTTCCCAGACGAGATTGCGGCGTCGGTTTGGATGAGACCGTCGAGGAAGACATCACTCTGGCCGATGCTGCGGTTGAGGGCTGACACAATCCCGAGCGTGACCGACGGTTCGCCGTCGAGACCCAGCGCGAAGCCGATTGCCACGACCTCGTCGCCGAGGCGAATACTCCCCGGATCGGCAAACGTGGCAGCCTCAAACCCATCGCCACTCATCCGCAGCAACGCCAGGTCGTTGCCACGATCCGCGGCGAGCAAGCTGACCCGACGCGGTTCGGTTTCGCCAGCAAGGCGCACCCGAATCTCGGTGGCGTTTTCGACGACGTGTGCATTCGTCAGGATCTCGCCGTCGGTGGAAATGATGACGCCCGTCCCCAATGACGTGCCGCCGTTGACGTCGGCACTGATCGTGACCACACTCGGTGCCACGTAGTCAGCAACTTCGGCGACATTGACGCGCGTTTGGATGATGTCACGGGGTTCAGCGATATTGAGCGGCTCGTCCGAGGCCCGGCTCGGCGGCTTGTCGAGCCAGTTGGACAGTTGATCCCCGAGCAACGCCCCGGTCAGGCCTGCGATCCAGGCGACCGACGCGACGAGCGCAACGAACAAGAAGGCGCGCCGCGGACGACGAGAGGCAGGTGGAGCTGGTGGCAGCGGCGCTACGCCGGGCGCGGGCGGGGGCAGCATGAAGACAGGTTCGGTTGGCCACTCGGATGCCATACCTGTTGTCTATCGGTCAGAACAGGGGTGAACTGGATCAGGACAGCAGGTTCATACCAGTTTCACAACTCGGCTGCTCGGACGCGTTTCGGATGCAGCAGGCCCGTTGATGCGCTGCGCCTGGGCTCCCACCAGCGCCGAAACGCGACGAGGGCGGGCCCACAGGCCCGCCCTCGTTCACATTCGCTGTGTTTCATCTGGCGCCTGGCCAGACGAAACGGTTCAGCCGTTCTGAATCTTGATTTCGATGTCGACACCGGCCGGCAGCTCGATGCGCTGCAGGCTGTCGATCGTCTTGGCGTTAGGGCCGACGATGTCGATCAAACGCTTGTGGACGCGCATCTCGAAGTGCTCGCGAGAGTCCTTGTCAACGTGCGGCCCCTTGATCACCGTGTAGCGGTGCTTGTCAGTCGGCAGCGGGATGGGTCCACGAACGGTGGCGTCGGTACGGGTCACCGTCTCGACGATCTTCTTCGTCGACTGGTCGATGATCTCATGGTCAAATGCCTTGAGACGGATGCGAATGCTCTGTGCCATGGTCAATCAGCTCACTTGATGATCTTGATGACGCGGCCGGCACCAACAGTGCGGCCACCTTCACGGATAGCAAAACGAAGACCCTCGTCCATCGCAATCGGCTTACCCAACTGCACCGTCATCTCAACGTTGTCACCAGGCATCACCATCTCCGTACCA
>JABJAB010000018.1 GCA_018666235.1 Ilumatobacter sp.
CATTGACCTTGATGCGCTCCGGGCCCACGTGAGCCGGCGGCTCGACCGGGTGCCGCGACTCCGGCAGCGCGTGATGGAGGTCCCGTTTGGGCAAGGTCGGCCCGTCTGGGTCGACGATGTGGGCTTCGACATCGAGTACCACGTACGCCTCGAACGCGTCCACACGCAGACGAGTGAGCTGAAGGGATCCGTCATGGTCGACGGTGCACACACGATCCTTGAACTCGCTGACACCATCCCGCGCCTCGCGCCGATGGTGACACGTTTCGTCAGCCGACAGATCCCGATGAACCTCGTCGTCACCAACGTGCCAGGCCCGCCGATCCCGCTGTACTTGCGCGGCGCCCCGCTCGTCGAGACCTACCCCTATGTCGAAGTTATCGACAACGAGGGGCTCACGATCGCCGTCGTTTCCTACGCTGACACGCTGTTCTTCGGTATCACAGGCGATCGCGACGTGATGTACGACATCGCCGATCTTGCGACAGCAATCGCCGTCGAGTTCGACGAGCTCGCCGCCAGCTGAGCGCACCGGGCCATTCATGTCTGCGAGCTATTCATTCACCGCCCATCTCTGGGAATGGGCGAGCAAGGCCTCCTGGTACTTCCTCAGTCTCCCCGAAGCCGATTCCGACGACATTGAGGAGCGGTTCGGTGGGACCGCACACGGATTCGGCTCGATTCGGGTCGAAGTGAAGGTTGGTGCAACAACCTGGCGAACCTCGATCTTCCCGTCGACATCCGAGAAGACCTACGTCCTGCCCATCAAGCAGGCGGTTCGATCGGCTGAGGGGTTGTTGCCCGACGCCCAGGTGGCCGTCGAGCTGAAGATCATCGAGGACTGAGAACCGGGTAGGTCGACGTCTGCGTGTCTACAGTCGCGACGTGCTCGCAACTCTCGGCGACTTGGTCGATGACATCGTCGTGCAGCTCGCAGGACCCATCAACGTTGCGACTGATACGTCGTCCATCATCTTGCGTCGCCGCGGTGGCAGTGCGGCCAACGTCGCGGCCACTGCCGGCGTACTTGGTCAGCCGGTGAGGTTTCTTGGGCAAGTCGGCGCCGACGCGGTCGGGGCGGCTTTGGTCGCCGAACTCAAAGCCGCTGGCGTCGACACACAGTTCGTCCATCGGTCTGGGTCGACCGGAGCGATCGTCGTGCTCGTTGCGCCCGATGCTGAGCGGTCGATGCTCACCGACCGTCGGACGTGTGCCGAACTCGATGATCCTCGGCCGGAGTGGCTCGACGACGTCACGACGTTGCACGTCCCGCTCTACTCCTTGATCGAGGGAGCCACGGCGATGACTGCAGCAACGCTGATCGGTTGGGCCCACGACCGCGATGTCGCGGTGTCGCTCGATCTGTCGTCAACAGCGCTGATGACTGAAGCGGGACTAGACAGCGTCAGAGCATTGGTGGCTCGTCTGCGACCCAGCAGCGTCTTCGCCAACAGGTCTGAGGTGGACATGTACGGTCTCGATCAGCTTCCGGCAGACGCGATCGCTGTCGTGAAAAACGGGCCTGACCCCGCATTGATCCGCGTCCCTCCGGGAGCAAACACTTCAGCTACGACGTACATGGTCCCCGCCACCGGCATCACCGCCGTTACTGACACCACAGGCGCAGGAGACGCCTTCGCTGCGGGCTTTCTAACGTTCCACGGGTGGCGTGACAACCCCGCCGAGGCGTGCGTGCACGCTCACCGCGCTGCTCGACGCATCCTGACCGGCGAACGCCGCTGACCGCAATCCACTCGGTTTTCATCCCAACAACAACGGAGCTGTCAACGGGTTGGAAGGATGTTCATGCCCACGGCAGTTCACAGGCAGCGCCCGTTGCCACGACTTCGTGCACCACGGTGTTGCGATGTGCGCCGGCGGCCCACGAGGGAAAGACAGCGGAGTACAGGCCGGTCCCGCCGGCGACGAACAGCACGATGTCAGCGGGCCGACGGACAGCAGGGATGATGTCGTCGTCGTTGCCCGCGGCGATGAATCCGGTGTTGAACGAGCGAATCTGCCCGCGGGTGTTAACCGCCATCCGCTGCAGTTCGGCCTGCGCGTCGCTGCGGCTCATGCCAGCGTCGGCCAGTACCTGGGCGTGTTCGGGGTTCAGCGCCACGGCAATGGCGCCGCCCGAGAGGTTGGCATTGTTCGAACCCGGGTTGGCGATGACCGCCGCGAGCGCACGGAGCAACCGGTGAGGTGAATCGTTGTCGTCGGCATCGTTGGTAAACACGACGGAGTGCGGCGCCTCCGCTCCCAGGATCGTGACGACAGAGTCGTCGGACGAATAGCCGAGCGCCACGGCCAAAGGTTCCCACGGAGACGACTGTTCGTCTTCGGCGAGGCAGAAGCTGAATTTACCCGGATGACCGAGCAACGCCATATCTGACACACCAGGACGAGCATCACCGATGTTCATCATGCAGAGCCGAACCGCTCGACCGATCGATGCATTTGCGCGGTGACCCGGACCCAGCGCGCCGAAGCTGCCGGCGATGTCGCAGTGGCTGACAACGGGACCGTTGACGATCATGAGTGGCGCTGTGCAGTGTGTGGTCGATTGCATCTCGCCGAGGTCAAATGCCGGCTGGAGCATTGCTCGGATCGCGGCCACGACAACCGTCATGTGGTCCGGTAGACAACCGGCCATCGCCGCGTTGGTCGCGATCTTCTCAATCGTCGCCGCTCCCCCACCGGGCCCCATCGCTCCGAGATCGAGATCTGCGTCGAGGCCCGAGGCAAGCACGAGTCGGGCCACTCGATCGTGTGTCGGGATGACAACTGGAAGCCCGTCGGTGCAGCCGCTCTGGTGGAGGACCTCGAGCGCCTCGGCCTCGTCGGTCGCGGTGAACATGCCAGTCGCTCCGCTCATGGAGCGCTGCTCGGCTCGTTGTCCGGCACCGCTTCGCCGCGCAGCACCGCCACGATGCGAGCTGCGATTCCGTCGGCAACGCGGTCCATTGCATCGTGCCCGCTGCCGGCAACGGGATGTGGGAGACGCAGTCGGGGAATGTCGGGCATGCCGGCCGATGCAGCGACCGAGTCGCCCTGCAACCAGAATTGTTCGGTGACGAGGGCAACGGCCGCCCTGCCCCGTCGAGCTACTTCGATTCCGTCACGCACGGTGCCGGAGGTGCAGCTGCCTCAATGGCCGTAGGCCGCGACGACGGCAGCACATGAGTCGGCGATCGTCGAGAGATGGTCCTCGCTGGCCAGCGCGCTGGCGTTTCCTTTGTCGAGGTGGATGAACTCGACGCCGGGCAGCTCGTGCGACAGTGCCTTGCCCACATGATCGAGAAACGCCACCGAGCCGGGGAATCCGTTCGCGAACAACGCGACGGTGTCTCCCGCTTTCAGTTCAGCACGAAGGCCATACGGCTCGATTGCTCGACTCGACACCCCACGCGGATCCAAGAATTCCATCGCAGGAGTCTCGCGTTCTGGTTCGAGTCGGGGCGAGGCGCAGTCACGCCAACCGTTCGCAAACAATCTCGGTCGGAGCCAGTGTCCCTGCCGTCACAGCAGCGACCATGTTGGCGATCTTGGTCGGGGCGTCGTCGCCCAGGATGAGGTGCAGGCCAATCGGTGACGGCCCATCGGTCTGCGCTGCGTGTTGTTTCAACGCAGCGAAGAAGTCCCGGGCGAATTGACCACGTTCTCGAGATGCGAGGATGCGGAAGCCTGCCGACCTCAGAGCTGCTTCGTAGTCACTCAAAGAAGCAACGAAGCTCATGGTCGCATCGCTGGCCCAAGGGACGGGAAACGCGTGGCTCCCATCGGTGAGCCGCATGATGTCGTAGACGCCGAATCGCCCGCCGGGCCGCACGACCCGGTACACCTCCGCGAACAGTGCGGCCTTGTCATCGATGTTCATGCCGACGTGGAGCTGCGTGGCGATGTCGAACGCCGAATCGACGAACGGCATGTCGAGCGCGTTGCCAGTCTCGAACGTCAACTGGTCGGCTATGTGCGTTGCCTTCGAGATTGAGCGTGCGACCTCGACGTATTCAGCGGTCAGGTCGATGCCGGTGACCTCGCACCCGAAGGTGCCGCTGATGAACCGGGCCGTTCCGCCGATTCCACAGCCGACGTCGAGCACGGCCGACCCAGGCTGAACATGAAGTTGCTCGCAGATGTCGATGGTCGCCTCACGCCCACCGATGTGGAACTCATCGACCGGCGCGAGGTCGGCAATCGACGCCGACGACAGCGTCTTGCCCAAAGCTGCGAGCCCGGACTCGATCGCCGCCTGCAACCCCCCGTTCGAATAATGCGAAGCGACATCGGCGGCGGTAGTCATCTTCGCGAACCTAGACAATGGTCCGCCTTTAGCCTGGGCGAGCCGCCGGTCAGCCGCGTTCAAAGACGAGGACGAACTCGACAATGCCCCCGTCTTCCAGGCCGACACCCGGGTTTGACGGGTTGTCGATGCCGTAGTCGGTGAACGTGATCGGAATGTTGCCGAGGACACCGATGCTGGTGTCGGTGGCCTGTGCCGTGACGTCAACGGTGACGGCCTGCGTAACGCCCTTGAGTGTGAGCTCACCGACCGCTGTTGCTGTGACCTGCTCCCCATCAGCTGGAATGGCTCCGAAGTCGACCGGTTCGGTTCTCTGAAAGTTGGCAGTCGGGAAGTTCGCGACATCCATGATGCGACCCTGGAACTGTCCGTCTCGGCGGCTGTCGTCGCTCACGATGTTCTCGACCTCGACGGTGGCGTCAATCAATGCGGTCGTTCCCTCGATAGTGAGCGAGCCGTCGATCTCACTGCTCCTGCCGACTGCTGTCACGTTGACACCTCCGAGCACCTCGTCGACGCTGTAGCCGAACTCGGAAGCAGCGATTGGCGTCCACAAACCATCGAAGTGTTCAGAATCAGCCGCAGCTTCGTCAAGTGCTGCTGCTGATGTTGCCGTCTCAAGGCCGGGCTCGTCATCGGCCTCAACGACCGTGGTCTCCAATGCTTCGGAGAGGTCATCGGTGTCGAGCGCGCCTGGCGCGCCGTTCAGGACGTTGGCGTAGAAAAAATCGCTCCCTAGACCAACGCAACGAGGACGACCAGGCCGATGATCCCTCGCTTGGTCCAGGTAGAGGGCGAGGTGGATGGTGAAGGTGAAAGTGAAAGTGAGGGTGAGAGTGAGAGTGAGGGTGAGGTGGAGGGCGGGGTCGAGGCTGGCGCGGCTTTCGATGCACCGGAATTCGAATCGGTGGTGTTGCTCATAACAACACGTACGTCGGTGACGTCGGATCGGTTCGCGCGTCCGACATGGTTCCCGATCAAGGTCGCCGGGCTCCGCTCTCTGCGCCGTGTTCGAATTCATCGATGGTCTTCCGGACGGCTGCATCGGGGCGAGAGCCAGTGGACACCTCACTGACGAACTGCTGCATGTCCATTTTCACCGGGGCGCGCTGGTGACCAATGACGGCCACGTTTCCGGCGCGGTCAACATTTTGAAATGGACGTTGCACGGCCACGTGCGCACATTTCACAACGGCGAGTTCGATCATGCCGTGCACTGGATCACCACCTGACAAGGGCCACCGCCGCAGAGAAGGCTCAGGTCAGCGCTTCTTGACGTTGGGCGGCATCGATCGTCTCCGCGAACCTGCCATACGAGATGGACCCGCCCACCCACTTCGTGATCTCTGTCCACAGGAGCCCCGAACCGATGTCGGGGCGCATCTGATCCGACGCGTCGAAGACTTGGACTGGGCTCGTGGCGAGCGCAGTGATGAATCCCTTCTCTACGTCCGGGTACTCGTCTTCAGAGATCGATGACTTTGCGCTGAGAAAGCCTCCCGACCGCGCCCATGGCGTTCCGGCCCGAGAACTCGCGAGGAACGCCATCAGACCATTCACTTCAGGTCGATTGTCGAACTGGACGATCTCGTCGCCACCGATGACGAGCGGGGGTGCATCTCCTGCGACTCCGGGCAGCACAAACCAGTCGAGCGACTCCTCAGGGCCAGCGTCGGTGCCATTCGGCATCCAGCCGATGGCAAAGTCTGCTTGGCGGTACATCGCACACCCCGGGTCGCTCTTCAGCAACGGCTCCCACGCACGCTCTACACGTGTCGACACGACGTCAACGATTCCGCCGGCAACTCGGCCGGGCTGGAGCACCAGGTCTCTGAACTCGACAAACGCCTCTTCGATCGCTGGATCGGCAAATTCAACGGTCCCCGCGGTCCATGCGTCATAGAACTCAGGTCCTTGCCGCCGAACGACGAGATCCTCGACCCAGTCAGTAGCCGCCCATCCGGTCGCGTCACCAGCGCTGATCGCAAAGCACCATGGAGCGATCCCTCGTTCCGAGGTGGCAATCGTGGCCGAGAGCGCTTCAAGCTCATCAAGCGACGTCGGCAACACCCAGCCCTCTGTCTCGAACACGTCGCGCCGGAACCACACGACACTCTTCATCGTTCGCCGAAACGGAACCGCATAGTCCACGCCGTCAAACTCCGCTACTGCCAGCACGTCGGGTTCGTAGTTTTCAACGAGCTGGCGAGCGGTCGCCTCATCGAGTTGGAAGATCGACCCGTCATCGACGAGCTGGGCGACCAGGCCGGGTTGTGGGATCAGCGCGATATCGGGGGCGTCGGCGCTGCCGATTCGACGATGGAGGTCCGTCACGAAGTCATTGCTTCCGGTGTACCTGATGACGACCCCGGCGTTCTCGGCATACTCCTCGAACGATTCGACCAGCCGATCGGCCTCGGCGTCGCGATACGGACCGAAGACGACGATCGCCTCGCCGGTTGCGTTCTCTTCACCGGCCGCGCACCCGACCGCGAACAGCGTGGCCACGGTCACGGCAGCTCCCAAGTTCCTGAACTGACGCATTCGCCCTCCGCTCATCGTGCGCTCACCACGAACAGGGCGTCGCGCTCGTACCGCAACTCCAGATCGACCGGAGCCCCAAATGCATCGCGCACGAGTTCGGCGAGCTTCCACGCCGGCCTCGGAGCATTCGGCCCCGACAAGATGAGATCGATCTGCGCTGTTCCACCAGCGAGATCGGCCCGCAGTTCGATCACCCGCACTTTGCCATCCCACACTCCGACGGACTCCGTGACAGCGCGTCGCAGGCTTGAATCTCGGATGGTCGATCGAGTGTGCAGCGTGAGCGGAATCGCCACGGCCACCACGGCGAGCAGGGTAATCCCCAGACGTAACGGCAGCGAGGCTCCGGCAACTTTCTCGTCCGGTCGAAATCCAGAGATGAGCAGCACCACCGATGCCGTGAAGATGATCGCGGCGAGGTTGGTCAGAAACAGAAGGAACGCGTTGCGGGCGTCGGAGGTGAGGCCGAGCTCGAGTGTGATTCCGGCGGTCGCGAGCGGCGGAACCAGGGCGACGGCGATACCCACTCCAGGAAGGGCTGTGGTCGTCGAGCGGCGTGTGCTGATGTAGCCGGCCGCAGCACCGGCGGTGATCGCGATCCCGAGATCAAGCAACCCAGGGAACGTTCGACCGGCAACTTCTCTCGGCAGGTCCGACCTGCCGACGATGTCAAAACCAGCCACGGACGCAGTGAGATATCCGACCGCGATGGCCAGGAACACGCCTAGCGCGATGATCAGGAGTGCTCGGACCAACCGCCGATTCTGTGCACGCACCGTTGCCGCTGCGGCGGCCGTGATCGGCACCATCAGCGGGGCGACGAGCATCGCTCCGATCACGACCGCGCCAGAGTCGGCGAGCAACCCAAAGGCAGCGATGCTTGCTGACAGCATGGTCAAGGAGCAGAACTGGAGAAGGTACGAAACAAAGTCATCGCCTTCCGGAATGAGCTCGTCGAGGACGGCGTGCTCGTCGTCATCCGGCGACAGAGTGATCGTGGAGCGCACGCGCTGAAGAATCGAGCCGGGAGGAGTCATTGCGGTGTCCGCTTCGATGCTGCCGCCTTGGTCGTCTCGAGGACCCGTGTCCTCGGGTGCATCGTTCATCTCGCTCCTCATTTCGGCTATCTGGCATCACCGCTACCGATTGGCGACTACTTACTCGTGCACTGCGACTCTACGGCGGGCGTTCGGGGCGGTGCTGGACCGTAAGAACTGATTCGCGACCATGCGAGCTCGTATCGCACTTGACCAACCGCCAGCAGGGCTGATCGAACAGGGGCCAGCGGGACAACCGTCTCGATCCGGATGGAAACGTCGGCCATTGTCCAGTATCTTGCGCCTCTTGCCAGCTGCATCTCCAACGAAAGACATCCTCATGGACCTTAAACAGATTCTTTTCCACCACATGAATGACACGCTTGACGCCCTTGCGACCGGTGTCCACGACGATGCTGACCATAAGACAGCCGTCAATGCAGGTTGAGATGCCCCATTCCCATCGTCCAGGTTCGTTTCAGGCGCGATCGCGCCGTGTGGTTAGTGCCGTCGCGTTAGCGGGACTCTCACTGGGCTTCGCGTCTGCGTGTGGTTCTGACGACTCATCCGCGGATGCCTTTTGCGACGCTGGCGACAGCTTGCGGTCAAACATCGAAACAATCGGCGACATCGACATCATCGCTGGCGGAACCGATGCCGTCTCCGAGCGGTTCGAAGCAATCGAATCGGATCTCAAACAGCTGCAGGACAGCGGTTCCGACGTCGCATCGGATGAGATCTCCGCGCTCGACTCAGCAGTCTCTGACTTGGGTTCAGCGCTCGGCGGTCTGAGCGGCGGAGTCTCGGTCGAAGATGCTCAGCAGCTCGCCACGTCAGTCACCGCCGTCGTGAATGCAGCAGGCGACGTGATCGAACGACTCTCCACCACCTGTTCGTGACCTCCGCCTATCCCTAACCGCCGGATCGCAGTCCCCAAGGCTCACAATTCGCCGTTGCGTTGCATCCACGCGAAGGTGTACCAGCCCGGCAAGATCGGGAGCCAGAACGTGGCGAGCCGAAAGGTAAGGACCGCTCCCACGGCAGGTCCGTGGTCCATACCGAATCCTGCCAGAGCAGCAATCATCGTGGCTTCGAGCGCTCCGAGACCTCCCGGTGTCGGAGCGATCGTCGCGATGGTCACCGCAACGATGAACGCTGTACAGATCTCCGGGACAGACAGCCCGCCACCGAAGGCCTGAACCGAGAACCCGAGTGTTGCCGCGTAGGCAAATGTGATCATTGCCGAGCCGCCGAACAATGCCAGGACTCGGATCGGGCTGGTGAAGCCAGCGCCAAGATGCCCTCCGGCGGACTTCAGAATCCCGACGACCGGTCCGACCACTCGACGTCGTATGGGTGCGATCAACAACAGCAGGCTGCACAGCGCCAGCACGACCGCGATGACCGCGAGCGCGGTACTTGTGCCGGGCAAGTCGAAACTGCCAACGTCCGTTTGGCCGGTCCAGGAAACGAACGCGAACAGCAAGACGACGTGTACAACGATCGAGCCGAGCGCGTTGAGGCCGACCGCAGAACTGGCGGCCGGTGTCGCGAAACCCGCCTTTTGCAAGAACCTGACGCCGAGTCCCATACATCCAGCGTTGGCAGGGGCCACCAGGGCGGTGAACGACGATGCAACCTGAGAGCGGAACGTGGCCAGTACAGGAAGATCGAACGAGTAGGCGCCGAGCGCAGACACCGTGGCAAAAACGTAGGTCGCAAACGACGCGGCGATGATGACGGGAACCCACGAGAGGTTGGCGTCGCGCAACGCGTCGACGGTCTCGTCGACGTTCGCGAGCTGCGGAAGCAGCGAGTAGAACGCGAGGCTGCCTGCGACGATCATCAAGATCGTCCGCGGCTTGATCCGCTGGAGCCGTTCAAGTTCGACCTCACCGGCGCCGGTGCTGTCGCGGATGGCGGTGGACAGGTCCTTCAGAAGGTCCTTGTGACGCCTCGCGAGGGAGCGGATCTCCGTAGGAAGCGCCAGTGGCTGGAGTTGCGGGAGCGTTCGCGCGACGGCTTCAGCACCGAGCACCTCGACGGCGGAATCCACGGTTGCCGCAACGCCAACCTTGACGGACAACCCCACCAAGAGTTCAGCCACGTCACGATCGAGATCTCGATCGCTGGCAGCGACTTCGGCGCTATCGAAGTCGAGAATCCACGCCGACTCGTCGTCGCTGATCAGCACGTTGGTCAGTGCAAGATTGCGATGGGCGAGACGAGCACGTCTGAGATCAGCAATCTCCGACCAGAGACCACCGAGCACTCGTGCGGTGAGCCGGTCGTCGTCGCATTCCGCGATCGGAGAACGGTCGCGACCTCGCCTCCATCGAGTGGTCGACTCAATCTTCCACGTACCGATGCGTGCCAGATCGGACAGTCTGGCGAACCTCGGTGTCCTGCGGTGATCAGCGACGAGACGGATGATCGAACCCCAGCCGGCCGGTCCACGGCGACGGGTGCGCCGAGGAGAATCATTCTCGCGAACGAGTGGCTCTTGATGACTGCGAAGTCTGTGTCGCGGTCGGGGTCGTTCCTCGAGTCGCTTCTTTCGACGTGGCGACCGGAGGCGGGTTGGTGCCGGTCGGCAGCGCGGGGAACCAGCCTTTGGTTCGGTTGGCGAACGAGACGAGCGAGAGCATGACGGGTACCTCGATGAGCACCCCAACGACGGTGGCCAGCGCCGCGCCGGAGCCAAGGCCGTAAAGGCTGATGGCAACTGCCACGGCGAGTTCGAAGAAGTTGGACGTCCCGATCATGGCTGCCGGGGCGGCCACGTCGAACGGAAGCCGTAGAACGCGAGCGGAGCCGTAGCCCAGCGCGAAGATCCCGTAACTCTGGATGAGCAGTGGGATGGCGATCATCAGCACACGTGCTGGTTGCTCGATGATCGTTTCAGCCTGGAATCCGAACAGCAGAACAACGGTCAGCAGAAGTCCGATGATCGACGTTGCTTTGAGTCGATCCGCAAAGGTTTCGACCGCGCCCGGCCCATCTCGACGAAGGAGTGAGGACCTGGTTGCGAGGCCCGCGCCGAGTGGAACGACGACGAAGATCGCGACCGACGCGATCAGCGTGGCCCAAGGGACAATGAGGTCGGTGACGCCGAGAAGGAGGCCCGCAATGGGGGCAAACGCGAAGACCAAAATGAGGTCGTTGATGGAGACTTGGGCGAGGGTGTAGTTGGGGTTGCCGTTGGTGAGTTGGCTCCACACAAACACCATTGCGGTGCATGGGGCGACTCCGAGCAGGATCATGCCGGCGATGTATTCGTCTGCTTCTGCCGCCGGAACGAAGTCGGCATAGATGAATCGGAAGAACAGGTAGGCGAGGCCGGCCATCGTGAACGGTTTGATCAGCCAGTTGATCGAGAGTGTCAAGATCAGCCCCTTGGGCCGGTGGCGCACGTCGCTCAGGCAGTCGGGCTCGACCTTGAGCATCATCGGGTAGATCATCAGCCAGATCAGCACGGCGACGACGAGGTTGACTTGGGCAAACTCAAGGTCGGCGACCTGCTTGAACACACCCGGAACGACAAGCCCGAGGCCAATGCCAGCGGCGATCGCGAGCGTCACCCAGACCGTGAGGAATCGTTCGAAGGCGCCCAGCCCACTCGCGTCTCGGTCGTCAGTGGCGGAGTTCATGAGCTGATTGACTCTCGTCGCCGCTGGGCGGAGTACACCGAACCATCATCAAATCCCAGAGGGGTCAGGATACGACACTTTCGAGCTTGACTTGCAACAAGAACGTGCGCTTGTTTCGACGAGCCGTGCTGAAGGCGAGGGTTGCAATCAACGCTCCGGTGAGGCCAGCACACGCGACTCAATCAGTCAGACAGCGGGAAGCAGCGACGAGGAGCCGGAACCGGACGCCATCGGACGCGTCGAGCGCTGCGCACTCGTCAAAGAGCTGCCGCATTCGGGCGAGGAAGTCGGTGAGCTGATCGTTCCCGCACCAGCAGGGACCATCAGCGCGTCGGGCTGAAGTCCGGGTCACGCTTCTCGACGAAAGCAGCCGCGCCCTCGGCGAGGTTCAGTGGGATCAAGTCACGCTGATGGTGGAGCTCGAGGTCCAGATGCTCGGACAACGTGTTGCGTGCGGCCTGCGCCAACGTGCTGCGGATGCGGGTCATGGCCGTCGGTGACGAACGTTTGAGCGTGGCGGTCACCGCGTCGACGGCTGCATCCAACTCGTCATCGTCGACCGCCTGCCAGATCAATCCCCAATCGACGGCCTGCTCCGCGGTGATCCGACCGCCCAGCATCGCGATGCCGCGCGCACGTGCGGCGCCAGCGCGCACCGCCAGGTGATACGAGGTGCCAAGGTCGGGAACGAGGCCGAGTCGTGGACCAAAGGTCGACACGAAGAACGCGGACGACGCCGCGATCGAGATGTCGCATGACATCGCCAAACCGAACCCGCCCCCGGCGGCGACACCGTTGACCCGTGCGACCGTCGGCACCGGGCACGACGCGATGGCCCGCATTGCCGGGTTGAACATCGCCTCCATCGTCTCGGCGCTCGCAGCGCCCTCGTCGCCATCGCGCACCGCCGCCAGGTCGGCTCCGGCACAGAATCCTCGGCCAGTGCCGGTGAGCACGACGACACGGACAGACTGATCGGCATCGACAGCAGCGAACGCGTCCGACAATCCGCTCATCATCTCGCTGTTCATGCCGTTCAAGCTGCCCGGCCGATTGAGCCGGACCGTGGCAATCCCATCGGCGTTCTCGTACTCGACGCTGCTCATGACTCCTACCCTACGACGCCGGTTTGGCTCAGGCGATCAGCAGTCACCGACCCGAGGCGCTTCACTTCTTCGCCTTGGCTGCAAGCGCGGTGTTCGAGCGGGAACAACCTTCGGCCGCGTCGAAGCGTTCACTTCAACGGGAGCTCGAACCCGCCCTTCGCGAGTTCCGTGACGACGAAGTCGCCGAGGTGCGGGTCGTCTGCAGGATCTTCGTTCGGGAATGCTGCGTAGTACGCCGCCATCACCTCCGCTGAGGACGCGAACTCATCGCGCACCAGCGGCCAGACCGATCGCATGTCGACCAGGTCCGGCGGATCGCCACGGTTGAGTTTCATCAGGAAGATGTCGCGAAGCGGCAAACCCAACACACGCAACCTGCCGCGCTCGAGAAGCACCTCACACGCATCCACATCGAGTGTGGCCGGCGCCCACGGAGCAGCGTGATCGTTCAACCAGTTGGCCGCCAGTCCGTGACGCGCCGCGACCGTCTTGACCGCTTGGCGCAACGCGTCATCGAGCCGACGAATCGAGTCGACGTCCTCGGTTGCGTCTCGGAGACCGTGCCATGCGAGCAGTGATCCGCCGACAACGATGATCGTTCGCTCGGCCTCATCTTCGAGCTCGGCAGCGACCTCAACGATGAGCGCTTTGATCGCTTCGCCGTCAAGCAACGTCATCCCGGGATGAGTTCTCGATCACGCCAAATCGCCCGCTTCGGCAAGGTGATGCCGCGCGCAGCGAACTGAGCCGGCGTGTTTTCAGCGTGCATCGCACGTCGCCTCGGCGTCGCCGGTGCTTCCCATCGCGATTCAAGCGCGACAGTCCGCTTCGTCCAGTCCGGCGGCTGGATCTTCGCGTCGTCCGCGAGCTTCTCCGCTATCGCGGCGAGCAGATTTGACATGAACGGCGAATCCGGTGAGGGGGCGTCTGCGATTGCGGCTGCGGTCCACTCGGGATGCAACGTGATCTGGTCTGCGAACGAGCGCAGCCGGGTCCAATCCGGCTCACCCGTGGCACCGTCGACGTCGATGTCGGCGAGCCGCAGAATCGGCCGTGTCTCGAACGTGGGAGCGAGAGTCTTGCCGAGTGCTGCCGCAATCTTTGTCAACGTGTCCCAACGCGGATCTTCGTGGCCGTTCTCGATCCGCGAGATTGTCGGATACGAAACTCCTGCCAGCGCGGCGAGGTCGCGCATCGACAGACCCAGCGTTTCCCGCTCAGTACGAATCATCGCGGAGATCGACATAGATGTTAGTCTATACGCTAACACTGTCCGAGTTCAATGGGTCGCCGCGACAAGACAGCGCTTGGTACGTGACAGGTCGAACACTGCATGGCTCGCAATGCTCGACAGTGCCGATGCGGACGAGCAGGAAGGCGGCACATCCCTGCTATCCGCGCAGCGCTGAAGGCAACGATCCGCGAGGCGGGAGACCCGAACTCCGCTTGCAGCGCCGGGCAATCTGATACATCCGTGATACACGGCCATCGGCCGCATCGCTCCGATGTGGTCGGGGTGGGGAGATTCGAACTCCCGGCCTCCTGCTCCCAAAGCAGGCGCGCTAACCAAGCTGCGCTACACCCCGTATCCGCCCTCTTGGGCTCGGTGAGCCTACTGAGGTTCAGAGCGCAAATGCGCTGCCGATTGCGTCCGGCGGCGCCTGCCACGCACGCTCCCCCACTCGCAGCCCGGCTCGTGCGAATGCGTCGGCGAGTTGCGAGACGTGGATGTCATGACGGCGGTCGGTCGTGTCGAGGTTTGTGATGACTCGAACGACGTCGAGGTACGCCCGTCGATAGACCGCGTCGTGACCTCGCCCCGCTCCGGCCAATGCGTGTGCGAGTTCGTGGGCTGCAGTCGCGAGCGTCATCTGTGGGGCCGACAGCCTGATGGTTGCAGCGGAGCCCTGCTTGCGAACAGCACATCGCGTGGTTGACGACGACGCGTCGGAACGAGCCTGCCGAACATCGACCACCCCGCCTGGCCACCATGATCCACTCACCACACGCTCCAGCGCGCCTTGGATCATCTCGAACGGCTGTATCTCCTCGAGGTCGGTGCCATCAAAGGCTGCAAGTTCCGCGGCGTACACCGCGGTGTGGTCCGGATCACTCATCGGCGGGTCGACCGCGCAAGTGCCTTGCGACCCGGCAGCCGTGCGCGCCCGACATCAGCGCCACTCGCAGCGGCGGCGCCCGCGCCCCATCCACCCGTCTGCGCTGCGCTGGGAGCGCGAGCCGTTCGCACCCGACCGAAGGCTGTTGCGGAATAGTCGTCAATCCGCTGCTCACGGTCGCGTGTCGCCAGTGCCCGCTCGGCTCTTCCCACCCCTCCCCCAGGCTGATCATCAGCAAGTTGTTCCGCACGTTGCCGTGACTCGCCGAGCACCTCACCGATGCGGTCCGCGAACCCGAACAAGAATGACCGCCGGAACCGCTGCGTCGCTGCTCCGGTCTGACGTTTTTCGCCGGCCATCTGCGAGGCGGCCTGCTGGTGCAGTGACGTATACATCACCTCGACGACATCGAGATCACTGCGAAAGCCCGCCGCCATTGCAACCGTGCCATGCGGACGCGACTGAAACACCACTCGAACATCGTGTGCATCAGCAATTGCCTGGAGCAGCGCCAAACGCGCCCGTACGTAGGCACCACGACCCAATTCGATCTCGCGCACCCTCAAATCGTCGGACGCATCCACCGCAGCAAGACGTTCCGGGTCGATCCGGTGTTCGGCGATCAACTCCGCTGCCTTGCGAGAAAATGCATCTGCTTCGTGGGCGTTGAGCGTCCCTTCAGCCTTATCCAGCAGCTTGCGGACTCGGACAAGCAGGTCACTCTCGGTTGTCGTACTCATCTCAACCCTTGAACCGAACGTTGCGGCCGACCAGCCGCACGATCTCGCGGAGGCAGGTGCATCACGCTTGCCCACGGCGCTACGATAAGCGACGTAATTTTGCGGATGTAGCTCAATGGTAGAGCCACAGGTTTCCAACCTGTTGACCGGGGTTCGATTCCCCGTATCCGCTCCAGTGAGGCGCTGAGTTGTGTCGCTCTCGACAGCTCAGTCGTAGACGAGCGTTCCGTCGTCCAGGTCAGCCGCTGGCAGCTCGTCTTTCTCAACCCAATACATCTGCTTGTGTTGCCATGGCTCGCGATCGCCCTGCTTCGGCAACAGGTGGAGCCCTCGACTCAGATAGCCCGGGTTGAAGTTCTCCGGATCGACCCACGGCAGCAATGCCATGTCTGAGTCGGCTTCCCGCAGCATCGGAGTGACCATCGCCGCACCTTTGTCGTCCATGTGCCGAAGTAATCGGCAGACAAAGTCACCGATCATGTCGGCACGGAGCGTCCAACTCGCCCGGAAGTAGCCGAACACCCAGGCCATGTTCGGGATGCCGCTAAACATGGTCCCGCGGTACGTCACGCTGTCGTGAAAGGCGAGCGGCTCGCCGTCAATCGTGAACGCAATGTCGCCGAGAACGTTGAGGTTGAATCCGGTCGCAGTGACGATGATGTCTGCGTCGAGTTGCTCACCGGATGCGAGTTCAATGCCCGTCTCGTTGAACCGAACGATGTGGTCGGTCACGACCGATGCCTGACCGCTGGCAATGCCCTGGAACAGGTCGCCATTCGGGACGAACGCCACGCGCTGCTGCCACGGCCGGTAGGACGGACCGAAGTGCTTCTCGATGTCGTAGTCGTCGCCGAGGTATTCGCGGATGGCGGCAAAAAGTTCCTCCTTCACCATGTCCGGCTCGGTGGCCGCCAACTCCATGAACGCGTGCTGGTCGTGGAGGATCCTGCGCCGCGCGATCTCGTGAATCCATGCCTCGTCGATGTCGATTTCGCGCAACGACTCGACGAGCTCATTGATGTTGCGCCCTGTCGCGAAGTAGGTCGGTGATCGCTGCAGCATCGTGATGTGGTTGCAGTCGTCGACCATCGCGGGAATGAGGGTCGCAGCCGTGGCTCCGGAACCGATGACGACGACATTCTTGCCCGCGTAGTCGAGATCATCAGGCCAGGTCTGCGGATGCACGATGGGCCCGCGGAAGTTCTCCATTCCCTCCCAGGTGGGGGTATATCCCTCGGAGTGGCGGTAGTAGCCCTGACACATCCACAGGAAGTTGGCCGTGAACCGAAGCTGCTCGCCGGTGCTGGTCTGGGTGACCTCAAGCGTCCAAAGCTTGTCCTCTGACGACCACGTCGCTGCCGAGATCGCGTGCTGGTAGCGGATATGGCGAGCGAGGTCGTTCTCGTCGATCACCTCGCCGAGATAGGTCATGATCTCTTCCGCGGACCCAATGGGTGCATTGCGCCACGGCTTGAAGCGGTAGCCGAACGTGTGGAGGTCGCTGTCAGAGCGAACGCCCGGATAGGTATGCGTGCGCCACGTACCGCCGAAGCCGTCCTGATTCTCGAGGACGACAAAGGTCTTGTCCGGGCACTGATCCCGCAAGTGGTAAGCACCGCCGATCCCTGAGATCCCCGCGCCGACAATCAGCACGTCGACATGTTCAGTTACGGCGTCGGTCATGCGACTTTCTTTAGTCGGCGCGGGCACCAATTTCGTTGTTGGAGCGTGGGTGATCCTTCGGTGCCGGAAAGAACTCCGGCATGCCGGACCGATTGGGCGCGGGCGATGCATCAATTGACGCGGCGGTCAGCGCGATCGGACGGGTGAACACTCGGTACGACGCCGCGACAACGAGCGCAGCCGTCGTCACCACTGTCGTCGCAACATAGAGCTTGTTCGTTGCATCTGTGCCAGCAAACGTGCCGTGCAAGCTCGTGAGCAGAAACGTGAGATAGCTGGTGAAATGAATGCCGCGCCACACCTTCCGAGGGAGCCGTTTCATGGCCAGAGATGTCAACTCAACAATGACGAGGCCCCACATTGCGAACACGCCGA
>JABJAB010000116.1 GCA_018666235.1 Ilumatobacter sp.
GCCTTGACGGCGAGTGGATCGACGCCGGCCGCTGCGATGACTGCGGGGGTGAGTGGGTCGAGTGAGAGCGTGTCGCCGTCGCCGTCACGAGTGACGCCGAAGCCTGGGTACCGCGTATCGAGCACACGCTCCGGCGATATCGCAACGTAACGAGACGCTTGGCCACCCGTTGCAGCGCTGGCATCAAGGCGGTCAGCGCCCGGCGTGATCAGCGTGAGAATCGAGGCGAGAATGGCGACGGCCGTGAGAACTCGCAGCGCGCTCGGCGCTCGGCGTCGTGCAGCATGCATCGGCTCGGTCATGATCGGCCGAAGTTTATGCGACATTCGCCGATCGTGGGGGCCAGGTCGAGTGACTGTTTTGCGATCGTGAACTCCGTAATAGTCGCGTCGAGAACGGACTCCCAGAGTGGACTCATGGCTGACCATCGGCACGATCTGAGAGCACGATGGTGTCAGGCGGCGAGGCGGCCGTCGACCCAGATGTCGGCCGCGGGATCGTTGAGTCGGAAGTTGATCGCCATCTGCTGCTCGACTAGATCGTCGATCGAGTCGTCCTCGGCCACACGCTCAAACATTGCGCCGTAGACATCGACCAACTGATCCGCCCCTGCATATATCCGACTCATGCCGACACCCTACGAAATGCTGGGGCCGGGCCTGTCTCATTGGCCGACTTGATGCCTCGGACTGTTCGGATGCGCACGACCTTGGTCATCTATCATCGTCAGATGCCCCGTTTCGGAGTTCGACGGTCGCTCCTGGCTGTTGGTGTGGCAGCGGGATGCTTGATCACGGCGGGGCCCTTCACGGGTGGCGCAACTCGGTCCGAAAGCATCGATGGTTTGGGTCGGGCAACTGCGCCTGCTGAACGGCTCACCCCGCCCGTGCGCCACCTGACCGTCTCGGGAACGGGAGACATCTTGCCGCACAGCCCACTTTGGTCGCAGGCAGCGAGCAATGCCGGTGGGGCCGGGTACAACTTCGCGCCGATGTTCGCCGACATCGCGCCGGTGATTGGCTTCGCCGACCTCGCGATCTGCCATCTCGAGACCCCGATCGTGCCTGTCGGTCAGGCGCTGTCGACCTATCCGGTGTACGGAGTGCCGGTTGAAGTAACCAATGCCATTGCCAGCGCCGGGTACGACCGCTGCTCGACCGCGAGCAACCACACGTTCGATCGTGGGGTCGCAGGCATCGATCGAACGGTCGCGGCGCTTGAGTCGGTAGGCGTTCAGCAGTCAGGAATGGCTCGGACCCCTGCGGAGGCGATTCCGCAAGTCGTCAGCATGAATGGCGCTGCGGTCACCCATTTGTCCTACACCTATGGCTTTAACGGCGCGTACGTCCCCTCTGGCCAACAGTGGCGGTCGCCGCTCATCAACGTCGACCGGATCATCGCCGATGGTCGCGTGGCGCGACAACGCGGCGCCGAGCTTGTCGTACTCAGTCTTCATTGGGGCGTCGAGTATGACCGCCAGCCCAGCGCAGAGCAGAGAAGAGTTGCTGAGGCGGTGACCGCGAGCGGCGCCGTGGATCTGATTCTTGGCCACCATGCGCACGTGCTGCAACCAGTCGAGCGAATCAACGGCGTCTGGGTTGCATTCGGACTCGGCAATTTCTTGTCGAATATGCGCGAGAGCCCGTGGTTCCCTGCCTCTTCCCAAGACGGAGCGGTCGTCGACTTCAATGTCACGTTTGTCGACAACGCGAGGAAGCCCAATGGTGTTGAAGCCGTCGTGGACCGCCCCCGTGTGATACCGACCTGGGTCGATAGGGACAACGGGTGGATAATTCGAGACGTGCGTGCTCAACTCGCTGACCCGACGATCCCTGGAAATCGCCGAGCAGCCTTACTCAGGTCGCTCGCTCGGACTACGGCTGTGCTCGGCGAGTTCGTTCCCCGTTGACTTCTCAATCATTCGGATTTTGACGACGTCCTGACTCTGGCAACGTTGGGATTCTCCGAAATTTCCGACTCGCAACAGCACGGTAACTCCTCAACCGAGTGGGTCGTTCGGCTAGGTTTTCGACATCGTTACTCGGCGCACAGCAATTAGAACGGTTGCCGGAGTCGCAGTCACAACCGCTGTGGGCTGGCGAAGCTTCGCGGGTGCTCGCTCCGCACCTTCGGTCGATAAAGCGGCGTCGGTGGCTTCCCCGGCAGTGCGTCTTGACCCGGTCGCTGATCGTGGACGTTGGACCCAAGGTTCGATTGGCACCACAGTCCAAGGGCGCCAGATTGTTCGATGGGACTCTCGATCGCGTGGAGCGACACGGCATGTGACGGTGGTGTCTGGGATGCACGGCAACGAGCGGATCACCTACCCGTTGGCGGAGGCATTCCTCCACACCGCCCGCCCGGCCGACATGAACGTGACGATCATTCCATCGCTGAACCCGGATGGCTGGGCGGCGAACACCCGGCGCAATGCTCGGGGCGTCGATCTGAACCGCAATTTTCCGTGGCTGTGGTCTTCATCGAAGGACAGCTCTGGTCCTGGTCCGGGTTCGGAACTCGAAACGCAGGCGGCGATGAACTTGCTGCAGACCGAGCGACCCGACTTGGTGATTTGGATCCACCAACCCCTCGACTACGTGGCGCCTGTTGCCGACTGCCCGATTCAGTACGCGGAGTTGTGGGCGAACGCTGCTGGGATTCAAGTTCGTCCCGCAGTCTCTCATCTCGGTGGTGGTGAATCGTGGTCGGCGCGGACCGCCGGGTTGCGCTCGATGTTGGTGGAGGTGACGTCATGGTCGACGGCGCAATCGCTTGTCGATGACCACGTGCGCGGCTTCACCGCGCTGCTGCCACACGTGTCTGTGCACCGGTCGAAGTAGGTCGCGCCGACTCGCTGCGCCTGCCGCGAGCGGAGCCGGGCCCCTCAACTGTGCTGGCACCCGTATCGTTAGAATATGGCAGCAAATGTGGTGCCCTGTCCATCATGTGGTGCGAAGAATCGTGTGCCGGCCGCGTCGTCGGGAAAACCGACGTGCGCAAAGTGTCATGCCGACCTTCCGTGGCTGGTCGATGCGACCGACGTCGACTTCGCTCAGGTGACCGACACGTCGCGTCTCGTTCTTGTCGACCTGTGGGCGCCATGGTGCGGCCCGTGCCGGATGGTGGCGCCAATTCTCGAGAAGCTGGCTGGCGATTTTTCTGGGTCGTTGAAGGTCGTGAAGGTCAACGTCGATGGCTCCCCGGTGATCTCGCAGCGATTCAACGCGTCGAGTATTCCGATGCTCGTGTTCTTGCGCGACGGCGCAGTCGTCGACACGGTGATTGGTGCTCAGCCCGAGCATGTGATGCGCGGAGCGGTCGCGAAGTTGACCTCACCCGGTTGATTGCCGCCGAACGCTGGTCACCTGTTGCGGCCCAGGATGGCCAGGAGTCGCAGAATCAGCAGATAGAGCCAGATCAGTGTGACCATGAGGCCATAGGCGCTGTACCACTCCATGAATTTGGGTGCACCGGCCTCGACCCCGGCGTCGATGGAGCCGAAGTCGAGAGTCAAGCTGAGCGCGGCCAGGATGATTGCGAGCACGGTGACGACCAAGCCGATGGTGCGGAAGCTCTCGCTGTAGAGCCACCCCCAGTCGAACAGCGACACGATGAAGACGAAGAAGTAGAGCAACATCAACCCGCCCATTGCGGCCGTGACGCCGAACGCCAGCTTGCGCGTCGGTTTGATGATGCCCAAGGCGTACACGAGCCAGGCGACGATGAAGACGCAGACGGTGCTGAGGATCGCGGCGCTGACGATGCCTTCGGTTTGTGCCTCGAACATTGCAGAGATCGCACCCAGGACGTACCCCTCGAGCATGGCGTAGAGGATGCCGAAAAAGGCTGCGCGGCGAGGGTTGAACGCGCAAAGGATCCCGACGAAGAAGGCACCGAACGATGCCAGCCAGAATCCACCTGGAATGGTCACGGTCACATTGGCATAGCCGGCGCCGGCGTCAGCCGCGACGGGATCGGTGGCCGACGACCAGCCCCACGCACCAGCAGCAATTAGCACCGCAAGGTTAACAAGCGTCTTGATTGCTACGCCGCCACGAGTCATCGTCGTGCCGCGCTCAGCTGGCGCTGTCATGTACTCGGATGTGACTCGGTCGCTGAACGCGGGATTGCCGCTGTGGTCAGACGGCGCGTACATCGCTGTGGTCATTTTGTCGGACCCTTTCTGGGGTGGGCACGGTGCCCAAAGCTCATCACCCTTCAAACTAGGCGGTGGGTGGGTTTGGAGGCACTGGCGGGTCGGTGTTGGCTGATTGACAGGCAATTTGACTGGGACACTTTGGTTATCCCCGGTTGGAATTGGGAACGGGCCAGATGGCTCTCTGCTTGTGCGTACACGTGCGAGGTTCACTCGTGCGCCCACCGTGACCGCCTAACCCGCCATTGAGATCGCCCCTAGTACGGCGAGGATATCGATGTCGGCCGCAATGTTTATTTGCAGCATGGACTCGAAGAAATCCCACAGTTGGTTATCAGAACGCTGGCCAACGGGCCTGCACGTTAGTTGATTGCTATTATTTGAGCTGCCGAAATGATGGCGGTAACTACGGCATTAGTTGCCCTGTAAAAGTTGTATTGACCGGTCTGACTCGCTGCTTTGCCGACTGCAGTCGAAGCAATGCTGTCGGGCATTGACTCTGCCATTTGCATCCACCCCTGCTGAGCGGCATCGAAAGACAAAATTCCAAACAGGCCAACACCGACTGCTGCGACTGTTAGAAGGAGTGCGTAGTCGCCGGCTTCGCCGAAGACAATGGTGGCTGTTAAAGCAAATACTGAAATGAAATAGGTGAGCTGAGACCAGCTCTGCCGGGTGGAATTCTGTGCTGACATTTCCATCCATGTTGATTCGTCCATAACATTTTCTCCTTCTAGTTGTCTTCGGTTGAAAACTGTTTAGCACAAAGTTCTCGACGCTATTGCGGTTAGTTTCTGGCGTCGCTAGTTCGGCGTGCAGAACGGTCTCGACCGTTGGGCCGGCAGAACCCACCGCGCAGCAACCGGCAACATCACGGACCGGCGGTCCGAGCGAAGGCCCGCAGAACACGAGCCCGAAGTTCGCCCCAAGATGGCGAGGCCGCCACACTTCGGCCCAAGTGCAGCGCCCGATAATCGCAGTTCCTGATATGTCGGGTAGGGGCGGTCCTTCGGAGGCACAGTCGGATCTGTGTTAGCTGATTGACAGGCAATTTGACTGGGACACTTTGGTTATCCTCGGTTGGCAATTGGGAACGGGCCAGATGGCTCTATCCTTGCGCGTACACGTGCGAGTTTCCTCGTGCGCCCTGCCTCTCTAGCTCAATGGTAGAGCAGTGGACTTTTAATCCATTGGTTCTGGGTTCGAGCCCCAGGGGAGGCACTCACGCCGCAAGAGCATCACGGACATGCTCGA
>JABJAB010000019.1 GCA_018666235.1 Ilumatobacter sp.
CCATCGCAGGCGGGGCCGTAGGTGTCGAGGAACTGGCCGGTGAGAGGCGTCGGACGGCCCGTGTCAGTTGCGACTTGCACCCACACGCTCGTGCTGAAGATGTCGGCCGCGGCGCGACCGCGGATGCGCGTCGTGCGTTCGGCCCAGCTCCGGCCCATACCCGTGCAGTAGGTGGTGAGCTCCACGGCTTCGTCCAGCATCGCGGCGTGGCGCACCTCGATGAGGGTTCGGCGCACAATCCATCCCCACGCACCGTCGAGGCCAGCGTCAGTCGCATCGTCGCTGGCGACGTCCTGCAGCAGGCGCGCTGTCGCGTCGAGCCGAAGCCGACCACCGGGGTCAACGTCACCAAGCCGCACCACTCGTTCGGTCCGGAACGACCGCGTGCCGGGCGTGGGTTCGATCAGCTCGGACGCTCCCGCGATTGCACTCATGACGCCGATGCTCGCACATGCGGACTGCATTCACTGAGGCTGGCGAAACTACGGTCGAGTCATGCTCATCGTCGCTGGATCGCTCGTCGCCGAACCAGGAGGGCGCGAGCCCTTCCTCAACGCCGTGCAACCCATGGTGGCAGCCACACTTGAGGAGTCGGGGTGCCATGAATATGCCTTTACACCTGACCCAAATGACGACAACCGAGTGCTGCTGTATGAGTTGTGGGACGACCAGACTGCGCTCGACGGGCACTTCGCCAGCGCACACATGGCTGACTGGCAAGAGACCCGGAAAGGCCTTGCCGTGACCAGCGCCTCCATCAAGAAGTACATCATCTCATCGGTCGAGGACCTCGGATGAGCCCCTCGGAACCAAACGTCAAGTCCGACCCGATCTTCGAGTGCATGGACAAGTGGTATGCACATCTGCGCCGCGAGCTCGACGGCGGCTTCGATGCGCTGCTGCATCCGGATTGCGTCTTCCTCTCCCCCGTTGTCTTCACGCCTCAGGAGGGCCGCGAGATCACCAAGGTGTATCTCAGCGCTGCTGGAGGGACACTCGGCGGCGACTCCGACGTCGAGACGAAGGCCACGTCATCTGGTTCGGGCGAGTTTGGCTATATCAAGACAATCCTGCAGGGCCATCACGCCATGCTCGAGTTCGAGACCACGGTCGCTGGCAAGTACGTCAACGGCGTCGACATCATCACCTGCGATGACGACGGCATGATCACCGAGTTCAAAGTCATGATGCGACCGTTGCAGGCCGTCAACGCGGTGCACGCCCAAATGGGGGCCATGCTCGAACGAATGGCCGCCGCTCGCGACGGGGCAACGTCATGACGAGTCCGACGGTCCAGCACTTCGATGTCGTCATTGTCGGCGCCGGCATCTCCGGCATCGGTGCCGGTTACCACCTGCAGCAAGACTGCCCGGACCGTGACTATGTGATCCTCGAAGGTCGTGACGACCTCGGCGGGACCTGGGACCTGTTCCGATACCCCGGCGTGCGCTCCGACAGCGACATGCACACTTTGGGCTACAGCTTCAAGCCGTGGACCGAGGCCAAGGCCATCGCTGACGGCCCATCGATCCTCACCTATGTGCGCGAAACGGCTGCTGAGTTCGGCATCGACCAGAAGATGCGTTTCCAGCACATGGTCACCGACGCTTCGTGGTCGAGCGAGACGTCAACCTGGACCGTGACCGCACAGGTCGGCGCCGAGGGCGGCAGACAGACCGTCGCCTACACCTGTAACTACCTGTTCATGTGCTCGGGCTATTACAGCTACAAGGGCGGGTACGAGCCCGAATTCCCGGGGAGCACGGACTTCGCTGGCCCCATCGTCCACCCGCAGAAGTGGCCTGAGGACCTCGACTACGAGGGCAAACGTGTCGTCGTGATCGGATCTGGGGCGACTGCAATGACCTTGGTGCCAGCGATGGCCACCACCGCCTCGCACGTCACGATGCTGCAACGCTCGCCCACCTACGTCGTGTCACGCCCCGCCGTTGACCCGATCGCGAACGGACTCCGCAAGGTGCTCCCCGACAGCACGGCCTACGGAATCACACGCTGGCGGAATGCCACGCTCGGCGAGTTCTTCTACAAGCAGACCCGAACCAAGCCCGACAAGATGCGCGAGAAGCTACTCAAGCTGGCGAAGAAGGAACTTGGCGATGAGACGGTAGCTGAGCATTTCACACCCGAATACAACCCGTGGGACCAGCGGCTGTGCTTGATCCCCGACAGTGACCTCTACAACTCGATCAACAGCGGCGACGCCTCCGTGGTCACCGCCGAGATCGACACGTTCACCGCGACGGGCATTCTGTTGACCAACGGTGAGCACATCGATGCCGACATCATCGTCACCGCCACCGGCCTCCAGCTCGTCACCATCGGCGATATGGACTTCAGCGTCGATGGCCAACCGGTCGATTTCTCGAAGACGTGGACCTACAAGGGGATTGCCTACTCCGACGTACCCAACATGGCGTCATCATTCGGCTACATCAATGCGTCGTGGACCCTACGGGCTGATATCACGTGCCAGTGGGTCTGCCGTCTCCTCAACCACATGACCGAGTCGGGCATGACGCAGGCCACCCCGCGGCTGCGACCAGAGGACGCCGACATGCCCGAGCGACCGTTCATCGACGACTTCTCGGCTGGCTACATGGCACGGATGATGCCGCTCCTCCCCCGCCAGGGTGACCGCGAACCATGGATCAACACACAGAGTCATCGCGCCGACAAGAAGTTCATCGCCAAGGCTCCCATTGTCGACGGTGTCATGCGCTTTGGCGCCGCTCGAGTCCCCGCGACGACGGCGTGACCTCGATTGCCCAGCGAACATTTCAGCCGGCGAAGTTGGCGGCGATGCGCTGCTGGAGATACTCGGCGGCGGTGATGGGCGCGTAGCGGCCACTCGGCCCGTGGATGATCGCATTGCGGTCGGCCTGGGCAAAGAATGCCATCGAGTAGCGCGGTCCCTGATATTCGTCGGCCCGCGGCATGCGGACACGGTGCAGCGTGCTCGGCAACTGATCGTCGCTCCACCGCATCAGCATGTCGCCGATATTGCACGTGATCGTGCCCGGCGTCGGGTCCACGCTGGTCCAGCCGAGCGGCGCATCAGGATCGTGGCGCTGCGCTGCGTCGGCGCCCGGGCAGAGCTGCAAGCCGTGCTCGCCGGGCCGTTGGTGGAGCAGCGTGAGACAGTCGTAGTCAGTGTGTGCCCCCGCTCTCCAGATGCTGTCGTCAAGGTCAGCGGCCTGCATCGGGAGGTAGTGCAGAAGGCGCAGCGTGCTTTGATACTCAGGTGACGCAGGGTCGTGGCGCTGCGTGAAGAAGTCGTCGACGAGGCCAAGCTTGCGGGCAAAGGTCTCGAGCAGTCGCATGGCGAGCACCCAGTTCGCCCGCTCGAACGCCTCCATCGTCGCGCGGAACCCAGCGAGTTCGTCATCACTCGGCCACAGGTCCAGTCGGTCCATCCGGCTCGTCGTGACCTGGTACGACTCCTTCTGGTCGAGGGTGCCGGTCGATGGCCGTTGCTGGGAACGAAATTCCCACCCCGAGTTCGTGCCGGATCGCAGCGGCCATTGCTCCTTCGTGTCGGCCGAGAGATCAAAGAATGCCTCTGCCAGCCCAAACGCTTCGTCGATCTGCTGCTGCGGAATTCCATGTCCGATGACTTGGAAGAACCCGATGTCCGTCGCAGCAGCCCAGATCTCATCATCGATCTCGACCTGCCGTTCGCCGATGCCGTTCAGGTCGATGCAGCGAATGTCACGTTCAACATCGAGTCCGTACCCGCCAAACGTCCGCTCCTTGGCCAGCTCGGACTCGGCCGAGCCGACATTCACATGCACGTCCGGCTCAGTCATCGTTCGTCCAGGAAAGCGGCGCAACGTGACGTCCACGTGTCGAGGTCCTCACGTGTCGATGAAATCACGACGTCGCTGTTCGGAAGCAATGCGCCCAACCGTTCGGCGGTACTGATCGGATGACCAGGGTCGCCCGACCATGCCAGCACGAGAGTCGGCGCTGCAATCGTTGCGAGCGCCTCAGGCAGCGGGAGATCCGCTGTCCCGGCTCCGCGGAAGATCGCGGCGAGTCGCTTCGGGTCCGCTGCTCCGAGCACATGCAACCGTCGGTCAAGCCAGGAGTCGTCGTCGGCGAACGGGTCGGGCGGAGGTGTCGCTCGGGCGCCTGCTTCGAGCACCCCCGTGCCGTCGCGCTCGACCGCTGCCGCCATCTGCTCGTACAGGTCGACCTGCGCGGCCCGGGTTTCCCACGCCGTGGGTGGAATGACCAGAACAAGCCCGCGCACCCGGTCGCCCAGCGAGAGCGCCGCGTGCAGTGCCGTGCCCGTTCCCATCGACGCACCACCGAGGAGGACATCGCCCCAGCCGAGGTGGTCAATGAGACCAATCTGATCACGTGCAAGTGCAGCCCAATCACCGTCGGCCGGCGCGCTGAGATCAGAAGACAGACCGTGACCACGCGCGTCGTAACGGACGACCTGGCGCCGTTCTGCGATGACCGCGCTGTCAATGAGGGGCATCATGTCTTCGTCAGCCCGGCTCGACGTGAGACCGTGGCCCCAGACGAACGGAAGGCCGCCAGCCTCCTGGCTGCCCACGAGGTTGTACGGGAGCCGGCCACCGCGCAGAACAACATCAGCCATGAGTTGACTGTACGCGTCTTGTCACGGAGGGCACGGACCGCACATCGCCTGCCACTTGTCGCAGCTGTCAGATACTGCATATTCCGTACCTGAAGCTGCACATGCGGCGTCAGCACGAACCGATACCGTCACGCCCATGAGTGAGTCGACCATCGAGAAATCCCTGCACACCCGCGTCGCCGAGCGACTCATCGACGGGCGCACCTCAGTTGGCCAACCGCGGGTCTCACCTCATGGTTCACGCGTGGCGTTTGTCGTTGCCACGGCCAGTCTCGAAAAGAACACCACGTTCAGCCAGATCTGGATCGACGACGCTCCAGTCACCGGCGGCGACCACGACAACAACCCGATCTGGTCTCCCGACGGCCGATTCCTCGCATTCACATCGCGCCGCAGCGAAAAGCAGGGCGAATCCACACTGCACGTCCTGCCAGTCGAGACGCCTGGCGAAACCCGCTCGCTCTGCGCAATGCCGGACGGGCTCGGCGATCTTGCGTGGTCTCCAGACGGTCGCACCATTGCCTTCACCAGCCGCACGCAGGACGAGCGATACACGCAGGAGAGCGATGCCTGGCGGGCACCCCGCAAGGTCGACCGCTTGTTCAGTCGACTGAACGGCGAGGACTGGGTCTTTGATCGTCCCCAACACATCTATGTGATCGCCGCTGACGGCACCGGTACGCCGCGCAACCTGACCCCCGGCGAGTTCCAGCACAGCAGCCCAGCATGGCTGCACGATTCATCCGCCCTCGTGGTCTCGGCACAACGCCACGACACCTGGGACTCCGATCTGGCGACCGACCTCTACCTCGTTCCCCTTGAGGCAGACACCAACCCAGACGCCATCCGGTGCCTCACGAGTCATGACGGCGACCTCGGATTCCCGTCGGTGTCACCTGATGGCTCAACAGTGGCGTTCATCGGCCGCGGTGATCTCATGACTTTCCCGCAGAACGCTCGCATCGGTGTGATCCCACTCGATTCAAACGGCGCGTCGGTCGAGGACGTCACATGGGCCTCGGACGGCCTCGATCGCACCTTCCTCTGCATGGCTGGAATGCGCCCACCACTCTGGGAGAACAACCACACCTTGCTCGCCACGGCTGAGGATCGAGGAGACAACCACCTGTACCGGCTCGCTGCCGACGGATCCACCGCACCGACGCCGCTCACCTCGGGCCGCTTCACGGTCCATAGTTTCGACGCAGCTGCTGGCACGCTTGCCACCACCCGTTCCACCATCGATCACACGCCCGAGCTTTTCGTCGCCGACGCGCAGCGCACGTCGGTCGGGGCGAAGCTGGCCGCGGATCTGCTCCCCTGGGAGAAGTTCGCTGTGCCCACCACTGACGGCTCGAACGACATCGACGCCTGGATCATGCGGCCAGCTGACTTCGACGAGTCGAAGACCTATCCCGTGCTCCTCAACGTGCACGGCGGACCATTCACGCAGTACGGCGACTACTTCTTCGACGAGGCACAGATGCAAGCGGCCGCAGGATTCGTCGTCGTCCTCGGCAATCCCCGTGGCGGCAGCGGCCGCGAGGAAGCGTGGGGGCAAGCGGTTCTCGGTCCGAAGCACCCGGTACGCGCCGGCTCCGGCTGGGGCGCCCTCGACGTCGAGGACGTACTGGCGATCATCGACGGCGCGCTCGAGCGCTACCCCTTCTGCGACCGCGCCCGCGTCGGTATGATCGGCGGCTCGTACGGCGGCTTCATGGCGACCTGGCTCGCTGGCCACCACGGCGAACGGTTCCGCGCATTCTGCTCGGAACGCTCGGTCAACAACCTGCTCTCGGAGGAGTGGTCGAGCGACATCGCCACGACGTTCAAAACCGAGCACGGCCCATCCCATATCGAGGACCCCAGCCCCTACGTCGATGCATCGCCCATCAATGCTGTCCGCAACATCGACAAGCCCATGCTCCTCATCCACTCCGAAGAGGACTGGCGCTGCCCCATCGTCCAGGCCGAGGAACTGTGGATCGCACTCAAGTTGCTCGGCAAAGAAGTCGACTTCTATCGATTCCCCGGTGAGAACCACGAACTCTCACGGACCGGGTCGCCCATCCACCGGGTGCAGCGCGCCGAGATCATCCTCGACTGGTTCGCCGAGAAGCTGGGCTGACGCACTGACCAGCCTCCTCAGCTGTTGAGCGAGAGCGGTGCCCGACTAGCTTCTGGCGATGTCCAAGATTTCACTCATTGCCAAGCTCACTGCCGCCGACGGAAAGGCCGCTGAGCTCGAAGCCGTGCTCGCCGAAGTGGTTGCCGCAGCCGATGAAGAAACAGGTCTCGAGATCTACAGCGCCCACAAAGACACCGCCAACGAAGGCGTGTACTTCTTCTTTGAGATGTACACCGATGGCGAAGCCCTCGGCGTTCACGGCAAGGGCGACGGCATGAAAGCCGCCATGGGCAAGTTTGGCGGACTCCTCGGCGGTCGCCCGGAGATCACGATGATGGAGCCGGTCGTCGCCAAGGGCATCGATATCTGACCGACCGCGGTCGACATCAATGCGGCGATGCAGCGGTGATCGGGTCCGTCGTCAACAACATCTTGATTGGCCGTCCCCGGTCAGCCGAGGCAACACCCGTCACGTGAGTTCATGGCGCCCCGAGCGCCCCAGGTCGTTCGACCGTCAGGCGGTCGGTACGCCGGGCCACGTGCACCGTGTTTCGCCCCTCGTGCTTCGCGACGTACATCGCATCATCGGCGCGCCGGACCCAGCTCGTCACCGTGTCCGCTGCCTCAACCTCAGCCACACCAAACGAGGCAGTGACGCCCACGTCGACGAGACGCAAACGAAGACGCTCGGCCATGTCGATGGCGAGGGCTTCGTCCGCGTCAGGAAGGACGACGAGGAACTCCTCACCGCCCCACCGACAAACATGGTCGGTCGGTCGCACAAACGCCGCCAGGACATGGGCCACATGGCGCAGCGTGTCGTCGCCAGCTTCATGCCCGAGTGTGTCGTTGAGCTGCTTGAAGTGATCGAGGTCAAGCAGCACGATCGCCGCTGAGCGCTGATCGTCCGCTGACCGGTCGACGCCCCGAGCGAGCTCGTTGAGCGCAGCGCGGCGGTTGAGGAGCCCGGTCAGCGGATCGATATCCGCCATCTCACCGGCGAGTTCAGCCCTGTCGGCGTGGGTGTCCAACGCCGCAACTGAAGCGCCGTGCACCAACAACGTGGCGATGACCTGTGCGAGCAGGCCGAGATTCTCGGGCGTCAGGCGCACGACGGCTGGATACAGCGTCACGCAGAAGACCAGGAACGCCCAGCGGCGGCGAGTGGCCTTCGGAGCGATCAGAAGTGTGCAGACCGGCAGGATTGTCCCGTAGGCAAGAGTCTGGACAGCGATCCGGTTTGGGTCGAAGTCGAGCAGCACCGACCAGGTCGCCATGGAAAGCAGAGCCTGCGCAAGGAACAACTGGCCAGCCTCGACCGCGGTGATCCGCGTGGTCCGCAGCCCGAGCAGGATCAGAAGCAGAAGACCCGCCCTGAGGGGCACAGTGCCGGTCACAATCGGATTGTCGTAGGCGAATGCCTCGAGTGGCGTCACGAGCAGCACCGCAATGATGAGACCGCTCATCGAGCGACGAGTGATTCGTCCCGTGAGCAGTGTCGTGGCGTCGGTCATCACCGTATGTATCGGTTGATTCCGCTCGGACTTGAGCCCCGCAAATGACAGTAGTGAAACTCCGCTGAAATCGTGGACAGGACTGAGTGGCGCCGCCTCTGCTCTAGCCTCCGTCTCGTGTTGCCCATCACTGAACCTTCTCACGACGTCGCAGCCCGCGATCGCGGTGACACGGTGCTGGCGCTCATCGCCGCTGTGTCCATGCTCGCCTTCGCCTGGGCTGGCTTCCAAAGCGCTGAGTGGATCCGGGAACGCTTTCTGTTGTCCGACAGGGCTGCGGTCGCCAGTGAACAGTCTCTCAAACTCGCCGCCGAAGCCGACCGTTTAGAGGAGCGAGACACCAACCTTTTCGTCGAGTGGTTGATCGCCATCGATGCCGGAAACCCCCAGACCGCCGAGATCGTGTTCGATCTCTTCCGATCGCCACTCAAAGAGTTTGTTCGCACCGTCGATGTCGACGAACAAGGACTGCCGACGGAATCGATCTACGAGAGCGTCGAGTACGACGTCCTCGACCTGCGCGAACAATCCGCAGCGCTCGACCGGGAGTCGAACGAGCAGAGTTCGGCGAGCCGCAAGGCCTCTGACATCGCAGCGCGGTACGGAGGACTGGGGATTCTGTTCGCCGCTGCGCTGGCGTCGAGCGGCGTTGCAACTCGCTTCGGGTTGCGGGTTCGGCGACCACTCATCATCGTGACTGCCGGCTTGCTGACGGTTGGCCTTGTTGCGATGGCCATCACCCCGTTCACCATGCTCACGTAGCACCGCTGATGTCCGAGCCAAACCAGCGTCCGGTCAACACGAGACCAGAGACGTGACGATTGCGATCGACGAACCAGTGGCGAACTGCTATCCCAGAAATTCGTTCAGCATGGCTGCAGATCGAGCCGGGTCCTGCATCATCCACCAGTGACCGAGTCCGTCGAGCTCAGCCACGCTCGCACCCCACTGCTGTGCCACGCCGCGCGCAATGTCGGGGCCACCGGTGAAGTGGTCGTCATGGGCGATGACTACCAACGTCCTCGGGCGATGTGCGAGCGTCGCGAACTCAGCACCCCACATCGACATATGCGGCTGGACCGCTGACCGGTACAGCGACAGGATGCATGCACCCATGGTCGCGCCGTTTGCCTCGGCACATGCCCGTGCACCCGCCTCGGTCATGCCGGCTTCAACCAGCATGGGCAGACGGTCCTCGACCGGCATCGCAGCGACCGCTTCGACGAAGGCCTCACCCTCTCCGGGTGTCTGCCAGACCTGCGCCATGTCATGCCACACGTAGCCGACATCGGCGGTCCCGGCGATGTCGGTCACCAGCGCGCTCACCAGATCGGGCCGAGCGGTGGTCGCGCGTAGCGCATGACCGGCTCCCCAGTCGTGACCAACCAGGTCGACCGGTCCGTCGAACTGTTCGAGTTCGGCCACAAGCCAGTCGCGGTAACCGTCGGACGTGGGATCGAAGCCGTCCGGAACGGGCGCCCCGAATCCGGGCGGCGACAGCCTGACAACGTCGTCGCGGCGCATGTGCGCGAGCATCTCATCCCAGATCGCGGGAGCTTCCGGAACTCCATGGACGAACACGACGGTCACGACACGAACTCCGGCAACTGCTGACGGTCGGGGCCCAGGATCGGGTCGGTCGACACCTCGTCGGCACAGTCGTCGATCACACGCTCAAGGAAGCCAGGCATGGCAAGAAGGTAGTGCACCTCGGTGACCTCACCAGAAAACACAGTTGACCAGGGCCGGAGCCCTGGTCAACTGAATACTTCTTTGGTGTCGAAGATGGGACTTGAACCCACACGCCCATTAATAGGGCACTAGCACCTCAAGCTAGCGCGTCTGCCAATTCCGCCACTTCGACGTGGTGTTGGACCTGCAACGTTAGCGCAGGCTTCGATGCGCTACACGCGCTCCAGAAGGAAAGTCACCGCAACCAGGGTGAAGATCCAGATCAGGGCCAAGACGAACGTGATGCGGTTGAGGTTCCGCTCAGCTGCTGTGGACCCGAGTGCTGCGCCACCGCCGCCACCGAACATGTCGGAGAGGCCGCCACCGCGCCCGCTGTGCATCAAGATGCCAGCGATGAGCCCAAACATGGAGACCACGTTCAGCACGAGGGTGATATAGAGCATGACGTCACGCACGAGGCGAGATCCTAGCGGTGGGAACCGCTGTTCGAAGCCCACCGGCCCTGGCAATTCAGGGGTCCGGCTGCCAGCACCGCCGCCGGTAGGTCCAAGTTGGCTCGGTCTCGGCATGCGGTGGAATCATTTCGTCGACCCCAAGCTCGACGTAGCGGGCAGCGAGCACGTCCCCGAGTTGATCAAATTCAGCGATCGCTTCACACTGATCGACCAGGAGATATCGGCGGCGACCCACTTTGGCTGCCAGCCCGCCCGGCTTCAGGTTGCGCAATCCCACCAGCCCGGGACGAGACCGTGTGAGCTGGTCGACGCCTTCCCAAGGAATCTTGTGCCGGCGAAGGACAGCGCGCCGCTCGACGAATTCGGGCGTGAACCGCGACGCGATCGGATAATCGAACAGCACCGTGAGCAGCAAGATCACTCCGAGCCCCAAGATGACAACAGGAAGGCCTGCTCCGCCACTGGAGATGGTGCCCCCGAGCCCCACCCCAAACACCACCGTGGCGCCCACAGCACTCAGCAGCACGCCCTTCCACGACGAGTGGAGGGTCACCGACTGGTCGACATCAACCATCGATCACGACTTGGAGGAGATGACCGCCTCGCGACCCAGTTCGTTCAACCGATGCAGCAGGGTTTCCCCCGTCTGCAACGGGAAGTGACACGAAACCTGGTGTCCGACACCAATGTCAGCCAACTCGGGAACATCGGTCCTGCACTTGTCTTGGGCCACGGGACAGCGCGGGTGGAACCGACAGCCTGAAGGCGGGTTTGCCGGGCTCGGCACATCGCCCTGCAGAATGATGCGCTGACGCGACCGCTCGCGCCTCGGATCCGCCACCGGCACCGCCGACAGCAACGACTGCGTGTACGGGTGCGCAGGATTTTCGTACAGCGCATCTTTGTCGGCCACCTCGACAATCCGGCCGAGGTACATGACGGCAACACGATCGCTCGTGTGGCGCACCACCGACAGATCATGGGCAATGAACATGAACGACAGGTTGTACTCGTCCTGGATCTCGTCAAGCAGGTTCAACACCTGAGCTTGGATCGACACATCGAGCGCAGAGACCGGTTCATCCAAGATGATCACCTTCGGACGCAACGCAAGCGACCGGGCAATGCCGATCCGCTGACGCTGGCCGCCTGAGAACTCGTGGGGATACCGGTTCCCGTGTTCGGGCAGCAATCCGACTCGCTTCAGCAATTCGCCGACGCGTTCGCGCGCTTCTGCCTTCCGAACTCCGTGAATGACCATCGGCTCGCCGATGATGTCACGAATCGGGAGACGCGGATTCAGCGATGCGTACGGGTCCTGGAAGACCATCTGAAGGTCGCTGCGCAGTTCACGTAGCCGCCCCTTCGATGCTGTGGTTACGTCTTCGGATCCGAACAGCACCGAGCCCGAGGTCGGCTCGACCAGTCGGAGCAACGAACGCCCCAGCGTGCTCTTCCCGCAGCCGGATTCACCGACGATGCCCAGCGTCTCGTGCGGGTAGAGGTCAAGGCTGACACCCGAGACGGCTTGAACGGCTCCGACCTGGCGGCGGAACACCCCGGCACGGATCGGGAACTCCTTGACGAGATCGCGGATCTTGAGGAGCGGCTCGCCAGCGTCGGTCGCCGAGAGAGCGCCACTGTCGAATGGGGTTGTCGCTGCGGTCACGATGTCACTCCGACGAGGGTCTCAAGTTCGTGCGTACGGACGCAACGACTTTCGTGTTGATCGCCGACCCTGACTCTGGCCGGCACCTCGGCAGCGCACACGTCGGCGGCGAAGGCACAGCGCGGCCGAAAGGCGCACCCGCTCGGTGGATTCAACAAACTTGGCGGGTTGCCCGGAATCGGCTCAAGTTGTTCCTTGAGGCCGTCGAGATCGGGGATCGAATCAAGCAGCGCCATCGTGTACGGGTTCTGGGATTCGTAGAAGATCTGGTCGATTGTTCCTGTTTCCATCAACCGGCTGGCATACATCACTTGAACACGGTCGGCTGATCCAGCAACGAGGCCGAGGTCGTGCGTGATCAGCATCATCGCCGAACCCGTCTCAGCCTGCACCTCGTGCAGCACTTCCATCACTTGCGCTTGGACGGTGACATCAAGCGCTGTCGTGGGTTCGTCAGCGATCAGCAACTTCGGATCATTGGCGATTGCCATCGCGATCATCGCGCGCTGTCGCATCCCACCCGAATACTCGTGCGGGTACTGGGACGCCCTCCGCTTGGGTTCAGGCACGCCGACGAGTTTCAGCAGGTCGACAGACTTCGTCCAGGCTTCCTGCTTGGAAACCGAGCTGTCGTGGACTCGGATCGTCTCGACGATCTGATCGCCGACAGCGAACACCGGATTCATCGCAGTCATCGGATCTTGGAAGATCATGGCAATGTCGTTGCCACGCGTGGCGCGCATCTCGCGATCGCTCATGTTGAGGAGATCGCGGCCTTCGAACCGGACGTCTCCGGTGACAATGGTGTTATCAGGATGAAGTCGCATCAGAGCCAGCGCCGTGACCGACTTACCCGATCCCGACTCGCCGACCACAGCCAGAACTTCGCCAGGGTAGATCTCGAAGGTGATGTCTGTCGCCGCTTGCACGATGCCCGCCTTCGTGGCGAACCCGACGTTGAGGTGATCGACCGTGAGGAGTGCGTCGCTCATATCTTTCCAATGCTGCTTCGGTCGGTGCGTGCCCCAGCGATATAGCCGGGACCTTGCTTGCCTGATTGCTTCCTGGCCTTCTTCGCGGCCTTCTTCGCGTTCTTCGCTTCGCTGCTGTCCGAGCCCTTGGCCCGGGGGTCAAGAGCATCACGCAGCCCGTCACCGAGGAAGTTGACGCACAGCACGATCAAGATGATGAAGATGCCCGGTGTGAGCACACGGATCGGGTCACTGTCGATGTCGCCCTTGGCATCAGCGACGAGTGTGCCGAGTGAGGCGTTCGGCGGCTTGACCCCCAAACCGAGAAATGACAGCGTCGACTCGAGCACGATGACCGTGCCGATCAGCAACGTGACCTCGACGGCGATGGCACCAACGATGTTTGGAAGCAGGTGCCGGAACATGATGCGCGAGTTCGAAGCACCCGCAGCCCGCGCCGCCATGATGTACTCCTGCTCCTTGATGGAGAGCACCACACCTCGGACCACCCTGGCAATTCGAGTCCACAGCAGGCCGGCAAGCACGAGCGCCAGACCAATGGCACTGGCACCGAACTTGTTCGCGAACACCGACAGGACGATGATCGCCGGGACGGTGAGGACCAGGTTGACCAAGTTCGAGACGATGCCGTCCCACACTCCACCGAAGAAGCCCGCAAGCGCCCCGAACGTGGTGCCGGTCACGGTGGCGACAACGGCAGCAATCAGTCCGATCCGCATCGAGTACAGACCGCCCTTGGCGGTGCGCACGAACAGATCGCGACCGATCTCATCGGTGCCAAACCAATGCTCCGAAGACGGCCCAAGGAGACGATCGGCAACGTTGCGCTCGTCAAACTCCCACTCGCTGAGCATGGGACCCAGCCAGAAGAGTGCAACGAGCAGGATCAGGCCGATCCCGCCGACGATGGCCAGCTTGTGTCCGAAGAAGCGTTCACGGGCCAGCTGGCCGAACGTCTTCGGCTTCTCGGAGAGGCCTTCCACGTCTGAGATGCCGAGTTCCATCGCAGTTTCCAACATCTCGTCGGTCTGGGAGTCAATTTCGAATTCTGTTGCCATGGTGACCTCAGCCGAGCCGGATACGAGGGTCGAGGACGCCGTAGAGAACGTCAGCGATCAGGTTGAAGACCACGGTGAGGACCCCGGTGAACATCACGATCGCCATGAGGAGATCGAGGTCGGAGTCGCCAAGCGCCCGCAGGAAGGTCTGGCCGATGCCCGGCCATGAGAAGATCGACTCGGTCACCACCGAGCCGCTGAGCAACGCCGAGAACCCGAGCGCCCACAGCGTGACCAACGGGATGAGCCCATTGCGTAACGCATGTTTCCACACAACGGTTCGTTCGGTCAGGCCCTTGGCTCGCGCTGTACGGATGTAGTCCTGGTTCAGCGTTTCGAGCATTGAGGACCGACCGAATCGGCTGTCGGCGGCGATCCCCAAGATGGCGAGCGACACCGCCGGCAGGGTGATATCGCGTAACAGCTCCCAGAAGTTCTCACCGGTTTTGCGACCGGTGTTGAACGGCTTGATGCCGAACCACTCTTCAAGCTTGACGCCGAAGATGACCTGGATGATCAATGCCAGCACGAACGACGGCATGGCGAAACCAATGAAGCTGAGGCTGGTGAAGAAATAGTCGCCGAACGAATACTGGCGGCGTGCCGAGTAGACCGACAGGAGGAGCGAGAGAATTGCGCCGAGCAAAAATGCGGGGATGGCCACCATGGCGGTGTTCCAGCCACGGGTCCGCATGACCTCGCCGACTGGCTCGCCGACGCTGGAGGAGAATCCGAGCCCGTCCCCGCTGAACAGGCTGGCGAAGTAAGTAAAGGGTCGCAAGAAGATGTTGGTGTCGAGTGCATACGTCTCGGTGATGCTGTCGAAGCCTTCCTGGCACCGAGGCAGGCAGAGATAAAAATCCGACCGAGGATCAACCGTGGCGGACACACCGACGTGAACGAGATACATCGCGATCACGAGCAGCGGAACGGAGATGAGCACTCTCCGAGTGACGTAGGCAAACAAGGTGGCAACCGACCTGTCTGTTGAGGTGTGGACGAGAACTGAGTTTCGGGAGACCGTAACGCACATCGGGGCCTCGCCGAAACGAGACCCCGATGAACTGCGTTTTACTGATCGTCGGTCACACCCGGCAGAGCCGGGCGAGACCGACAATTACTGATCAGCTTGCGAACTGGAAGTCCGCAACGTTGGTCAGCGGGCCTGCACCCTGGGCGTCGGGAGCGACGCCAGCCTGGGAGAGGTCCGATGTGAAGCCGTAGAACGACGGCTTCTGCGTCAACGGCAGCATGAACAAGCCGTTCTCTGCATCAAGCTCGAGCGTTGTCACGTAACGATCGATCTCGTTGTAGCAAGCGGCGCGCTCGGCGTCGTCAACAGTTGCGTCACATTCGTCAGCCTTCACTTCGAATGCGTCGTTGGCGAACCCGTACGGGTTGTTCGGGCCACCAGCGCGGTACGAAGCGACCTGGCCACCGGGCCACGGGCCGCCGACCCATGCGAACTGGGTGATATCCCAGATGTCGCAGTTGCCTTCGGCGCCACCGCTGGTAGCACATGCAATCGCATCAGCCGAGAAGGGCACTTCGCTGAAGTACGCCCCGCCCTCGACGTTGTCGATGACAATCTCGATGCCAGCATCGGACATCTGTGCCTGGATGAGCTCCTGCTGGATCTCACGCAGACGGTTGCCGCCGGTGGTGCCGACACGCAGCGTGAGCGCACCGTCTTCCGGGTGCTCGTAGACGCCGTCACCGTTCAAGGTGTAGCCGGCTCCTTCGAGAGCAGCCTGGGCCGAAGCAATATCGCCCGCACCGTAACCGGCGTCGCCGGCGTGGTTCTCGTAGGTGCTCTGGTTCGACAGCCACATGGTGTTGCCGAGACCCTCACCCGGGAGGGAATCGCCGAACAGCGGCGTGTAGAGACCGGCCATGACTTCCGTCTTGTCCATGGCGAAGGCGAGGCCTTCACGGACGCCCGGCTTGGCGAGGTGCACATTGTTGAGGTTCAAGCCCCAGTGCTCGAAGACCGGACCGGCCGACGATGCCACCGTGAAGTCGTCGCTCGAGGCGAGATCTTCGAAGGCGAGCTGCGGCTGGGTCATGACGATCTGCGCTTCGCCGGCCTGCAGCGCGTTGATCTGCGCATCGGTGTCGGTAACGAAGTTGATCTGCACGCCGTCGACAAACGCGACGCCGTTGTTCTTGGCGTCCGGGCTGTTTGAACCGGAGTACGCGTCGTTGCGGACCAGGTTCATCTGCACGCCCTTCTCCCACGAGTCAAAGATCATCGGGCCGGACGAAGCAATCGTCGAGCCGTCAGGCGCAGTCCACTCGCGCAGTCCGTCGTTGAGCTCGGCGGCAGCTGCGGCCGGGTCAGCGTTGAACTGGTGCATCGGGTAGACCTCGTTGAGGACGCCCTTGTAGCCGGCGAAGAACGACGACCAGGTGATGCTGATCGTGTTGCCATCATTCGAGATGTCGGTGATCGTGTCGAGACCGGTGCGGTCGCCGAGCAGGTAGATGTAGTTCGGATCGCCATCTTCGGTCTCGCCGTCGGTGGCCATGATCGTGTTGTAGGTCCACACCACGTCGTCGGCAGTGAGATCGTCACCGTCGCTCCAGAGGAGTCCGTCACGCATGGTGAAGGTACCTGTGACCGAGCCGTCATCGTTGGTGGTCAGTTCGCCATCGTCGGCGAGAAGCTCGGGGTAGTACTCAGTGGCGCCGGAGATGCCGAAGAGACCTTCGATCATCGCGGAACGAATCCACGATGTGATCGAGAGGTTGTTCTCGGGATCGTCGAGGTGAAGGTCTCCGGGCTCCTGCTCGTGGGCCCAGATCAGCGTTCCGCCATCGGACCCAGCGGCTGCTTCGCCGTCGGTCTCAGCCGGTGCGTCGGTCTCAGCCGGTGCGTCGGTCTCAGCGGGTGCTTCGCCGTCGGTCTCAACGGGTGCTTCAGCGTCGGTACCGGTGCTGGCTTCGCCATCGGTAGTCGAGCTGGCATCATCGTCGCTGCCGCATGCGGCAAAGACGAGTGCCGAAGCGGCCGTCATGGCAAGGAGCTTGTGGCTCCGTCGTGTTGTGTTCACGTATTTGTCCTCCTGATTGAAATACAGAAGGGGAGGTGGTTGGCGAAGTCAGGAACCGCCTGGCTGTCGGTGACAGCCAGCGTTCAACTCACCCCGTGACTTCGGTCTCCTCCCCGGTGACCGAAGCAAGCTGACCCTAACAGCGCTCGTTACCGAGCGGTAGCTCTTCTGTATCGACAGGATGAACTCTCAAGCGGTCAGCAGCGCGACCTTCATGATGCTCACAGAGCGAAACCCCCGCGTCGAGCGCCGTTCAGGTCACCCAACGCTGAACTGGATCAGGCGCGCGAATTCGTCAGGGTCGAGACTCGCTCCCCCGACGAGTGCTCCGTCAATATCGGGCTGACCCATCAACTCCGCGGCATTTCCGGCCTTGACCGACCCGCCGTACTGCACGCGGAGCGCATCAGCGGTCGCGTCGTCGGTGAGGTCGCGCACCCGCTCGCGAATCGCATGACACACCGACTGAGCGTCGTCTGCTGTCGCTGTCTGACCGGTGCCAATCGCCCAGATCGGCTCGTAGGCGACGACGAGCACCGCGATCTGCTCGTTGCTCCGACCGGCCAAGGCCGCCTCGATCTGGCCCAGTACCTTGGTTTCGGTCTCGCCAGCCTCGCGCTCTGCAAGTGTTTCACCACAGCACACAATGGGCGTCATGCCGTGCTGCTGGATAGCGGCCACCTTCTTGTTGACCATCTCGTCGGTCTCGCCGAAAATCTCGCGACGCTCGCTGTGGCCGACGACCACGTACTCGACGTTCAACTTCTCCAGAAAGACCGGCGCCACTTCACCAGTGAACGCACCGCTGTCTTCCCAGTGACAGTGCTGGGCACCGACCCTGAGGTCGAGATCTTCGCTGTCGATCAGCGTCTGCACACTCCGAATATCCGTGAACGGCGGGTGAATACTCACGTCGATCTGCTCAAAGATGTCCTTTGGCAGCAAGTAGTGCAGCTTCTGCACGGTCTGGATGGCCTCGAAGTGGTTGAGGTTCATCTTCCAGTTGCCTGAGATGAGGGGTTTGCGAGTCATGTCGTCATTCCTGTTCTGAGAGCTTCGAGGCCGGGGAGGTCGCCATTCTCGAGAAGCTCGAGGCTGGCCCCTCCCCCGGTTGACACGTGATCGACCTCGTCGTCGAGCTTGAATTGTGCGAGTGCCGCAGCAGAGTCGCCGCCGCCGACGACAGTGAACGCTTTGGTGTCCGCCATCGCCTGCGCCACGGTGCGCGTCCCCGACGCGAAACGTTCGTCTTCGAACATGCCCATCGGGCCGTTCCAGAACACCATGCGGGCGTCCATGATGACGTCGGTGAACGCGGCTGCCGAGCCGGGCCCGATGTCATAGCCGATACTGCCCTCACCCAGCCGGCTCCCAAACTGAGCGAAGTTGCCGCCGGCGTCTGTGCCGTTGATGTCGTCGGGAAGATGGATGGTCTTGCCAAGTTCAGCCGCCTTGGCCAGCAAGCCTGCACACACGTCGACCTGGTCGGGTTCGTGGAGCGATGCACCCACCTGTTTGCCCTGCGCGAGGAAAAACGTGAAGCACATCGCGCCGCCGATGACGATCTCGTCGACAATCTCGAGCAGCGCCTCGATCACGCCAAGCTTGTCGGACACCTTGGCGCCACCGAGCACAGCAACGAACGGGTGCTTCGGCCTGTTGCGCAGACCCAGCAGGACATCGACTTCCTTCTCCAGCAGGCGCCCCATGGCCGAGGGGACGTGTTGTGGGGGACCGACAATCGACGCGTGGGCGCGGTGTGACGCTCCGAACGCATCGTTGACATAGCCGTCGATGCCGTCAGTCAACTGCGCGACGAAGTCCGAGCTGTTTCCGGTCTCCCCCGGGTCGAATCGAAGGTTCTCGATCAGCTCGACGCCGGGCGCGAGTTCGGCGAGCCGAGCGCGCACAGCGTCCATCGCGTACCTGGGATCGGGCGCGCCCTTCGGCCGACCGAGGTGGCTCCCGCAGACGACGAATGCTCCGCGCTCGGTCAACCACTTGATGGTGGGCAGCGCAGCACGAATTCGGAAATCGTCGGTGATCGCACCACTTTCGTCGAGCGGCACGTTGAAGTCGGTCCGCACGAAGATGCGCTGACCCGACAGGTCACCGAGGTGAGCTGCAAGGTCTTCGAGGCGTGGAATATCAGTCATCAAGCGCGGTGTTCAGCGCTTGACCTTGGCACCGGCGAACAGCGTCATGTCGACGAGACGGTTCGAGTAACCCCACTCGTTGTCGTACCAACCGTTGACCTTGACCATCTTGCCTTGCACCTGAGTCATGCCGGCATCGAACGTGCAGCTCGAGGGATCGGTGACGATGTCGCTCGACACAATCGGTGCCTCGGTGTAGCTGAGGACGTCCTTGAGCGGGCCGGACTTGGCTGCCTTGGCGAATGCTGCGTTGATCTCATCGACCGACGCCTTCTTCTTCAGGTTGGCGGTGAAGTCGGTCAGCGACCCGGTCGGCACGGGCACGCGCAGGGCGCCGCCGTCGAGCTTGCCCTTCATCGATTCCATCACCAATGCTGTCGCACGTGCTGCACCCGTCGACGTCGGGATGATGTTGATCGCCGCAGCGCGAGCCCGGCGGAGATCCTTGTGCGGACCGTCGACCAACGCCTGGTCGCCGGTGTATGCGTGGATCGTCGTCATGAGGCCTTCGACGACGCCGAAGGCATCGTCGAGCACCTTGACCAACGGCACGATGCAGTTGGTGGTGCAGCTCGCGTTCGAGATCACCTTGTGTTGGCTGATGCGGAAATCCTTGTGGTTAACGCCGTACACGAACGTGGCGTCAGCTTCGCTACACGGTGCCGAGACGATGACCAACGGGGCGCCAGCATCGAGATGCGCACTCGCGGCATCGCGGGAGTTGAAGAAACCGGTCGACTCGATGACCACATCGACGCCAAGCTCGCCCCAGGGCAGGTCACCCGGGTTGCGCTCACTGAGCACCTTCAATACATCGTCCCCAACCTTGATGCCGCCCTTGACGACCTTGACCGTGTCGGGGAAACGACCCAACACCGAGTCGTACTGCAGCAGGTGAGCCATCTGATCGAGTGAGCCCAGATCGTTGACAGCGACAAAATCGATGTCGGCGCCCTGCGCCTTTGCCGCACGGAAGAAGTTGCGGCCGATCCGTCCGAAGCCGTTGATGCCGACGCGAACTGTCATGTGATGATCCTTTTGGGTTGGTGTCGAGGGGGTGTTGCGAGCAGCGCGGAGACGCGCCGCCGGTCGGTGTGACCTGCTGTCGACTGTAGCGGCTTGGACCGGCACTGCTGGTTGACACGGTTCCGCGATTCGACGGCGGCGTCAGCTTGCTGGGTCGACGCGTGTCAGCTCGCCAGATTGAGATGCTTGGCACGCACTGCGACGCCTCGAGCGCGGAGCCGAGCGGCCAGTTCTTCAGTGACCGCCACCGATCGGTGTCGTCCGCCAGTGCACCCGATCGCCACCGTCAGGTAGCTCCGACCCTCGGCCTCGTACTGCGGGAGCAGCGAGGCGAGAAGCTCGTCGATGCGGTCGACGAAGTCGCTCCCAGCCGACGTCTCGAGGACGTAGTCGCTGACTTTCGGATCGTGACCGGTGAGTGGCCGCAGCGCCTCATCCCAATGCGGATTGGGCAGGAATCGAACGTCGAGCACCATGTCAGCATCAAGTGGCAAGCCATGTTTGAAGCCGAAGCTCTCCACGGCGACCTGCAACCGCGACTCGGTACCGGTGTCGAACGCATGAAGGATTCGATCCTTCAGCTGGTGCACGTTGAGATCGGTCGTATCGATCACCAGGTCCGCCGCGCCGCGGACAGGATCAAGTTCGGATCGTTCGAGCTCGATCGATTCGACCAGTCCAGCCGCTTCACCGGCAAGCGGGTGGCGACGCCGAGTGGCGTCGTACCGTTTGACGAGCTGCTTGGTGCTCGCATCAAGGAAGAGCAGCCGCACCCGATGGCCGTCTGCGCGCAACTTGGCAACCTTCGGCAACACATTTTCGTGATCCCGGCCACCGACAAGTGCAAGCCGGGAGATCTCACTGCCTGGTTTGGCGGCCAGATCGACGATCGTGTCGACGAGTGCCGTCGGCAGGTTGTCGACCACGTACCAACCGAGGTCTTCAAGCACGTCTGCCGCGCCTGACCGCCCCGCTCCCGACAAACCGGAGATGAGCACGATCTCAGCCATCGCCCGGCAGGATACCGATCTCGATGCGACGTCTGTGTCCGGTCGCGCTCCGACCAGGACCAGATGGTGCCAGGCACCAAGTCGTCAGCGACGACCGCCGTCGACCAGGAACTGCTGGGCAGAACATGCAGCGCCGTCGTCTGCGGCGAGGAACAACACCATTTGGGCGAACTCTGCCGGGTAAATGCGCCGCTTGATTGCCTGATCGCGCAACGTCCCTGCCTCGCCCTCCTCGCTCCACCACTTGGTCAGCTGCTTTTCGGTCGCGACCCATCCGGGCAGCACCGTGTTGACCCGCACATTGTCGGGCCCAAACGTGCGAGCGAGCGTGCGCGTGATTCCCTCCACCCCCGACTTGGCGATCGCGTAGCCCGGAAAGAAGTCTTCCTGCATCATGTAGCTGCTTGACCCGATGTTGATGATCGATCCGTTCTGCGCTTCGATCATCCCAGGCGCTGCGGCTTGGATCGTGAAGAAGTAGTGCCGCAGGTTCGTGTTCATACGGTCGTCCCAATCGTCTGCTGACAACTCTTCCCACGTATGACGTTCATCGCTCGCTGCGTTGTTGACGAGCACCGTGAGCCCTCCGAGGTCGGCCTGCGCCTGGCGCACCGCTGCCTGCGTCGCGTTGATGTCGACCAGGTCCACCTCGTAGAAACGTGGGGTATGGCGCGGGTCCGAGCCCGCGCATCGCTCAACCGTCTCGACCCCCTTGGCCGCGTTGATGTCAGCAAAACCGACCTTGCTTCCTTGCCGCACAAATTCTTCAACGATCGCGGCGCCGATGCCGTCGGCTCCACCGGTGATAAAGACGGTTCGGTCGACGAGCGAGGGGTACGTGGCGTAGGTGGCAGTGTTTGGGACGTTCATCAGTATCTCCATGCAGGTGTGTCATTGAAGTAGAGCTGGTCAGGGTTGTCGACGAGGATTTGGCGCCGCGTGTGAGCGTCGGGCACCCATCGTTCGAGTTGCGTTGCAAGCGTTCCCGGCGACGGCTGCTTCGGCTGGCCTGGATGCGGCCAGTTCGATGCCCACAGCAAGCGGTCGGGTGCGGCCTCGACCAGCGCGTCGAGCAGCGGATCGAGATCACCGTGGTCTTGAGCAGAATCGGTGACCGGCTCGGTCGAGGACTCGTACGGAGCAGACAGCTTCACCCATCCGCGTCCCGATTGCGCGATATCGATGAGCGCTGCAAAGTTCGGGTCGCCGACGTCGACCGGCGGCATGAAGCGACCGACGTGGTCGATGACAACATCAACCGGCAACGCAAGAAGCTGCTCGCGGCGGCCAGCCAGTTCGCGACCGTTGAGCTGCACTTGGATGTGCCAGCCAAATGGGGCAATCCGCGCGGCGACGTCGTCCAGCATCGACCACGGAACCGCACCCCCGGAAAGCATGTGAAAGCGAGCCCCGCACACACCGAGGTCGGTGAGGCGGCTCAGCTCGGCGACAGGGGTGGACGAGTCGACGACCATCACACCTCGCGCCGCCTCGCCGAACGACGCCAACGCGTCGAGCTGGCAGCTGTTATCCAAGCCGTAGGTCGTCGGCTGAACGATCACGAGCCGATCGAGTCCGAGCAGCCGCTGAACCTTTCGATACTCGTCAGGCGTCGCGTCGGGCGGGTGAAGCAGAGCGGTCGACGACGCGGGAAACGCATGATCGTAAAAATGAAGGTGCGTGTCGCAACTCCCTTGAATCGCCGTGACCGGCTGGCCTGATGCGGGCAGAGACAGCTCGCTCATCGCGACCAGTACTCGCGGAGACGACGAGCATCTTCAGCGTTGACCGACCGTGGCGGAATCAAGCCGGCGATCATTGCGCCGACCTGTTCGACGCTACTCGCCGCTTGAGCATCCGCGTTCTGTGGAGTGAGCCCTCCGAGGTGTGGCGTTGCCACGACTTGCGGGTGGGCCGCCAGAGCGGCGCTTGGACGTTGATCAGCAGCCCGGCCGACATCCAAACCGACAGCGCGCAGGTGTCCCGAATCGAGCGCACTGCGCACGGCGCCCTCGTCGAGGAGCTCGCCTCTCGAGACGTTGATCAGGGTTGCGCCTGCCTTCATCGCTGCGAGTTCGGCCGCCCCGATCATGTTCTCCGTGTCCGCTGTCGCCTGGGCGAGCGGGAACACGACGTCTGCCTCAGCAAGCAGTTGACCAAATCCGACCCGCACTGCCGGAGCCTCAACCTCATCGACGAACGGGTCGGCGACAAGCACCTCCATGCCAATCGCTGAGAGCAGACCGGCAAGGTACGAACCGATCGCGCCGTACCCGATGATCCCCGCAGTCTGGCCACGCAGCTGCAGACCCGGGCGCTGCGGCGGCTCGGTCCCGCTGCGATAGTCCACGACCGATGTGGCGATATGGCGTGAGGTCGCCAGGAGAAGTCCGAGGGCGAGCTCGGCCGTCGAGGCGACGAAGCTCTTGGCGGCGCGGGCGACGAGCACGCCGTGCGACGATGCGGCTGCAACATCGATCGTGCTGATGTCAACCGCGCAGCGCAAGAATGCCTTGAGGTCTGGCAAAGCCTCGAAGACGGCGGCGTCCCCGCCGGTTGCTCGGTGCGCGACGATGACGTCGCACCCGGCCGCCGCTTCGATCAACTCCTCGGTCGAAAGGTCGCGATCGAATGGGTTCAGCGTGACCCTTGCGATCGCCTGCAGATCTGGAAGAGCTCGGGCGTAGTACGCATCAAGGTCCTCCGGGCTGTGGGTCACGAACACCTTCACGCCGACCAAGTCTCCCACGCTGACGCCGTCCGGTCACTCCGTTCGGCGGTCATCGCATTTTGCGAAGACGGAAGTACAGCAGCCGAGGGAATGCTGCCGCGGCTGCATAGGACTCAGACCGAGCCAAAAAGCCCGGCGGCGGTGACGGCTCGACCATCCGCTCAATCACAAGACCATGCTCGGCCAAGGCGTTCACGTAGCGCGACATCGGCCGATGAATGAACCGGATGAACACATCCTTCTCCACCTGTTCCACCGTCGACGCCTCCACGAGATACGGACCGAGGCGCCAGTACTGCTCCGGGGGGTCAACCATGTGATCGTCGATCCAGCCGGCATCGGGCGTTTGCAGAATCGGATGATTGAGAAAGAAGCAGAAGCGTCCGCCGAGTTCGAGCACCCGCGCCACCTCGGCGATGGCATCGTCGACGTCATCAATGTGTTCGAACACCAAGCACGCGACGGCCGCATCGAAGGACTCGTCAGCGAAGGGCAATGCGGCCGCACCCGCTCGAGCGAAGGCTGGACCGCCTCCGCGCTCGGCGGCAACTCGCACGCAGTTCCATGTCGGGTCGATGCTGACCACCGTGCTCCCTTGCGCTGCAGCGAGACGCGAGATTTGACCGTCACCACAGCCGATGTCAAGTACATGTCGAGCACCCTCCAATTCCGCTCCCGCCATCGGCAGGATCTGCTCCTCGTACTCAGGATCAGCCCCGTCGGTGAATCCATCGATCCACCAGCCGGCATGATCCTCCCAGAGGTTCTCGTTCTGCTCGTCCACTCGCGCAGGCTACGCACGACTCACCTACCGTGTTGGGATGTTGTTTTCCGTGTGGCCCAATCCCAGCCGACCGATGAATGAGGTGCTCGACCTCGCGAAGATGGCCGACGACGACGGCTGGTACTGCTTCTGGTACGCGGACCACTACATGGAGAACACCGGTGACGAGTCATTGAAGCCGGGTCCAGTTCATGAGTGCTGGACCGTGCTGCCGGCTGTCGCAGCGGTCACCCAGCGGGTCCGGCTCGGGCCGCTCGTGTCACCGACCTCGGTCCATCACCCCGCGCTGCTGGCAAACCGCGCCGGAACCCTCGACCAGCTCTCGAACGGACGGTTCGTGCTCGGCCTCGGCGCCGGCTGGCAGATCAATGAACATGCCGCATACGGCATCGAATTGGAGGCGCCCGGGACACGCGTCGGCCGGTTCGAAGAGTCGATCCAGATCATCAAGTCATTGCTCGCCAACGATCACACGACCTTCAAGGGCAACTTCTACGACTTCACCGACGCGCCATGCGAGCCCAAACCGGTCCAGTCCCCGCTGCCGATCGCCGTGGGGACGGGCAGCCCCCGCATGCTGAAGATCACCGCCCGCCATGCCACCGACTGGAATACCTGGGGTGCTCCCGAACTCGCTGCCGAACGGCACGCCGACTTCGTCGGAGCGTGCGAGTCGGTTGACGTCGACGCCACCGCCAAACACACCTCGGTGCAGGCAATGTTCTTCCTCGACGGCGACGTCGACAAGATCGCCGCAAGCCCGATGGCAAGCCGCTCCATCGCCGGTTCGAACGAGCAGATCATCGATGCCCTCGGCCAGTACGCCGCGATCGGGTTCAAGGAAGTCATCGTCCCCGACTTCACCCTGGGCGGCACCGCAGAGGAACGCCTCGACGCCTACGCCCGCTTCCGCGACGACATCATCCCCAACGTCGACTGAGTCACTCGCTGTGAAACTTGGCGCGGATGGCTTCGGCGACGGCGTCGGGCAAGAAGCTGTGTGCCTGCAGTTCTTCCAATGACGCCTGCTTTACCTTGGTGATGCCACCCATCGCCTTGAGCAGCTTCTTCTTGCGGACCTCGCCCATGCCGGCGATGTCATCGAGGGCACTGACCGTCATCGACTTGCTCCGGCGTTCGCGGTGAAACGTGTTGGCGAAGCGGTGCGCCTCGTCGCGAATGCGCTGCAGCATGAACAGCGCTTCGCTCCCCCGCCGTAGTTCGACTGGCTCCGACCGCCCCGGCACGTAGATCTCCTCGAATCGCTTCGCCAGACCGGCCACGGGAATCTCGTCGGCGAGACCGAGTTCTTGCACGACTTGGTACGTCGCGCTGACCTGGCCCTTGCCACCGTCGACAAGGAGGAGTTGCGGCGGATAGGCGAACTTGCCGGGCTTGCGTTCTTTGCCTTCCACACCTTCGCCATCGGGGCCCGTGCGTTCGCTGACCGGACGGTCACGCTCGTCGAGGTAGGCCTGCAGCCGGCGACGCACCACTTCAGCCATCGCGGCGTAATCATCGCTCTGCCCACCGACGACTGAGCCAACTTCGTTGACTTTGAACCGGCGGTATTCGCGCTTTGCGGGCAATCCGTCTTCCATCACGACCATCGAGCCGACGTAGTTCGTGCCCTGGATGTGGGCCATGTCGTAGCACTCGATCCGCAACGGGGCCTCGGGCAGTTCGAGCGCGTCCTGCAGCTCGGTGAGCGCACGGCTGCGCGTGTTGTGATCACTGGCCCGCTTCATCCGGTGCCGCGTGAACTCTTCCTTCGCATTGCGCGTGACCGTCTCGAGCAGCGTGACCCGGTCACCGCGCTGCGGCACGCGGATCTGCACCTTCGAGCCCCGGGCGAGTTCGAGCCACTCTTCGTACACGGCTCGGTCATCCGCCTCATACGGCACCAACACCTGCTTGGGAACGCCGAGAATCGGTTCCTCTCCGTAGAGGTTCTCGAGGATGCGGTTGATCAGCCCGCCTGGCGTGAGGTCCTCGACCTTGTCGAGAATGAACCCCTTGCGGCCGACGACTCGGCCCTTGCGGATGTAGAACATCTGCACCGACGCCTCAAGTTCATCTTCGGCGATTCCAATCACATCGAGATCTTCGTTCTTGTCGGCCACCATCTGTTGCTTCGAGATTGCCTTGTGCACCGCTTCGAGCCGGTCGCGCAGTCGAGCGGCCTGTTCAAACTCGAGGTTGGTCGCTGCCTGCTTCATGTCGGCGTCGAGCCGATTGACGATCTCGTCGGTGTCACCGTCGAGGAACTGACACAGCTCGGTGACGAGCTGCCGGTAGGGCATCTCGTCGATCTCGCCGACACACGGTCCGGAACATTTCTCAATGTGAAACAGCAGGCACGGCCGGCCGAGTCGCTCGTGCTCGTTGAACTTGCTTTGTGTACAGGTCCGGACAGGGAAACTACGCAGCAACAGGTCGAGTGTGTCGCGGATCGCGTATGCATGGGCGTACGGCCCGAAGTAGCGGGTGTCTTTCCGTTTGCGGCCGCGCATCACCTGGGCGCGCGGCCACTGCTCACTCGATGTCACAGCGAGGAACGGGTAACTCTTGTCGTCGCGGAGCCGCACGTTGAATCGAGGGTCGTGCTGCTTGATGAGGCTGTACTCCAGCATCAACGCTTCGACTTCGTTCGCAACGATGGTCCACTCAACCGACTCCGCCGTCCGCACCATTTGCGCCGTACGAGCGTGCATGTTGCGCGGATTCTGAAAGTAGTTCGACAGGCGTTGACGCAGGTTCGATGCCTTGCCGACGTAGATGACGCGACCATTGCGATCCTTGAACTGGTACGAACCCGGCGCTTCCGGGATCGTGCCTGCTGGTGGACGCTTGATCACGACCACATTGTGCCCCACCCGCCGACTCGCCGTGCAGGCCATCGGCCACCTCATTGATGCAGCAGTCCCGGGATGCTGGGTCTGTCTCGATCTCGCCAGGTACCGTGGTCGCCGATGTCCGACTACATGCAAGCGATGTTCCGCCGGCGCCCGAACGACGGATGGTTCCGTGCAGGCAAATACGACGTGACCACGACCGACATCATGTGCGGTCTGGCCATCGCCACGATGTTTCTGTGGGCGGCGAGTCAAACCGCGTTTTTCAAGCTGGTCTTCTTAGCTCCCGAGGTCCGCAACGGCGAGGTTTGGCGCATCATCACCTGGCCCATCGCGGAGCCACCAGACTTCTTCGCGCTGCTCGGCGTCGTCTTCTTCTGGTTGTTCGGCCAGCAAGTCGAGGCACTGTTTGGACGCAACCGTTTCCTGATGTGGGTCCTCGCCACCACCATCATCCCGGCCGTGGCTCTGACGGTGCTCGGGGCGATCAACAACGAATTCGACTTCACGAGCGCCGACCTCGGGCTCGGCACGCTGTTCCTCGGCGGCATCTGGGTCTACGCCGCCACCTACCCGGGCGTGAAATGGTTTGAAGTCGTGCCGCTCTGGGCGATCGCTGGCGTCTTCACGCTGCTCCGTCTGCTCCAGTTCACCGGTTCCCGCGCAGGCGGCGCAGTGCTCTTCCTGCTCATCTCGGTGGCCGCTGCGCTCGTCGCTGGCCGTTCGCTCGGTCTTGCCACCGGATGGCCAATTCCACACATTGATCTGTCCAGCGTCGGCAACGGTTCGGGTGGCTCACCAAAGCGGCGCAAGGCTCCAAAGCAGAAGCGCTCACGCGGGTCGCGCGGTTCCGGTGGCGGAAGCGTCGTCGATGGCCCCTGGCAGAACGCTCCGGCCCCCACCGCGCCGCCAGTCGGTCCGTCCGCGTCTGATCAGGCAGAACTCGACGGCTTGCTCGACAAGATCGGCGCCAACGGTATGGACTCATTGAGCGGCGCCGAAAAGAAGCGCCTCAACGAACTCAGCAAACGCCTCCGCAACTCCTGACCCACCGCGATGACGTTGTCCCCCTCCGGTAGGGGGCATCGTCTTCGGTTGGGACGTCACGCGCCTCAGTCGCAATACGTACGAATTGAGGTTCGCTGCGTCGATGGACGAGTTGGCCCAGGCACACCGACTACGACGCCACCGCGCAGCATCCTGATGACGTACTCCCTCGCCCGAGGAGGGCAACGTCATCGCGTTCGTGGCTGACAATTTCTTGATGATCGCAACCCGCGCGACCGGGGATGAACGTCATCTGTGTCAAGCGGGGGTTGGGGTTGCTCGCAAACGGGCCGCGGTGAGCCAGGCATAGACCAGCAGGCAGGCAGCGAGCACCGCCCCAGCATTGGCGAGCAAATGGAACCCGAACGACTGCTTGACGAAGCCAGAGCTGAACGCGGCAAGTGCTCCGCAGAAACTCATCGTGAGATCCGATGTGCCCTGTACCTCAACCTTTGATTCAACGGGCACCGACGTCGTGAGGAGTGTCGAACCTCCGATCAGGCCGATGTTCCAACCCAGTCCGAGGAAAAACAAACCGACGAACATCAATGCGGGCACATATCCGGCGAGCACCGTCGCCAACGTTCCACAGCCGAGTACGACGGCTCCGATCTGAATCGAACGGACTCGACCGATGCGCTCGACGGTGCGGCCGACAAAGGGAGCCAGGCCGTACATGCCGACAATGTGCACGGCGATGACAAATGCCGACAAGTCCGCGTGATCGTGGTCCTTCATATGCGGCGGAGTCATCGTCATCACCCCGACCATCACCGCTTGGGAGATCGCCATCGCTGCGAAGCCCAGCTTCGCATTGGACGATCGGGCGATCACACCGACGGACGCGCGCACCTGCTTGATCGGACGCGTTCTGGTCGCGTTCGGGTTGATCCCGCCGACCACCGCGAGTGGGTCCGGCCGAAGCCGCGTCCAGACCACCGCAGCGGCGACCAAGAAGAAGAGGGTCGCAAAGACGAACGGTCCAATGAGCTCGTCAAGCCCGACGCTCTCAGCGACTACCTTCTCGAAGGGCGTCAGCAGCGGACCGAAGATCGCTCCGAGCGCGCCGATCCACACGATTGCGGCGATTGCTGTCGCCTGGTGGTCCGGCTCAGCGAGATCTGCTGCCACATATCGGCCCTGCAATGTTGAGGCTTGACCAGCCCCGAACAACACCATGCCGATGACGAACAGCGGGAAGAACCTGAGCTGTCCACCGGTGGCCGCGATGGCCGATCCGGCGGCACCGATCAGCAGCGCACCGGCCATGCCCGGTCGCCTTCCGCGACGCCGCATGAAAGCCGCCAGCGGGACCATCGAAAGCGCGGCGCCGAGCGTGAACGATGCCGTGCCAATCCCCGCCAAACGATCTGAGCCAAGGAGGTCGCTCGCCAACAGAGTGACCACTGCGACCATGCCCGCCACAGCAGCCTGGCCCGGTACCTGTGCCAGCCGCAAGGAGTTCAGGGTGCGGCGCTGCAACTCCGCCCGGTCGACGCTGGCCTGCTCAAGCGTCTCCGTCACCGCTGCAGCCTTCCACACCGACACTCACGCGCCCGATCCCGCCCTGATGACGAATACCCCCGCCTGCACGGGACAACGTCATCGCGGATGGGGTCAGGCCAGCATCGGTTTGAGGTACTGCCCGGTGAAGGATGCGTTGACCTTGGCGACGTCTTCGGGTGTTCCCTCAGCAACAATCTGGCCGCCACCATTGCCGCCATTCGGGCCCAGGTCGATGATCCAATCGGCGGTCTTGATGACGTCCAGATTGTGCTCGATGACCAGCACGGTGTTGCCCTGGTCAACAAGGCGCTGCAGCACCGTCAGGAGACGGCCGACGTCTTCGAAGTGAAGGCCAGTGGTCGGCTCATCGAGGAGATAGATCGTGTGACCGGTTGATCGCTTGGCCAACTCAGTCGCAAGCTTGACGCGCTGCGCCTCGCCGCCCGAAAGCGTCGGGGCCGACTGACCGAGGCGGACGTAGCCAAGACCCACATCCATCAGGGTTTCCATGTAGCGGGCGATGCCGGGTTGGTTGACGAAGAAGTCGACCGCCTCGGCGACCGGCATGTCGAGGATCTCAGCGATGTTCTTGCCCTTGAACTCGATGTCGAGTGTGTCGCGGTTGAACCGGGCCCCGTGGCAGACCTCGCACGGCACGTACACGTCGGGCAGAAAGTTCATCTCGATCTTGATCGTGCCGTCACCTGAACAGGCCTCGCAGCGCCCGCCCTTAACGTTGAAGCTGAACCGCCCGGGCTGGTAGCCGCGCACCTTGGACTCATTGGTCTGGGCGAACAGCTTGCGAATCTTGTCGAACACACCGGTGTACGTGGCGGCGTTGGAGCGCGGCGTTCGCCCAATCGGCGACTGATCCATGTCGATGACCTTGTCGAGGTGCTCAATGCCCGTGATCTTCTTGTGCTTGCCCGACGGCGTCTTCGACTTGTAAATGTTCTGCATGAGAACCGGCAGGAAGATGTCGCGGACCAGCGACGACTTGCCCGAACCGGACACACCGGTAACAGCGACGAAGTTACCGAGCGGAATCTTGACATCGATGTTCGCCAGGTTGTGCTCGCGAGCACCGAGGATCGCCACCTCGGTCAGGCCACGCGGACGACGGGACTGCGGCACCGGGATCTTCTTCTTTCCGGTGAGGTACTGACCCGTAATCGAGTTCTTTGCTTTGCCGATCCCCTTGACCGGTCCCGCGTAGACGACCTCGCCACCGTGCTCGCCAGCGCCCGGCCCGATGTCGATGATCCAGTCGGCTTCATTGATCGTGTCCTCGTCGTGCTCGACGACGATCACAGTGTTGCCAAGGTCACGGAGACGCAGCAACGTGTCGATGAGCCGACGATTGTCGCGCTGGTGCAGCCCGATCGATGGCTCGTCGAGAACGTACAGCGTGCCGACGAGCCCCGATCCGATCTGCGACGCCAGACGGATGCGCTGCGCCTCACCGCCAGCCAAGGTGCCGGCCGGGCGCGACAGCGTGAGGTAGTCGAGGCCAACATCCAACAGAAATCCGAGGCGTTCGTTGATCTGTTTCATGACCCGCTCGGCGATCAGCTGATCACGATCACTCAACTTCAATGCGCCCAAGAACTTCGCCGAGTCTTCGATCGACATGTCGCTGACTTCGGAGATGTTCTTGTCATTGATGGTGACGGCCAGCGACGCGGGCTTGAGTCGAGCGCCCCCGCACTTCGAGCAGGCAACCAGACGCATGTAGCCCTCGTACTGCTCACGTGCCCATTCGCTGTCGCTGCCTTCATGGCGACGACGGATCCACGGAATGACGCCCTCATACTCGGTCGAATACGACCGCGACCGGCCGTACCGGTTCTTGTACTTGACGGTCATTTTGCCCTCGACGCCATGCAGGATCAGCTTCTGCTGCTTGGCGCTGAGGGTGTGCCACGGCGCGTCGAGGTCGATCTCGTTGACGTTGGCAACCGACTCAAGCATCCGCGTGAAGTACTGAGTGTGCGCACTTCGCCACGGCGCAATCGCACCCTCGGAAAGCGAGGCATCAACGTCGGGGATGACCAGTTCCGGGTCGACCTCGTAGGTGGTGCCCAACCCATCGCACGTCGCACAGGCGCCGTACGGAGAGTTGAACGAGAAGTTTCGGTCGGCCGGCTCGTCATACGATGTGCCGCACACGTCGCACGCCAGGTGCTGACTGAATGTGATCATCTCGGGCTCCGCGTCACGATGCACGATCTCGATCTCGGCGACGCCCTCGGCAAGGTTGAGCGCCTGCTCGAGTGAATCGGTGAGACGACGATCGATGCCGTCCTTCAACACGAGTCGGTCGACCACAATCTCGATCTTGTGGTTCTCGTACTTTGCGAGGCGCTCGTCGCGCTTGAGGAACTCGTCGATGTCGACGGTCTCGCCGTCGATGCGAGCACGCACGTAGCCCTGGCCGGACAGATCTTCGAGCAACGTGTCGTACTCACCCTTGCGGCCGCGAACGACCGGCGCCAGAACCTGGAACCGCAAGCCGTCGTCCATCGCCATAATGCGATCGACAATCTGCTGCGGCGTCTGGCGCTGCAACCGAGTTCCGTCATTCGGGCAGTGCTGGATGCCAATCCGGGCATAGAGCAGACGGAGCGCGTTATAGACCTCGGTAATCGTGCCGACGGTGGATCGCGGGTTGCGCGAACCCGACTTCTGATCGATCGAGATCGCCGGCGACAAACCTTCGATCATGTCGACATCGGGCGGATCCATCTGCCCCAGGAACTGACGCGCGTATGCGCTCAGCGACTCGACGTAGCGGCGTTGCCCTTCGGCGTAGATCGTGTCGAAGGCGAGCGACGACTTGCCCGAGCCGGAGAGCCCAGTGAAGACGACGAGTTTGTCGCGCGGCATCTCGACGTTGACGTTCTTAAGATTGTGCTCGCGTGCACCGCGCACAATGATCTTCGGCTCGTCAGCGACTTTGCGAGCGGCACGCTTCTTCGGCGCTGGCGATGTTGTCGCAGCCGGAGTCTTCGCTGCTCTTGTTGTTGCGGGGGCGTCAGAACGGGCAGCCATGCTCGCCCGACTCTACCCGCACGATCGCAGAGGCGAACACGTGTTCAGGATCGTCCGTCACAGCGCGACGCGACCGCGCAGCCAGGGGACAGCGATCAGGCACCCCTGCGAATCGGCGGATGCTCGACGAGGTACCGCATGACGTCCTCAGCAGTGTCCGCTGTGCCGATCATGGCCGCGTATGTCCGGTCGCCGGCAAGTTGCCTGAGGAGCGGTTCGGCTGGGAGTTGCTCGGTCCAGAAGTGAGTGTCGAGAAAGACCATCGGACTGACCACACCGAAGATGTCGTAGTGGTTCTGGGTGGCGTCTTGAAACACCTCTTGAGTGGTCCCCGCTGCGCCCGGAGCGAACACGACGCCACGAGTGGCGAGGGCGAGGAGGCCGTCCTCGCGGATCGAGTTCGCGAAGTACTTTGCAACATGCGTGGCGAACTGATTGGTCGGCTCGTGCCCGTAGAACCACGTCGGGACCGCCAGGCTCGCGCCGCCGTCCGGAAACGCGTGGAGGACAGAAAGCCCAGCGCACAGATATTCGTCAGCGTCATGGAAGTCCACTGCCGCGGTGAGCAGTTCGATCGATTCGTCGAGCGCAGTGTCTGCGTGCGGCGCAAGCCAGGCACCCAGGTTTGCCGCCTCCATGGCCCCCGGCCCTCCGCCGGTAGCGACGTGCCATCCCGTGCGGGCCATCGAGCGACCGAGTTCGGCGACCGTGCGGTATGCCGGATCGGTGCGCTGCATCGAATGCCCACCCATGACAGCAACGACATCGCGGTGCGCTTCAAGGTGTTCCGCGAGTGCATCATCGATTGCGTGATCGTGCAGTCGGGTGGCGAGCGCGTCGAGCAGTGGCACGTTCTGGCCGCGCGCCCACTGCGTCGTCCACTCGTAGATCTTCGAGTCGAGTGCCGAAGCCTCGAACGAGCCTGCCTCGCCCGGAACCCACCCACCAAGCAGTTCACCTTGGGTATAGAGCTGCGGCCGATAGGTGTCGAAGGGCAGGTCAGGCAACCGCGGGAACACGACTGCCCCCGAGGCGAGCACGTGCTCCAGCGTGGAGGTGGACAGGCGCGCTCCCAAGAAGGTTCCGCCAGCACACGTGACCGACTCGATCACATCAGAACGCAGCGAGAGGTCGACCCCCTGCACGACGAGCCCGTCGAGGGTCCCGCGCGCATCGAGGACTCGGTCGAACTCCTCGAGTGAATGGATCTCGCGCATCAGGCCGAGCGTAGGACGAGTTGGTGCCTGGCACCATGTCGTCTTCAGCCGGCGTCGGTGAGCTCGCGGGACAGCTCGCGGATCTCGTCGCGGAGCTTGGCGGCGTACTCGAACTTCAGCTCGACTGATGCTTCCTGCATCTCCGCTTCGAGCGTCTGGATCAGCCGTTGCAGTTCTTGCTGCGGCAGGTTCTTGAGCTCCTGCTGCACCTTGTCGCGCTCACGCTGGCGACGTTTGTCCTTGCCCGGTACGGGCGTCTGCGAATCCGGTCGGAGCATTGACAAGATGTCGCCGACCGCCTTGCGAATTGTCTGCGGATCAATCCCGTGTTCTTCGTTGTAGGCGAGCTGTACCTTGCGGCGCCGCTGCGTTTCGTCGATCGCCCGCGTCATCGAGTCGGTCACGCGGTCGGCATACATCACGACCTCGCCCGACACGTTGCGAGCAGCTCGACCCATCATCTGAATGAGTGACGTCTCGGACCGAAGGAACCCCTCCTTGTCCGCATCGAGAATGCAAATCAACGACACCTCGGGCAGATCGAGGCCCTCCCGCAAGAGGTTGATGCCGACCAGGACGTCGAACTCGCCAAGCCGCAGCGCCCGGATGATCTCAATGCGCTGAATCGTGTCGATGTTGCTGTGCAAGTACCGGACCTTCATGCCCTGTTCGAGCAAGTAGTCAGTGAGATCCTCGGCCATCTTCTTGGTCAGCGTGGTGACGAGCACACGTTCGTCGTTGGCGACGCGGCCCTCCACCAACTCCATCAGATCGTCGATCTGCCCCTTGGTCGGCTTGATGACAACTTCTGGGTCAACGAGGCCGGTCGGTCGAATGATCTGCTCGACAACCTTGCTCGACACGCGCAGTTCGTACTGGCTCGGTGTGGCGGACAAGAAGATGCACTGGTTGACGCGCCCGAGCACCTCTTCGAAGGTGAGCGGCCGGTTGTCCCGCGCCGAGGGCAGGCGGAAACCGTGCTCGACGAGCATGTCCTTGCGGCTGCGATCGCCCGCGAATTGCCCATGCAACTGAGGTACGGCGACGTGACTCTCGTCGACCACAAGGAGGTAGTCGTCGGGGAAGTAGTCGAGCAGGGTGAACGGCGGTTCGCCGTATTCGCGGCCATCGATATGCATTGAGTAATTCTCGATGCCGTTGCAGTAGCCGAGCTCGCTCATCATCTCAAGGTCGTACGACGTTCGCATCCGGAGCCGCTGCGCTTCGAGCAGCTTGTCAGACTCCTCGAATTCCTTGAGGCGGACTTGGAGTTCGTGTTCAATCTTGCCCATCGCTCGCGTCATGCGCTCGTTGCCGGTGACGTAGTGGGTGGCAGGGAAGACGTGGGCCCGTTCCAGCTCGCGCAGGTTCTCGCCCGTCAGTGGGTCGATCATGGTGATGCGGTCGACGGTGTCGCCGAACATCTCGATTCGCAGCACGTTTTCCTCGTACGCGGGGTGGACTTCGATCGTGTCGCCACGCACTCGGAAGTTGCCACGGCCGAGCGTCATGTCGTTGCGGTCATACTGCATGTCGACGAGGCGGCGCAGAATGTTGCGCATGTCGTAGTCGACACCGACGTTGAGGTCGAGCAGGTTGCCCTTGTACTCCTCGGGGTTACCCATGCCGTAGATGCACGAGACCGATGCAACGACGATGACGTCCTTGCGGGTGAGGAGCGCCGCTGTCGTCGAGTGGCGCAGCCGCTCGATGTCGTCGTTGACCGAGCTGTCTTTCTCGATGAACGTGTCGCTGCTCGGGATGTACGCCTCGGGCTGGTAGTAGTCGTAGTAGGAGACGAAGTATTCGACGCGGTTGTGCGGGAAGAACTCGCGCATCTCCTGCGCCAACTGAGCGGCAAGCGACTTGTTCGGCGCAAGGATCAGCGTGGGACGTTGCGTCTGCTCGATGGTCCAGGCAATGGTTGCCGACTTGCCCGACCCGGTGATCCCGAGCAACGTCTGGAACCGCTCGCCCGCATCGAGGCCTGCGGACAGCGCCTTGATCGCCTCCGGCTGCGCCCCTGCAGGATCCCAATCGGACACCACCTGGAAACGGTTCTCGTTGCCCGTGTCGTAGTTGGTGAACGAACTCGACGCTGCGATCAGTGCCTGCTCCGGCGACTGGTCGGGCACGCTGGCATTCGGCGTGATGACGGAGGCGTCCGTGTCGATCGTTTCAGTCACCGGCTCAGTCTAGCCAGCCTCTCACGAACACCCGTTCGCCACCGGTTTCCGTTGTTCAGTCGTTGAGCTTGATGCGCAGGGTGGCGATGGCGTAGCCGTCCATCTCGATGACGGTGAAGTCGCCGAGGGCGGTGCGAACGCTGTCGCCTGCCGCTGGGATCTCGTCGAGCGCATCAATGACATATCCGGCGACGGTCTGCCAATCGCCCTCGGGCAGCGCGACGCCAGTGCACTCCTCGAACTGATCGGGCCGCAGGGTGCCATTGACTCGCCAGCTACCGTCCGCGTGTTGTGCGCAGTCACTGAGACGGTCGTCGGACTCATCATCGAAGTCTCCGATCAGCTCTTCGAACACATCTTCCAATGTGACCAGGCCGACGACCACGCCGTGCTCGTCAACCGCGACGGAGATGTGCTTGCGCTCGGTGCGCATCTCGACGAGCAGGTCCTCGAGCCGATGATGCTCTGGGGTCACCATGAGCGGACGGACCATCGACCGCGCGGAGGTGGTCGTCCACGCACCGTTCTCAAGCCGCAGGAGGTCCTTGGCGTGGATGAACCCGAGGCAGTGATCGAGATCGTTCTCGTGAATGACGATGCGGGTCCTGCCCGTGCGATGCGCCTCAGCAGCAACCTCGGCGGCAGTTGCTTCAGCCGGCATCGACACGATGTCGCGCCGGACCGTCATTGCATCTGCAGCAGTCAGACCCGACAGTTCAAGCGACCGCGTCAGCAGCTGATGATCTTCAGCCTTGATGTCGCCGTGACCTGCCGACTCGTCGAGGAGAAGGATGAGGTCCGTGGGCGAGTGCGCCATCGCTCGTTCGTCCTGCGGTTCAACGCCGACCAGTCGGACAACGACGTTCGCAAGAGAGTTCAGGAGCCAGATGATCGGTTGGAAGACACGGACGAATGCCCGGAACGGCCGAGCGAGGAGCAGAGACGAGCGTTCGGGGTCCGAGATCGCCCACGACTTCGGGGCCATTTCGCCGACGACCATATGGAGAAAGACGACCAACGACAGGCCGAGCGTGAACCCGATCACATGCAACGTGGTCTCCGACAGGTCGATCAACTCACCAAGCGCTGCTTCGATGATGTGCGCGATGGCGGGTTCGGCCACAGCACCAAGACCAAGCGAGCACATCGTGATGCCAAGTTGTGCACCGGCGAGCATCAGCGTGAGCTCGCGGATGCCAGCCAGCGCGGACACCGCTCGCTTGTTGCCGTCTGCGGCGAGCTGTTCGATGCGTGAGCGGCGAGCCGCCAACAGTGCGAACTCAGCAGCAACGAAGAAGCCGTTGAGCGCCAGCAGTACGAACGCCAAACCGAGAGCACCCCACTGCACGCTGAAGCCCGACTCGGCAACCTCTGCGGCAATCATCGATCGCCCTCCGGCGGGACGTCCTCGTCGTGATCGGAAATCCCATCACCATCGTCGTCGTTGTGCACGATGCCGGCATCAGGGTCGAGCCGAAGCAGCACCTGTGTGATGGCGAACTCCTCGACCTCAAGAACCTCGAGTCGAATCCCGTCGACAACGACGGCATCACCGACCTCACCGATTCGTTCGAGCCGGTCGAGCATGAGGCCCGCCACGGTGTCGTATTCGCCGTCCGGCAGAATAAACCCGGTGTAGCGCTCGATCTCATCGGGTCGCGATGTGGCAGCGATCGACCACACCGCTGGTTCAACTTCGAGGTACTCCCCCGGCACGGCCGGGTCGTACTCGTCTTCGATTTCGCCGACGAGCTCTTCGACGAGATCTTCGAGCGTGACAACACCGGCGGGTGCTCCGTACTCGTCGATGACCACAGCCATCTCGGTGGAGTGCGACTGCAGTTCCCGCAGCACGACGTTCAACCCGGCAGCCTCGGGAACGACCAGGACGTCGTGCAACAGCGCCCCGATCGGAGTTTCGCCATATAAATCTCGCGAGACCCCGAGGAGATCCTTGGCATGGACGAGGCCGGTGACCTTGCCGGTGTCATCAACCACTGGGAAACGGGAGTGATGCGATGCCATCCGATCGCGGAGATCAGCAGCGGTTGCATCTGCGTCGATCGTCACGACTCGGTTCCACGACACCATCGCATCCGAGGCTTCGAGATCTCCGAAGTCGATGGCCCGCTCCAGCAACGATGCTTGCGACACGGTCAGCTGGCCACTCTCAGCCGATGAGTCGACAATGAAGTCCAGCTCGTCGGTCGACACGGACCCGTGGAGCTCCTCGACCGGTTGGATACCAAGCATTCGGAGCAACCGGTTGGCCGAACCATCGAAGAGTTTGATCAGCGGACTGGCGACGCGCATGAAGACGAGCGTCGAACCAGCCAGGCTCCGGGCAACAGGCTCGGGCTTCGCAATGGCCAGGTTCTTGGGGGCCAGCTCACCGAAGACCATCTGCGCGACGGTTGCGAAGACGAAGGCCAACACCAGGGCGATGCCGAAGCGTGCCGACTCGCCGACCCCGATCGCTTCGAGGATCGGGCGGAGGGCGCCTGCAATTGCCGGTTCGGCGATGAAACCCAACACCAACGACGTGACCGTGATGCCGAGCTGTGCACCCGACAACATAAAGCTCAGGCGCTTGTGCACCTGAAGCGCCCGCTTGGACTTGCGGTCGCCGCGGTCGGCTGCTTCGACGAACTTGGTGCGGCGAGAAGCAACGTACGCAAACTCAGCAGCAACGAAATATCCGTTGGCAGCAATCAACAAGACGGCGCCCACCAGCCCAAGAGCGATGGTCATCAGTGCAGTGAACCCGGACTGGGAGGGTGCTGGGCAGCGGTCAAGCGGCTACCCAGGCAGGGTTGGTCTTCGTCGGACATGAGTGAGCGAATGATATCTAATGTGAGGGCCCGCTCCGTCGTTCAATGCGCCGACCGTTGATTTCAGACAACTCGGGCACAGCCTCCACGCCGGCGAGAAAGACGGGCTATGTTGCCGACATGACCAACTTTCATGATCTCGAAATGACGTCGATCACCGGCGAACAGGTGACCTTCGACCAGTACAAGGGCAACCTTGCACTGGTCGTCAACGTCGCGAGCGCTTGAGGCCTGACGCCTCAGTACGCAGGTCTGCGTGCGCTTCATAATGACAACGACGATGTCGTCGTGCTCGGCTTCCCGTGCAACCAGTTCGCCAACCAAGAGCCCGGCACCGACGCCGAGATCCTTGAATTCGCAACGTCGAAGTTTGACGTGAACTTCCCCATGTTCTCCAAGATTGAGGTGAACGGCGACGCCGCTGCCCCCCTGTACCAGCTGTTGAAAGAGGCGCAGCCAGGTGACGGCGACAGCGCCGAAATCACGTGGAACTTCGAGAAGTTCCTCGTCGACAAGGCCGGCAACGTGGTCAAGCGGTACGCACCGCCGACCACACCGGAAGAGGTTGCTGCCGACCTCGACCAGTTCCGCTGACTCACGAAATGATGTGACCGCCTCAAGGGGTGGCGATCGCCAACATGGCGATCGCCACCCCTTCGTCGTTCACGGCAGCGGGCTCGGCACCTCAGAACGTGGTGAGCGGGATTCTGGCGTGTCGAGTGCCAATCGGCCAGACTGGCCACAACCACTGCCGACGATCCGGGGCCCAGATGAGCATTGCCTTCACCCACAACGCCCGCCCAACGATCGGTGTCGAGCTTGAACTCCACCTCGTCGATGCGGACACGGGTGATCTGGTGTCCGCATCAAACGAGCTCCTTGCCGAGATGTCCCAGGGTTTCCCCGGCAACGACCACCCGAAGGCAAAACACGAACTCTTCCAGAGCACCGTCGAGATCATCACCGGAGTGTGCGACACCCCGACTCAGGCCCGCGCTGACCTGGCGGAGACGTTTCAGGAGCCCCATGCGACCGCCACACGACGCGGTCTCAAGATCATCAGCGCTGGGACGCACCCATTCGGAGTGGCGCGCAATCAAGACGTCAGTCCGAATCCTCGCTATCACGAACTCGTCGAAGCGATGCAGTGGCCGGCTCGCCGGCTCCTGATCTGCGGTCAGCACATCCATGTCGGCGTGCGCGATGGCGAGCGAGCGATCTCGATCATCAACGAGATGATGCGGCATCTTCCCCTCTTCCTGGCGCTGTCGTCATCGAGCCCTTACTTCGAGGGAGAGGACTCGGGGTTGGCATCTGCGCGTTCGAAGGTCTTCGAGTCACTACCGACAGCAGGCCTGCCGCCGCAGATCACTGGCTGGGGCGATTTCGAATCCTTCATGTCGACGCTGATCGATTCGGAGTGCATTTCGTCAATCCGCGAGGTGTGGTGGGACATTCGGCCGCATCCCGACTTCGGCACCATCGAGTTTCGGATGTGCGACTCACCCCACACCCTCACCGAGGCCACCGCGCTCGCGGGGCTGGCCCAAACCTTGGTGGCCTGGGCCGATGCGCTGATCGATCGCGACGCGCTCCCACCCCCTCCGCGCGAGTGGACCGTGCGAGAGAACCGGTGGCTTGCCGCACGCTACGGGATCGACGCTCGCCTCATTGTCGAAGCCAACGGCGACGGCAAGCCGCAGCGGCGGCCCGTTCGCGAGCTGGTTGGCGAACTCCTGGCAGAGTTGTCCCTGACCGCCGATCTGCTCGGCACCCAGCCCGAGCTCGCAGCGATTGAACGCATCCTCGATCACGGCTCAGGCTCGATGCGGCAACGTCGTCTGGTCGACGCCGGCGCTACGCTCGCCGACGTGGTGCACCACCTTGCCGACGAGTTGTACGACGACTGCTTTGACCAGGCATGACGTCGCCTGACACCCGATTGGCCGGCTGGCTCGCCGAACACGGCGAGGGACTCATCGCCGTGCGCCGCAACATGCATGCGCACCCCGAGGTGAGCGGTGCGGAACATGCCACCACGGAACTGGTGCGCGAACGCCTTGAATTGGCGGGGATGCAGCCGCGAGTCCTCGCCGTCGGAACCGGCCTCGTCTGCGAACTCCGACCTGACGACCCAATCGCGAGCAATCAGCCAACCATGGCCTTGCGCGCGGACCTCGATGCACTCGCCATGGATGACAACAAGGACGTGTCGTATCGCAGCCAGGTTCCGGGTGTGGCGCATGCCTGCGGCCATGACGTGCACACCACGGTCGTGCTCGGTACCGCGCTCTATTTTGCTCACCATCGCGATCAACTCCCAGGGCCGCTGCGTTTCGTGTTTCAACCGGCCGAGGAACGTGTTCCCGGCGGTGCGCTCGACGTCATCCGCGACCATGGCATCGACGGCGTTGACGCAATTGTCGGCATCCACTGCGAACCAAAACTCGATGCCGGCATGATCGGATTGAAGTCGGGGTCGATTTCATCAGCCGCCGACATGGTCTGCATCACGTTGACCGGGCCCGGTGGACACACCGCACGTCCGGAACTCACCGTCGATCTCTTGACCATTGCTGCCCAGGTGATCACTGAGCTACCCCGGCGCGTCCAGGCTGCACTCCCGGCAGATGCTGAAACCAAGATCGTCTTCGGAGCCATGCACGGGGGCGATGCCGCCAACGTCATTCCGACACGCTGCGAGCTTCGCGCTTCGGTCCGCACACCGACGCTCGAGGTGTGGAACGCACTCCCGGCGCTCGTCGAGGAGTGCGTTGCCGGACTCCTCGCCGAATCAGGCGCCGGGTTCGAGGTCGACTACACCCACGGGGTTCCACCTGTGGTCAACGATGCTGCAATCACCGATCTGGTCGCCAGCGCTGTCGCCGAAGAATTCGGCGCCGACGCCATCGCTCCGGTGCAGCAGAGTTGGGGCGGCGATGACTTTGCCTGGTTCACGCGGGAGATCCCTGGGTCCTACGTTCGCCTCGGCGTCCACAACGCAGAGGCCGATGGCCCGAGGCTCGATCTTCACGCCGGTCACTTCGACGTCGATGAGCGAGCGATCGATCTCGGCGTGCGTCTCCTCGTCGCCACCACCAAGGCATACTTCGAAGGCGACAAAGCGTCGTGAGCCGAACATGGCTGTTCGGATACGGCTCGCTCGTGTCGCCCGTTTCGCTGGCTTCCACGATTGGACGTGACCCGGGCGACGGTATGCACGTCGCCCACGTCGAAGGATTCGGACGGCGTTGGAACTACGGATCAAAAGTGTTGCGCGGAGACTGGGTTCACGATGGTCGCAATATCGTCGGCGGCCTCGTCGTCTCGCTCGGCATTGCCGCAGCCGACGACGAAGCGTGCAACGGCGTTGTCTTCGATGTCGACGACGACGAATTGGCAGCGCTCGACTGGCGCGAACGGGATTACGAGCGCGTCGACATCACCGATGTGACCACCGTCGACGTCGATCGATTCGATGGTCAGGTCCAGGTCTACGTGCCTCGGCCAAGCTCGATCGAACGGTACGAGCTGGCCCGTAACGAGGGCCGCGCCGCGATTCGTCAGTCCTACTGGACTCTCGTCGAAGATGCCTTCGCCTCGCTCGGCGGCCACCATGCCGAGTGGTACGCCCGAACACCGCCACCAGACATCCCGGTCGCTGACATCAGGCTCCACCCGCTCAACTGAACTCGCTCAGCTGGAATTGCTCAGCGCGCGCCGGGCTCCGCCGACGCGACATGCGGGAGTTCGACGACTGAGGACCAGAGCTCGTCCACCTGAGCCGCAAGGCTGTCGAAGGTGCCGGAGTTGTCGACGACATAGGTCGCCCGCGCAAGACGTTCTTCGCGACTGATCTGACTGTTGATCCGATTCTGCGCATCGTCTTCATCCATCCCGCGGTATTCCACAACGCGTTCGACGGCCAGCTCGTAGGGGATGTCGACGACGATCGTGGCGGCGAGCCCCTTGCGCGGGTTTTCGCCGAGCAGCGGGAAGTCGAGCACGACCACTCGGTCGGTGCCAGCGTTGAGATCGATCTGCCGCTGAATCTCGGCCTGCATCGCCGGGTGCACAATGCCATTCAAGTCGTCGAGGGCCGCCTTGTCGCTGAACACGATCGCGGCAACCGCGGCACGATCCAACGAGCCATCCTCATGAACGATCTGCGCCCCGAACCGCTCGGCCATTTGGTTGAGCACGGGGCTCCCGGGTGATTGCAGATCGCGAGCGATCTGATCGGCGTCGACAATCGCCGCTCCTCGCTCCGCCAACAGTTTCGACACGGTCGACTTGCCTGCTCCAATGCCCCCGGTGAGGCCCACAACGATCATGAAAACGAATACTGCCCGACTCCGAGGAGCCGGGCAGCATTCAGTTCATCAGAGCAGCGCCGAAGCGCCTGGTCTCACTCTGCTTCGGTTGCCTCTTCAGCAGCAGCTTCGGCAGGTGCCTCTTCAGCGGCGGGTGCCTCTTCGACTGCAGCTTCCGCCGGTGCCGCTTCAGGAGCAGCTTCGGCAGGTGCTTCTTCAGCGGCTGCTTCGGCAGGTGCTCCGTCGGCTGGCGCTTCGGTGCCTTCGCCTTCGCCGCCTTCGCCGTAGTACTCGGTCCATGCAGCTTCAGCCTCGGCCGATGCTTCACCCTGGACGTAGTTGCCCTCGGTGTCGACCTCGAAGTGCTCGCGGTACTCAGCAGCGAGCTCGCCACCTTCGGCGGCCTGCTTGATCGACAAGCTGATGCGACGACGTGCGAGGTCGAGATCGATGATCTTGACCCAGAGCTCTTCGCCTGGCGTGACGACCTGCTCGGGGCTGTCGACGTGGTGCGCCGACATCTCCGAGATGTGCACGAGGCCTTCGATGCCGTCGCCGACCTGAACGAACGCACCGAACTGCACAAGCTTGGTGACCCGACCGTAGACGAGCTGACCGACCTGGTGGCCTTCGGCGAATTCTTGCCACGGATCCTGCTGCGTTGCCTTCAGCGAGAGGCTGATGCGCTCGCGGCTGAAGTCGACGTCGAGCACCTGGACCTTGACCGGGTCGCCAACGGTGACGACGGAACCGGGGTGGTCGACATGCTTCCAGGAGAGCTCGGACACGTGAATGAGTCCGTCCATGCCGCCGAGGTCGACGAATGCACCGAACGACACGACCGAGGACACAGTGCCCTCGCGGACCTCGCCGACCTTGAGGTTCGTGAGGAACTGGTCGCGGGTCTCCTTCTGGTTCTCTTCGAGGTAGGCCCGACGAGAGAGGACGACGTTGTTGCGGTTCTTGTCGAGCTCGATGATCTTTGCGTGGACCTGCGTGCCGATATACGGCGCGAGGTCACGAACCCGACGGAGCTCGACGAGCGATGCGGGCAGGAAGCCACGCAGGCCGATGTCGACGATGAGCCCGCCCTTGACAACTTCGATGACCGGACCGGAGACGACTTCGTCGGCTTCCTTCTTGGCCTCGATGTCGCCCCAGGCACGCTCGTACTGAGCACGCTTCTTCGAAAGGAGGAGGCGACCCTCTTTGTCTTCCATCGTGAGCACGAGGGCTTCGACGATCTCGCCCATCGACACCACTTCGCCGGGATCGACGTCGTTGCGGATGCTGAGCTCACGGCTCGGAATGACACCCTCGCTCTTGTACCCGATGTCGAGCAGGACTTCGTCCTTGTCGATCTTGACGACGGTGCCGTTGACCATCATGCCGTCTTTGATCTCGACCATGGTGCCGTCGATCGCGTCGGCGAATGACATGCCGAGGTCGTCGGAGGTGATTTCGCGAGGTGTGTAATTGCCCTCGTCGTCGAAGGTTCCGAAGCCGGTATCGGCTGTGGCGGCCGGTGTGGCTTCAGGATTCTCTTCGATTGCCGGTTCGTCGGCAGGGGTGACGGGGGTGGTAGCTGTGTCGGACAAGGATTGCTCGTTTCGGATACGGATCTTGAGGTGAATGGATGAGTTGCAATAACGCGGGCAGGACCCCGAAATCGCAACTGTCAACGATACCAGCCCAGATTCCGTTCGCTCCCCGAACAGCCACCCATCTCCATGGGTCGCCAGACGACGTCGCGCTGCTCAGGGAGCCGTCGGATGCCTGGGGGCCGATGGGGGCGCGACCCGAGCGATGACCAGGAACTCCGGGGACTCAACCGTTGCAGGGCCGCTGCTGTAGGAACCAGGTTCGACGCTGCTGATCGAATCGATCGCGAAGCCATGAGCGGTGAGCAGCATGCGGAGCTCGCGGGGTGTGTAACAGCCGGTCCAGAGGTCGACGATTTTCCGTTCGCCCGACTCGGATCGGATCTCGGTGCGCTCGTGGCTGACGCCAGTTGCGGCATCGAAGTCAGCGTCTTCGTGGTACTTCACAGCGAAGTAGGCGTTGAACGCGCTCAGTGCCAGACGTCCATCCGGGCGGAGTGCCGCCGCCATCCCAGCGACCACAGCGGCATCCTCACCGTCGGCGGTCATCATCCCGAACGCTCCCTGGCACAGGCAGATCACTGCGTCGAACTCTTCGTGAAATCTCAGCATGCGGGCATCCCCCCGCTCGAACGTCGCGCCGTCCGGTGCGTTCGACTGCGCGATCTCGACGAACCGCTGGCTGATGTCGATGCCGTGTACGCCGATCCCACGCCGTGCCAGTTCATGGGCATGCCGTCCGGTGCCGCACCCTACGTCGAGCACGTGATCGCCCGACTGAAGCCCGAGCACTTCGATGACGTGATCGACCTCTTGCACCGTCCCCTTCGTGTGCGCGTACCGGTCGTACGCCGCCCCCATGTGCTCAGCCAGCGGCTCGAACCAGTGCCCGGTCACCTCGATATCCGGACGCGTGAGTGACGGCTCGCCCCGACCCCGACGTCACTCAGCCTTTCGCTGCGGCCCACGTGTCGCCCCAACTGACGTTGACTTCGAGTGGGACGTCGAGTTCGGCGGCATCGCGCATGATGTCGATGAGCAACGGGCCAACGGTGTCCTTTTCTTCGGGAGGGACCTCGACGAGAACTTCATCATGCACCTGCAGGATCAGCAGGCTGTTGTGCCCCTTCGACACCAACTCCTCGTCGATCCGCACGATGGCGACTTTGAAGATGTCGGCGGCGAGACCCTGGATGCCGGCGTTCATCGCCTGACGCTCCCCCGCCTGGCGCACGCGGAAGTTCGAGTTCATCAATTCAGGGATCGGACGACGACGACCGAACAAGGTCTCGGTGTACCCGCGCTCGCGTGCTTCGACGACCGTGCTGTCCATGTACGCCTTCACGTTCGGGAAGGCCACGAAATAGGCGTCGAGAATCGGCGCTGCCTCATCGACTGGAATGTTGAGGCGTTGTGCGAGGCCGTACGCCTCCATGCCGTAGGCGAGGCCGTACGACACCATCTTCGCCTTCGACCGCTGATCCACCGTCACCTCGGCTGGGTCGACGTCGAAGACTCGCGATGCCGTGGCGTTGTGGATGTCCTGGCCCGTCGTGAACGCCTCGATCAAACCCGGGTCAGCAGCAAGGTGGGCGATGCAGCGCAGCTCGATCTGGTTGTAGTCCGCGACGAGGAGCTCGGTGCCGGGCGATGGCACGAAGACCTTGCGGAACTGGCGCCCTTCCTCACTCCGGACCGGAATGTTGTGCAGATTCGGCTGGTCAGACGAGAGGCGGCCGGTACGTGCGACGGTCTGGTTGAACGTGGCGTGGATGCGGCCGTCGTCGGCCACCTCGTGCAGCAATCCCTCGCCGTAGGTGCCTCGCAGCTTGTCCACCTCGCGATGACGCATCAGCGGACCGAGGAACTCTGGCCACTCCGGCATCAACTTCTCAAGTGTTGACGCATCCGTCGATGGACCTGTCTTGTTCTTCTTGATCGGTGTCAGGCCCTTCTCGTCGTAGAGCAGTTCGCGCAGCTGCTTCGGCGAGTTGAGGTTGAGATCATCCTTGCCGGACACCTTGCGCAGCTCGACGACCAGCGACTCGACCTCTGCTTTCAGCTTGTCGTTCAACGCACGGAGTTCGTCGATGTCGACGCCGACACCGACATGCTCCATCTTCGCGAGCACGAGCACCAGCGGGTTCTCGATCGTGTCGTACAGCTCGGCCATGCCCTGCGCTTCGAGGCTGTCGTGGATCGGTCCCGCGAGGTGGTGGATGGCGAGCGCGTCTCGCCCCGCAACCTCAGCATCGCTCATCGACGTCCCATCGAGGTCGAGTTGGCCGGAGTTCGCGGCATCGGACGGGCGAGCGAACCGGGTGTACTTCTCGATGAGGTCAGGCAGGGCGTAGCGAGCCTCAGCCGGGTCGATCAAATATGCAGCGATTGCGGTGTCGAGCGTCAGACCCCGCATTTCGATGTCCAGCCCAAGCAACGAACGCATCAGCTCCTTGACATTGTGGCCGCGCACGCTCTGATGGGCGCCAAGCGCTTCACCGAGCGTTTCGTCGCCGAGCAGATCGGCCGGAATCCACGCGACCTCGGATGCTGACCCATCGGAGACGACCGCGACACCGGACAGGAATGAGCGTCCCGGTTCGCCGGTCCATGCAGCGTGGATATCAAGATGTTCCGCTGCAGCAACGAGACTCGCGGCATCGGCAGGAGACTCCAGCACGGTGATTTCCGCGACGATTTCCTGTCGCTCCTCTCCCGGCCCGAGATCGACGTCGCCACCGAGCGATGCCAGCGCGTCGGTGATGCGACCGCCGAGTGCCCGGAACTCCAAGAACTCGAACAGCCGCTTCATCTCGTCGGGGTTGGGTGATACACCAAGGCCAGTCGGCGTTGTCCGATCGTCGAAGTCGACATCGACCTGCTCGCCAGCGATTTCAGCTCGGAGCGGTGCATCGAAATGCAACAACATCAGGTCGAGGTTCTTGCGAGCTCGCTCTTCGTTCTCGATCAGATTCGACTTGAGTTTGGGCGTCTGCTCATCAACGTTGGCGAAGATGCCGTCGAGCCCGCCGTACTTGTTGATCAGTTTGGCTGCGGTCTTCTCCCCCACTCCGGGTACCCCGGGCAGGTTGTCGGAGTTGTCACCGCGTAACGCTGCGTACTGAACGTACATGTCGGGGGTGACGCCGGTCCGTTCCTCGATGCCCGCCTCGTCGTACAACGCGTAGTCGCTGACGCCCCGCTTGTTGTACATCACCTTGACGTGCGGGTCGCTGACGAGTTGGTAGCTGTCGCGGTCGCCGGTGACGATGATCACGTTCTCGCCACGATCGACCAGTGCCTTCGTCGCTGTGGCGATCAGGTCGTCGGCTTCCCAGCCCACCTCGTCGACGGTGGTGATGCCGAGTGCATCGAGCACTTCTCGGACCAGACCCATCTGTTGACGCAGGATGTCAGGTGCGGCCTCACGTTGCGCTTTGTATGCAGGCTCAGCCTTGTGCCGGAACGTCGGTTCAGGGCGGTCGAAGGCGACGAGAATCCCGTCAGGCTGCTGTTCCTTCAGGACGTACGCCAACATCGAGGTGAAACCGAAAACGGCGTTGGTGACCTGCCCGCTCGCCGTGGCCATGTCGGTGGGGAGCGCAAAGAACGCTCGGTACGTGAGTGAGTTCCCGTCGACGAGGAGTGTGGTTCCCATGGCGATTCTCCGTGTCGTTTCGTTGGCGTCGGATGCGGCGCTCGATGCGCCGTCAGTCGTCACTCGGACGGAGTGATCCGTCGAGAATGCGATCAGCGACATCGCGCATTCTGATTCGCTCGCTCATCGCGGTCTTCTGGATGAACTGGAACGCGTCGTTCTCGGTCATGCCGACCTCGTCGATCAGCACACCCTTGGCCCGCTCGATGAACTTGCGCGACTCGAGCTGTTCTCCGAGTGCATCAATCTCACCCGTGAGCGAGCGCAACTCGCGAAACCGCCCCATCGCCACTTCGATAGCCGGAACGAGGTCACTGCGTTGAAACGGCTTGACCAGGAACGCCAAAGCTCCGGCGTCGCGCGCTTGCTCAACGACTTCCTTCTGGCTGAATGCCGTCAACATCAACACGCCACAAATTTTCTCGCCATTGATGACCGCTGCAGCTTCAAGGCCGGTCATGCCCGGCATCTTGATATCGAGAATCGCCAGGTCAGGTTGCAGGTCACGAACCATGTCAATTGCTTGGTCGCCGCGACCGGTCTCGCCCACGACGTCGTACCCCTCTTCTTCGAGGGTTTCTCGGAGATCCATTCTGATGATGGCCTCGTCTTCGGCGATCACGACGCGCAACGGCATGAGATCAGTATGGACTACGCCGCGGCCAGAACCGAACTCAACCAATCATCTGGTCGAGGAGCTGGTCCTGGCGCTGTTCGAGGTCGACGATCTCCTCGACGACCTTTAGACGGTGCTTCGTCATGTTCGCAAAGTTGCCCTGCGCAGATCGGGCCTCGAACGACGATGACGCTGTCTCGGCGACCATAGCGCGGATCGCTTGGTCGTCAGCGTCCTCGCCGAGGTAGAGCAACTGTTCATCGATCAGCGCGAGCTCACTGCGCAACGTCTTGAGTCTTGATCCCACCTTGGAGAGTCGACGCTCGATCAGCCAGCTACCCATGCGAGGCCTGATCGTATGCCGCCGGTCGACCTCCCGCAGGGACACCGTCGCTGGCTCCGAACCGAGCAATCAGTCGTCACCGCGTCGCGGAAAACCGATCGCGGCCGCCATCGCCACGCTGGTCGGCCGGCACGCCGCACGCAGCTGAGCGCATGCATCCTCGCCGATTGCCGCGTAGGGCAGCACCGCTAGTTCGTCGGTGCGCTCCTCAATCCATTGACGACCGTCGCGACCCGCATCGGTGAAAGCGCCTTCAGCGTCAAGCCAGCCACGCGACCGAAGCGAGTCGTGCGCTGCTGCCCAATCGTCGTCGGTCCGCTGTCGCGAGCTCTTCAGCACATCGCCTGAGATCTCGCCTGCCGCAGCATGTGTGACCAGCGCTTCGCACCCGCTGAGTCCCTGTGCGGTGAGTGCGGCAATGTGGCCGTCACCCCGGAACTCGCGCAACAAGGTTTGCGCGTGCCAGAGCACGAGATGCGGTTCCTCCGGCCAGCCGAGCTGTGCGTGCCCCGCGAAGAGCGCCCGCCCCTCGGGACGTTCGCAAGCGGCTAACGCCGCAGTGCGTGCGATCGCCGCGGCAGGTTCGAGCGAGTCGATCATGTCGCCGGCCAAGCGGCGCATCATGCGATCGGCTGCGATCAATCGTGCTGCTGACAGCTGTTCCGGTGCGGCGGTCTCCCACGCTCCATCCATGCTTCGCTCGACGAATCCAGGATCGAAGTTGTAGAAGGTTGCCTTGACCACCTCGGCTCCGACGGCGCCCGACGCAGCGGCTCGCGACGCGAAATATCCCGAACCCCAGTCGTCGAAACCCAGCCGGGCGTATTCCTCGGCCGCTTCCGGAACGAAGTAAATCGCGCCATGAATCGGTTCCAGCGTACGCCACGTCCTGCGGCCAATCTGTGGGTCCATCGCCCACTCTCGCGAATCATCCGCAGGATCACGCGCTCGAAGTCGTTGAGCCGTGCAGACAAGTTGGGCGATGAACGGTTCAGTCCTTGCGGGTGTTCTCCTCGATTCGGAACAAGATGAGGTACACCTCCGAAAGCACACGGGCGAACAACACGTACACAAAGAACACCAACGGAGCAACCACGAGTCCCGCGACGACTGACCCGCCGCCCTGGCTTGCGAATGCCGCGAAGACGGCAAGCGACATGAGCGCGGCGATCACGATCCCAACAATGAAGATCAGCTTGATGATGCTCGGCGTGATGAACTCACTGAAGCTCAGGTCGAACAGGCGACCAAGAAATCCCTTTGACGATGACTGCGGCGAAGACGCCGGGGGTGGTGTTGGGGCTGTGGGCGGAAGTGGTGGTGGCTGGTTCATCCCCCAACCTTGTCACCTTGCGGGATGAGGGCCGTGGATCTGAAGGCGAGCCGGACGTTGCGTCTCGTCGCCCGACGACAGGTTGGTGGGCTGCCCGCTCTAAGTTTGGCTGATGCCCCTCGACGCGCTTCCCGCCGAATACATCGGTACCCTCTCCGCTCGCACGAATGACGTGGATCGGCCAATTGTCGCTGGCGGCCCGTTCGGCACGAAGGTCGTGGCGACAGTCTCCGGCGCCACGTTTGTCGGACCAAGGATCAACGCCGCCGCTCCCGCTGGCGTCGCCGCCGGCGATTGGCTCACCGTTCTTCCTGGCGGCGACTTCGCGCTCGATGTTCGCGCGTCCTTCCGCACAGACGACGGTGCAGACGTCTATGTCACCTACACCGGGTTCGGCACCCGCAATCCGGACGGCACGGCAAGCATCCGCACCGCCCCGCGTTTCGAGACCGGCGATGAGCGCTACGCCTGGCTCAACAATCTGTTCTGCGTTGCTGTCGGTTCGACGACGCCCGAGGGCGTCGAGTACGAGATCTACGCGGTCTGATCTGTCGCTGTTGTGAGACCGAATCCGTCAGCTGCTGATCTTGAGTGCAGACGCAGCGAGCTGACGTAACTTCGCCTTCTGCACCTTCGTTCCATTCGGACCGGGAGTCGTGGGGAATTCGTCGACGACAAGTACCCGAACCGGCACCTTGTATCGGGCGAGTTGATCCCGACAGCGTTCGATGGCAGCGGCTTCGTCGAAGTGTTCGGCACTGGTCGAGGCAGGGTCGTTATTCAGCACGACGAACGCGACGGGGCGTGCCCCACTCGGCATATCGACGGCAACCACTTGTGCAGCGACGACCTGGCTGTCATCCACGAGAACCGCCTCGATTTCCGTCGGGCTCACGAGAAACCCACCCAAGCGGAGCACGTCAGCCATGCGCGCGATGAATTCAAAGCCCCGGTCGCCGTTCGGCTCGGCGAGGTCGCCGGTTCGGAACCACCCGCTGTCTTGATGCTCGACCGTGAGGTCAACATCGACCCGCTCGCCGCCTTCGGCCAGATAGCCAGCGAACAGGCTCGGCCCGCGGAGTTGCAGTTCTCCGCCCACAATGCGGTACGAGGCGTCTGGCGATGCCATCGATCCGCCCGCTCGTGTGCGATCGGTGGCATCGCCGTTCGGGTCGCGCAACGTGAACAGGGCTTGTACTTCGCTCATGCCGTACAGGCCAGTGAGCGTCGCGCCGACCGCCGCAGCTCGTTCGACGATGCCGTCGAGACTGGTGTTAAAGCGGGCGTACCCACCGAGGCGGATCGACGACAGGTCAGCGCCATGTTCGAGGAGACGGTGGAACATGTCGTCGCTGCCGTTCACGCAGGTGACGGGTTCGGACTGAATCAACCCAGCGGTTCGGCCGAGTTCGAAATCAGTCACGATCACACGACTTCCTGCGGCCACTGCGGCCGTCAACGAACCGAGGCCGAACGTGCCGCACAACGGCATGACCGCCATCACCGTGTCGTCGGACCGATAACCCAACAGCGCTGCAGCATCAACCGCATGATCGGCAATTGAGTGCTGCCGATGGACCACCATCTTCGGGCGGCTTGTCGTGCCCGACGTCGTGAAGACGACAAACGGATCCTCGCGCCGACGTCTCCGTTGCATCGGCGCCGACCTGACCCAGAGGGAGTCGACGAAACCGTCCAGACCGAAGCCGTCGATCGTCTGAGCGCCAGAACGCTGCACGAGGTCAGTGACCTCGTCGTCGCTGTAACGAGTGTTGACCGACACGCCGAGGAAGCCACCCGCCGCACAGGCAAGCAGCAGCCGGATGTAGTCCGCGCTATTCGGCAATCGGAGCGCAACCCTGCTCCCAGGAGCCATACCTTGTTCGCCTAGCCACGTTGCCAGCCGGAGACCGTCGGCAGCAAGGTCCGGCGCCGAGACGCTGGTGCCGTCGTCGAAGTCCAGTCGAGAAGCTGAGCCTTCGAAGAGGGCGAGGACATCGCGTTCAGGGTCTGTCACATCGACCAGTGTCGCGCTGGTAAGAGGTGAGAGAGGAGGCGGGCAAAACGACGACGCCGATCTCTCGGTTCACTGGTGCCCCAGGCCGGACTCGAACCGACACTTGACGGTGTTTGAGAACGGGCCGAGGGTGTGCGTTGACCAGGGGAAACACTAAAACACCTGCTAGATAAGGGTGCGATTCAATCGTGTCGGGAGCTACGGGGGTCCGGTAGGGCGCTGAAAAGGGCGCAGCATCAAAACAGCCCCGCACCAGAACGGGACACGGACCAACCGAAGCCGAACGACGCCTCCTCAAACGGGACGGCAAACTCACGACCCGCTCAGAAATCATCATGTGGGACCGAGACACCAACGACGTTCTCGTCATCGCCCTCAAATCCGTACCCAAAAAAAGCGACCGCCCGCACAGGCGTCGATCAAGTCATAGAGAAGATCCTCAACCGAAGGAACGCCTACGGGCAATAAACGCCCACGCAGCGCCGAACGGGAAACCATGACGGCCTATTCCAAGAACGCAAGGAACAAGTTCACGGTGTCCTCATAATCCTGCGCCACTTCCGGGCACGCAGCCCAACGAGCGGTCTGCGTCGCCTCAATGCGTTCGACGTCTTCATCTGGGTCAAAGTCCTCGATCTGCTTCGCTACGAAGACCTCCCACTGGGCTTTGTCAGAGTCGAACTCGCAGCCGTGGCGCACAATGTCCTCGACGGCTTCTAGTTGATCGTCGTTGAGGTCTTCGCCAACGGAAAGTTCAGCTCGATACGCAGCGATGCCAGCATCGAGATCAGGTCCCGTGTCTGATCCGCAGGCTGCAAGAGTGGCAATGGCGAAAGTCCCTGACACGAGGCCAGCGAGCCGGGTCTTAGTCATGAGCATGATCCTGACGGCAGGTAGTACGTCACGATGCCGGTCAGTACCTCGGTTTGCGGACCAAGAAGGCACGCCCCATGGAATCCGCTGCCAGGTCCAGGAGGTGGCAAATCGGGCGGCAGCTCCTCACAGGCAACGCCAACATTGTCACGATCCAATCCTGCCACGTCTCCATAATACGGGAAGTAGAAGTCATGCCAGGCCCGGGCCTCGGGCTGGGTAGCGAAGTCCGAGCAGTTTCTTACGTCCCCCCGGGTTTAGGGGTGCCGTAGCTCCAGCAGACGGGACGACGCCGAAGACAACTGCCGCAACGAAGACCAGAAAGAAAGATCCCCAACGCCCACCGCTACTGCTCCGCACGCCGAGGACCGTGCCTCATCGTTGTCGGCAACCGGGCCACTTGTCAACCATCAGTCAGTACCTTTCCAGGCCAAGTAACAGAAGCCAAGCGTGATGACGACGAGCGTGAACCCCACCTGCTCCGCCATCATGGATAATCCATCACTCCTGAGTCCGTCCAGACTCAAAAACCGGCAGCCGACCCAAACATACCCCCGCCCCGACCAGTGCCAACGGGCCACCGGCGAGAACGGACAGAGTTCTCTCACGCCTCGTCGGCGGCGACGTTGGTGTCATCGTGTCGAGCCTGCGCCGTCAAGCTGGCGCTGGCTTCAACGTTCCCTGCAGGTTTGCTGAAAGTGCTCGAGGGAGTCCGGGGGCAGCGTTGTCAGTTGATAGATGTTTCGGACCCGAAGTGTTCGCAGTCTGCACCGTCTAACGGCCCTTGCCGTCATATCACTTTTTCGGATCGAAAAGGGCGCAGGGAGGGCGCAGAAGGTTTTCGTGTTCCGAGGGCTTTGCCCAGAAACCATGATCTAGCTGGTGTTTTTGGTGCCCCAGGTGGGACTCGAACCCACACTTGACGGTGTTTGAGACCGTTGCCTCTGCCAATTGGGCTACTAGGGCGTACTGGTGATCAGAGGATATCCGCACCGTCCGGCGAACCGTACGGCCGACCGACAGGTCGCGTCCCACTGAGCGAGTGGGAATTACTCCGCGGTAGCCGCACAAATCGTCGTCGCGCGTCTAACCTCGCCACAATGCTCGCCTTCACGTTCCCCGGTCAGGGGTCTCAACGCCCGGGGATGGGCCGCCCGTGGCAAGACCATGAGAGTTGGGAACTCGTCGACGAGGCTTCCGAAGTCGCCGGCCGCGACGTTGGCGCCTTGCTCTGCGACGCTGACGCCGACGAGCTCCGCGACACGCGCAATGCTCAGCTGACAACGTTCGTTTCGAGCTTGATGGTGCTCGATGCCACGGAGCGCCTCGGCTTGGAACCGAGCTTCTGTGCTGGCCACTCGCTCGGCGAGTACACCGCGCTGACTGCCACTGGCGCCCTCGGGTTCGACGATGGCGTTCGCCTTGTGACTGCTCGTGCCGCCGCAATGCACGACGCGGGGTTGGAACAGCCGGGCACGATGGCCGCCGTCCTCGGGCTTGATGATGACCATGTCGACGTGGCCTGCCGCCGCGCCGACTCTGACGTCTGGGTTGCCAACTACAACGCTCCAGGTCAGGTCGTCATCGCCGGGTCGCCTGCCGGCGTCGAGTCGGCGGGCGAGCATGCGAAAGAACTCGGTGCCAAACGCGTCATGGGGCTGCAGGTCTCGGGTGCGTTCCACACGCCGTTCATGACCGCAGCGCGTGATCGGTTGCGTGAAGCCCTCGCTGCAGCCCGTCCACGGGACACCGACGTGCCGGTGGTTGCCAACGTCGATGCCCTTGCCCACAACGAGGGATCCGTGTGGGCAAGCCTGCTGTCGGCGCAACTGTCGAGCCCCGTCCGCTGGAAGCAGAGTCTGCTCACTCTTTCCGGAGCTGGGGTCACCGACTTCGCTGAACTTGGCCCGGGCGGGGTCCTCACGGGGATGGCGAAACGCACCGTAAAAGATTCGCGGACCATCTCGGTTTCTACACCCGAGGATCTCGACAAACTGATCGAGTGGGTCGATGCTGGCTCCCCCACCGGTGCAGCGCAGCTCGACGGCGAGCACCTTTTTGCAACAGAACGCCTCGTGGTCAGCCCCGCGACCGGCGTCTTTCAGCCACTCGGAACCCTCGGTGAGGGATCACCGATCAACGTCGGCACCGTGATCGGGCACGTTGGCGAGCACGAAGTCCGATCCGCCTTCGCCGGCCTCCTCCAGAGCTACATCGCGGTCGACACCGAACGAGTGACCACTCGCCAGCCCATTGCCTGGCTCCGTACCAACTGAAGTCGCAGACACACTGAAAATTGGCCGGACACCCCCGGTCATCCCTGGAGGGATGAGATGCCACGAGTCAACCAAGGAGTACGAGGAGCGGTGATCACCGGCTGGGGTTCGGCGCTCCCACCAAAGGTCCTCACCAACCACGACCTTGAGGACATGTTTGAGACTGATCACGATTGGATCGTGGAACGGACCGGCATCCACGAACGACGTGTTGGCGGGATGACGTCGGACCTGTCGATCGAGTCCGGCCGTGCCGCCCTGGAGATGTCCGGCGTCGACCTTGATGCCATCGACGCGTTGATCCTCGCCACGACCACCCCAGATCGCTCCGTGCCCGCCACTGCCTCAACGGTGCAGGCTGCGCTGGGCCTCAACTGTGGCGCATTTGACGTGAACGCAGCGTGCTCCGGTTGGGTCTACGGACTCGTGACCGCCCACGGCCTCATTGCGATGGGCGCCGAAAAGGTCTTGCTGATTGGCACCGACACGTTGGCCCGCATTACCGATTGGACCGACCGCAACACCGCCATTCTCTTCGCAGACGGATCGGCCGCCACGGTGCTTGAGGCCGTCGACGGCCCCGGACAGATGCTCGGATGGGACCTCGACTCTGACGGCACGGCTGAACGACATCTGTACGCCGAAACGGGTGGAACCCTGCAGATGGAAGGCCGGGAAGTCTTCCGCAAAGCGGTACGCATCATGGTCGACTCAGCCACGAAGTCGATGGCCCACGCTGGCGTCTCGGCCGACGAGATCGCGCTCGTCGTTCCTCACCAAGCCAACATCCGCATCATCTCGGCATCCATTGATCGTCTGGGTATCCCGATGGAACGCACCTCAATCGTGCTCGACAAGACCGGTAACACGTCGTCTGCCTCGATCCCGCTTGCCCTCAATCGAGCACTCGAAGATGGTCGGGTCCGTGACGGCGATCTCGTCCTGTTCGTCGGATTTGGTGCCGGGATGTCGGCAGCGAGCGCCGTTGTTCGCTGGAACACGACCGATCCTGAACTGGTGCCCGAGAGTGGGGAGGCTTCCGCGTGACCGACTCGGCCACCACAACTTCCGGATCGGGCGAGCCGACCGGTCGGATCATCCTCATCACCGGCGGCTCGAGGGGCATCGGTCTCGCTTGCGCTCGGCGGTTCGCCGCCGATGGCGACCGCGTTGCGGTCACCTACAACTCTTCGCCGCCACCGGACGGGTTATTCGGCGTCAAGTGTGACGTCACGTCGACCGACGACGTCGACGCCGCTTTCTCAGCGGTCGAGGAGCACTTTGGCGGGACCGTCGAGGTGCTCGTCTCGAATGCTGGCGTCACCAAGGATGGCCTCCTCCTGCGGATGACCGAGGACGACTTCGCTTCGGTGCTTGATGCCAACCTCACCGCGTCGTACCGAGTCGCCAAGCGAGCCGCCAAGGGAATGCTCAAGGCGCGCTCCGGGCGCATCGTGCTCATGTCGTCAGTGGTCGGAATGCTCGGATCGGCTGGGCAATCGAACTACTCGGCGTCCAAGGCGGGACTTGTCGGGTTTGCCCGTTCGCTTGCGCGCGAGCTCGGGTCACGGTCGATCACCGTCAACGTTGTCGCTCCCGGCCCGGTCGCAACCGACATGACTGCCGCACTCACCGACGATCAACTCGCCAACATCACCAATGCGGTTCCACTCGGCCGCATGGCTGAACCCGAAGAAATTGCCGGCGCCGTCGCGTTCCTCACCGGTCCCGATGGCGCCTACATCACGGGCGCCGTCATCCCGGTCGACGGTGGCCTCGGCATGGGCCACTAGCGGCGAAGCCGCTGGTGGCCGACCTGTTCCCGTACAATCTCAATCAACACCCCAACAAACTGGAGACACTCCTGTGAATGAAGAACTGTTCGCCCGCTTCCGCAAGTGCGCCGTCGAGGTGCTCTCGGTCGAAGAATCCGCCGTCACCCTGGACGCCAAGTTCGGCGACGACCTCGACGCCGACAGTCTCGACCTCGTTGAGCTCGTGATGGCACTCGAAGAAGAATTCGACATCGCTGTGCCCGAGGAAGAACTCGAAGGCGTCGAGACCGTGCAGAACGCCTACGACCTCGTGGCTGGCAAGCTCTGATGTCGGGCGGCCGCAGGGTCGCCGTCACTGGCCTGGGTGTCGTCGCTCCGGCCGGCATCGGGGCCAGCAATTACTGGGACGGTCTGATCGGCCCGCCCGCTCCGGTTGGCCGGACCATCGTGTTCGACGATTGGGACGGCTCTCCCTACTTCGATGGGCCCAAGCAAGCTCGGCGAGCTGATCGCGTCGAGCAGTTCGCGCTCGCCGCAGCAGGCGAAGCTTTCGATCAGGTTGGCGGCGTTGACGCCGTCGCCGTCGACCCTGGGCGTTTCGGCACCATCTTCGCCACCGGCATCGGAGGGCTGCACACGCTCGAAGAGCAGATCGGCATTCACAACGAGAAGGGCCCGCGGCGAGTGTCGCCGTTCCTGGTGCCGATGATGATGGCCAACGCTCCGGGCGCGTCCATTTCGATGCGGTACGGGTTGCAGGGTCAAAGCGAAACCATTGTCACGGCCTGTGCTGCTGGCAGCCATGCGATCAACTACGCGGCGCGCCTCATCAAGTGGGGCATTCTCGATGCTGCTGTCACTGGTGGCTGCGAGTCGGCCGGAACCCCGACCGGGATCGCCGGCTTCGCGAACATGACGGCCCTGTCGTCCGCTGGTGTCAGCCGGCCGTTTGACGTCGACCGCGATGGCTTTGTCATGGGCGAGGGTGGCGCAGTGCTCATTCTCGAAGAATGGTCGGCGGCGGAAGCTCGTGGTGCAAACATTCTCGGCGAGATCCTCGGTGGCGCGAGCAATGCCGACGCGCATCACATCACCGCTCCGGCGCCCGGCGGCGTCGGTGCCATCAAATGTATTGAGCTGGCGCTTGCCGAATCAGGACTTGCCGCCGCCGACGTCAAGCAGGTCAATGCACACGGCACGTCCACTCCGCTGAACGACGCAGCCGAGGCTGCCGCAATCACCCAGGTCTTCGGCGCCCAGGCCGTTCCGGTCACATCGACCAAGGGCATCACCGGCCATGCGCTCGGCGCGGCGGGAGCGCTCGAGGCAGTCGCCGCGCTGCTATCGATTCAGAACGAGGCGATTCCCCCAACGGCGAACACCGTCAACGTCGACCCCGAGATGGACATCGATCTCGTGTTCGGCGCACCCCGCGCATGGGAACCAGGTCCGGTGGTCAGCACCAACTTCGGTTTTGGTGGCCACAATGGAGTCGTCGTCGTCGCTCCGGCCTAGACCCTTGACTGACGTGCGGCCTGCACAGGCGCTCAGCGGTCGGCAAAGACAAACATCAGGTCACAGCTGGTGGCCAGTTCGCCGTTGACCTTGGCTGTACCGGTGCCCTTGCCCGCACGGGCTGACATTCGACCAAGCTCGACCTCGATCACCAACTCGTCACCCGGCACGACCTGACGGCGGAATCGCGCCTTGTCGAGACCCCCGAAGAGCGGCAGCTTGGTAGTGAAGTCGGGGTGGGCCAGTACGGCGCACGCGCCGACCTGTGCAATCGACTCGCACATCAGCACGCCGGGCAGCGTCGGCCTGCCCGGAAAGTGCCCCGGGAAGAAGTACTCGTCTCCGGTTAATCGCCAGATCCCGGTCGCCGACACGCCCGGCTCCAAGGCAGTCAGCTCATCGACGAGCAGGAACGGCGGACGGTGCGGAAGCAGGTCGATCGGTGCAGGCAACGAACTCATCTGCGCATCTTGGCCCAGACGCGGAGCGCCGCCGGTGATCGAGCGGTAGCTCGACCACCGGCGGCGCCGTGTGGGATGTGTTGTTCTTCTCGAACCTCAGCTCAGGAGTGTGCTCGGATCAATGCTCGGCGGGACGAGCACGGCGTCGATCACGTGGATGACACCGTTGCTGGCCTCGACGTCGACGGCAATGACGTTGGCGCCGTTGACGGTCACACCGTCATCGCTGGCGACGAGTTCGATCTCTTCGCCCTGCAGGGTGGCCACAGCGCCGGTAGCGACGTCGGACGACGGCACTTCGGCACCGAGGACGTGGTACGTCAGGACCGCCACGAGGGCGTCCTTATTCTCCGGCAGGAGCAGTGCGTCGACGAGGCCGGCGGGCAGTGCTGCGAAGGCCTCATCGGTCGGAGCGAAGACGGTGAACGGACCTTCGCCCGACAGCGTCTCGGCGAGATCTGCGGCGGTAACTGCAGCGACGAGCGTGTTGAACGAGCCGGCCTCGACGGCGACGTCGACAATCGTGCCGACTTCCATCTCTTCTTCCATCGCCTCTGATTCCATCGCGTCAGCGACAAGCAGGGCAGTGGCGTCGATGCTCGGCGGGACGAGCACGCTGTCGATCACGTGGATGACACCGTTGCTGGCCTCGACGTCGACGGCAATGACGTTGGCGCCGTTGACGGTCACACCGTTTTCGCCGGCGACGAGTTCGATCTCTTCGCCCTGCAGGGTGGCCACAGCGCCGGTAGCGACGTCGGACGACGGCACCTCAGCACCGAGGACGTGGTACGTGAGCACTGCGACAAGCGCAGCTTCGTTCTCCGGCAGCAGCAGTGCGTCGACGAGGCCGGCGGGCAGTGCAGCGAATGCGTCATCGGTCGGAGCGAAGACGGTGAACGGACCTTCGCCCGACAGCGTCTCGGCGAGCCCAGCGGCGGAGACCGCAGCGACGAGGGTGTCAAACGTGCCAGCAGCGATAGCGACGTCGACGATCGTGCCGACTTCGGCTGCTTCGGCGGCTTCAGCTTCGGTGGTGGCGACGTCAGCGTCGTTGCCGTCGCTGCCGCAAGCCGTGAGTGCCAGAACACCGGCGACGAGGCCGGCTGCAAGGCGAGTAGTGGTGGTGCGCTTCATTGGGGGGACTCCTTGAGAGAGATGAATGCTGTTGTTCACGCCGCGTGTGCGACATTGATCTCTCTACGACGCCCGGCGAGTCCCGGATGAAGATTCTTCAAGAAACTTTGGATTCAGTCGTCGCCCGGGCGGCGGTCGACCTCGTTCGCCGGGTCCCCCGTCCAGCCCGGCGGGTAGGTCAGCGCCAACTCTGCCGGTGTCGGCGCGCGTTCCACTCGGGCCGCGTCGGGCAGTTCAGCCATGATCGCCTTCATGATGCGTTTGGTGTCGGCATCGACCGACTTGCCCTTCAATGCAACCGGCGCGCCGACGCTGACACGCACGATGGGCGGATCGGTGAGGTTCAGCATCTTCGGGCCGCGACTCGACCGCGGCCACACTTTCTCTGTGCCCCACAATCCGACCGGGATTACCGTGGCACCCGACATCTGGGCGAGCTGGGCAGCGCCCCAACGCCCGGTGAGCTTCGTCGTGAAGAATGCGGGGCCACGCGGAATGGTTCCCTCGGGCATCATCGCCACCATCTCGCCGCCTTCGAGCGCGTCGGCAGCTGCCTGAAGCGGCTCGTCCGAGCCCGTTCCCCGATCGACTCTGATGCCGCCCATTGCGGTCGCGATCTGTCCGACAACGGGAGCGTCGAAGACTTCCTTCTTGCCCAGGAATCGTGCGGTACGGCCACTCTTGCCGATGACGATCGACATCGCAGAGACGTCGAAGTAACTCCGGTGGTTGGCACACAGGATGACGGGCCCGTCTGCGGGGATGTTCTCGACGCCACTGATTTCGAACCGGGCGTAGGGGTACGCGGCCGGACGAGCCATTTGGAGCGCGAGCCGCTGCACCTCCAGGCCCACCACAGGGATCTTGACGACGCCGGGCGACACGTCAAGGTTCATCGTGGGCCATCGGCGAGCTGCAGCCATCAGCACCATGCGCGGATCAGGGTTGACGACCACCGGGTTGCCGACGGCGTCGAGCATCGGTGTGTCGTACACGCTGTCGGAGTAGGCGTAGCTGTGAGCGAGATCGATGCCATGTTCTTCGGCCCACGCCGTGATGGCTTCAAGCTTGCCTGCGGACCAGACGAAGGGTCCTTCCAGGGTCCCGTCGTAGTTTCCGTCTTCTCGCACGCGGTAACGCGTCGCGACCACATCGTCGAGTCCGAGTCGGTCGGCGAATGGTTTGACCAGGTCATAGGGCGTCGTGGTGGCGAGCACGATGGGCCGGCCAGCTGTGCGATGCATTTCGAAGGCCGCATCGGCAAACGGCTGCACCATGGCGACCAGACGGTCAGCTACCTGATCAGCGGCAGCGCTGACTGCCGCCTGGGAGTGGCCTTTGGCAAGCGTGACCGCCTGGCGTGCGAGCGCCATCGACGGCAACGTCTCGCCAATCGTGTTGAAGAGTCCGAACAGCAACTTTTCGCCGGGAAACGGCTTCGACGACAGTCCTGCCAAACGCATGGCGTCGGCGAAGACCTCCCCGGATGCTCCAGCGAGCAACGTGCGGTCGAGATCAAAGAACGCAGCGCCGTTGTGGGTCTCGACCGCACCGTCCGCTGGCTCGTGAAATGCAGTGCTGTTCGAGGATGCTGACACGCCGTCACTCTATGCTGGCGTGCAGATCAGGACCCGAAAAATGGGAAAGACCCGGATGGGGATCCGGGTCTCTCAACCTGGGAATGTCCGCTGTTGGGGGAACAGTTGTGGACTTCCCGACGAGTGGAACAATGGGGGGTGTTCTCACGTCGACTGTGTTACTTGTGAAAGTATGCACATGCGGAACGTGATCTGCCAAGAAGATAACTGAGATATCTGATATCTTTTTTTGCGATGGATGTCCGGCAGTTATCTACCTTGGTCGCTGTTGCTGACCATGGCACGTTCTCGGCGGCTGCGCGAGCGCTCTTCACCGTGCAATCCAACGTCTCCGCGCACATCGCTCGCCTCGAGAAGGAACTCGGGGTCACGCTGGTCGATCGACAACACGGCAAACTCACCGACGAGGGGGCTCGCGTTGTCGAACGCGCACGGCGCGTCCTCAACGAAGTTGATGACATTGTGGCCGACGTCGCGAGTCGCGACGCCGACATCTCCGGCCAGACGCGCCTCGGCGTCATCGGTACGACTGCGCGCTGGCTGGTGCCCCAGATGCTCGGTCGGCTCGGCACCGAGCACCCTGGCGTCCGCACCGTCATTCAAGAAGGCGCGACCTCGACGCTCATTCCCAACGTGCTGTCCGGTCACCTCAACGCAGCGCTCGTCCACCTCCCGATCGACGACCCAGAATTGGTCATCGAGCCGCTCTTCGCTGAGGACCTGTTCCTGCTCGCCAGTTCAAGCCACCCCCTCGCCGCGCACGAGACCATTCCGCTTCGCGACCTTGATCAGGTCCCGCTGCTGCTCCCCCCGATGGGTTCAGCGCTCCGCAAGGTGCTCGAACGCGCTGCGGCGGCGGCGGACATCACCTTGCGCGCCCAGGCGGAAATCGACGGCGTGCGTCTCCTGGCTTCGCTTGCCTTCGACGGCTTCGGCGCTGCCGTCGTCCCCGCCACGGCGGTGCCCAATTGGCTCACCGGAGCGTTTCGAATGATCAGCGTGCCCGAACTCCCGCGGCGTGTCGTCGCTTTTGTCAGGCGCCGCCGGCCGGGGCCCAACGCGCCGACGCAGGCCACCCTCGAGGTGCTTCAGGCACTCATTGCAGAACGCGGGCACCTGCAAGCCGGCGTCCATCCCGGCACCAGCGCAATCAATCCCCTCCGGACCGATTGAACACCTCCGACACCTCACTGCCGAAACTCTTCGGGTACAGCAGGTGAGCCGCTGCAGCTCTAAGCTGTACTGTCGAGGACAATGACGACGGCACCTCTGCAGGACTCGACGTTCGCGCTCTCACGACTCCTGCCATCGAAGGCACACGCCGACGTCCGCGAGTTCGGCGAACGCACCGTGGTGTGGGTTGAGTTCGAGGACTCTGACGAACTCATCCGTCTCACCTCGGGAACCTCGTCGCTCCTTGCGGTATCAATCGACACTGCGCTCGATCAACGCATTCCCCTGGTGATCATGATGTCGTGCGCCGGCGCCGACATTGTCGAGGGCATCGCAGCGCTGCACGGCTGGGGTCTCGTGGCTGCTGCACTCACGCGCTGCTCAGGCGTCATCCCGACGGCGATCATCGTCGACGGACCAGCCGTGTCCGGACCCGCACTCCTGTTGGGAATTGCCGACATTGCCGTCATGACCGCTGACAGCTACGCGTTCGTGCAGGGTCCCACCATGGTCGAGCAGTTCACCGGTGTCGGAATCGACATCGACGAACTCGGCGGTGCGGCCAACCATGCGCGTTACACCGGCGTGCCATCCGCCGTCGTCCCAGACCGGGCCGCGGCACTTGAGACGGTGGAAACGATTTTGTCGTACCTGCCGAACCATGTCGACGAAGAACCCCCTCGCTGGCCGAACGACGACCCACCGGATCGACGCTGCCCCGAGGCTGGCGAGCAGATTCCGGAATCGTCGACGGGTAGCTACGACGTCCGTCAGGTCGCCGCTGCAATCGCTGACGAAGACTCGCTGTTCGAGCTGCGCGATCGGTGGGCGGCCAACGTCGTCACCGCCTTCGCCACCATCGACGGTCGACCTGTCGGCATCGTGGCCAACCAGCCCATCTCGCTGGCTGGCACGCTCGACATTCCGGCGTCGCAGAAGTCGGCACGATTCGTCGCGTTCTGTGATGCCTTCAACGTGCCGATCATCACGCTGGTCGACACCCCCGGTTTTTACCCCGGCAAGGACCTCGAGTGGCGGGGCATGATCCGTCATGGCGCCCAGCTCGTGTACGCGTACGCCAGAGCCACGGTTCCTCGCATCTGCGTCATCTTGCGCAAGAGCTACGGCGGCGCCTACATCGTGATGGATTCCAAGACGATGGGTAACGACCTCTGCCTGGCATGGCCGTGGGCAGAGATCGCCGTGATGGGTGCCGGACAGGCTGCAGCGATTCTCGCCCGCCGCTCGACACCCGAAGAGAAGGCGGAGTTCGAACGGGACTACGCCGATCGCCTCCTCAACCCCTACGTCGCCGCCGAGCGTGGCTTCATTGACGCCGTCATTGATCCCGCCGACACGCGCGCCGAGATCTCGGCAGCACTCGCCGTGTTGGAAGACAAACGCGAAATGATCGTCGAACGCAAGCACGGCAACACGCCGCTCTAGCGCGCCGAGCTGGAACGGCCGCGTGCCAAGATCAGACGATGCCCGCATATCTGATCGCAGATACCGATGTTCACGACCCTGCCGGCTACGAGCAGTACAAGGCGTTGGCCCGCCCCATCGCCGAGAAGTTCGGTGGTGAGTACCTCGCACGCGGAGGTGAGCTGCGCGTCGATGACGACGATCTCTGGTCGCCGACTCGGATCGTGATCATCTCGTTTCCCGACTTGGCATCAGCACACGCCTTTGTCGACAGCGACGAGTACGCGCCCGTCAAAGAGATGCGCCGAAAGTATTCGAAGTCGACCATTGTCATCGTCGACGACACGATGCCCGTCCCATTGCGCCAGTCGGACGAGTCAGGCACGTAGCCCGCAGCGTCGGTGGTTTCTCTCAACGGTAATCATCCGACAATTTTGCGCATCACCAGACGCCCAGATGCATTTGATCTGGTCCGGCGAATGGGGCTGATCTGCGACCTCTGCAGGTGCGAGCTCCGCCAACAAGTGCGCAACGTTCTCACACGGGTTGGAGCACTCGCCCCGACCGCGAGTATCTTGATGCGTTCGGGCGGGGCGAACCTCTGACCGACAGTTCATCATCGTTCGAGCCCGGAGGAAGCCACAGTGCCCGAAACCATCACCATTACCGACGACCGCACCGGCAAGACCGTCACGGTCCCCATCGAGGGCGGTGTCTTCCCGTCATCGGCTTTGCGTGAGTTGGACCCGACCTTGTACTGCTACGACCCGGCGTACTTGTCCACGGCATCGACCAAGTCCTCGATCACCTACCTGGACGGCGCCAACGGAATCCTCCGGTACGGCGGCTATCCGATCGAGCAGCTGGCCGAAAAGTCCACGTACCTCGAAGTGGCGTACCTGCTCCTCAACGGTGATTTGCCGAACGAGACGCAGCTCACCGAATGGACGCACGACGTCACCCACCACACGTTCATCCACGAGAACATGCGCAAGAAGTTCGCTGAGGGCTTCCACTATGACGCCCATCCCATGGGCATGTTCGTGTCAGCAATCGCTGCGCTCGGCACCTTCTACACCGGCTCCAAGGACGTCGACGATCCCGCACAGCGCAACATCCAGATTCGCCGGCTCATTGCGAAGAGCCCGACCATCGCGGCGATGTGTTACAAGTTCTCCGTTGGCCTGCCCTACAACCAGCCGAGCAACGAGCTGTCCTACGCCGCCAACTTCTTGAACATGATGTGGAAGATCGGCGACTACGAGGTCGACCCGATTCTCGAGCGGGCGATGGATGTGTTGTTCATCCTCCACGCCGACCACGAGCAGAACTGTGGCACCACCGCAATGCGCGTCATCGGCTCCAGCCATGCTGATCCGTACTCGTCAGCTGCAGGCGCAGCCTCGGCGCTCTACGGACCGCTGCACGGTGGCGCCAACGAGGCCGTCGTTCGGATGCTCACCGAAATCGGCTCCATCGACAACGTTCCTGCATTCCTCGAGTCGGTCAAGAACGGCGAAGGCCGGCTCATGGGCTTCGGTCACCGGGTCTACAAGAACTTCGACCCCAGGGCGACGATCATCAAGGAGACCGCCTACAAGGTCTTCGAGGTCACTGGCAAGAACCCGCTGCTCGACGTTGCGCTCAAGCTCGAAGAGGCGGCTCTCGCTGACCCGTACTTCGTCGACCGCAAGCTCTACCCGAATGTCGACTTCTACTCCGGTCTGATCTACCAGGCCATGGGCTTCCCCACGTCGATGTTCACCGTGCTGTTCGCGATCCCCCGCATGGTCGGCTGGCTCGCTCACTGGCAGGAGCTGCTCAACGACCCGGCCCAGAAGATCAGCCGTCCCCGCCAGTGGTACGACGGCCCCGGCGAGCGCAACTACATCGACCTCGCCAACCGCTGACCTCAGCGCCGACGAACAGTACGCAAGCAACACGTTGCGCCGACGAATGCCCTCACAATCGGGGGTGTTCGTCGGCGCAACGCTTTTTCAGGGTCTGGTAATCAGAGGGTCGCGAGGACCGTGTTGAACGTCTGGCTGGGGCGCATGATGGCGCTGGCCTTGACTGCGTCGGGGTAGTAGTAGCCGCCGATGTCTGCCGGGCTGCCCTGGACTGCGCAGAGCTCGTCAACGATCTGCTGCTCGTTGGCGGCAAGCTCCGCCGCGATGGGAGCGAACTTCGCAGCAAGCGCTGGGTCGTCGGTCTGCCCTGCCAGCGCTTGGGCCCAGTAGAGCGCGATGTAGAAGTGGCTGCCGCGGTTGTCCAGGCTGCCGAGACGACGTGCCGGTGACTTGCCGTTCTGCAGCAACTGTCCTGTGGCCGCATCGAGTGTCTCGCCCAAGATCTTCGCGGTCTGGTTCCCGGTGACCTCTGCGAGATGCTCGAACGACACCGCGATCGCCAAGAACTCACCGAGGGAGTCCCAGCGGAGGTAGTTCTCCTTGACCAACTGTTGAACGTGCTTGGGGGCCGAGCCGCCTGCGCCGGTCTCGAAGAGTCCTCCACCGTTGAGAAGCGGGACGACCGACAGCATTTTGGCGCTCGTGCCGAGCTCGAGAATCGGAAACAGGTCGGTGTTGTAGTCACGCAACACGTTGCCCGTGACCGAGATCGTGTCTTCGCCGGCGCGCATGCGGTCGATTGAGTACTTCGTGGCATCGACCGGCGACATGATCTCGATGGTCAAACCACTGGTGTCCCCCACCAGATCACGGTCCTGCAGATACTCGTTGACCTTGGTGATCAACTGGGCGTCATGGGCACGGTTCGCGTCGAGCCAGAACACAGCCGGAACACCGGTGGCGCGAGCACGACTCACCGCGAGGCGGACCCAGTCGCGGATCGGCTCGTCCTTGACCTGGCAGGCACGAAAGATGTCACCCTCAGCCACTGCGTGTTCCATCACGGTGCTGCCGGACAACACATCAACAACGCGGATCGTGCCGGCCGAGGGCGCTTCGAAGGTCTTGTCGTGACTGCCGTACTCTTCTGCCTTCTGCGCCATGAGCCCCACATTGGGAACGGTGCCCATCGTGGTCGGGTCGTAGGCGCCATTTGCGATGCAATCATCGATAACTACCTGGTAGATCCCTGCATAGCTACTGTCGGGGATCGTTGCCTTGACGTCTTGCTGGTCGCCTGCGGCGTTCCACATCTGACCCGATGTCCGAATCATGGCAGGCATCGAGGCATCGACGATGACGTCGCTCGGCACGTGCAGGTTGGTGATGCCGTTGTCTGAGTCGACCATGGCGAGGTCAGGACCGTTCTCGATCGCCGCAGCGATGTCGGCCTCGATCTGGGCCTGCTTGTCGGCGGGCAGGTTCGACAGCGAAGAGATGACATTGCCAAGACCGTTGTTCGGGTTGGCGCCCGCTGCCGCGAGCGCGTCGCCGTGCTCGGCAAACACATCGGAGAAGTACGCACGGACTGCGTGGCCGAAGATGATGGGGTCCGAGACCTTCATCATCGTCGCCTTCAGGTGGAGCGAGAACAACACGTCCTTTGCCTTCGCATCTGCGATTTGGTCAGCGAGAAACGCACGCAGCGCGTCGACACTCATCACGGTGGAGTCAATGACTTCGTCGGCCAGCACCGGAATCGATTCCTTCAGGATCGACACCGAGCCGTCCGCAGCCACGTGCTCAATACGCAGCGTTCCGGCTTCGGACACCGTGACAGACTGTTCGTTGTGGGCAAAGTCGCCGCTCGACATCGTGGACACGTGGCTCTTGGAGTCACTTGACCAGGCGCCCATGGAGTGCGGGTTGGCCTGCGCGTAGTCCTTGACCGCCTTTGGTGCGCGACGGTCGGAGTTGCCCTGGCGGAGGACCGGATTGACCGCCGAGCCCATTGCCGTGCCGTAGGCGGCCTTGGTCGCCTGCTCGTCGTCGGTCTGGGCATCATCGGGATACTCCGGCAGGTCGTATCCCTGCGCCTGGAGTTCAGCGATAGCGGCTTTCAGCTGGGGCACAGAGGCCGAGATGTTCGGCAGCTTGATGATGTTTGCTTCAGGCGTCAGTGCCATCTCACCGAGTTCGGCCAACGCATCGGGAACGCGTTGCGCATCGGTCATCCGTTCCGGAAAGGCAGCCAGGATTCGCGCGGCGAGGGAGATGTCACGTGTCTCGACGCCAACATTTGCGGCACCAGCAAACGCCTCGATCACCGGCAGCAGCGAGTACGTCGCAAGCGCCGGGGCTTCGTCCGTGAACGTGTAGATGATCTTCGAATTGCTCAATGTGGGATCCTTCTTCGGGCAGCGACTGCAGGCAGCAGACGACTGGACACTTGTCTTTCACTTGTCTACCACGATTTTCACGCGCTTTCCCAGCCCGTCGTGAACGATTCGTCATCTCTACCGCCTCATCCACACCCCAACCGGGCACAAGCACCACGCTCGCTGAAGCGACGCGCCCGACGGGCATCTACGCTGCCCTCCAATGGACTTCGACTGGACCTCGGAACAACTCGAACTGCGTGCACGCGCCCGCGAAGTGGCAGCCGGCGGTGTTGCCAAGTACGGGCGGCACAACGATTCGTGGATGAACGGCTATTCCAAGGAGTTCGCCAAGGAAATGGCCGAGAACGGCTGGATCGGCATGACCTGGCCCACCGCATTCGGCGGCGGCGGTCAGCCCGCAATCAACCGACTGATTGTCGGCGAAGAGATGATTGCCGCCGGCGCGCCGATCGCGTCAATGTGGTTCGCCGATCGGCAGATGGGCCCGTCGCTGATCACGTACGGAACAGCTGACCAGCAGGCTGAGTTCCTTCCGCCGATGCTGTCCGGTGAAGTCACCTGGTGTATCGGCATGTCCGAGCCCGATTCAGGGTCAGACCTTGCCTCGCTCACCACAACAGCCGTGCGCGATGGCGACCACTTCGTCGTCAACGGTCAGAAGATCTGGACCAGCTTCGCCGCTGACGCTGACTACTGCTACCTCATCTGCCGGACCACCTCCGACGGGCCGCCGCACCGCGGCATCTCCGAGGTCATTGTCCCGATGGACACACCCGGCATCGAGATCCGTCGCATCAAGGACATGACCACCAACGAGCACTTCTGCGAGGTGTTCTTCACCGACGCACGCGTGCCCGTCGAGAATCTCGTCGGCGTCGAGGGCGCTGCTTTCAAACAGACGATGACCCAGCTCGAGCATGAGCGCGGCGGCATCGATCGACTCGTGTCGAACAAGGCGCTCTTCGACATGGCGGTCGAGCGAGCCGACACGACCGATGCCAAGGTTCGCCAAGAGATCGCACAGCTCGAGATCGGGTACCGCCTCGGACGCATCTTGGTGACACGCGAGACGCTGCGCCAAGCGCCCAAGGGATTCTCCGCTGCAACCAAGTGCTTCTGCACCGAACACGAGCAGCGCGTCGCCGACTTCGTTGCACGCACATTCGGCGCCGACGCGCTGTTGTGGGACGACGTGACGCAGGGCCTCGCCTACGGTCCCGGCTACACGATCATGGGCGGCACCTCGAACATCATGCGCAACATCTTGGGCGAGCGCGTGCTCGGCTTGCCTCGCGAACCGCGCAACTGACCTGGCCCCGCCGCTGCACACGCTGACGTCGGCGACACCGAACGAAACGGCGCCTGCGATCAGGGCCGAATGGCGGTCCGCAACACGACCTCGCCCGAGGAACCCTGTCCGGGATCGTTCCCACCGGCCGCTTCTTCGAGGGTGATCGTGAAAAGTTCGATCCGATCGAGTTCGACCCCCGCCCACAGCGTGACGTTGCTGCCCTCGTGGAACGTGCCCACCGGAAGCAGATCGCCATCGGCAGTGCGCACCCAGCCCTCATAGAACTTTCCATCATCGCGCCGCGGGAGTCCAGGTGCGTCAAGATCAATTCGCAGCCCGGAGTCGAATGACGTGACGTCGATGTTGCCTCCCACATCCGGCACCAGCCCGGTCGAGGTGAGCTCAGCAGAGAACGCGTCGGTACCAATCTCGGCACCGCTGAGTGCACTGAGGACGATGATGCCGCCGAACAGGAACGTGATCGCGGCCGCTGCGCCGACGAGCGCTGGGCGGAACCACGTACGACGAGGAGCAGCCCCGAGCGACACCGGGCTCGACACCGGGTCGGGGTCGTCTCCGAGGGTGGCTTCGCTGCGAACCGCAGCGACGACTCGATCACTGAGTCCGGATGGCGGCTCGACCCACGTCGATGCGTCAGCGAGCAACGCCACAATGTCGGCATCGAGCACGCCGTCCAGATTGTCTGAGTTGTCGGAGTTGTTGCTGTCGTTCATCGCCCTGCCCGGTTCCGGAGCGTCATGTCCTGATCATCGCTACGTCGCGAATCGCCAAACGGTTCGGGGTGTCGATCTGCTGCATGCCGCATCACTGGTCGACGTCCTGTCGGAGGTGGCCGAGTCGCGTTGCCAGACGTCGGTGCGCACGATGCGAACGGGACTTCACCGTGCCGACCGCAACGCCGAGCTGCTCGGCGATTTCACTGTGCGTGTGACCCTGAAGGTGCTGCAGCCGGATGACCTCGCGTTCGTTTGGATCAAGGCTGTCGATCGCTGTTCGCACGCTCCATACGGTCTCGATCTGTTCGGCACTTGGCGGCAATGTGACGAGCGCACTGTCTGACGGGTCGGCATGATCAATCGCCTCGGTCGGGCGCCGCTGCTCTTTGCGGAGCGCATCGATGGCAGCGCGGCGAGCGATCGTGGCCAACCACGGTGCAAAATCCCGACCTGCATCGAAGTGATCGGCATGACGCCACGCCTGGAGAAACACGTGCTGCGTGACGTCTTCGGCACGTTGCCCGTCACCCAGTATCCGGTGGGCGACGGTGAATACCAGCCCGCCGAATCGCTCGTACATCGTGCGCACTGCGTCTTCGTCGCCGTCACGGAAGGCAAGCGCAAGTTCGGTGTCACGTTGTACCTCGTGCGGCGGACGGAACTGCTCCATGACCGACGCCAGCGTATTCGTTCCAAGCGTCCAAACTACGGACACGCGCGACGGGAAAGCCCCGGTCGCGTGCTCGACCGAAAACGACAACGGCCCGCAACACCATTGGTGTTCCGGGCCGAACTGGTCGTTGTGGTGGGCATGACGGGACTCGAACCCGGGACCTCTACCGTGTCATGGTAGCGCTCTAACCAACTGAGCTACACGCCCGTAGCGGACGACAGAATACCACTTACACACCCGCTCCCCACCCGGGCTGCCAGCTTTCGATTCGG
>JABJAB010000020.1 GCA_018666235.1 Ilumatobacter sp.
CGAATCGACGCAACGACGCTCGCCGACATCCTCGCCTGACACCTGCTACCGCCGTCTGTGTCGGGATTTTGCGGACCGGTCCGCAAAAACGGCATGGCAGTATCAAGATGCCACAACGTCGGCGATGTCAACTTGCGCCTGCTTTCATGCCCGCATGTCAGAAACAAAACGCCAGAAGCTGCTCGGCGCCGCAAGGGCCACCTCAAACCCCAGCTTTTCCGGACGCCGTATCGAATCAATCTGCACCGAAGCCATCTTCCACTTAAGGAACTCACGCCGAGCTCAACTCGCCGCACAGCGAGTCAAACAAAGAGAAGTATGCCGCTCTCGCAGAGGTCGCTTTCAGCGCTGGACCAACTTGTCAATTGAAGAGCCCCAACGCAGAAATCAGACCCCTTTCGACCTGCCAACGCGCGCAGCCGTCGGCGACCTCAAAGCTGCAGCCCAGCCTGTTCCACGTCTGCGGCGAGATAGCTCCCGGCTACAATTGATATGAAAGACAAGACCGGTATGAGGCACAAAATAAAAATAGATCAGGGACAGGCGCGTGCCGCCGTCGCAGGCGCCTGCCTAGTAGTTGTCGCAGCGTGCTCGGGGAGCGACGCGTCCCAAGTCGGCGCAAACACCTCCGTCTCCGACGTAGCCGATAGCCAAGCGGTTGATACCGAAATCGTCACGAAAATCGAAGAACCTGCAGAAGCAGAAACGCTCTCATCAAAATCGCAGACGGAGAGCCCAGAACCGAAATACGAGACCGCGGGCTCACAAGCGCTCTTTGACCAAAGTGTGGTGCGAACCTTCGAGATCAACCTGTCTGCTGAGTCCCTCGCCAAACTCGATGCCGATCCAGCAGCCGAAGAGTACGTCGAGGGAAGCCTGACCTTTGACGGCGAGACAATCGAGCGGATCGGCGTTCGATACAAAGGGTCGATCGGGGCGTTTCTGGGCTGCACCGAAGGGCCCAACCCATTCGAGCCATCGGGGGCAAAGACATGCTCAAAACTGTCGATCAAACTGAAGATCAACTGGGATGGCGCCGACACTGAGTTCTACGGGCAACGCAAAGTCCAACTCCATTCGATGAACAACGATCCGACCCTCATGCGCGAAAGATTGGGCTACCTAATGTTCGCTGAGGCTGGTGTCCCTTCACCGCGAGCGACTCACGCTCGAGTGGTGATCAACGATGAGTTCGTCGGCCTGTTTGCGCTCATAGAGCAAATCGACGGACAGTTCGCACGCGATCGCTTCAGTGACGGAAATGGGAACCTGTACAAAGAGGTCTGGCCATTCGACGCAGACGGCGAAGTTCAGTCGATAGAGGTTCTGATCGACGGCTTAAAGACGAACGAGAAGGACGATCCGTCAACAGACTTGACCCGGTCTCTGGCCAGCGAAATACTCGACTCCGGCGCGACAACAGATGCTGCGGCCGCGCGTCGGGTGCTCGGCGAGCGCACCGAAATGGACTCATTCGTTGCCTACGCAGTGGTCGATCGAGCGATCAATCACGACGATGGGCCGTTCCACTGGTACTGCAGCTCGACGTGCGAGGCCCACAACTACTACTTGTACGAAGAACCTGCGGCAGACGTTCTCCACATCATTCCCTGGGATCTGGACAATGCAATGCAGAACTGGACGCCGGACGACGCCAACCCGATCGCTCAGTTCACGAAGATTGCCGATGAATTCGGAGAGATAAGTAATGACTGCCAGCCGTTTCAGTTCGGCGGCCTGGCTCCCCCCCAGCGTTCTGCCGCGTGCGATCCACTAACCGCTGCGTGGTCGCTGCTCGACGAAGAGTTCGATCGGATTAATGCCGAATTCCGGTCAGGACCTTTTGCCATCGAAAACGTGTCCGAACTGCTGGAATCATGGCGGACACAAATTGCACCGCATGTCGCCGTAGCCGCCGATGCCGACCCGCAAGCACTGACCGTTGATGTCTGGAACGCGTCACTCGACCAACTACTCGCCGACATTGCCGCCGAACCCTCCCGTCAGGAGTCCTAAATGTCCACAGGCGCACTGGTGGCCGCAGATCTGATCGCCGTATCGATTCTTGCGTTCGCTCTGTACTTCCCGCGACATCGCCGGCGAGACATGATCGTCGCAATCCTCTGCATCAACATCGGCGTGCTCGCAGTGGCGACAACACTGGCTCAATCCACCGTGTCAGCCGGCCTCGGATTGGGGTTGTTCGGGGTCTTGTCGATTATTCGGCTGCGGTCCCAGGAACTCGATCAAGAGGAGGTCGCCTACTACTTCTCGGCTCTAGCGCTAGGACTTCTCGGAGGCATTCAGGTCGAACCGGCATGGGTGACCCCCGTGCTGATGGCAGCGTTGCTAGCAGCGTTGTTTGTTGGCGATCACCCCCGTCTCTTTTCGAGGACACGAACGCAAACTGTGACCCTTGGGGCGGCGTACACATCTGAAGTCCAGCTAACGGAACGACTAGAAGAAATGCTGGGTTGTCGAGTCAGGCGACTCAAGGTCCGGCAGATCAATCTCGTGAACGACACAACCGTGGTGGACGTTCGCTACGAACTCGTCGGTGACGGCCCGCCCCCCAGAGCGCAGCGCACCGGATGAGCGAATTCGACCGTGGCTTCGCCGCAATGGTCGCAGAGATGCCTTGCGTTCAACTCGGCGAGGTCAACGAGGCAGCAGCATTGCAGACGAGAATTGACCGAAAGTACGTGGTCGCTCTCGATTTGCTTGACAGATTGGACTTTGACGAGCACGTCATGGTGCTCGAAATCGACACCCGCCGCCATTTCCGCTACGCAACGACCTATTACGACACTAAAGAACGCGATCTTTATCTCGACACCGCCTACCGCCGCCCGACTCGCTTCAAAGTGCGAATTAGATCGTACGTTGATTCGGGTCTGACGCTGCTGGAGGTCAAACGCAAGGATGGTCGCAGTAAGACCGTGAAAAGTCGACACCCGGTCGCGACCGGTGAAGAACTTTCTTGTCTGACCCCGTCGATGCGAGCTTTCGTGAATGCCGAAGTCGACACCGGGCTGACCGACCGACTTGGCATCGCAGCAACGACGCGGTTCAATCGCACGACGGCCGTCGACACTGTCGTCGGAGCTCGCTACACCATTGACCGCGATGTCCGTGCCGACACACCCGACGGTCACATCGCCTCGCTGACAGAGGCAGCAGTCGTCGAGACCAAGTCCAGCGGAGTGCCTACTCCACTCGATCGGTTTCTGTGGTCGCAAAATATACGACCAGCTAGCTTCAGTAAATATTGCACGGCAATGGCAATTCTGGAACCGTCACTGCCTGCGAACCACTGGCATCGCACCCTCAATCGATACTTTGGCAGGCATGAACAATCGGCGTCGCACGAAGAAACATCCGGTTGACGCCGCCATCAGCTTTTAGACACCGTAGAGAGGACGGGCGTCACCTGCCACACGCCGCGAAGCCGACGAGGCGTGTGATGCCGCAGGGTTGGGCTCCGACGGCAACCTCCTCGAGATGCTCGAGATGGAGTTGATCTTTGAGTAGCGGCTTTACTGTTCGCAGGCGTGTCGTCGCAGCCAGAACAGAAAGCAGACGTTCTTGCTCGGAAGACTAGAGCATGCGTTTACAGCGACGTCCAGTACCGAATCGGACCTCGAACGAAGCGTCAAGCCATCGACGCTTGCCGGCTCGTTCTTGGCTGAGGTGCACAACGGGCGTGCCTGCGGCCAAGATGTGGCCATGACGTCAAGACTGATCACCGGGTCGACGATCTCGGCGCTAGCTCTCGCAGCATGTGGAGGCAGCGAACGATCAGTCGCCCGGGGTTTTTGCGGACCGGTCCGCAAAAACCCCGACACAAACCTGGATATCCCGGTCCGAGGGGTGGATTGGGCAGCGTCTACGGTCGGAGCATGACCTACGCACCGGCGGACCGGCCGTTCTATGACGCTGACAGCCACATCATGGAGCTGCCGAACTTCTTGATCGACTACGCAGACGCCGCGCTGCGCGACAAGATCCGTCCGGTCAGCTACCAGGCGTCGCTGGTGACGGACGAGGAGGTGGACGCGATTGTCGCCAACGGGTCGAAGCACAGCCCGGCGCACGTCGAAGCACAGGTGGCACTTGGTGATCAGCTGATTGCAGAGTCGAAGGAGATCCAAGCGCTCGGGGCCTTCGACAGTGATGACCGGTCGGTCGCGATGGACATGCTCGGCTTCAAGAAACAGTTGGTTTTCGCCACCCACAGCGTGGTCACGCCGTTCTCGATGAGCAGCAAGCTCGGTGACGATCTTCGCTATGGCGCGACGCGTGCGCACAACCGTGCGATGAGCGATTTTGTTGCCAACGATGCTCGGCTGATGGGGGTTGGCGTCGTGCCGCTCAACAACCCTGAACTCGCCGTCGCTGAACTCGAGTTCGCGCTTGAGGCGGGGATGGAAGCAATTTGGGTGCCGCACTACGCGCCCGGCGACATGTCACCTGGTCACGTCGACCTGTACCCCTTTTGGGAGCGTCTGGCCGATTCGGAAACGCCGTTCGTCCTGCACGTCGGCGGCGCACCATTGCAGCTCGACCCGAAGTGGACTCACACCGGTCGACCTCCGGTTCGTGACTGGATGGGTGGTGGAGAGAATGTGCGGAGCAAGGACATGGCCGTGATGCACCAGGGGCCCGAGACGTTCCTGTCGGTCTTGGTGATGGACGGCATTTTCGAGCGCTTTCCAAAGCTCCGCGGTGCCAGCGTTGAACTCGGCGCGGGGTGGGTGCCAGCGATGATCCAGCGGCTCGATTGGGTCGTTCGATCATGGAGCAAGGTCGATCAGTATCTCGCCGAACTGAAGAGGGTGCCGTCAGAGACGTTGCGGGAGCAGATGGCCTTCACGCCGTTCGTGTTCGAAGACGTCGGAGCGCTGATCGATGCGTCGGCCGACGACCTGTATCTGTTCTCCAGCGACTACCCGCACGTCGAGGGTGGGAAGGATCCGATCGGACGCTTTGAAAAGTCGCTTGGCGATCGGCCGCCGGCGACACGTGACAACTTTTACGCTGAGAACTTCCTGCGACTGTTTCCGAACGCTCGTACACACTGAACACGGCTGGGTTAGGTTTCCGGAATGAGGTGGAACTAGTGGAGCGCAGGATCTACGGCCTCGAGAACGAATACGGGATCACCTGCACGCTCCGAGGGCAGCGGCGGCTGAGCCCCGACGAGGTCGCTCGCTATCTGTTCCGGCGCGTCGTGTCGTGGGGACGAAGCTCCAATGTGTTTCTGCAGAATGGTGCTCGCCTCTATCTCGATGTTGGCTCGCACCCCGAATACGCAACGCCCGAGTGCGATTCGCTGTACGAGTGTGTTGTCCATGACAAGGCGGGGGAGCGCATCCTCGAACAGCTCGTCGAATCAGCAGAGCAGCGCCTCGCCGAGGAATCCATCCGCGGCACGATCTATCTGTTCAAGAACAACACTGACTCAGCGGGCAACTCGTACGGGTGTCACGAGAACTACTGCACCAGCCGCGACGACGACCTCGGCAAATATGCCGAGGTGCTGATCCCGTTTTTCGTCAGTCGGCAGATTTACACGGGCGCCGGCAAGGTGCTCCAGACGGCGCGGGGTGCCACCTATTCGATCGCACAGCGTGCAGAACACATCTGGGAGGGCGTGTCGTCGGCGACCACGAGGAGCCGCCCGATCATCAACACCCGCGATGAGCCGCACGCTGATGCCGAGAAGTACCGACGACTGCATGTCATTGTCGGCGACTCGAATATGAGCGAGTACACCACGTTTCTCAAGATCGGCGCCGCAGCGTGCATGCTCCGCATGCTCGAGGATCCGAACGTCGTGCTGCGCGACATGACCCTTGAGAATCCGATTCGAGCCATTCGAGAGATCAGCCACGACATCACCTGCCGCCGAACGGTGCGACTGGCCAACGGTCGCGAGGTCAGCGCCCTCGACATTCAACGCGAGTACCTCGATCGTGCCCTGCGGTACGCCGACGGCCCGGGCTTCCCGCCGCTTGAACAGAAGGCACTCGAGATGTGGGAGCACTGCATCACCACGATCGAGGACGATCCGCTCAAGCTCGACCGTGAAGTCGATTGGGTCATCAAGTACAACCTGATCGAGAAGTTCCGCGAACGCCACGACCTGCCGCTCGGCCACGCCCGGGTGCAACTCCTCGATCTCCAGTATCACGACGTGACCCGGAGCCGCAGCCCGTTCTACAAGATGCAGGACCGAGGTCTGGTCGAACGGCTGTGCACCGATGCGGACATCAACACGGCGATCGACGTTCCACCGCAGACAACCCGAGCGCGATTGCGCGGCGAATTCGTGAAGCGCGCCAAGGAACGCAAGCGCGACTACACCGTCGATTGGGTCCACCTGAAGCTCAATGACCAGGCCCAACGCACCGTCTTGTGCAAGGACCCGTTCAAGAGTCGAGACGAGCGGGTCGAGCAGCTCATCGAGTCGCTCTGACGTCAATCGTTCCGATGTGGCGGATACGGTTGGACGCTCGTGACGATTCAAGACGACGGTTCGCCGCTCCCGCACCCGGAGGGACCGAGAAGCGATGGATCATCTGATCCCAGAGCGAATGAATCGGACCTTGTCGTCGGCGCATCGCAGCACGCGGACAGCGACGGTGAGGTTCCGCTCAACGAGCCGACGTCCAAGCGGCCATCAGGTGCGCGTGCGTTCTTCGACTGGGTTGTGGTCATCGCCGTCGCCTTGCTTGTCGCCTTCGTCGTCCGTGGCTTTGTCCTCGCCCATTTCGTCGTCGAAGGCCAGTCGATGGCGACGACGCTCGACACGGGCGACCGCGTCTTTGTCAACAAGTTGTCGTATCGGCTGCACGACCCAAACCGTGGCGACGTTGTCGTACTCCACCAGATCACCGGGACTTCCGAGCGCGACTTGATCAAGCGAGTCGTCGGACTGCCGGGCGAGACCATTGAGATGACCGGGTGTGTCGTGCGGATCACCGAGCCAGGCAGCGATGCTCCACAGATTCTCGACGAGCCGTACCTGGATGAGGCTGATCGGGCTCCTGGCACTTGTGGTCCAGATGTCACGTCGCAAGTGGTCCCCGACGACCATGTCTTCGTGATGGGCGACAATCGTGGCGGAAGCCAGGACAGTCGAGCCCTTGGGCCCATCAACGAAGACGACCTGGTTGGCCGCGCGTTTGTCGTGTTCTGGCCTCGCGACAACTGGCAATGGTTGTGAAGACGCCTTCGCCGTCCGACGCCTGACGGAGCCGTTCAGGGTTTCAGGGCAGCTGTCCGCCAACCTCATGGCGGAAGACATCCATCATGATGTCGGTGTGGTCGCTGTACACAGCGTCGAGGCCCATGCGAAACGCCGTCTGCAGCTGATAGTCGTACTGCATGTCCCAGCCGAACGCGACCAACTCGAAACGGTGGAAGAGCGCCGCGAGTCCGCCGTTCCAATCCATCCGGTGCAGGTTGATGCCGTCGATGCCGTGATGGGCGAGTGATGCGGCGCGGCGTTCGGGGCCCTCGCGCAAACGATCCAGTCGGGTGGAGTTCAGAATGCGTACGTTGGGAAGTAATGGGCGGTAGCGCAGACAACGCTCGAAGTCGGGTTCGCACAGCCAGGTCCGGTTGAGCATGTCGGGATCGTGCGCCTGGATGACCTCGACGATCACCTCTGCTGCCTCGGGATCCTTGACATCGAGTGACAGCTCATAACCGACGCCACAGGTCGTGAGGAGCTCAGCGAGTGTCGGAATGTGCTCCGGAAGGTCCCCTCGAGCGACTTCGCTGATCGGGCGGCGGCGCATACCGCGCTTGACCACGCCATCGTGATCGAGGACCGCAACGCTGTCGGAGGTGAGCCAGACATCGCTCTCGAGGCCAGAAGCACCGAGCCGCAGGGCCAACGCAAATGCCTCGATCGTGTTGTCCGGTGCATGGGCCCGCGCGCCGCGGTGCGCGAAGGTGATCGGGGGGTCAAGGCGGGAGGGGAGACGCTGTTGCACTGCCCAGATGATGGCAGCCCCGTAGACTCGATGACGTGTTCAATCTCCAGGGCAGTGAGATCATCGTCATCCTGCTCCTCGCCCTCGTCGTCCTCGGTCCCGAAAAGCTGCCTGATGCCATTCGGAAGTTCAGCCAAACCTATGGCGAGCTCAAGAAGATGGGCAACGGGTTTCAGAGCGAACTGAAGTCCGCCCTCGACGAGCCGATGCGCGAGATGCGCGAGACCGCTGACCTCGTCAAGAAGGCCGCAGATCCGGCGCGCGTGGTCGAAGATTCCGAGAACGAAGCGCGCCTGCGGTCAGAGGCGGACGCCGCGATGCTCGCAGCGACTCCAGATATTCCGGTGAGTGACGAAGCGTTGGCCATCTCCGACCCGGCCGGCGTCGACGAAATCACGCCGGTCAACGGCACGAAGATCAACCAAATCGCTGCATCAATGGCCCGTGGCCCGGTGGAACATGTGCCGCACGGCGAGGTACAGCCGGACCCGGCGTCGGCGCCGTTGACGTCACTGACCGCGCCGCCTGTCGGCGCTGCAGACTCCTTCGCCCCGCCCGCACCGACCGATGAGCCTGTCGATGCACCGCCACCGGAGACGACGTGACCGCGGACGAACAGGTGGCGGAGCCAGCTGAAGACACGCAAACCCTCACAGAACATCTCGGTGAGCTCCGGACCCGGATCATTCGTTCGGCGCTGGCCGTGCTGATCGGAATGGTCGTCATCATCGCGCTCTACGATCAGGTGCTCGAGTTCCTCAAGCAGCCATACGTTGATCTGTGCACGAGCAAGGCCGAGGACTTCTGCGACCCGAACCTGTTCATCACTTCCCCAACGGAGGGGCTCTCCACGCGGATTCGGGTGGGAATGTACGGGGGCATCATTGTGGCGCTGCCGGTCATTCTGTGGCAGATCTGGCGGTTTGTCGTGCCGGCACTGCACGCCAAGGAAAAGAAGTACGCCATTCCGTTCGTCGTGTCCTCGCTCGTGTTGTTTGCAGCCGGCGGCACGCTTGCCTACATCACGGTCGGCCGAGCCCTCGACTTCCTCATCGGCTGGGCTGGCGAAGATGTTGGAGAACTCTTCACGGTCAGCAGCTACATCAGTTTGATCGGACTGATGATCTTTGCCTTTGGAGTTGGCTTTCTCCTTCCGGTCCTTTTCGTCTTTCTCCAATTGGTCAACGTGGTCACCCCGCGGACGCTGCTGAAAAGCTGGCGGTACGCCACGATTGGAGTTTTTGTGCTCGCCGCGGTGATCACACCGTCGGGCGATCCGGTCACCTTGATGATGCTGGCGCTGCCGATGCTGTTCCTGTACTTCGTGGCGATCTTTGTCGGGTTCCTCGTGTTGCGTAAGCGACCCGAAGCAGCCTGAGGACCACCGCATGCGCGCTGATCGAGATGAGCTGACTTCTCGCTACTCGTTCCCGATCGACCGGTTCCAGCGCGAGGCGTTCGACGCGCTTGACGATGGCAAGCACGTCGTCGTTGCAGCACCGACCGGCAGCGGCAAGACGGTTGTTGCCGAGTACGGCATCGATGCGACCATCCGTGATGGCAAACGCGCCTTCTACACGGCGCCGGTCAAGGCACTGTCGAACCAGAAGTATCGAGACCTCATCGCTCTCCACGGCGAAGACAAGGTTGGTCTCCTGACGGGTGATAACTCGATCAACGGGGACGCGCCGATTGTCGTCATGACCACCGAAGTGCTGCGGAACATGATCTATGGACGGTCACGAACGCTCGACGATCTCGGTCTCGTCGTGTTGGATGAAGTGCACTTTCTTCAGGACGCGTTTCGGGGGCCGGTTTGGGAAGAGGTGATGATCCACTTACCGCACCATGTGCGATTGGTGTGTCTCTCGGCGACGGTGAGCAACGTCGCTGAACTCGCCGAGTGGATCAGCACCGTACGCGGTGCGACCGAAGCCATCACCGAGTTGCGTCGCCCGGTTGAACTGGCCAACCAATACCTCGCGAAGGACCGGACCGAGGGCCGGCTGCATTTGCTCCCGACATTCGTTGGGGGAGCGGTCAACCGGGACGCGGTGCGGCTTGACGAGTCGGCGATTCGGCACGCGCCCAGGGCGAGCGCCGGGCAGAGCCGCAAAGAGGCGAATCGCACGGGCAACGCCAAAGGAGCGCACCGTCGCAAGTTGGTCCCGCCTGGACGTGTCGAGACGCTGGAGTTGCTCGATGACCGCCAGATGTTGCCGGCGATTTTCTTCATTTTCAGCCGCAATCAGTGCGATGAAGCCGCGAAATCATGCGTTGACGCAGGGGTACGCCTGACAACCGAGGCCGAGCAAGCTGCGATCCGCGTCATCATCGACGAGCGACTGGGCGCCCTCGATCCTGCTGACCTTGCGGTGTTGGGTTACGACCAGTTTGTTCGACAGCTCGAAGCGGGAGTTGCAGCGCACCACGCCGGAATGGTTCCGCCGATGAAAGAGGTTGTCGAGGCCTGCTTTATCGAAGGTCTCGTCAAGGCGGTATTCGCCACCGAAACTCTCGCTGTTGGCATCAACATGCCGGCACGCAGCGTTGTGATCGAGAAGCTCACCAAGTTCACCGGTGAACACCACGAACAGCTCACGCCGGGGGAGTACACCCAGCTCACGGGAAGGGCTGGGCGACGTGGCATCGATGACCGTGGGAGCGCTGTGGTGCTCTGGTCGCCGTGGGTGCGATTCGATGAGGTTGCCAAGCTTGCAGGCAGCTCGCAGTTCCACCTTCGATCAGCGTTCCGGCCGACCTACAACATGGCTGCCAATCTGATTCGTACGTACGAGAGCGAGCGAGCACACGATCTTCTCAATCTCTCGTTTGCCCAGTACCAGGCCGATCGAGACATTGTGAAGATGCAGGCGCGGCTCGAGCGCCGCCGGCACGCTCTGGCCGAACTCCAAGCAGAGGCGAAGAGTCCGTTGGGCGACATCGAGGAATATCGCACGCTGCGCAACGCCGAGCGGGAGGCGCGCCGATTCGGTCGTGATGAACGTGTTGAAGAGATCGAAGCTGCCTTGAGACGGCTGGCACCTGGGACGGTCATCTATCTGATGAAGGGCAAGCACCGTGGTCCCGTCGTGGTGATGACCAGTGCGAGTCGCAAGGATGGAGCCCGGTTGCGTGTTGTCAACAAGGGCGGCGATTCCTTGCAAGCCACCGTCGAAGACTTCGATGCGGCTCCCGCTGTACTCGGTTCGGTCAAGATGCCACCGAATTTCGCTCCGAATCGCAAGGACTTTCGCCAGGAGCTCGCCTATCGGCTTCGCAAGACAAGCCTCGCCCAGCCACAGAACCCCTCGAATCGTCGAGGGCGTCGCGACACCGCCAATGCCGATTTGCATCCGGTCGCCCGCGACCCGGACCTGAAGCAACGGATGCAGGCTGCCGGACAAGCTGCCCGCGTCGCCCGGGAGGTCGCGGAGATCGAGGGACGCGTCCACGGCAAGACACAGACACTTGCACGCGATTTCGATCGGATCCTCGGCGTACTCGAAGCCTACGGATACGCCGATGTCGCTGACTGGGACCTGACGCCTGACGGCGAGATGTTGGCGCGCATCTTCCACGAGTCTGACCTTTTCGTCGCTGAAGTCGTCCGGGCCGGTCTACTCGACGGTCTCGGCGCGGCGGATCTCGCTGCCCTTGTCTCGACGCTGGTGTACGAACATCGCAGTTCTGAACCGCCGCCGCGGCCGTGGTTCAGTAACGACGAGATCCGCGGCCGCTGGCAGCGAATTGCTGCGATCAGTGAGGACCTGGCAGCGCACGAACGTTCTGCGGGTGTCAATGAGCACCGCGGCCCCGACCCGACCTTTGCCGCAATCGCCTACGCCTGGGTGGCAGGCGAAGGATTCGCCGAGGTGGTCGACGCCGATGAGCTGACCGGTGGGGACTTCGTTCGAACAACCCGCCAGCTCATCGACCTGCTTCGCCAGCTCGCGATTGTTGCCCCGTCGCGGGCGACTCGGCGCGCTGCAGGTCAAGCTGCCGAGGCTGCGTTCCGCGGCGTTGTGTCCGACAGCGCTGCGCCGACCGCGCCGCAAACCGAACCGGCATGACCATCGAGAAGGGTCAGCCGTGGGGAACCACGGTCGACCGACCTGACAATCTTCGGTATCTCGCCGATGATGCGGCAATCGCCACTGCGCTCCGGGACGGCTCCGGTCATCCGGTCGCGGTGACTGGTGGTGACCTGCACCGAACCGTCGGCGGTCGCGACCCCGTTGGTCGAGAGCAGGTCCTCAAACTGCCGATCGATCTGCTGCGCGTCACGCTCGACGATGGCGAACCCCAACACGCCTGTGCGCACGTACTGATCCAATGGCCTGCGGCCAGAGGTGGGTGGTGGCGCGGACCGGTGGTGATGATCATGAACGCCGAATTCGTCGGCGACTGGCACGTGGTTGCGCGTGGCCATCCAAACGACGGCCGCGCTGAGAGTTGTGCTTGGGATACTGACTTCGGACTGAGACAGCGTTGGGAAGCCCGGCGACGTCTTCCAGGAAATCAGCATGTTCCTCACCCTCAGATCGAGACTCGGTCGTTTCGTGAGCGAACGTGGGAGTTTGATCAGACAATGCAGGTCCGCATTGACGGCGCTCGGGCGGCGTCAGCGAGACGGGTCGAGATCATCGTCGAGCCGGACGCTGCGACGATCTACGCCTGACGGCGACCGAGCGACCAGCGGGTGCGCGGCAACATCGCTTCCATCTCGGCGTCCATGGCGGCATCGGCCTCGCCGTTCACAGCAGCGGCGCGGGCCCTGCTCGCATGCGCTGCGTAGCGCCGCGCGCCCAGGGCAGCGGTCGCTCCGTGCAAGACGACCGAGAACGTGACGGTGAGGGAGATGACGCCCACGAGCTGGTCGGCTTGTTCCGAGCGCTCCTCGAGTTCTTCCAGCAACAAGATGGCGAAGACGATTGAAGCGAGTCCGCGCGGCCCGAACCAGCCGATGAACAACTTCGCCATGGGGTCGCAACCTGAGCGAAACAGCGCAATGAAGACCGGCACGATTCGAACCACGGTGAGGCTGGCGATCGCCGCGAGGAACACCGACGGACCGAAGTCACCGAGTGCGTCGCCGACAAAGAGATTGCCAAACACGAAGAACGTGACGGCCCCGAGGAGCTCGGCGGCGTCCTCGGTGAACTCAGCGAGGTGTTCGGCGTCTTCTGGGCCTTCCATGTCGTCATTGGTGCGGTTTCGAGCAAAGCCTCCGCTGCCGAACGCAAGGCCTGCCACGAAGGCGGCGATGAACCCGTTGCCGCTCCACGCCGTCGCAAGGGTGAACGCCATGATCGGCAAACCAAACGTGGCGATCTGCTCGTATCTGCCGTCCGACCAGCCCGCGTGGCGAGTCGTCCGCAGCACGGTGATCCCCAGCAGCCCAAGCACGAGACCGATTGCCGTGCCGATGCCGATTTGCTGGGTCACGAAGCCGACCCACGATCCGGACGACTGTTGCATGTCAACGACAATGCTGGTTGCGACAGCGACGACGGGAACGACGAGGCCGTCGTTCAGGCCAGACTCGACGTTCAGCGCAAGCCGGTCCCGGGCTGGCACGTCGGGATTCGACACGACGGCACTGCCGAGTGCGGCATCGGTGGGCGCCAGGATCGCAGCAAGCAGGAGCGCCTGGGCGACGGGCCATCCGGGGAAGATGACGAGGTTGAGGCCCATGCCGAGCAGCACGGTGAGGGGAAGACCGATACCGAGGAGGCGGGCCGGCAGTTCCAGCGACTGGCCAAGTCGGGGGAGCGAGAGGCGCGTTGCATCGCTGAACAGGATGACGGCGAGTGTCAATTCGGCGAGGAGCGCGATTGCGTCAAGTTCGGGAGCGACTCCGACGATGCCGCTGGCCGAGAGCAGAGCGCCGGCAGCAACGAACACCATGGGCATGGTGATGGGTGAGGCGTCGAGTCGCCGCGAGACCGCTGTGAAGGCGAGCAGGACGATCGCGATGATCGCGATTTCTGCTGGCTCCATGCCCGGACCGTACAACCTCGGGTGAATCCCTGTCTGAGGCCCTGGTCGGTCGTAGAGTACTGCTCCGTGGCCGTCTACGTCCCAGAGTCATTTTCGCCAGGCGAGTCCGACATCCTCCGTCGTTACTTCACCAACCTTGATGGGCCGGTGTTCGCGCTCGTCAACTTGCCCGAGGTCGTGAAGGGCGCGTTGTTTGCCCGCTATAGCCGGAGCCCGAAATCATTGCGCCGACTGTTCCTCGATGAGTTTGTCGGCGACCTCGACATCTCGGGCGACCTGTCCGTCGATGCCACTGTCGGGCTCGACCGAGCCGAGGAGCTGTACGAGCGGGTCTTCTTCGACTATGGCGACGATTCAGTCGCACAGCTTGGTGGAGTACACCTTGCCTGCGAGCAGGCGTCGAACATTCTCACCAAGGTGCTCGAGTGGGGTCGCTTGATGAGCTACCTCGAACAGAGCACCCGCTACATCGCGTATGACTCACGGCTCGGCGGCCGCTACCGGTACTACCGCGATCCGGCTGTTTTGGCGGGGCCGCTCGGCACTCGTTATGTCGGCGACCTCGACCGCATCTTCGACGCCTACAGCCAATGCGCTGAACTCGTCACTGAGCATGTACGCAATTCAGTCGATCGTGGTGACAGCAGCGAGTTTGTCTACCGCACGGCGACCAAGGCCAAGGCGCTCGACGCCGTGCGTGGCATCTTGCCTGCAGCAGCAACATCGAACGTCGGAATCTACGGTACGGGCCAAGCCTTCGAGGCGCTTCTGCTCCGGATGCGAGCCAGTGCGCTGCCGGAGGCGCGTGACTATGCCGATCTGATGCTGCACGAACTGCGCAAGGTGATCCCGAGTTTCCTTCGACGGGTCGATCTCCCGGACCGCGGTGGCCGCTGGAGCGAATACCTGGCGTCGACCCGCACCGACACGTCGGCGATTGTCAACGACCTCTTCGGTACGTCCCCGGTTGAGGTTGCTCCTGAGGTTGAACTTGTCGACTTTGACCCTGATGCTGAGGACAAGATCCTCGCCGCCATCTGTTACTCCCACTCGTCACTCCCTGAGCACCAACTCATCGAGAAGGTCCGTCAACTCGGCATCGATGAGAAGGTTTCGCTGATGCGTGCCTATGTCGGAGAACGCGACAACCGTCGGCATAAGCCAGGTCGAGCGTTCGAGCGCAGCTTCTACCGATTCGATGTGCTCAGCGACTACGGAGCGTTCCGCGACATGCAGCGCCATCGCATGCTCACCATTGAATGGCAGCGGCTCACTCCCAACCACGGCTACACGCGGCCTGAATTGGTTGACGAAGCTGGCGTTGGTGACCAGTTCGACGAAGCGATGCATCGCTCTGCCGGGCTGTATGACGCATTGAACCCGGAGTTCTCCGAGCAGGCGCCCTATGCCGTTTCAATGGCCTATCGCATGCGTTACAACATGCAATTCAACGCCCGCGAGGCAATGCACATGCTCGAATTGCGGTCGTCGCCGCAAGGCCACCCGTCGTATCGCCGCGTGGCACTCGAGATGCACCGCCTGATCGGTGAGCAAGCCGGTCATCACGCAATTGCAGCCACCATGAATCACATGACGAATGAGGCCCCCGAGTTGGAGCGGCTCGAGGCGGAGCGTCGTGCTGAGGCCCGTCGAGACGCTGCGGAGACCTGAAAGATGTACTTGTGACCGGTGTCACAAGTTTGGTAGCCGACCTCATGTCATCAGCAAGCGTATGCTCCGCCCGCAACGGTCCTCGCAAGAGCGAGGGTCATCAGAACGAGATCGAACGGCGACAACGGCAACATGGCTGAAGACGAGATCAACGAAGCAGAAGTCGAAGAGGTTGAAGAAGAAGCTGAGGACGTCGATGTCGACGTCGACGCCGACGACCTGGACGACGATGACGACGGCGCGGTGCCTGCTGACGACGACGATGACGATGTCGTCGACGACGACGACGAGGCAGAAAAAGACGCGCCGAAGACGAAGCGTAAAGCTGCCGATGATGACGACGATGACGACGAGCTACTTGACGACGACGTCGAAGAGGATCTCGACAAGATTCTGAAAGATCGTCTCGTGGCAGCGGACGACGAAGAGGAAGAAGCGGACGAGCCAGAGCCCAAGGGCGAAGGTGATGAACGCCTCCAGCCGAAGCAGCAGAACGAGCAGCTCTGCAGCTCTTGTTTCCTTCTCGTCAAGTCGTCTGCCCCGAACTGCCCCGTCGGCGACGACGACTGCCCGATCTTTTCCTGAGCGCTGGGCTCGATGGCATCGTCAGCTCCAACGCCCGCTGAGCGGGCGATTGCCGCGGCGTTCTACGCCCCGATCGGCCTCGGAGCGCAACTGGTCGACAACTTCCCAGGGACGGTCAACAAGGCGCGCCAGCAGATTGTTTTTGCGCGGTTTATCGGGAAGATGGCCGTTGATCAGGGCGCCAGCGAGCTGCGCCGACGACTCGCGCCGCCTACCGCCGGCTCAGAGTCGGAACGCCAACACGTACCCGAGCCGGACGACGGACCGGGCGACGCGCATGACGAAGCCGCAGACGAACACACACCCGAACCGGTTCCGGGCCCTGCCGAATTGGCGCTGCCCGACTATGACCAACTGCCGGCTTCGCACATCGTGAGCAAGCTGTCCGGACTGACCCCGAACGAACTCGATGCCCTTGAGGCATATGAGATGGCACATCGACACCGGCGCACCGTGTTGGGCAAAATTCTCCAATTGAAAGCGGTCTGACGTGCTCGACCCCACGGTGCGCCGAGCAGCGAGCGATGACGCCGATGACATCGATCAGATCGGACTGCTCGAACGTGAGGCTCGCGCTGCCCTGATCGGCCAGCGCGGTGGCGAACGCTGGCTGATCGAACATCCAGAAGTTGGCGCAGCGTGGACAGAACGCTGCCTGACCGCCGACGTGTGGGTCGCACACATTGAGCGGGTCGTCGTGGGCTACCTCGTTGCAGTGCTCGGGCCAGACCACATTGTGCGTGTTGATCAGGTGTGGGTGACACCCGAGGCTCGGGAACTTGGCTTTGGCGATGGAATGCTCGCTGCAGCCATTGCCGGAGCAGTCGAGCGCGGTGCTGAAGCGGTCGAGGGGCAAGCGCTCCCGGGGGATCGCCACACCAAGAACCTCTACGAGCGTGCCGGAATCGTCGCTCGCTTGATCACCACGTATAAACGACTCTGAATCAGCGGCCCTGCCAGTTCGGCGGACGCTTTTCGATGAACGCGGTCAACCCTTCCTTGAGGTCCTCTGACGACATCACCTTGCGCATTGCATCGTTGGTCATCTTCTTCAGCGTTGCATCGTCTTCGTAGGCGGCTGCCAGTACGACCTGGCGGCTCTCCCAAACCGCCATTGGGGCAGACTGGCTGATCTGTTCGGCAAGCTTGGTCGCTTCAGCCAGAGCCTCGCCGGGCGCTGCGAGTCGTGACACGAGTCCGAGACTGAATGCCCGTTCCGCCGGAATGGGCTCACCGGTCAGAATGGCCTCCATAGCCGCGGCCTGGCCGATGGCGCGGGGGAGTCGAAAGAGACCACCAGCTCCGGCGATGAGGTTGCGCTTGACCTCTGCGAGCCCAAAAGCAGATTGAGTGCTCGCGACGACGAGGTCTGCGGCGAGCACGATTTCACACCCGCCGGCAGTCGCAAGACCATCGACGGCAACGATGACTGGTTTGCGGCGTTCGCGGTAGACGAAGCCGGCGAAGCCGCCCCGTTCAGTGTTCAGCCGCGCAGCATCACCGGAGTTGATGGCTTTCAGGTCTGCGCCCGCGCAGAAGACTGGACGGGACTGCCCCTCGGTGTTGGCCTGGATAATGCCCACCCACACAGCATCGTCAGCTTCAAGCCGGTCAATGGCGGCTTCAAGTCCCTCGGCGACGTCGCCGTTGACGGCGTTTCGAGCCTCGGGGCGGTTCAGTGTGATGACCGCGATGCGGCCGTTGGCTTCGTAGGTGACGATGTCAGACATGGCCAAACACCGTACGCGGCCCGAGCCGCTGAGAGCCAGCTGGCGGGCGTCAGCTGTCGGCGGCGTCCGATGACTCTGAGTCGGGTGCGCTCTCTGCGGCTGGTGCATCTGAAGCATCTGAAGCTTCTGCCGAGATTGCGTCGGTAGACGGAGTCTCTGCGTCGTTGGCAGAGTTGTCTGTCACTTCGGCCGCGGTTGCGTCGGACTCGGCAGAAGCGGCAGCGTCTTGCTCGGCCTGCGCTGCTGCTTCCGCCGCCGCTGTTGCTGCGGCCTCTTCAGCGGCAGCTGCTGCGGCCTGCTCGGCTTCCTGCTTGGCCTTCATGACCGTGGCGATGTCACGCATGCCCTTGGGCCGATCCTTGGGAGGGCGTGAGCCACGATCGTTGCGGCTGTCGCGGCCGCCCCTGTCGTCACGTCCGCCGCCCTGTCGCTTGTCGCCGCCTTCGCGCTTGTCGCTCGGACGCTTTTCGTCACGGGCCTTCTTCTGATCTTTGCGGCTCGTGGGACGGAGCGGCTTGGGGCGCTTCGCATCCTTTGGTACCTCGACGCCGATCAGCGATGCGATCTGGGGGAGGAGCGGGCCGAGGCGCAGCACCGTCTTTTTCAGGTCATCAGTGATTGTGGTCGGTGGAACGGTCGGCATGACGAGCGCCCGGACCGGCGAGAACGCCGCTGCTTCGAGCACGGCCGACCAGCGGTCGCCTGAATCCTCTGGAAGCAGCGAGGCCGTCGCTGCCTCTCCGAGTCGCTTGGCGAGCTGGGGCGGGAACATGACGCCGGCCTTCGGCGGCTGCGACGAGAGACGGAGCGCTCGGATCACGCGGCCGACAGTCAGCGCAGCGTCGACGTCTTCGAGCCAGTGCGCCATCTCTTCGGTCTGCTTGGTGACCAGAGAGGCCTTGAGTTCTTCGGCGATTGCCCTGGTCGACTCGTCACGAGCGACCATCGAGTCATCACTTGCTGCCACGACACTGCGCAGATCGCGCAGATCGAGGTGTTGCATCTGGCGCTGAGCCGCCTCGGCTCGGTCGAGCCAGTCGGCAACACGCAACTTGGGAAGCATCTCCTCGGCCATCTTGGTGATGCTCGCCTCGGGCATCTCCGGCTTGCCGTCGGCCTTGAGCTTGGCGTTCTCTTCTTTGACGCGGTTGCGCACGGCAGACATGCCCTGGAGCGCGAGCTCGGCAATGGGGCGCTGCTCTTCGGGCACGGCTGCAAGCACCTCTTGAGTGCGAGCTTTGCCGGGGCGGAGACGCTTCGGCTTGGGCCGCTGCGGAACCTCGGGTGGAGCTTCGAAATGGGGACGCTTCGGGCGCTCGGTGCGTTCGCGCTTGTCGCCATCGCGGCCACCTTCGCGCTTGGGCTTGTCGCCGTCACGGCCACGTGGGGCAGCGCCGTCACGGCCACGCCCACCGTCGCGACCGCGTGGTCGGTCGCCGTCGCGGCCACGACCGCGCCCGTCGCCGTCGCGATCCCCGCGTCCGCGCTTGGCGCGAGTTTCGATCACTGCCTCAAACGGCTTGTCGTCAGGAATGAATTCGAGCAGATCGGTGCGGGCAGCTTTCTCGCGGCCCTTCACGACTGAAAGAATCTCCATGCCGTCGAGCATCTGCTCGGCTTCGACTTTGAGTTCGTCACCGACCTGCACCCCGTCGGGCAAGATCGATGCTTCGACCGTACCTTTCGGCTTGAGGGCTCCGGCTTTGCGCCATGTCCAAGAACCGTCCGAGAGCGCGCTCGTGAGTTCGATGTCAATCCTGCGGGGCATAGACCAACTAACGTATCGGGTTGAACTTCCCGATCCGCGTTCACAACTTCGCTCGGATCGCCGGATGTGCCTATCGTGCGGCGATGCCCATCTACGCCCTCGGCGATCTCGAACCCACGATCAGTAGCGAGGCCTGGGTTCATCCTGACGCAGTCATCATCGGTGATGTTCGAATCGGCCCGCGATCATCGATTTGGCCATGTGCTGTTTTACGCGGCGACGGCGGCCACATCGAGATCGGCTCGGGAACGTCGGTCCAAGACACCTCCGTACTGCACACGACACCGATGTGGCCGACGGTCGTCGGGGACAACTGCGTCCTGGGGCATGGCATTCATCTCGAAGGCTGCACGCTTGAGGACGACGTACTGATTGGCAATCACGCGCAAGTGCTCCATCGCGCCCTGATCAGGTCGGGTTCGATCGTTGCGGCAAACTCCGTGGTGCTCCAAGACATCGAAGTGCCGTCCGGGGCCATGGCGGTCGGGTCCCCGGCTCAGATCAAGCCGGATCGGGCTCGGGTCGACGACATCAAGATGGCGTCGGCGGCGTATCTCGAGCGCATCGAGGTGTACCGCACTGACATGCGTCGCCTCGATTGACCGCCAGACTGTGACCGTGAGCAACAAGACGTTCCATGTGACGGTTCCGGTGGCTGAGCAAGACATCGCCGCAGACCGACTCTGGCAGATGGGTGTCGAGGCAGTTGGTCTCAGCGATGAGGTCGATGGGCTGATCGAGCTTTGGACGTCGGTGGGCAGCACCGGCGCGGCCATCGAGCGAGCCGTCGCGATGCTTGAACCGCACTGGACATGGCGGGCGGCCGACGTCGTTGCGCCTGACGAAACCTGGCGAGATCATGTCGCTCCCACCTGGTACCGAACGACTGGTGTCGTGGTGCCGGCGTGGAAGCTCGGCGATGCAGATGTGGGAGCGGCAGTACACGTCACGTTGATCGAGCCGGCAAGTTCGTTCGGGCTCGGCGACCATCAGACGACGAAGCTCACGTTGCGGCTGTTGTCGGAGCATCTCGACGTTGCCGAACCAGCCACGTTGCTTGATGTTGGTTGCGGATCGGGCGTCCTCGGTGTGCTCGCGGCCCAGCGCGGCGTCGAGACCATTCGCTCCACCGACATTTCTGCCGGTGCGGTGGAGGCGACCCAGGCCAACGCCGCCCTCAACGGCGTCGCCGGTCAGATCGACGTCGACATGGCGATGCTCGACTCCATCGAGGGTCCGTTCGACGTCGTCGTGGCCAACATTTTGGCCCCCGTGCTCGTCGCCCTTGCCCCGGACCTGCGTCGGCTCACCGCCGTGGCCGGCACGTTGATCATCAGCGGGATCTTGGCCGAGAATCACCAGCACGTGCTTGATGCGCTTGCGCCGCTCGTTGTGATTGACACTGTCACCGAGGACGGTTGGGCAGCGATCTCGCTCAGGAACTGAGTTGGTCCAGCAACCGCCGGGTCGCCCCCGCGTCGGGAATCGACGGGATCGCGCCAGGTCGACCAACGGCAAGAGCGCTCGCGGCAACTGCCCACTCTGCGGCGTCGGTGATCGACGCCCCATGCGCCAACCGCGCAGAGAGCGCCCCGCAGAACGTGTCGCCGGCCCCCGTGGTGTCAACGACGGGAACGCGAGGCGCGGGGATCTGATGTTGTTCACCCGCTGCTGTGTGGATTTCGATGCCCTGCTCGCCGCGCGTGGTCACCACGGTGGCGACGCCAGCATCGAATAGCGCCTCGACGCCGCCGAGCAGACCGACTTCGTGTTCGTTCGGCACCACGATGTCGCAGAGACGGAGCAATTCGATGGGAAGTTGGATGGCGGGCGCCGGGTTGAGGATGGTGGTCGCACCTCGGGCGCGCCCGGCACGGAAGGCATGGGTGACTGCATCGAGTGGGACCTCGAGTTGGCAGAGCACGACCAGCGCGGAGATCGAGGCGGGAGCGACCACCGTGGCGTTGGCACCCGGGACCACCACGATGCTGTTCTCGCCGCGGTGATCGACAGTGATGAGCGCCCGGCCGGTCGGCACATTGTCGCGGTCGACGAACTGCGAGAGGTCGATTCCTTCGATCTCAGCAACTGAGCGCAGCGTGCGCCCGGCGTCATCGGTTCCGATGGCGCCGACGAAGGATGTCGACGCCCCGGCGCGGGCCGCAGCGACTGCCTGATTCAGCCCTTTGCCGCCGGGGTATTCGGCGAAGTCATCGCCGAGGACGGTTTCACCTGGCGAAGGGTGCCGTTCAGTTCGAACGACGAGGTCAAGATTTGCACTCCCGAGGACGGTGACGTCGAACACGGACCGCAGCGTAGACGGCGAGCGCCGCGTGCATCAGCTCGCTGAACGGGCGCGCACCCCAATGGGGGCGATGAGGCGGTAGCCGGCGGCGTGGCGCTCATCTTCGGACTCGCCACCCCAGAAGCCGTATTCGTGCTGCTCGCGAGCGAAATCCATGCAGTCGATACGAACCGAGCAGCTCGTGCAGACTTCCTTGGCGGCTGCTTCGCGGCGCTCGCGTGCTTGCGGGCGCTCGGCGGCGGAAGGGAAGAACAGATGAGTCAGACCCTTGCAGGCCCCAGCTTGCATCCAGTCGTTTTCGGTCTCGATGCGGTCGTTGATGTCGATGACGGCCATAGCTGCGCCCCCCAAGAGTGCGGTCGATGTGCGGAATCCCCCTGCTCAGCACGGTGTTCTGTGCCCTGCGTCGACAGACAATAAACCGAATCGACTGACGAGTCAATTGTACTCGACAACCTTTTTCTGAGGAGCAGTCGGCTCAGTTCGAGAGCAGGGTTGCGACGCCGTCCGCGAACGTCTTGACGTCCTGAGGCGTTGTGTCCCAGGCCGTCATCCAGCGCACCTGGTGGACCGAGGCGTCCCAGTCCCAGAAGAAGCACCAGTCGCGGAGCGGTTCGATCATGTCGGGAGCGAGCGTGGGGAAAACGCTGTTGACCTCTGGCGATGGTCCTGGTGTGACTCCGTCGATCGCAGCGACAAGCTGATACAGCTCCGTGGCCATCTCGTTGGCGTGCGTGGCCATGGTCAGCCACAAGTCGTCGTGGAGTGCGGCGTTGAACTGAGCGGCGAGGTACCTCATTTTCGAGGGCAACTGCGTGACCTGCTTGCGGGTGTACTCCGAACCGACAGCGAGGACCGGGTTGAGGAAGATGACGGCCTCGGCGCCGAGGAGTCCATTCTTGGTGCCCCCAAAGCTCACGACATCGACGCCGGCATCAATCGTGAAGGAGCGCAACGCTTCACGGGTGCCACCAAGCGCTGCGGTGGCATTGGCGATCCTGGCCCCGTCGAGATGGACGAGCAGGCCCATGCCGTGAGCATGATCGCAGAGCGCACCGATCTCGTCGGCGGTGTAGAGCGTGCCGAGTTCAGTGGCCTGGGTGATCGACACGATGCCCGGCTGCACGTGATGCTGCACGCCTTGCAGATGCGCGACGGTCTGCAGCAGTTCAGGTGTGAGCTTGGCGCCAGGGGAGGGGATCTCGATCAGCTTTGTGCCGAGAGTTCGCTCTGGTGCGCCGGTCTCATCGACAGAGATATGGGCCCAGTCGGTGCACACCACGGCATGATGGGGCCCCTGCAGCGATCCGAGCATGTTGGCAAGTGCAACGATGTTTGCGCCCGTTCCGTTGAACGTCAAACGAGTGACGACGTCAGCGTCGAACAGTTCACGGAATGCGTTCTCGCAGCGCGCGGTGTGGTCATCCTGGCCGTAGGCGAGCGCGTGGCCCTCATTGGCTTCGACAATGGCCTGCAGAACAGTGGGATGGATACCGGCGGCGTTGTCACTGGCAAAAGAGCGATGAGGGGCTGCTGGCATGGCCGCGGCGTGTTCGGTTGACGTCATGGGCGCAGTCTCTCAGACGATCTGCGCATTGGAACGAACGGATCGGCTGGGTCGAGTAGCTTTTTCGTCATGACGAAAATGGTCACGCTGACTGGTGCTGGGGAAGCGGGGGGCGATGGGGCGCGTCATTGTCGGTGGTGCCGCCGAGTCCTTCCGCCGCGCAGCGGCCCTGGCCGTCCGAAGCTGTTCTGTAGCCAGCGATGCCGGCAGTGGGACTGGGTCTCGCATCAACGAGCGCGCGAACTGGAACTGAGCGAGAATGAGTTAGTCGTGACGCGCGACGAACTTGACCGCCTGCACGACGACATCTACGCCTTGACGTGCGCGATCGAGGACACGGAGCGAGATCTGGCTGCCAGTGGTCAACGGACGGTTCGCGACCTCGAAGACATCCTCAAGTGGCTCTTGGACGCGGCGCAACCATTGCGTGACGTCCAATTCTCCGCACCCAGCAGTACCGCTGAATAACGTCATGACGTAATGGCTCAAAGCATGGCGCGCTCCATGCCTGGGACGCCGCGACGGGGGCCACGTTGCGCGAGGTCGTTTTTCGGCTGGGTCGTTGTGGGAGGCGCTGACGCGCAGAGCTCTCGGTGGCAGCCGATCAGTCGCGCAGCGGCTTCATGCGGTGGGCTCGCCAAAGAAAGGCGAGCGGCGACTGAGAACCGCTCGAAGGCTGCATGCGATCGGGACGTTCTCGGCCGGGCAGGAACGGGCTGCGCCTCGAGCCCAGTTCCAGCAGGTCGCCGATAATTGTCGTTATGTCAATCAGTTGTCACGCGGGGGACATATCCTTTGGGAACTGTCAAGACAACGTCTGCGAATCGTCTCGGGGTGCCTGACCAGGCGGTTTGGGTCATGTCCGACGGACGACCATGGCAAATGCGCCGAAATTGATCGGAGCATTCGGTCGCGATCTTCACCGCAGGGCTTCATATGCGGTGTGGTTCGACCGATGAGTCATATATGCACGGACGAGGTCGATCATGACGAAACCAGTGACCCCAAACATCCAGATGCCTCGATCTCATCGCGTCCGGCGCGCTCTGGTGCGCAGCGCCTGCGGCGCACTCGTGGTCGGTGTGGGCTGGTCGGCGATGGGAGATGCCGCTCACGCGCTCCCCTCGCCCACGCGGTCGCCAATCCTGGCGCAGAGCCTGGTCGGCTTGCGGCAGGGCGCTGCGGGTGTTGAGGTGAAGGCAGTGCAGAACGCGCTGCTGGCGGCTGGTGTCCCGGTCCCCGGTGGTGCTGATGGCAAGTTCGGTCCCGCAACAAGGAGCGCAGTCATCGACTTTCAGGGTCGAGAGGGAATTGCCCAGAGTGGTGAAGTTGATGAAGCGACCGCAGCTGCTCTCGGGCTGACGCGGATCGATGCCGGAGATTCCCCTGCCTCAACGGCGGTGAATGGTCTGCAACAAGGAGCGAGCGGCGATGCGGTGAAGGAGCTGCAGCAGAAACTGTCAGCTGCCGGTGTGTATGTGCCAGGAGGCGCCGACGGCGTGTTCGGGTCGAGCACAAAGACCGCCGTTTCGAACTACCAACGCTGGAACGGTCTGCCCGTTTCGGGCATCGTCGACGCAGCAACAGCGGCGAGGCTCGGGCTGTCCGGAGCTGCCACGACAACTCCCCCGGCCGCCCCGACCCCGCCTGCCACCGCGACCCCGCCTGCGGCAAATCCGTACGTGGGCCTTGCCCAAGGTGCCCGCAGCAGCCTCGTCAAGGATCTCCAGTCGGCGCTGATGGCTGCGGGTGTGAATGTCCGTGGCGGCGCCGACGGTGTCTTCGGTGCTGCGACGAAGTCAGCACTCGTGTCCTACCAACAGGCCAACGGTTTGGGTGTCACTGGTGTGGTCTTCGAGGCAACAGCAGCCAAGCTCGGCCTTGGCGCTGCTCCGGCCGCTCCGGCTCCCCCGGCTCCTCCTGCGGCGGCCGAGTCCCCGACGGCAGCGAATCCCTATGTCGGTCTCAAAGTCGGCGCCCGTGGGCCCCTCGTCAAAGACGTTCAGGCCGCGTTGATCGCGTCGGGTATCAACGTCCGCGGCGGTGCAGACGGCGTGTTCGGTAACGCGACCAAAGGTGCGCTGCTCTCGTACCAGCAGGGCAATGGTTTGGCTGCCTCCGGCGAAGTCGACGATGCAACGGCAGCGCAGCTTGCGCTCGGCAATGCTCCAGCGGCGCCCGCCGCACCTGCCGCTCCCCCAGCGGTGGTGTCAGGCAATCCGTACATCGGCCTCGCGGTCGGCGCGAAGGGCGACAGGGTGAAAGATCTCCAGAGCGCACTGATGGATACAGGACTGGTGGTTCGTGGTGGCGCCGATGGCATCTTCGGCAATGCGACCAAGTCGTCCTTGCTGGCATTCCAGGGCATGAACGGCATCGCTCGAACCGGCGTGCTCACCAAGCAGGGGGCGCAGATCCTCAACCTCGGTGTGTCAACTCCGGCGAGCGCCCCATCGTCGGGACCCAATGGGTTCGCCGGAACGCCGGAGGGTTTCCCGGTCAAGGGGGAAACGAGCGAGCGCGTGCGTGTGATGCAGCAGATTCTCATCGACTCGAAGATCAACGTCTTCGGGGGCGCAGACGGCTCGTTCGGCAACGCGACGGCCTCGGCGATCACGAAGTTCCAAGAGACCCATGGGCTGACGGTGACGGGAACCATCACTCAGGAAACGGCCGAGAAGATGGGCTTGGATGCGTCGAGCGCCACTCCCCCGCCGTCGTCGAGCAACGTCGTGATGGAGCGCTTCCCGATCCAAGGCCAGTGCTATTTCGGCAACACGTGGCACGCCCCTCGTGGGGGCGGTCGCTTGCATGTGGGCGTTGACATCATCGCCGCCGAAGGCAAGCTCCTCTACGCCGTCGTTGACGGCACGATCAGCAAGCAGTACTGGGATCAGCCTGGCGCATTGTCCGGCAATGGTTTGCGTGTCGCTCAGGATGACGGGACGTACTTCACGTACTTGCACATGAGTGGATTCGCTCCAGGCATCGAGGTCGGCACGAAGGTCCAAGCTGGTGACGTCATCGGCTTCGTGGGCAACACGGGCAGTAGCTCAACGGCACACCTGCACTTCGAGATTCATCCCGGAGGTGGAGCTGCGGTGAACCCGTATCCCTATATCAAGGCAATCGATGATTGCGGGAATACGACGCCGCAGTACCAGTCGTCGTTCGCCCCCGCGGTCTGAGCTTCAGGCGCTCAGCCGTTCGGAGCGAAGCACTGAACGGCGGACCTTGCCAGCGTCGTCTCTGAGCGGGTTGTCGACATACTCGACCGAGCGCGGCAGTTTGTATGCCGCTAGCCGTTCGGCCAGAAAGCCCAGCAGGTCCGGTCGCGCGATGACAGCCTCATCAGCCTCGACGATGGCGTGGACGTCATTGCCTCGATCGTCGTTCGGAAGCCCGATCACGGCGCAAGAATGAACGTCCGGGTGTTCATTGAGAGCGTGCTCGACCTCAGCTGGATAGATGTTTGCGCCCCCGCTCAGGATCATGTCGGCGACGCGATCGCCGAGATACAGATACCCGTCAGCGTCGAACCAGCCGATGTCGCCGAGCGATTCCCAACCTCCATCCAAGGTCTTGGCCTCTGCGCCGAGATACTGATACGTCGGCGCCTCCCGTTCAGATCGCATCCACACCTCGCCTTCCTTGCCCGCGGGGAGGTCGTTGCCGTCGTCGTCGCAGATCTTCATTTCGCCAGTCGTGACGCGGCCGACTGAGCCGCGGTGTTCCAGCCACTCGGTCCCGGTGATGGTCGTGACCGCCTGGGCTTCGGTGCCCGCATACAGCTCGAAGATGCGCTCCGCTCCCAGCCAATCAATCCAGGCTTGCTTCAGCCACGCAGGGCAGGGCTCGGCGAGGTGCCACACCACTCGCAGCGAGGAGAGGTCGAACCCCAAGCGCACGTCGTCGTCGAGGCGGAGGATGCGCTTCATCATCGTCGGGACCATGTACGCCACATCACATCGATGGGCCTCGATCGACGCAAGTGTCGACTCGGCATCGAATCGAGGCAGCAGCACGACGTGGTTGCCGGCGAGGAGTGCCTGACACGCCCACACCGCAGGACCGTTGTGATACAGCGGCCCAGGCATCATGAGCGCACCCCCCTGCTGCAACCCGAGCGGGAGCGGAAGGTCGAGGTCGTAGACCGCCGGGTCGCCTGACACGATCAGTTTCGGTCTGCCGGTGGACCCGCCGGACGTTGGAGCCTTCCAAGCAGGCGACGTTGCGTCCGGTAGCGGAGCGTCGGAGAGACTCGGATCGGGCTGATGACCGAGCGGCAGGGTCTTCGAGGTCGGTGGGAGGAGATCAACAGAGCCATCAGGGGCACCGATCACCACTTTGGAATTGGCAAGTTCCACGATGGCGGCGAGCTCTCGGGGTGGGAGCTTCGCGGACGTTGGTTGAGGTATTGCTCCAACCATCCAGCAGGCCACATATGCAACGAACCAGTCGGTCGAATTCGGCAACGAGACGGTGACGTAGTCGCCAACGCCAACTCCCAGGCCTTGCAACTCCCGTCCGAGTCGTGTGGCCGCTGACTGCAATTGTCGACGGGTCAGCGAGCTGTCGAGGCAGGTGACCGCGGGCCGGTCGGGATCTTCCGACGCGAGTGATTCGAGGCGGGCAGGGAACGACATCAACGCCATTGGCAGAGTCTGTCCGGTGGATGGGCATCGCCCGGTGTCAGAGCGTCTGGCGGGCCGTGGTCGAGCGCCCGCGCGTCACTGGCCTAGCTTGGACACGTCATGTGGAAACGTCCAACATCGGACCAGGTCGATCCGGACCCCGTTGAGATCACCATGTTCGTCACCAGTTTCGAGGCTCCGGCGCCGGCACCGGTGCCGGCGCCGAACCCGGATGTCGAAGGCGACGAGCACACCGCGTTGGCCGCGGATCCGGTACTGCTTCGTCGGCAGGGCACCGGGACGTGGCCGAACGGCGAACGCGCAGTGCGCCTCGGTCACGCCGAGGAAATTCTGATCACGCTCCCGAGCAATCCATTCAGAGCGATGGATGTGGCACGAACTGGGCGCCCGTTTGTGCCCCCGATTCGTGGGCTGCGCGTCGCGCTCGACTCTCGGCGTGACGGCGACTTCGAGGTCTCGTGGAACGGTGCACTCCGTGCGCCGATTCGGTGGCGCAATGTCAGCCTTCGGCTCTATGCCTCGCCATCGTTGAACGTCACAGTGTTGACCATCGTGCCTGACAAGGCTCGACGGATCTCGAGCCGCTCGTTCGTGCGCGTGGGGCTCCGCGTCGCCCGCGAGCTCGCTGGGCAAATCGAGGGTCAGTTGGCAACTTCTTCGTAGTAGCTCTGCAGCACCCCGAAAGCGAGCTTCCGTTCGCCTTCCTCGCTGATCAGACCCTTCCGGTTGTATCCGTCCTGTATGCCGGGGAGGACCCGCACGGGTGCTCGGAAGTCCTTAAGAATCCACGGAGAGAGCCCGGCCACCTCTCCCCCGTTGCCGGTTCGATTGGCCTTGACCATTTCAATCTGGGCTCGGTAGAGCGCCGCTTGGTACTCCTCCGTCCAGATTTCGCCTTCGTCGCCGTGGTATCCGGCCTTGGCCCCGCCGCCCATCTCGGTGAACACGATCGGTTTGCCGAAGATGGAGCGCCATGTCGCTTCGGGGATGGTCTCGCGGTCGCCGTAATACCACCCGAGGTATTGGTTGATCGCGATGACGTCGACCGCTGCACCGAGCGGATCATCGATGAGATGGTCGAGTTCCTGTGTCGGGAGTGTGAGCATCGCGGCGCTGATCAGGCGGGTCGGGTCGAGCTCGCGTGCGGTGTCAGCAAGCTTCGTGAGGAACGCCGTGCGTTCGGGGGACGGCAGCGTCTCATTGGCAACCGACCAGAAGATCACGGCTGCACGGCTGCGATCCCTGACGATCAGCTCCTCAAGTTGCTCCTGGGCGTTGCCCAGCACGTTGGGTTGGTCGAATGCGATGCCCCAGTACACGGGCAGTTCGCACCAGGCGAGGATGCCGCGACGATCGGCCTCTCGGACCATATGTTCGTCGTGTTGGTAGTGAGCGAGCCGCACGAAGTTGGCGCCCAGCTCCTGTGCCCAACCGAGCAGTGTCGATGCATGTTCGACGGTGTTGGCGCGGCGACCGCCCGATGGCGTCTCGGAGTGGATGGAGATGCCATGCAAGAACGTACGCGTGCCGTTGACCACGATGTCGGTGCCATCGGTCTCGACTGTACGGAACCCGACATCGTCGGTGACGTGGTCACGTTCGCAACTCCAGTGCACTTCGTGCAGGACAGGTGCTCCGGGGTTCCACCGCTCGGGGGCGATATCCAACTCAAAGGTGTGACTGACCGTCGTGTCGACGTTGAGGCTTGGAATGCGAAGCCGAACGTCGGAGTCTCCACCGCGCAACGTGACGCCACCGATCACTCGTCCATCTGGAGCCATCGTCAGCCAGGCATGCTGCATGAACACATCGGGCACAAACACCAAGTCGACGGCTCTGGTCAGCCCGCCGAAGTTCCACCAATCTGATCGCATGGCAGGGATCCGGTGGGGCTCGCGACGATTGTCGACCTGGATGACCAGAGAGTGCGCGCCGGCGGTCAGGCGTCCAGTCAACTCCACCGCGTACGGGCTGAAGCCTCCTGCATGGGTGGAGAGTTCCTCGCCATTCAGAAACACGCGGCTGGTGTGGTTGGCGGCGCCGATGTGCAAAAAGATTCGACCCGTGGCGACCTGCACGGCTGACACCTCGACCGTTCGTCGATACCAGACGGTGCCCTCGTAGAAGTGCAGTCGCTCATCCTGTGTATTCCAGTCCCCGGGAACGGTCAGCGTTGGCGATGAGTCGAAGTCGTACTCCACTCGATCGCCTGGGTGACGCGGCCTGTGGTCGCGAAAAAAGCCCCGATCGTTGCGATCTCCGAGAATGCCGATGTAGCCCATCTCATAGGGGTCGACAATGATGTTCCACGCGCCGTTGAGCGAGATTCGGCTGCGCTGCAAAACGTTGGAGATATTGATCGTGCCGGTGTTCATCGTGTGATCGTCGCACATCGGCGTGGAGGTACTACCCTTTGCAGTACAACTGAAACGCCGATCCACTCGATCGGGAGAGCCGGCACATTGGTCGGCGCTGAAGGCGCAACCCACCCCGGCAATCGCTCAAGCACCCGGACCGTTCGAGTGAGGCACGCTGGAAAGTGATCGATCGTTTGTCCATCGGACGTGCGCTTGTTCCGCCCACGGGGATCAAAACTCTCAGGCACAGATGACAGCGGGGGCCGCCACCACGATCCGTCGTGTACCCAGGAGCCACTTATGCCCACCCCGCTCAGTGATCTGTTTGAATCCGATGAATTCGTCCGTCGCCATGTTGGCCCGACCCCTGGCGATGTGGCCCACATGCTCGACGCTGTCGGCGTCGACTCCGTGGAAGCGCTGCTTGATCAGACCATGCCGGCCACGATCCGTTCGGGCGAACCGCTCGACCTCGCTCCCGCGGTTCCAGAACGCGAGGCGCTTCGTCGCCTCCGGGTGATTGCCGAGAAGAACCAACTTGTCACCTCGTTGATCGGGATGGGCTACACCGGCACGATCACTCCTCCGGTGATTGCACGAAATGTGCTCGAGAACCCGGCTTGGTACACCGCATATACGCCGTATCAGCCAGAGATCAGTCAGGGCCGACTCGAGGCGATTCTGAACTTCCAGACGTTGGTCACCGAACTGACCGGTCTCGATGTGGCGAATGCATCGCTGCTTGACGAAGGGACGGCCGCTGCAGAGGCGATGACGATGGCCAGGCGCCAGTCAAAGGTCAAATCACAACGCTTCTTCGTACATGAGGACACTCACCCTCAAACGCTGGCAGTGCTCAGGACGCGGGCCGAGCCGGTGGGGGTCGAACTCCTGGTTGGCGAAGCTGCTCTGCTCGATGGTGTCGACGCCGGCGGAGTCTTCGGTGCGCTGTTCAGTGCACCGAGCTCATCGGGTGCCGTTGTCGATTGGACCGCCGACATTGCCAAGGTGCACTCAATGGGGGGCATCGCCGCGGTCGTGACCGACCCTCTCTCGTGCCTGCTGGTCACTCCTCCAGGGCAAATGGGCGCCGACATCGCGATTGGTTCGGCACAACGTTTCGGTGTGCCGATGGGCTTTGGTGGTCCACACGCAGCGTTTGTGGCAGCGCGCGAGAAAGCTGCTCGATCGATGCCTGGGCGCATCGTCGGCGTCAGTACAGATACAGCTGGCCGCCCAGCGCTCCGGCTCGCATTACAGACCCGGGAGCAGCACATCCGGCGCGAGAAAGCGACATCGAACATTTGCACTGCGCAGGTGCTGCTGGCAAACATCGCTGGCCTCTACGCCGCATGGCACGGACGCGCGGGGCTGACCCGCATTGCGGAGCGTGTGCATCGACTCACCTCGATCGCTGCAGCAGGCTTGCGGGCTGCTGGTCATGAGGTGCTCAACGAAACGTGGTTTGACACCATCACGGTGCGCTCCAAGGACGTCGACGCGGCCATCGCCGCGGCGTTGGCCGCCGGATTCAACATTCGGCGGGTGAACGATGGAGTCTTCGGAGTGACCTTTGACGAGACGTCGACCCTCGAAACAGTATCGAGTGTGGTTGCTGCACTTGGCGGGCAGCCTGTCGACGATCCCGACTCAGCGCCTGATGGCATACCTGCAGCACTGCGGCGAACTGATGAGTTCCTCACGCAATCGGTGTTTGAGCGGTATCACAGTGAGCATGAGATGCTTCGCTACTTGCGTCGGCTCAGCGATCGAGACCTCGCCCTCGACCGGACCATGATCCCGCTCGGATCGTGCACGATGAAGCTCAACGCAACGTCGGAAATGGTGCCGATCACGTGGCCGGAGTTTGCTGACATCCATCCCTTTGCTCCCATCGAGCAGGCTGCCGGATACGTCGAGATGATTGATGATCTGGCAGACCGGCTCGCGGTCATCACGGGCTATGACGCAGTCAGTTTGCAACCCAACGCAGGCAGTCAAGGAGAATTCGCAGGCCTGTTGGCGATCCGGGCTTATCACCGCACCAACGGTGACGAACAGCGGACGGTGTGCCTGATCCCCTCGAGTGCGCACGGAACCAATGCTGCCAGCGCAGTGATGGCAGGTCTCGATGTGAAGGTGGTCGCATGTGATGATCGCGGCAACGTCGACATGGCCGATTTGCGAGTCAAGCTTGCCGATGTGGGCGACACGTTGGCCGCCATCATGATCACGTATCCATCGACGCATGGCGTGTTCGAGGCCGATGTCAGCGAGTTGTGCGGTCTGGTGCACGATGCTGGTGGTCAGGTGTACGTCGACGGTGCGAATCTCAACGCGTTGGTCGGTCACGCTCGCCCGGGCAAGTTCGGGGCAGATGTGAGTCATCTCAACCTGCACAAGACGTTCTGCATTCCGCATGGCGGGGGTGGGCCGGGCGTCGGTCCGATTGGTGTTCGCAGCCATCTCCAGCCGTTTCTCCCCGGCCATCCGCTGGACGCGGAGTCGCCGGTTGGGGCGGTGTCGGCGGCCAATTTCGGTTCGGCTGGCATTCTGCCGATCCCGTGGATGTACCTGGAGATGATGGGCGCCGCGGGCCTGACTGACGCCACCAGCGTCGCCATCGTTGCCGCCAACTACATCGCCCATCAGCTCGACCCGCATTTCCCGGTCTTGTACCGCGGCGAGCACGGACGGGTTGCTCACGAATGCATCATTGACGTACGCGACATCACCAAAGAGACCGAGGTGTCCGTCGACGACATCGCCAAACGGCTGATGGACTATGGGTTTCATGCCCCGACGATGAGCTTTCCCGTCGCCGGGACTCTGATGATCGAGCCGACCGAAAGCGAGACGCTGCGCGAGATCGATCGCTTCTGCGCTGCGATGATTGCAATCAAAGGCGAGATCGATCTAGTTGCGTCCGGAGAGTCCGCCATCGAGGACAGCCCACTTCGGCATGCGCCACATACGTCTGAGGAACTGCTCGGAGAGTGGAATCGGTCGTACAGCCGTGAAACCGGCGCATTCCCGCTGGACAGTCTCAGGGTCTCCAAGTACTTCCCCCCGGTCTCGCGTATTGACGGTGCCTATGGCGATCGGAACCTTGTCTGCAGTTGCGAGCCGCTTGAGGCGTACGCAAGCGGCTGATGCCGAAGCGTCTCAATCCTCGATGGCTCTGCCGGTGGTCGCACACTTCATCGTCATTCAGGGTGTCCTCGGCCGTGGCGAAGTAGGTTGGCGTGATGGCTGACAGTGACCCGCTCTCGCAGATGTTCAACCTGTTCGCGGCGCCACTCGCTGGCACGCTGCAATCCTTCGAACAGTTTCGCAAGGGTGTCGACGAGTTCCTTCGGGGTGTTGAGAACTTCAATCGCACGATGGAGAACCTGAACGAGACCACCGAACGAATCAACCGGTTGGTCACCGACGTCGAAGGCCCGATTCGTGCAGCGGTTCCGCAGATGACCCGCACGGTGAAGGCTGCTGACGACATGATGCAGGTCGTCAGCGGCCCGGCCATGGCTGCAGCACCTGGTCTTGAGCGGTTGGCCAAGACGCTGACCACGCCGGCGTTCACGCAGCTCCCTGACCAGTTGGGTCAGTTCAGCGACATTCTCGGTGATCTGCAGGCCCGTCTGGGCCCGCTCACGCAACTTGCCGAAACAGCGGGTGGCTTGTTTGGTGGCTTTCGTCGGCCGGGCGTGACCGGGGCGGCTCCGGCTCCGGAGCCATCCGCTCCGACTCCACCCGTGGCCGTGAAAAAGACGACCGCCAAGAAGGCGACGCCGCAGAAGAAGGCGACGCCTCAGAAGAAGGCAGCCCCAAAGAAGGCGACGCCGCAGAAGAAGGCAACCGCAAAGAAGTCAGACGAGTAGCGGATTAGACAAACGGTGTTGCGACGACGCGGCCGGCAAGCGTTTTGCCCCGGACGTCGATGTCGACCAGGTCGCCTTCGGCCGTTGTCGGTGGGAGAAATGCAAGTGCGATGCCGTGCCCAAGAATCGGTGAAAAGTTGCCGCTGGTCACTTCCCCGACGGCGACACCGTTGACGAGCACAGTGCAACCCGTGCGGGCCGGCCTCCGCCCGTCGGTTGCGATGCCGAACAGTCGTCGGGTGACACCATCACTGCGCTCTGACAACGCGGCGTCCTTGCCGATGAATGTTGGCTTCTCCCAGGCCACGACCCATCCGAGATCGGCCTGCAACGAGGTGATGCCGCGGCCGAGTTCCTGGCCGTGCAACGGCAGCGCCGACTCAAGTCGGAGCGTGTCGCGGGCACCGAGACCGGCCGGAGTGATTCCTGCGCCGATGAGTGCGTCCCACAGTGATCCGGCTGATGCCGCCGGGACAGCAATCTCGACGCCAGGCTCCCCCGTGTAGCCCGTTCCGGCGACGACACATGGTGCGCCGTGCCAGTCGCAGTGCGTCACGCGGAAGCGGCCGGTGGCGGCCGCCTCGGGGAACACTGTGGCCAGGACGGTCTTGGCTTCGGGGCCTTGGACAGCGATGACGGCGCGATCATGGGTCGTCTCGATGCCCCCGAGGGCAGCGACCACATCGTCGGTATTGGACGCATTTGGCATGACATCGAACACGTCGGGATCACCATCGGCCCGGGGATGCCACCACACGATGATGTCGTCGAGCACGGATGCGTCGTGCGCGTCGAGCAGGTGTGTGTACTGGGCTCGCCCGGGTGTGATCTTTCGGAGATCGTTGGTCAGTGTGGTCTGGAGCCGGTCGAAGGCGCCGTCGCCTGTGATGCGGACTGAGCCAAGATGCGACACGTCGAACATTGCGGCGCCACGGCGACACGCGAGGTGCTCGTTGATCGTGCCCGACGGGTAGGCGATGGGCATTTCCCATCCGCCGAACTCGACGAGGCTGGCGTCAAGAGCTTGGTGCTGCTCGACCAGGGGTGACCGCTCGAGTGTCATGTGATGCTCAGCCGATCCGGCGATGCGGCTGATCGTCGAGAATTTCCGAGGCGATGTCGGCGACGTCCGCTTCGAGTTCGTTCTTCATTCCGCTCATGGAGAACACCATGTTGAGGACGCCCTGGCCATTTTTCAACACGTCGATGAGCTCGCCGTCATCACAGACCTGCACGCTCTCGCCTTCGATGACAAGGTGCGCCGAGGCAATGTCGGTGGCGACGTGCTCACGGAGGTAGTCGAACACTTTGCGGACTTGTTCCAGTTTGATCCCGGCGTCGAGCAGCTTCTTGATCGTCTTGAGTTCGAGCAGATCGGTGTAGGAGTACCGACGACGGCTACCGCTACCACTGGCATCACTGAGCGATGGGCGGATCAGGTCGGTGCGAGCCCAATAATCGAGCTGGCGATACGAGATGCCGACGACGCTGGCGGTTTGCGTGCCGCTGTAGCCCAGCGATTCGGCGAGCCGCTTGTCGATGTCGGACAGCGGGGTCCCTGCGATACGTGTCATGTGATTGCCTCCGGTTCGTTGTTGCCAACGAACGAACAGATTGTGCTGCGGCACCACAGTTTCGTAGTTACAGCAGTGTGAGATCGTGAACCTTACGGATCGGACGCGCGACCGTCAACCTTTTGTCGAGACTTCGTCTCTCGGGTGTTGGTCAGGCCTCGAAGTCTTCGGGGCTGACGTTGTCGAGGAAATCCTTGAAGTCGTCGATGATTTCGGCAGCATCGACTTCCGGTTCGGCCGGTGCTTCTTGGGCTTCGGCTGCCATCAACTCGTCGGTGGCGAAGAGCGGCGCGTTGCATCGAACGGCGAGTGCAACGGCATCGGAAGGCCGCGCCGAGATGACCTTGTCACCCGACGGGCTCGACAGGTACACCTCGGCATGAAACGTCCGATCGCGCATTTCCGTGACGACGACCTGATCGACTGTTGCCCCCAGTTCGCCGAGGGTGATCAAGAACAGATCATGCGTGAGCGGACGCGGCGGCTCGACTCCTTCGAGCGCGTAGTGAATCGCAGAGGCTTCGGGCGTGCCGATGTAGATCGGGAGCAGCCTTCGGTCGCCATCCTGCTCACGGAGCAACATCATGGGTGTATTGGCTGGCACTTCGACGCGGACACCGACCAATTCGAGAGGGATCACTCTCCCGATCGTACTCAGTCTTCGTAGTGCTGGCGCATCGTTGATCGCATCAGGGCCGAGCGCAGTTGGCCGCCGATTTGTTCCATCTCGGTGAGTTGCTGGCGTGCCTGCTCGCGAGACCCCGGATTGCGCTGCCGTAACAGCGGCTGAATCATCTGTTCGAACAGGCCGGCTTCGCGATCCGCAGCCACTTTCCATCCGCGAAGGTGCCGCGCATCGAAGCCTGCGTCGAGGAACCGCTTGGCGATCGTGGCGACCTCAAGTGCGTCCTCGCCATACATGCCACCTGATCCGCGGATACCGGTGACGACGCCGTAGGACTCGAGGTTTTCGAGCGCAGCGGCATCGATCGATGCCATCGAGCACAGCTCGTCACGCGTGAGCGCAACGCTGGGCAGCGACGACGGTGCTGCGACATCGGCAACAGGTTCGGGCGAGGGTGGAATCGGGGTGTTGGCCGGCGCCAGATCGTCGACCTTGGCGCTGGACTCGGTCGCGTCTGTGGGCGTGTCGCCGGTGTCGGTGCGCGCGAACAGGGCCTCTGCGCCGGTCGGCGGCGCTGACGCGCCGGATGCGATCAGCGTGGCCGCAGGGTGCGCGGCAACAGCGTCGTCGTCGGGCATGTTGCGAATGCCTCGGGGGCGCCGGATCTCGCTCGTCGGGTCGATCTCGCCTGAATCCAGCCGGTCTTTGATGACGCGTAATGGCAAGTAGTTCTCGCGCTGCTCACGCAGGATGCAGCGCAGTAATTCAACGTCGTCGTCGTAGAACTTGCGATACCCCGACGGCGTGCGCTCAGGGTCGATCAGACCCTGACTCTCGAGGAAACGGATCTTCGAGATCGTGACGTCGGGAAACTCCTCGAGCAGCAGTGCGAGTACTTCACCAATGGAGAGATGCGACATCGATGCGGTCCTGCCCGGCAGGTCAGCCATCGTTCCGCTCGAAGAAGACCAGTCTGAACTTGCCAATCTGAACCTCGTCGCCGTGATGCAGCAGCATGCGGTCGATACGTTCCTGATTGACATACGTGCCGTTGAGCGAGCCGGCGTCGCTGGCGACGTAGCCGTCGGCAGTGCGCTCGATCTCGGCATGACGTCGAGACACGGTGATGTCGTCAAGGCTGATCTCGCTGTTGGGGTGGCGTCCCATTCGGGTCACATCCTCGTCGAGCGGGAATCGGGCGCCGGCTTGCGCTCCGGCACGGACGATGAGGACACCGATCTCGGTTGAGAGTTCACCGACCGGAACCACGATGTCGTCCTTCGGCCCAGGAGCATCTTGTAACGGATCGATTGCGGTGAGGGTGATGGTTCGATCGCCAAGTGAATCCAAGGGTTCGCCGCAGCTTGAGCAGAACGTGCTCTCGGGCGGGTTGCGATGGCCGCATTGGTTGCAGAAGACGTAGGTGCTCATGAGCTCAGCCTTCGGTGAGCGCCCTGTAGGCGGCGGCGTCCATCAGTTCGTCAAGTTGGGCCGCGTCGGAATATTGAATTGAGCAGATCCAACCCTCACCGTAAGGGTCACTGTTGAGGAGTTCGGGCTGATCATCGAGCGCCTCGTTCACGGCAGAGATGACACCCGACACTGGGGCATAGATGTCACTGACTGACTTCGTGCTCTCAACCTCAGTGAAGGAGTCACCCAAGACCACGGTCGTTCCCTGCTCGGGAACCTCGACAAACACCACATCGCCGAGCGAATCCTGGGCATATTCGGTGATGCCGATCGTGACGACGTTGCCGTCTTGGCGGATCCACTCGTGGTCTGACGAGTAGCGGAGGTCAGCTGGAACGTTCATCGGTGCTTACCGTAGCGAGAATCACTGCCCGGAAGGAACCCGATCTGCGCGATGTTGGCGCCCGGCCGCAATCCCAGCTCGGACCTGGGGAATGTAGGCGATGCCGGTCCAGTAGCTGAGGGCGAGCCCCGGGATGCCGGTGACCCACGCAACGACGGCAAAGAAGTCCGACTCCGACACGCCTGCTTCGCTGATCAAGAAGCTCGGAACCGCCGCCATGAGCAGGAAGGTCGCCGTCTTGCCCCACCAGGTGACATCGAATCGTTCCATGCCAAAAAGCAGTGTCGCAATCGTCATCATCGCGCCCACTGCCACTTCGCGGAACAACACTGCGACAGCGAACCAGACAGGGATGCTGCCGTCGATGACGATGGCAATCACCGACACGAAGAAGAAGAGACGGTCGACGGTCGGGTCGAAGATCTTGCCGAACTCGCTCACCTGGTCGAAACGTCGAGCGATATAGCCGTCGATCCAATCGGTGCTCGCCAGCGCCACGAGCATCCACGCCGCTCCTGCGCGGTTGTCCTGGACAAACAGGAGCCAGAGAAAGATTGGGAGGCACAGCAACCGCAGGAGCGTGAAGGCATTGGGGGCCGTCCACAGATTGTCGAAGAGACCGGCCGAGTCGCTGTCGGATGTTTGAGCGGTCTCGTCGTCGCTGGTCACATCTCGATCGTACGGCGCGCGTACTGTGGCGCGGGTATGAGCACCGTCTTCACCATGATCATCAACGGCGATATTCCCGGGACCTTCGTGCATCGCGATGACCGCTGCGTTGCATTCATGTCGATCAATCCAATGACACCGGGACACGCGCTCGTCGTACCCATTGAGGAGATCGATCATTGGATCGACGCTTCTCCCGAGTTGTCGACGCACCTGTTCGAGGTATCCCGCCGCATTGCCAAGGCCCAGGAGCGTGCCTTCGGCTGCGAAAAGGTCGGGCTGATAATCGCCGGCTACGAGGTGCCGCACGCCCATATCCACCTGGTGCCAACCAACGAGATGAGCGAACTCTCGTTTGCGAATGCTGCTGCGCATGTCGACCGCAGCGACCTTGAAGATTGGGCTGCTCGAATCATCGCTGCACTCTGATCCAGAGCGGACGGCTCACATCGGGTTGAGGAGATCGGCGGCGTTGTTGCGGACGTTGTTCACCTCGGTGGAGACAGCGTGCATCTTGAGCGCTCCAGCGTTGGAGGCAGAGAAGATGTCCGACAGTGCGTCGATGTCGTCGTTGCCTGGATCGAGCCACTCGTCCCACCGATCGCGCGGGACGAGCACCGGCATTCGGTCGTGTACTGGTGACATCAGGTCGTTGGCTGCAGTTGTGATCACCGTGGCGCTGTGCAGCCAACGATGATCGGGATCTGACGGGTCCTTCCACGCGGCCCAGAGGCCTGCGACTGCGAGCGGTTCGCCGTCGACGCGGTGGATGAACATGGGCTGCTTGAGCGACGCGACCTTGGCATTGCGCGGACCGTCAGCGGCGCCCGGTTTCCATTCGTAGAACCCGTCCATCGGGATAATCACACGCTTGTTCTTCACCAACCCGCGAAACGACGGCTTCTCGGTGAGCGTCTCGGCGCGGGCGTTGATCATCCGCGCGCCAATCTTGCGCTCCTTGGCCCAGCTGGGAATCAGCCCCCAGTGGAAGGCCTGGACCGTCTTGTCGAGCGGCGCATCCGGATATGCAGCGCGTGCAACGACGCCGTAGACGTCGTGGGTCGGCGCGACATTGAAGTTTGCTCCGAGCGGCGCAACATCTGCGGTTGCGCCGAAGTAGGCCGCGATTGCATCGGGCGTACTGGTCGAGACGAACCGTCCGCACATGTCAGCTCGGCGAGTCGGCGATGGCGCCACTCAGGCTGCTGATAACGCCATCGATGGAGCCGGGGCTGAGCCGGTACCAAATCCAACGACCTCGTTTGTCACCTGCGACCAATCCGGCCTTGTTGAGCACCTTGAGATGGTGCGAAATCGTGGGCTGCGACTTGCCGATCGGCTCGACGAAGTCACAGGCACACACTTCGCCACTCGCCGACGACGCGATGATCGACAACATCTGAATACGAACCGGGTCAGCGATCGCGCTGAGTTGAACCGCAAGCGCTGTTGCGTCGCTGAGATCGAGGCGGGAGACACCGCCGCCGCAGCACGGGGCGTCGGTGTTGGTCGGGACAGGCTTGGTCATATTGGTCATATTGGTCATATTGGTCATCGTTGGCGGGAAAGCTCGCTGGTGCACGTCATCGCTGACCGTGACGCTACTCGCCCACTCAGGTCTTCTATTGACGCGAGATTCGACGCCCGAGCGAGGTCTTGTGGACTTCATCGGCGCCGTCGTAGATTCGCGCTGCTCGTTCGTGGCTATACCAGTAGGCGAGAATCGTGTCGTCGGTGACGCCGAGGGCACCGTGGACCTGGATGGCCGTGTCGACCGCTTTGAGCATGGTGCCGGCAACGGAGAACTTGATTGCCGAAATCTGGTCACGTGCGCCTTTGGCTCCATCGGTATCGATCTTCCATGCTGCGTGCAGCGTCAACAGGCGGGCGCTTCGGATCTCGGCATCAAGCTCGGCAACCCAGTGCCGCACGATCTGCCGGTCAGCGAGGGTGTCTCCCTCGGCGGTGATGACCCGTTGGTTGGCGTACGCGCAGAGCAGACAGAAGGAACGGCTCGCGATACCGAGCCAGCGCATGCAGTGATGAATGCGCCTGGGACCGAGCCGCTCTTAGGCAGACGCCCATCTGGCGGACCCGTTGCTGCAGCGCCGCGACCTGCTCTGCGACAACCTCGCGGTGCCCGCGGAGGAACTCGCCTCGAGTGGAATCACCTCCTCGTCCATGGAAGCATGGTCAATGGGGAGGATTGTCCGCATTGTGTCGGAGATCTCGAAGTCCATGGGATGTCCCTTCGGCCGTGCTCGGCGCAACGTCGTTGCCTCCGCACGGTAAGCAAGCCTGCGCTTGCTGCCCAGTGCCGGAAGTCCCTGGTTGCAACGAGGTGTTCTAACTTTTCGGCGGGGCCGCTGAAACCGCGCGATCGACCGCCGGAAGCCGCAGCGTCAAGAGCCAGGTGACGCCCACGAAGGCCGCGGCACCCCAGAGTGCGACGGGGAGCCCGCCCCACAGGTAAAGCACACCTGACAGCAACGTGCCGACAAAGCGTCCCACTGCATTTGCTGAGTAGTAGAAGCCGACATCGATAGATACGTCGTCTTCGTTGCTATAGGCAAGGATCAGATAGGAGTGGACCGAAGAGTTCACGGCGAACGCCACGCCGAAGATGATGAGCCCGCCCACGATCACGGCGGTGACTGCGATGCCGGCTGTGACGAGGGCGGCGATTGTTAATGCGATGAGGCCGAGGATCATCGCCCACCATCGAGCGCCGGCAACGTCGCGGTCGACCCCGTTGGCCTGGTCAGAGCCATCTGGTCGTGTCGAGCCGAGAATACGAGGGGCCATCGACTGCACTCCCCCGTAGCCGATGACCCACGCGGCCAGAAAGCCGCCAACGGCGTAGAACGACCAGCCCAACTCCTCTTCGAGGAAAACTGGAAGTGCCACGACGAACCAGATGTCGCGAGAAGCGAACAGGAACACTCGGGCAGCAGACAGCCGGTTCACGGGGCCGGATTTGGAGAGAATTGAGCCGAGGGGCGTCCGCTTCTTCGACTTGCCGATGTCCTCGTTCAGCATTGCCATGATGGCGACGAGTGCGATACCAACGATCGCCGCGAGCGTCCAGAGCGCGGCCTCGTATCCAAGCGATGCAAGCAGCGCAGCGCCCAAGAAGAATCCGACGCCCTTCAAAGCGTTCTTGGAACCGGTCAGTATCGCGACCATCTTGAAGAGGGCACCGTCTTCGTCGCCGGCGACGAACTTGACCGCGCTTTTCGAACTCATTTTCGTGAGATCTTTGGCGACGCCTGACAGTGCCTGCACCGCCATCACGAACACCACTGAGGTCCACTCGGCCCACGATTCTTGCTGCAGCGTGAGAGCAACCAAGGCGGCGACTTGGAGGCCCAGACCGACCCGCAAGGTGAGCCCGAGACCTGTTCGCGACCCGACCCAGCCGCCGATCAGATTGGTGACAATCCCCATGAATTCATAGGCGAGGAAGAGAAATGCAAGTACGACCGGCGAGTAGCCCAGTTCGTTGAAGTGCAGCAGCACCAACATGCGCAGGGCACCGTCGGTGAGCGTGAACGCCCAGTAACCGGCGGTGACCAGCGCGTAGTTGCGAACGTTCATTGCTCGGTGGTCACCCTGCTGGGAGTAACGCTGCGACCTTCGCTGCGAGGTCAGCCATGCGGAAGGCGTACCCATATTCGTTGTCGTACCAGACGAGCACTTTGACCATTCGACCATCGATGACCATGGTTGAGGGGCCGTCAACGACGCCGGACCGTGTGTCGTTGGTGTAGTCCGCGGATACCAGGGGAAGGTCTTCGAATCCGAGGATGCCGGCCAGTTCGCCGTTGGCGGCGGTGCGGAAGTGATCGTTGATTTCATCAACGGTCACTTCTCGTTGCATGGTGAAGACCGCATCGGTGAGCGACGCGTTGAGCAGCGGTACGCGCACTGCGGTTCCGTTCAGTTTGCCGCTGAGTTCCGGATAGATCATGGTGATGGCGGTCGCCGATCCAGTCGAGGTCGGAATCAGAGAATTCAGCGCCGACCTTGCACGTCGGAGATCCTTGTGTGGGGCATCGACGACGACTTGCGTGTTGGTCACGTCGTGGATCGTGGTGATTGCCCCGCGTTCGATTCCGACGTGCTCGTGCAAGACCTTGACGACAGGTGCCAGGCAGTTGGTGGTGCATGAGGCGGCCGTCACGATGTCGTGCACGGCTGCGTCGTACAGGTCGTCGTTGCACCCCATGACGATGTTCAGCACGCCGTCGGCCGTCACGGGTGCGGCCACGATGACCTTGCGGACACCGCCGTCGAGGTATGGCTGCAAAGTTTCGGCGGTCTTGAATTTGCCGCTGCATTCGAGCACGATGTCGACGCCATGGTCGGTCCACGGCACGGCTGCCGGTGTGTCCTGTGAGGAGTACGTGACTGCGGTGCGGTCGACCGTCATTGATGTGCCATCAGTGCTGACTTCGCCGGCGTAGCGGCCGTGGACAGAGTCGAATTGGAGAAGGTGCGCTGCGGTGCCGACATCTGCCTGAGGGTCATTGACGTGGACAACCTCGATGCCGTCTCGGCCGCTGAGTCCACGAACGACGAGGCGGCCGATTCGTCCAAAACCATTGATTCCGATTCTCGTCGTCATGGTCGATTCCTCGTAGGTGTGCTCGTCCACCACACTCTCGGCGAGAGCCTGGGCGTTTAGTCAGATTCAATCACTCGAGGAGTGTTGATTGGCTGAATGCAGAGTGAACTCCAGGTGGCGGAACGCGCTGCGGATTCAGGATGACAGTTTGCGGACCACGTCGCAGCCGGACGCCGACTGCCGGGAAGAGACAGCTTCCCGACGCCGTCCACCTCGCTGCGAGGCCTGTTCAGGTTGTTTGGACGATGAGCACGGACCGGTCGGCGTGGTGGGCGCATCGGCTGGAGATGCTGCCGAGTAGGAAGCGGCCGATGCCATGCATGCCCCGGTTGCCGACGACCGGCAGGTGGGCATCGACCTGCTCACATAACGACAGCAGAGCATCTGCTGGGTCGCCAGAGAGCGCCTGGGTCGTTGATGTCGCACCTGCTTCTTCCGCAAAAGCTGTGGCTGACTCGAGCGCCGCTCGGACAGTTTCCTCACTTGCTTCGCCCCATCCGCTCAGGTCAACGATTGCGGCAGGCGATGCCACGTCACCCACGCCGCGATGCTTGCCGCCATGTCAGGCGCACACATCCACATCGCAACAACTGCGCCAAGGATCCCGATCGTGGGTTGCGGCGCTACTTGAACCGTCGGTACCGACAACAATGGATGCGTACATCGCGAACCTTTCGTTCAGACGATGGATGACTTTAGCGCTGGTCGGAGGAAGCGATCCGGCGATCGTCGGCGCGTGCACCGCCGTCGCCCCGATTCCTCAGCGCACACGAGAGTGACGACTTTCTATGGCTTGCGGGGCCCCGAGGGCACGGTTCGCCAGAGGCCAGCCATCGTCAGTGGAAGCAGCACAGCGGCCATCCACCATGGGATTGCACCGAGCGCCCACGCCAACGCAATGACACCGATAACAAGGATCAGCAGCAAGGGAATCACAATCCACGCGACTGACTTCTCTTGAACCGGCATCATCGCAGAGTCTTGCACGCAGCGCACGCCAAGCCTTGGGCGCAGCCGTCAATAAGTGGTGTTGACGACGAGGACATCGCAGGGTGCGTGGCGGATGACATCGGTGGCAATTGCGCCGAGCAGGCGGGCAACACTTTTCACGGGGCGATTGCCCACCACGATCATCGACGCGTTGAGTTGCTCCGCTTTCTCAACGAGCGACTTCGTTGGGTCTGTTCCCCCGAGCGCGTACGTGGCCGTCGGCACCGGTGATCAGCACTCGATTGCCGCGCAGGATGGATGTCACGGCGTCGAGATTGGTTGCAATCTGTTCGGGTCCCAGGAGGTCCTTGATCTGCACGTCACGAATGTCGGCGGTGATGTGCCGCTGCGCATCGCCGCCGACATTCGGGGAACGATCTTCATTGCAATATCTGCAGCCTCAGCTGCATCTGTGGCGCGTCGCACCGTCTCCTGCGGCGCATTGGTGATCGCGAACACGGCGAGGTTGGCGCCTGTCGCCGCGACAACATCGGTCAGATCATCGATTCCGCCGACGATCGGTACTCCCATGAATCATCGGCCATGGTGGTCGGGGTCCTCGTCGAGCACCGCAACCGGCCTGAACCTGGCACGTGGGCTGTGCAGCATGTCGGACACGATGCCGGCGCCGGAATCGCCCGATCCAATGACGACTACGCCCAGTCCGAGTTGATCCACGGATCGGCGAAAGGAGAAGAACCGGCTCTGGAAACGCAATAACCCCGTGAGGAACGTCACGGTGACCGTGCCGGTGACGACTACCGAGGTTGGCACGAAGCGGGGCGACACATTGACGACTATCAGGAGGGCCATCACTGTTGCACCCGACTTCAGGAGCAGCGGCGCTTCGTGAAGGCTGGCGTGACGCCAGAGCTGGCCGTACAGGCCCCATCCGAAGTTGCTGAGCACCACCGCTCCAGCGGCGAACGGGAGAAACGCTGCGAGGCCTGATCAGCCGTCGGCGAGGATGGTGCCGTCATAGCGCAGCAACAGCATCAGTAAGAATGCTGATGCCACGAGCGCGAGGTCGAGCGCCACGACAACGAGGTCGCTGCGCATGCGCACAGCTTGACTCGCGAGCCGGGCCCACGCGTGACGCAGGCTTGGTCCGGTGTCTGCGGAGAACTCCAGCTCGTTAATCATCGGTCCTTCTCGAGCCCTTGTCCGGGCGACACGGTTTCGCCGTTGGGAATCGCGCTCTGTTCGACCTTTCGACACCGCAGCCCTTCGCCTTGAGAGAATCCGGAACATGGGCCGGGTCCTGGCGCGATCAGCCAGACCCAGCCACGCCGAGATGAGGCAGGACGACCAACCTGCCAGCTCGTCTACACCGATCGAAGGTTTTACGTTGTGTGGCGCGGCTGGAGAGTGTGGACTCGGGCCCGCAAGCGCTCGCGTCCGGCTTCCACTTCGCGCCGTTCTGCTTCTCGGTGGGCACGTCTGGACTGACCAGCTTCAATAGTTCGCCATCGGCACGCCTTGCCACGACTGCAGTCAAGAGTTTGTCTCGTTTCACTGAGATCGACTCGATGGGGGTTCGTTAAGTTGCGACGATGCGTGACCGCACCAGCTCACACCCCGGGTATTGGCCGTCGGCATGGCCCGTCGAGTGCGGCGGGAACCGGCGGCAAAAGGCCAGCCCCGGACGACTCGATGCAGCCTCCGGTGCAGCGAGTGTGATTTCTCGCCACGACGACAAATGGCACGTTATGGCAATCGAGAGAAACAGCGGGCAGTGGTACGTGGGCGGCACGATGGCTGCGTTCAGTGGGCCGCCACCATTCGGGTGGGTGGAACGGATTGATCCAAACACCCTCGATGTTCTCGCCGCTTCGCCACAGTTGCCCTGTGGGGACCATGTCTGGTGTGGTGCGATCCTCGCTCACGCCAACGGGTCGATCATGTCGGTCAATGGAAATTATCTTCATCGCCTCGACCCTGATGATCTCTCGATATTGGTCGAACGCAGGCTGCCAGCAGACCGTTCGCATAATGGTCTGTTGGCGTTGGCGGACGGCTCGTTGATCACGAAGGACCTGCGGCTTGAGGGCCAGGGCGGCACGACGCTCACCCGCCTCGACCCGGGATCCCTTGAGATTCTCGGCCAACCGCTGGTGCTCCCCGAGGGATCGATGGGACGGATTGCCGCCAATCTTGAATTGGATGGAACTGAGACGGTGTATGTGCCCGGAACCGAACATCTCTGGCGGATACATCTTGAGGGGGACGAACTCGTCATCGATGCCGAATGGCAGCCCCGATACCGAACCACCGATGACCGGTTTGGCCTGTCATGGGATGCCTGCCTGTCAGACGACGTGTGTTGGGCCATGGACTGCGGTGACGTCGCCTCGGTCCGACGAATACATCAGACCGAACCGAACGGCCGCTTCGGCACCCCTCCCGGGCGGGACCTGTCGTGGCGCCTCGACGCGCCTTGGGACGGCCCACAGCGGCTCCATCGGATCTCGCTCACTGACCCGACGGCGCACGTTGTGATCGAGCCTTTCGGCACTGCAGGCGGCGGCATCATTGCTCCACCAGTCCACGTCCCTGAGTTCGACATGGCTATTGCGTGGGACAGCATCAACGGTGGCCTCGCCGGAGTCTCCACAGCGGACGGCGGTCTTGAGGTCGCGTGGCACCTCGACGTACGTGCAAGCATGCAGCCAGTGGTTTTCCCCGAGTCCGGTGAACTCGTCATCAACGACTTCACTGCTGCCGGAACTGACGACGTCATCGTGGTCGACATCGCTACTGGGGCGCTCCTTGATCGAGTCGCAACGGGCTCGCGGATCGCGAACGGAATGTTTCTCACTCCGGGAGGGAATCGAGACATCTTTTACTGCAGCACTCTCACCGTTGCCCGCATCGCTTGGTCATGACGCGAGTAGGTCACCTGCGGTAACGAGCGCCGGCCACGAAGCTGGGGTCGTCAGGCTGCCCCACTCGGATTGTTCATCGGGAGGTCAGGGTCGGCGGTCCACTCCATGAGGCTCCCGTCATAGACAGCGACATTTGTCTTCCCGAACAACGCCAGCGCAAAGGCATCGACCGTTGCGGCGATTGCGCCACCGCAGTAGGTAATCACATCACGTTCGTCAAGGAGTCCAGCTCGACTGAGGTGTTCGTGCATTTCGGCTGGCTCAACAAATGCAGCAGTTTCGGCTTCGATCAGCGACCGGAATGGCACGTTGATGGCCCCGGTGATGTGTCCCGAACGCGGACCGTATGAGGTGCCGGTACCGTCGAAGCTGTCGGCCGGAAGTGCATCGACAAGACATGTGAGGGCGGTCGCCTCCTGAGCGAGGGTTCCGTGCACTGCGGCGAGCACCTCTGCTTGAGTTGCGTTGCCCGACGTCGCCGGCGTGAGTACAGCGGGCCGCGCGATCGATGGAACCGTTGAGGGCTCGTCCGTGAGTGGCCGACCTTCAGCCTCCCACTGTTCGATACCTCCCCACAGAATGGCGCAGTCGACTCCAGAATGGTGCAAGGTCCACCAGGCCCGCGTGCACCACATCGTTCCCGAGTCGATGCCCTCGCGCGGTGTCCGAGCAACGAGCACCACTTTGGTGTCGGGCCCGACACCGACCGCGTTCAGCGCAGCGCCCACTTCGTCCACAGTCGGCCACATCCAAGGAAGTTCAGCCGACTGATTCGAAAGCACACCCTTGCCTGCGGCGCTGTCAAAAAAGAGAGAGCCAGGGATGTGCCCTTCTCTATAGCACTCTGCCTCTGCACGATTCTCAAGCCGTCCGTTGAGTTTCGCAGTGACGTCAAGGACGCGCACATGAGGTGAGTCGAGATGTGCAGCGAGCCAGTCGGTCGTGACGAGGTATTCGGGCCGGGCAAAGTCCATCTCCGAGTCTTGCCCGTACGGACTGCTCTCGCCAACGCGGCCTGAATCCTGCGGTGTGGCAGGGGTGCAACACTGGGGTTGTTTAGGAGCTGTGGAGATCTCGGTGGAGGAAGGCCCACCAGCTGATCAGGAGTGAGATGGTGGCGACGCCGAAGGGGATGAGGACTGGCCAGTTGAGTCCGTTGATCAGCATGACATCGTCGACGTACCACCGCCATGAGGACAGCCACGTCAGACCGTCGAGGCTTGAGGTCATGCTCGACAACGTGTAGAGCACGTAGCCACCGACGCCGAGGGTGACGGCGCCGCCCATAGCAACGCTTTTGCGACCGGTGACGGAACCGATCAGAAACGCCAGCGACGCGAGCCCGAGCGCGATGGCAAATGCTGAGATCGTGCCGTCGACAATGTTGCCGATCGTTGCGCCGGGAGCCGTCGACGTCGTTCCGTCCGGCAGCGTGGTGGTGACCGAGTCGGTGAGGTCGAACATGGGCATTGCGACGACGAGGGACAGGCCCGATAACCCAGACGCGATGACCAATACGGTGATAGCAGCGGCGAAACGGCCCATGATCACCTGGGTACGAGTGACGGATCCCGACAGCAGGTATTCCAACGCTCCAGTGCCCTCGTCGCCGGCGAGAGCAGCAACGCCGAGTGACACGCCGAGTGCCATGAGAGTCCAAGGGAGCACGTTGGCGTACAACCCGATCCAGAGGTAACCGAGCGGCGAACTCGGGTCGATTCCGGCACTCAGGCCGAGCACGCTACTCATTGCCTCGCTGCCGCCGCTGGCCATCGCGTCAGCCGAGCCGCCGAGTGACGGGTAGAAGGCCGCGGTTGCGACGATGATGATGATTAGCCCGAGCGTCCAGCTCACAGTGGAGAGAACGCGGTCACGCAACCAGCGGCGGTACACCCGAAAAGCTGCAGTCATGATCCGCTCTTTCCTGAAAGCAGGTTGATAAAGATTGCGTCGAGGTCATTCTGTTCGGTTTCTATTCGGACAGCACCGAGTTCGCCGGCCCGGCTGAGCACGGCGGCGACCGGCCCGTTGATCGACAACCTCAGATCTGAGCCGTCGACGGCGACGCCTGTGACAGATTCGACCCCGTCAAACCTGTTGGCGGCGATCGGTGTGCGAAAACCGAGGGTGATTTCGGTGGTGACTTGGTGGCGTAGCTCCTCAAAGGTCATTTCGCGGATCAGCTTGCCTTCGTCGATCATCCCCACCCGGTCGGCAACCCGCGCGACTTCGGCCATGACATGAGAGGTCAGCCAGATCGTGGCTCCTTGGGCTTTGCGTTCGGCCAGAAGATCTCGAAATTCCTCTTGCAAGACTGGATCGAGGCCGCTCGTTGGTTCGTCGAGAATCAGGAGTTCTGGTGATGCCATGAATGCGAGGATGAGCCCGACCTTGCGGCGGTTTCCGGTACTCAGTTCGCGGACCGGGCGGCTCGGGTCGAGCCCGAATCGGTCGATCAGTGAGCCCCTCTCGGCTGTGTCCTTCACGGGTCGGAACTGGCCGAAGTAGTCGAAGGCGTCGTTTCCGGTCATAGAGCGCGGCAGATTCAAGTCTCCCGGCAAGTATCCGACGCGGGCCCGAATGGCCGGATCGCGACCGTCGCCGCCGAGCACGCTGGCCGAGCCGCCGGTCGGGCGGATGAAGTCGAGCAGCATCCGTGCAGTTGTTGACTTTCCGGAGCCGTTGCGGCCCAGGAAGGCGTAGCACTCTCCCGTCGGCACCTCGAGGTCGAGTTCATCGACCGCCCGGAAATCGGCCCACTGTTTCGTGAGGTGGCGTGTCTCGATGGCTGTCGTCACCGGGCCGAGGGTAGCTCACCAACGTGCGGACGCCTAAGCGTTCCAACTTGCGTACTATTCGCTTAGCTTGCTATCGTCGGTTAGGTGAACCTAACTACAAGTAATAACCACTCATCGCTAAAGTTCGTCGCTGCGGGAATCGCTCTGGCGCTTGCTGTCGCCGCATGCAGCAGCGATAGCGAAAGTTCCACTGGAACTGCAGTCCCTGTGGCTAATAGCGCAGCCCCAACCGTCGGCACGGACGCTCCCCCAGCAGGCGGCACGGACGCCCCTGATAGCGCTGCCGAAACAGTCAACACTGACGCTCCTGCAGATGAGCCGACGGTGCCGACAGACGATGCGACTCCGATGGACGTGGGCTATGCCTACGCCTCGAACGTCGACACTCACCGCCTTGTCGTCATCGATGTCTGCGACGTCAAGGACTTGCTTGACGTCGACCCGATCGACTTCGACGCTATCAATGTGATCTACACCGATGGAAAGAACTCAGTGAAGGACGATGGTGTAAGAACGATCGCTGGGTTTGCAACCGGCGAAGATAAAAAGCACGGTTTGTCGGACTTTTATGGCACGCCAGCACCACTCGACGAGTTTGTGTCGTCAGCGATTGCGGGAACCGGCGTCTTCGAGGGAGCCTCGGACGATGTTCGCTCCCAAGGTGTCGAAAAGGGAATGCAGAATCAGATCATGATTGCTTGGGTCATGCATGAACTGAACTCGGCAATCGCAAAGGCCCAAGACGGCAATTTCGATGTGGCGAAAGGTGCAGTCCACAACTGGGACGAGGGATGGGCGTTCTACGCTGGCGCCGAGCCCGGATGCGGCCCATACGGCACCGCTGACAAACGCGGTGAGAACTTCGGCACGCTGACTGATGGTGGTACCTCAGTCTCGAACGAAGCGATCCTCGCGGCCATGATTTCTGGTCGAGATGCCTTGCTTGCTTCGAACTTGGCAGGCGCCGAGGTGGCCGCCGCTGATGTTGTCAAGAACGTGGCAATCACTTACAGCCAGGCAGTTATTCGCTACGCCACGAAAATCATCGACGATATGGCTGCGGACGACTCCGACGCAGCCGCCAAGCACGCAGCTGAGGGTCTCGCCTTCTGGCGAGTCATCGAAGCGTACGTGGTTCCTGCAGGAGCTGACGGTAAAACCATCAACGCCATATTTGCCCTCGACGGCGACTACGGCTCTGACGGCGGTGCTGACGAAGTACGCAACGCACTCCAGCCTGCATTGGATGCGTTGGGTATCACTGATGCCGACATCGGGACCCTGAGCTGAGTTGATTCCTCCCGTGGTGAGAGCGACGACAAAACCTCGGTCGCCCCACAGTCTCAGCTCGCAACAAGACCTTGGCAGGTGGTTTCAGTTGGCCTGCCAGAATCTAGTCGGCATGGAAGTAGTCGTGCTACGAACCCGAGACATCGACCTCAAGACGGGCGTCATAAAGATCATTCGAGCGCTGAAACGAGCGAACGGCGGCGCAATCGTCGGACTACCGAAAACTCAGAAATCGGTTCGAGGAGTCAAACTCAACATGACGGTGCTGGAACTCGTTCGAGCCCACGTCAAAAACAGCGAGCCAGATGACTTGCTGTTCACAACCGCCCACGGCAAGCCACG
>JABJAB010000021.1 GCA_018666235.1 Ilumatobacter sp.
CCACGACCCGAACTATGACGGCGAGTACCACATGGCCGATGGCCAGCCGGGCGCCGCCCATGGCCTCGCCAACGTTGCTGCGACGGTGTTCAACCTGCTCGGCTACGAGGCCCCGGATGACTACCTCGCCCCGCTGATCACATTCTGAGTTCGTCACCGCTTGCTCGCAGAGCCATTGAGGTACCCGCGCGTGCTTCGGTGACACCCGACACATCGACCTGCGTCTAGTGTGGCCGGAATGGCCAGCATGAAAGCGCAACTCAACAGTCTCAAGAACGTCCCGCTGTTCAGCGCGTGTAGCAAGAAGGAGCTGGAAAAAGTCGCGAAGGCGGCCGACGAGATCACCATGACGGCGGGCTCGGTTGTCGTCGACCAGGGCGATATGGGCCGCGAGGCCTACGTCATCCTCAAGGGCGAGGTCACGATCAAGCGCAACAACCGCAAGATCGCCACGCTCAGCGACGGCGACGTCGTCGGCGAACTCTCGCTGCTCGACCACGGGCCCCGTACCGCGTCGGTGGTGTGTGCCACGGATTGCACCCTGCTGGTCATCGACCAACGCCGGTTCATCAACGTGCTCGACGAGGTGCCCTCGATTGCGCACAAGCTGATGGGTTCACTTGCGTCCCGCATTCGGATCATGGATCGCACCTACACGGGCTGACATGGTCGCGTCGCAGCGATGGCGGCGTTGCAAGTCTGAGAGACTGGCGCGATGAACTTTCATCCGTTGCCGGACAACTGGGAGCAGCAGCGGCTCGTCGCGCAACGGCTCGCCACCCATGTCCTCGGTCAGGCCCGGTTCCGTCACGACGGACTGTTTGACCTCGTCCCGTTGCCGGGCGGCTTTGGCACACCCCCGGTTGGCCCGCAGCGCGAACGTGTCCGCCTTGTCGGCGGCTCGATGTTCATCGAGCGCGTCGTTGGCGACGACGTCCGCGAGTTGGTCGCAACAACACAGGTCGAGATTGTTGTCGGCAACACCATCCGCGGGCTGTGCAATGCCATTGGTTTCGAGCCTGACCCCGGCTTCTGGGTGGGCGGTGACACCCCACCGCTTGGGGACCCTGACGAACTCATCATCTTGGACAGCGTCACGTCGTCGGTGCTCGGCGAGTGGTATCTGGTTGGCCAACGCGCAATGGAAGAAGCAGTTGCGTCGATCCCCGGCGCCGAGGCGTCGGTGGGCCGGCTGTGGCCCGAGCACTTCGACTTCGGCATCGACCTTGCCGCAAAGCCGGGTGTCCGGCTGAATCTCGGGGCCGCCGCGGGCGATGGTGGCCTCAACGAGCCCTACCTGCATGTCGGCCCGTGGGGTCCGGAACGTCCGGGACCAGCCGAGTATTGGACCGCTCCGTTCGGCGCCACGCTGACCTTTGCCGAGTTGGACATCGTCGAAGAACCGCTCGGTCGCGCTGTCGAGTTCTTCCTGCACGGTCTCGCGTATCTGCGCGGGTAGTCACGAGCAACTCTGAGCAGAAATGAAGCGCGTGGTTGCTCGCGGGTAGATTTGCGGGCGCATGAGTGCTGCCACTGATTCTCCCGAGGCCGACACGACCCCGAAACGGTTCAAGCCGAACCAACTCGCGCTCGTTCTGTTCACTGCTGTCGCCCTGTTCACCCTCGTCTCGGGCATCTTGCCCCAGATCACCAAGTGGGAAAACGACAACGCGGTGCACCGCACCGTGTTCGTGAATATCCCCGGACCCATCCAGATCGTCTTCTACACCGTCATCCCGGTCTTGCTCATCTGGGTCGGCATCATGTTCAGCTTCCGGATGAAGAACTGGGAGCGCGGCGCACCGTCACAGCGGCGCACCACGACCAAGAACGCCAAGCAGCGCCTCAAGGATTTCCGCGCAGGCGTCTACATGCAGACCCTGCTGCGCGATGCGGGTGCCGGCCTCATGCACTCGATGATCTACTTCGGGTTCCTCGTGCTGCTCGGTGTCACCACCGTGCTCGAAATCGACCACCAGCTTCCCGAGCAGCTCAAGTTCCTCCACGGCACCACGTACAAGGCCTACGCCTTCATCGGCGATCTCGCCGGCCTGGTGTTCCTCGGCGGCATTGTGTGGGCGATCGTGCGGCGCTACGTGCAGCGGCCGTACCGCATCCGCATCAAGAGCAAGCCCGAGCACGCCATCATCCTCGGCGTCTTCTTTGCGATCGGCGTCACCGGCTTCGGCGCCGAAATGTTCCGAATCGCCCTCGAAGGTGGCCCGGACTACGAGCAGTGGAGCTTCATTGGCTACCCGCTGTCGACCCTCGTCGACGGCTGGTCACAAAGCAGCCTCGAGGTGTGGCATCAGTGGTGGTGGATTGGCCACGTCGCCGCCTTCGTTGCCTTCCTTGCCATCTTGCCGATCACGATGCTGCGTCACATCTTCACGTCGCCGATCAACATGTACCTCAAGGACAAGGACCGTCCCAAGGGTGCCATGCGCCCGATGCCGAACCTGATGGAGACCGAGCTCGAGTCGTTCGGTGCCTCGGTTGTCGAGGACTTCACCTGGAAGCAACTGCTCGACCTCGATGCTTGCACGATGTGTGGCCGTTGCACATCGGTGTGCCCCGCCCATGCCACGGGCAAGTCGCTCGACCCGCGTGAGATCGTGCTCAAGGCCGGCGCCGTGATGGCCGCTTCGGGTGCTCCGGCCACCAGTCCTCCGCTGAGCGAGGACAAAGAGATCACCGTGCCGGCCAACAACTTGTTCGACCGCATCACGGCCGAAGAGATCTGGGCCTGCACGACCTGCAAGGCGTGCGACGAGATCTGCCCGGTCAATATCGAGATCACCGACAAGATCTTCGACATGCGGCGCTACCTGTCGCTGATGGAGTCGAACTTCCCCGCTGAACTTGGCAACGCCTACCGGGCGATGGAGAACCAGTTCAACCCGTGGGGCCTCAACCAGGGCGAGCGTGGCGATTGGGCCGAAGGGCTCGAGTTCGTCGACATTGTCGATCCCGGCGAAGCGCTCAAGAGCGAGTACCTCTACTGGGTTGGCTGCGCCGGCTCGTTTGACGACAAGAACAAGAAGGTCACCCAGTCGATGGCCAAACTGCTGCGGCGCGCTGGCATCGACGTCGCCATTCTTGGTCCATCAGAAATGTGCACCGGTGACTCGGCTCGTCGTTCGGGCAACGAGTACCTGTTCCAAATGCTCGCTCAGCCGAACGTCGAGATGCTCAACGAGATGGGTGTCAAGAAGATCATCGCCCAGTGCCCGCACTGCCTCAACACGTTGAAGAACGAGTATCCGCAACTCGGTGGCAACTACGAAGTCATTCACCACACGCAGTTGCTTGAGCAGCTCATCGAATCGGGTCAGCTCGATGTGAGCCAGGCCACGCTCGAAGAGCGGATCACCTACCACGACTCCTGCTACCTCGGTCGCCACAACGACGTCTATGTCGCTCCACGCAAGGTCGTTGGTGCCATCAAGGGCATCGAGGTTGTCGAGATGTCGCTCAACGGCACCAAGGGCATGTGCTGTGGCGCCGGTGGCGCCCGCATGTGGATGGAAGAGAACACCGGCGTCAAGGTCAACGACGAGCGGGCCGAGCAGGCCATCTCCACCGGCGCATCGCGCGTCGCGACCGCCTGCCCATTCTGCTACATCATGCTCGACGATGGCGTGAAGGCCGCTGGCAAGGAAGAGGACGAGGTCAAGGTCGCCGACATTTCGATCCACCTGCTCGAAGCCATCGAAACGGGCGAAGCGGAATTCCATGCGGGCGAATCACCGTTGCTCGACAGCGAGCAGGCCGCTGAGCCTGATGATGGCCCATTGACCTCCGTCTGAGACGCATCGGCTCCACTACGCCGGCCGAGCACTCGACTGCGCAAACGGGTCAACGACGGTTCTGAGTCGCGGTCCGTATCGTTGTTTCCTTCTTCGAGGAGCAATGTGATGAGTACTGACGACACTGGCAGCTGGGCGCAGCCAAACCCCACCGACCGAACCGAACCTGATTTCGTCGACATCACCCGGCTCGCACCAGCCACTGATGGCAGCACCGATACGCCTGACATTGACTCGGTAACAGGAGAGGACGTCATCGAAATTGCTGACGCGGACCTCGTTGCCGTCGATGTTGACGACGTCAGCACCGACGATGTCGCTGATGAGGACATCGCCGAGATCATGGCGGGATTCGAGCAACGCTCCGAGACCACCAGATCGGACGACTCTTCGGACGATGCGGCCACCGAGGACGCTGATACCGAAGCCGTTGCCGAAATCGCTGATGTCCACACCGAACGTGTCGAGGAGCCCGAAACCGCCGACGTAAAGGTCGAAGCTGCAGCGGAGCCCCACACGCCGGCTCCGAGCGGCTTCGCTGCGCTCGGTTTGCGTCCCGAACTCGTGCAGACGCTCAACGACCTCGGCTACGAAGAGCCGACGCCGATCCAACGCGAAACCATCCCGGCTCTCCTGACTGGCCAAGACTTGCTCGGCCAAGCGGCCACAGGCACGGGCAAGACCGCTGCATTTGCCCTTCCGGCGCTCAATGCGATCGAGCCCGGTTTCCCAGATGCACCGTCGGTGCTCGTGCTCACGCCGACTCGCGAACTGGCTGTCCAGGTCAGCGAAGCAATCGTAAAGTACGGCAAGAAGCTCGGTGCCAAGGTGGTCCCGGTGTTCGGCGGCCAGCCAATCGGTCGTCAGCTCGGTGCTCTGGATCGTGGTGCTCATGTCGTGGTCGCGACGCCGGGTCGAGCCATTGACCACATTGGTCGTGGTTCGCTGCGGCTCGATCAGATCAAGACAGTCATCCTCGACGAAGCCGACGAGATGCTCGACATGGGCTTCACCGACGACATCGAGTCGATTCTTGAGAGCACGCCCGATGATCGCCAGACGGTGATGTTCTCGGCCACGATGCCGCCGCGGATCAACTCGATTGCCAAGCGCCACCAGCGTGATCCGCACAAGATCAAGATCGGCAAGGCCGAGACGCAGGAGAGCCAGAAGCTCATCCGCCAGCGCGTGTACTACGTGAAGCGCAACGACAAGCCGTATGCACTCGGTCGCATCCTCGACATCGAGACCCCTGACGCCGCCATTGTGTTCTGTCGAACTCGCATGGATGTCGACCAGCTCACCGCGACCATGGGCCTGCGCGGTTATCGCGCCGAGGCGTTGCATGGCGGCATGGACCAGACCCAGCGCGATCGCGTCATGGCGCGCCTCCGCGACGGCACCGCTGAACTGCTGGTCGCGACCGATGTCGCCGCCCGCGGTCTCGACGTCGACACGTTGACCCATGTCGTGAACTACGACGTTCCGGCAGCGGCGGAGAGCTACGTCCATCGCATCGGCCGTGTCGGTCGCGCCGGACGCGAAGGTACCGCGATCACACTTGCTGACCCGCGCGACCGCCGCCAGCTCGGCAATATCGAGCGCCTGATGAAGACGACCATCGAGGTCGCCAAGGTGCCCAGCGTCGCGGACCTGCGGGCCCGTCAAGTCGAAGTCACGGTGAACCAGATTCGTGAGTCCCTGGCCTCGGTCGATCTCGAGGACTTCAACAAGGTGCTGCATGCCCTTGCCGGCGAAGACAGTGATCGCAACATTGCACTCGCTGCCATCAAGCTTGTGCACGAGTCGCGTGGCGCTGTGATGGATGAGCGCGAGATCCCTGATGCCTCGGCGCGCAACGATCGCAGCAAGAACTTCAAGGACAAACGCGCTGACGGCAAGGGCCGCCATCGTGATGATCGCGAGTGGGACGACAAGAAGTCCAAGGGCAAGAAGAAGTTCGACCGCGATGACCGCACCGGCAAGAAGCGTGACTTCGACAACTCCGATACTGCGTTCGTGTTCATCAGCCTCGGCCGCAAGGCTGGCGTGCGGCCTGGTGACCTTGTGGGCGCCATTGCGAACGAGTCCGGGCTGACCGGCCGCCAGATCGGTCCGATCCGCATCTCCGAGCAGCACTCAGTGGTCGGCGTACCGAAGGATGACGTTGAGCGCGTGATCAACGCGATGGACCGGGCCACGATGCGCGGCAAGCCCGTCAAGGCCCGCCCCTACACCGACTAGCACGACTTGGTGCCAGGCACCAACTCGTCCTCAGCTGAAGTTTTCGAAGTACCGGCTCGGCGTTGGCCCGCGCTGGCCTTGGTACTTGGAGCCGGCGGCGCCTTGGCCGTACGGCTTGTCGGCGGGCGACGTCATCTCCATGAAGCTGATCTGGCCGATCTTCATTCCCGGGTACAGGGTGATTGGCAGGCTCGCCACGTTGGCGAGTTCAAGGGTGATGTGCCCATCGAATCCCGCGTCGATGAACCCTGCCGTCGAGTGAATCATCAGACCCAAACGGCCGAGGCTCGACTTGCCTTCGACACGGCCGACCAGGTCATCCGGCATGCCGATTCGCTCGTACGTCGAGCCGAGCACGAACTCACCAGGGTGCAGCATGAACGCATCGGTGTCGCGGCCGTCTGAGCTCTCGGGCATCTCGATCAGTTCAGTGAGGTCGGTTAGGTCCTGCTTGACATCGATGACACCACGACTGTGATTGCGGAAGACGCGAAACATGTTCGAGATGCGAACATCGATCGACGAGGGCTGGATGAGCGAGTCATCGAGCGGGTCAATGACGATGCGTCCAGCTTCGAGCTGTTCGCGCATGTTGCGGTCAGACAGGATCACGGTCGCCACGATACCCAGCCGACCGCGAGGACGAAGAGAACGCTACGTTCCGATCATGTACAACCCGCCTGCGAACCGCGTCGAGGACCTCCCAGTGCTGCACGATCTGATCAAGCAAGCGGCGTTTGGACACGTCATCTCCCGCTCGTCTGACGCCTTCGCCGCAAGCGGAATCCCGCTGCTGCTCGATCGGCAGACGGGAGATCTGGGATCCTTACGCGGTCACTTCGCTCGGGCCAACACCCAATGGATGCAACTCAACGGTGAGCATGTGCTCGTGCTCGTTCCATTGGCCGATGGATACGCATCGCCGTCCTGGTACCCCTCGAAGGTCGACAACCCGAGCGTCGTTCCAACCTGGAACTACGAGGTCGTCCATGCCCATGGCGTCGCCCGCGTCCACGACGACGCCAACTGGGTGCGCCAGATGGTGACCGAGCTGACCGATCATCACGAATCGCTGCGGACTGACAGTGCACCCGTCTGGGCCACCAACGATGCTCCGGAGGACTTCATCGACGGCCAATTGCGAGCGGTCGTTGGCATCGAGATCGAGATCAGCCGGCTCGAGGGGAAACGCAAGCTGAGCCAGAACCGTGGCGATGCAGACCGCCTCGGCGTGATCGCCGGGCACGAGGCATCAAATGCACCTCAGTCCGTCGCGCTTGCCGCGGCAATGAGACAAACCGAGCGTTGGAGCGACACACCGCCCACGCAGTGAACGGCCCCGCAGCGACTCAACTCAGCTGGCGGACGGACCGTCGATGTACTTCGTGCCTCGACGTTGACGGCGCTAGTCTGTGGGCCATTGCGGATGTAGTTCAATGGTAGAACATCAGCTTCCCAAGCTGAGAACGCGGGTTCGATTCCCGTCATCCGCTCTAAGCCCCTGGTAGATGGGCATAAATAGCGCCTTCTAAGATACTTGGCTAGGTGACTGATAGGGGCTACACCGTCAGCCTAGACCGCTCCAATGGACTACTTGCAGGACGAATGGCCGACTATCGAAGCGTCATCACACATATGATTTAAGGACAATCGCCAATGCATACCAAACGTAAATTAGCCGTGCCACTTATCGCCGCAGTCGGGCTCACTTTGAGTGGGTGCGCCGGCGAGCCGGCCAGCAACCCGGCATCCACCGCAGCCGATAGTCCAGGGTATGAAGTCATTGAGAACCCGCTTGAGTATTTCGGTGAGATGACTACCTTGAACGGCGAGCGCCCTGACGGAGAACTCTTACCACTTCAAGGTGTGGAAATCATGCTAGACACCATCGATGCGGACGGAAACCGGCTCCTGGTCGAGCGAGGCGTTCGCAAGGCAGGAACTCGCGTGGGCATACACGTGCATCAATATGGAGGTCACACGTGTGTCATTGAGGGCACTATCACCGACTTTGCGGAGGGAATAGAGCCCATGTTATTCCCTGAAGGCACGTGTTATTACATGCCGCCAAACAAACCCATGGCCGCGGCTAACCTCGGCGATAAAGATGCCATTCTTATTGACACATTCATCTTGCCTCCAGATGCCGATCCCATCTTTATCCTCGAGCCTGGCTACCCCGGTGGGCCCGGAGAGCGGATGGAAAACTAGCTCTTGAGCGAGGTGCAACTCTCTTTCACGGGACCACCGGCTGGATCAAGGTGTGAACCTGCGTGACAAGGGTTGCGGCCCTTGTCCACGCGCTGCCCCCGAGTGTCAGATGATTGCTGCGGTATATGGCCAAGTGGCTTCCCCGTCAGAGGTGAAGGACCTACGTCAGCGACTCGCTGAGCTTGAGGAAGCGTGACGCCCTTCTTGGTGGGGCAGCGCTGGCAACTACGACCTTGCTCTTGGGAGTTGCTATCGACTCGTTCAGCAAGAGGCCCTAAACGCTCTCGGTGGTCATATCAGGGGGATATCAAAGGGCTGTAAGCCTGGCTTCCCAAGCTGAATACGCGGGTTCGATTCCCGTCATCCGCTCCAATCAACGCCGCCGACTTCCGCAATGAACTCGATGCTGCCGACGCTGGCAACGGAGTCGATGTGCGCCACGTGCGAGCGACGCCGGTGAACGGATC
>JABJAB010000022.1 GCA_018666235.1 Ilumatobacter sp.
CAGGAACTGTGGGGCGGTTGTGCCTATTGCGGAACACAGCCAACCGAGACCATGCAGCGTGACTGTGTTCTCGCGCTGTCGCGTGGAGGGCGCTACACCCTTGACAACATCGTGCCAGCGTGCCGAAGTTGCAATGCGAGCAAGAGCAACGGTGAGGTCACGACGTGGATGCGCCGCAAGCGGCTCGATGAGCCGGCGTTCCTGCTGCGCCGTGCCGAGATCAGCCGAGATCTGCACGGCTAAGTGTTCTCGTTAGACGTACGTTGAACCCTTCATCGCGCCAACGTCCTTGCGCATCTCGACGTTGACCAGGGCGGGCTTCCCAGAGGCGAAGGCGCGCTCGATGGCGCCGCGAATCTCGTGCGGCCGGGTGACGTGCTCGCCATGACCGCCGAGCGCCTCGACCACCTTGTCGTAGCGCGTGGCCCTCAGCTCAGTGGCGACGAGTCGGTCCTCACCGTAGATCATCGCCTGAGGACGCATCATCTGTCCCCAGGCTGCGTCGTTGCCAACAATGCCGACGATGGGTAGCCCGAACCGCACGGCGGTGTCGAACTCGAACCCATTGAGTCCAAACGATCCGTCACCGTAGATGATCATCACTCGGCGATCCGGGTTGGCAATTTGCGCAGCGAGCGCGAACGGCATGCCGACGCCGAGCGTTCCGAGAGGTCCGGGGTCCATCCAGGTGCCGTTCGGCGGGACCCTGAGCACCTTGGAAGCCTGGGCAACGATGTCGCCACCGTCGCCGATGACGATCATCTCATCGTCGGTCGCAACGAAGTCGGCGATCTCGTGACATAGACGCATCGGATCAATGGGTACTTCGTCGGAGTGCAACTGGGCGGCCAGGGCTGCGTCCGCAGCGTCCTCGATCGTGCGCAGGTGAGCTGTGTGTTCGGAGAAATCGAGGCTGCCGTTGAGGGCGTCGGTGAGCGCATCGAGGTTGACGCCCAGATTCCCGACGAGGCCGATGTCAGCTGACCGGTTCTGGCCGATCAGCGTGTCGTCGAGATCGAGCTGAACGATCTGTGCGTCGGCAGGAATTGAGGCGCCGTACTTCATCCGGAAGTCGAGCGGGGTGCCTGCCAACACCACGACATCCGCCGCGGCGAGAGCCTCTTTCCGGCTCCGATTGAAGAACTGCGGATGATCCATCGGGAGTTGTCCCCGGCCCATCCCGTTCGTGTACACCGGCGATCGGGTCGCCTCGGCGAAACGGCGAAGTGCGGGGCCACCTTCGGACCACTTGAGGGCGGTGCCAGCCATCACCATGGGGCGTTTGGCTTGGCGCAGGAGTTTGGCGGCAACCTCGATCGATGCTGCTGGCGCCGATGATGCAACGCGGTAGTCGCGGAACGTTGGCAGTGTGATGGCTTCGACGTCGATTGGGCTGTGCAAGACGTCCATCGGAATCTCAAGGAACGCCGGGCCCGGAACGCCAGACATCGCGTGGCGAACCGCCTGCTCGACGTACTCCCCGATGCGGGCGGTCTCGTAGCAGGTGTCCGCCCACTTGGTGATTGGACGCATCAGCGAGACGTGGTCCATCTCCTGGAGCGAGCCTCGGCGCAGGTTGTTGAACGGGCCTTGTCCGCCAAAGACGACGATCGGAGAGTTGGCCCGCCACGCGTTGGCGACGCCGGTGACACCGTCGGTCACTCCGGGTCCGGCCGTGAGGATCGCAACACCGACTTTGCCCGGGTTCAGTCGTGCCCATGCATCAGCGGCGTGCGTCGCTGCCTGCTCGTGGCGCACGTCGATGACCCGGATGCCTTCGTCGAGGCATCCGTCATAGATGCCCATGACGTGGCCACCGGACAGAGTGAAGACGCACTCCACCCCAGCGGCCTTGAGTGCCTTCGCTGCAAGTCGTCCACCGTGGCTCATGGTGTGTCCCCTTCGCGTTGTCTGTTCCCCGCCCCAAACGGTAGCGAACGAGCAACGGTCGGTGCCGACCGGAGCAGTTGCCTATTCGATGATGGCGAGGATGTCCCCGCCACCCACCGTGTCTCCAGCTGCGACCTTGAGTTCCTTGACCGTGCCGGCCTTCTCAGCGTTGATCTGGTTCTCCATCTTCATCGCTTCGAGCACGACGATGCCGGCACCGGCCTCGACGGTGTCGCCGACCTCAACAAGCAGCTTGACGATCGTGCCCTGCATGGGTGCCTCGACGCTGCCAGATGCAGCTCCGCCGCCACCGGCGCCGGACGCTGACCGCTTCTTCTTCTTGGCTGCGGGCGCAGCCGCGCCGACCGGAGCTTCGGGGACCCACATGTTGACGTCGAACCGTTTGCCGTTCACCTCGACTGTCGTGGATCGACGCACGAGCGGCTCGGCGTCGTCATCCTGCTCGGGTGCACCGGTTGGTTGGCCGGTGACGCCGGTGAGGTCGAGTGTCTGCTCGACCCACTTGGTGGAGTGTTCCATCGCCGCGAAGTCAGGGTGTCGCAAGATGGCGAGGTCGGCCGGAATCGTGGTCGCAACGCCTTCGACAACGAGTTCTTCGAGTGCTCGAATCGTGCGGGCGATTGCCACCTCGCGGTTGCGGCCCCACACGACGAGCTTGCCGACCAGGTTGTCGTAGAACTGGCTGATCTCGTCGCCGGAGAGATACCCCGAATCGAAACGCACACCGAAGCCGTCCGGAGCGACCAGCTTGGTGATCGGCCCGGGCGAGGGGAGGAACTTGCCTTCGGCCGGATCCTCGGCGTTGATCCGGATCTCGATGGAGTGGCCGCGCCGCAGGGCGCTGACTTCGTCCTGAGTCATCGGAAGTTCTTCACCAGCGGCGACCCGGATCTGCCACTCGACGAGATCGATGTCCGTGATCATTTCGCTGACGCAGTGCTCGACCTGCAACCGCGTGTTCATCTCAAGGAAGAAGAACTCCGAGTCCTGGTAAATGAACTCGACTGTGCCGGCGCCGTAGTAGCCAACGGCCTTGGCTGCCTTGACGGCTGCCTCGCCCATCGCCTCTTCGATGCCGTCCGCCAAGTCTGGAGCGGGAGCCTCTTCGATGAGCTTCTGGTGACGTCGCTGTGCCGAGCAATCGCGACTCGAGATCCAGACGCAGTTGCCCTGCTTGTCGCCGACCAGTTGGATCTCGACGTGGCGTGGCCATGTGAGGTAGCGCTCGACATACACCTCGTCGCGACCGAAGAACGCAAGTGCCTCGCGTTGCGCGCTTGCGAAGGCGTCGTCGACCTCATCGGCATTGTTGACCACCTTCATGCCTCGCCCGCCGCCACCGAAAGCAGCTTTGATGACCGCCGGCCAACCATTTTCGTTGCCAAAATCGCGGATCTCGTCGGGGCCCTGGGCGAACTCAGTCGTCCCAGGAACAACCGGAGCACCGCCACGGATGGCCGCCTGACGGCTCGAGACCTTGTCGCTCATCTCGTCCATTGCCGTTGCCGGTGGTCCAATGAACTCGACGCCCATCTCGGCGATGGCGCGTGCGAAGTCGGCGTTCTCAGAAAAGAAGCCATAACCGGGGTGCACCGCATCGGCGCCGCTCTTGGCGATTGCGTCGAGCACCGCTTCGGTGTTGATGTAGCTCTCGGCAGCGGTTTGGCCGCCGAGAGCGAAGGCTTCGTCTGCGAGGCGCACATGGAGGGCGTCTCGATCGAGTTCGGAATACACCGCGACAGTCGCGATGCCCATCTCCCGAGCCGCTCGGATGACACGGACGGCAATCTCGCCGCGGTTGGCAATCAGAATCTTCTTGAGCACGGGTGCCAATGTAGGCGGCATGAGCCCGGCGTCAGGCATTTCCAAGATGGACGAATGGCACGTTTCTGTCGTGGCCGAGACGGGGAGCACCAACGATGACCTGTTGCGTGCGGCGGAACAGGGTGAGCTGGCGGATCGAACTGTGCTCCGCACCGAACATCAGACCGCAGGGCGCGGTCGACTCGACCGGCGATGGGATGCTCCGGCGGGAAGCAACCTGCTCGCATCGATGTATCTCATGTCCCCTGGTGATCGGCCGACGTCAATGCTGCAACGGGTCGGCGTCGCGATTGTGGACGCTGTCAACCAGCTGGCGGGGTTGAAGATCGAGGCGAGCAAGCGGGCGACATTGGGTCTGAAGTGGCCGAACGACGTGTTGTACGACGGTCGCAAGCTTGCCGGCGTGCTGGCGCAACGTTCGACGTCGGCGCCGGGTCTGATTGTCGGGTTCGGCGTCAACGTCGCGTGGGCGCCACCAGAGGCGGCGCGCGTCAACGATCTCGTGGATTGCACCGCTGAGCAGCTGCTCGTGGAGGTGCTCAATGCATTCGACGCGCAATCGGGTGATCCGGCGGTCCTCGCTCAGACCTACCGGGCTCGATTGCTGACGCTTGGGCAATTCGTTCGCGTCCACCTCCCTGGCAATATGACCTTTGAGGGCGAAGCCGTTGACATCGACGCCGAGGGGCGCATCATCGTGGTCTCCGAGATGGGTAAGAAGCGGGTCTTTGATGTGGGTGATGTTGTGCACCTGCGGCCCGGAACACACGGTGCCGGTATCGCATCGGATTGATCTGCTGTGGTGCCGCACGCCCAGCCCGCCCCCCGGTTAGCGTTCTTCTGATGCAGCAGTACCCAGGGGGCGATCAGTACGCCGACGCCCCAAAGAGGCGGCGTCGCCGGAGCTCGGCACCGCTCGCCTTGCTGTTCGCCCTCCTCACTGCGGCTGTTGGCGCGGCAGGCGTGATTCGCGCCGCGGACGACCGCACGGCAAATGTTGAGCGGATCGAGGGGCTTGAGGACATCTTGGTCGCCGTCGAGGGGCCTGCGGTCAACTATCTCCTCATTGGTTCGGACTCGCGAGAGGGTTCGGACCCGAATGCACCCGACTTCGGCGGTATCGGCGACACCAGTGCGGTGCAGGGCCGTCGCAGCGACACCATCATGGTGCTCCGTCAAGAAAAGGACGGCAACGGTGCGGCACTGATGAGCATCCCGCGCGACCTCTTGGTCACCATCGCCGGGTCTGGCAAGCAGGATCGCATCAACTCGGCGTACAACGACGGTGCCGACGTGCTCGCTGCCACGGTGACCCAAGAACTCGGGATCCCGATCAACCATGTGGTCGACATTGACTTCTTCAGTTTCAAGGAGCTCGTTGACGCCGTCGGCGGTGCCACCATCTGCTTCGAGTACGTCACACGCGATCTCAACTCCGGACTGGCTCAGGAGCCGGGATGTAACCGGCTTGACGGGGTACAGGCGCTGGCGTACGCACGGAGCCGTAACTATGAAGAGTTCCGCGACGGAAACTGGCGCAAAGACCCCACTGCTGACCTCGGGCGGATTCAGCGGCAGCAGGCGTTTATTTCCACGATCGTTGACGCCACCATGACCGAACTGCAGTCCGATCCGTTTCTCGCGTCGGAGCTGATTGACGCGGTCAGCAGCTCGGTTCGCATCGATGCTGGCCTTGACCCAATCGCTGCGGCAGGCACGTTGCGCAAGGCGTTCGCGACAGGGTTGGCGACGTACCAACTCGACGTACGCGGCGAGAACTTCAACGGCAAGTCCATCCTGCGGCTCAACGATTCGTCGAAGCCCATCCTCGACTACTTCCGCGGCATCGGCCCGTTGCCTGTCGTCACGGTTGCCGAATGAGTCGTCGATGAAGGTGTTGATCACCGGCGCAGCCGGTCAGCTCGGGGTGGAACTCGTGCAACATTGCATCGAGATGGGCGACGACGTGGTTGCGGCGGACCGGAGCGATGTGGACATCACCGATGCCGCTGCCGTCGACGCGTTCCTTGCTCAGCACCTTCCGGATGCCGTGATCAATGCCGCCGCCTACACAGCAGTCGATGCATGCGAGACCAACGTCGATATCGCCCAGGCAGTGAATGGAACCGCTGTTGGAATCGTGAGCGCCGCTTGCGAGAAATTCGGTGCACACCTCGTGCACGTCAGCACCGACTATGTCTTCGACGGCACGCTCGACCGTCCCTACGTCGAGACCGACGAAACGAACCCGCAGTCGGTGTACGGACGCACGAAGCTCGCCGGAGAAATCGCAGCCGGTTCGGCTGCATCGATCGCCCGCACATCGTGGGTCTGCGGCGAGTACGGAGACAACATGGTGAAGCTCATCCTGCGTCTGGCTGCGGGAGATACGCCACTCGCTTTTGTCGATGACCAGCGCGGCCACCCGAGCTTTACGGCCGACCTCGCGCCCGCGCTGCGCACCCTCGCTCTCGAGCGGCGGGCGGGCACCTTCCATCTCACCAATGGTGGCGCCGTTTCATGGTTCGAGTTTGTCGGCGACATTCTGGAAGCAGCGGGCCACCAACGCGGGCGAGTGTCGCCGATTGCCACTGCCGATCTGGATCCGCCTCGTCCAGCACCACGGCCAGCGAACAGCGTGCTCGACAACGCTGCCTGGAAGGCTGCGGGCAAAGAGCCGCTGCGAGACTTCCGTGCACCCCTCACCGAGTTGGTCGCACGTCTCACCTAAGCTTCGCGTAAGGCCCTCTTTGGAGGCAGCAGAGCGGCCGTCGGCGTTCTTTTCTCGGGATGTCAAAAAGCCTAATCAGGGATTGCTCATCTCTGTCGCTTTTCTCCCTCATGGGACACTTTGGAACTCTCGGTGGCGCATCCAAATATCAACGATCCGCCCCTACCCCGCCTTGCGGCCGGTTGGGCATCGTGATGGCAGCTGGAAGTGCACAAAAGACTTCGGGCTCGACATACGTGGAGGAACCAAATAACGCTGCGAGATGAATCGCTCCGGGAAAGTTGCGTGCTCTGATCCTTGAGAGGATGGAGTCATGTCAAAGAGGTTGAGGCGGTATCCGCCGGAGCTGAAAGAGCGTGCGGTGCGCATGGTTTTCGAGCACCAGCACGAGTACCCGTCGCAGTGGAAAGCGATCAACGAGATCGGCGCCAAGCTTGGCGTGCATCACGAGTCGCTATGGATCTGGGTTCGCCGCGCTGAGACCGATGCCGGTCATCGGCCGGGGTTGACGAGCGATGAACGCGAGCGGGTGAAAGAACTCGAGCGTGAGGTGAAAGAGCTTCGCCGAGCGAACGAGACCTTGAAGTCGGCGTCGGTTTTCTTCGCGGCCGAGCTCGACGGTCGAACCAAGAAGTGATCGCGTACTTCGATGCCCACCGGGAGCGTTTCGGAGTCGAGCCGATCTGCAGAGCGTTGCAGATCGCCCCACGCACCTACTGGGCAGCCAAACAACGCCAGCCGTCGGCACGCGCCCTGCGCGACGCCGAGTTGTGGCCAATGATCGAGCGGGTACATCGCGAGAACTTCGGGGTCTACGGCGCCGCGAAAGTGTGGGCGCAACTCAACCGCGAAGGCCACAAGGTCGCTCGCTGCACCATCGAGCGGTTGATGCGCGACCTCGGTCTACGTGGCGCTGTTCGCGGCAAACCCGTCCGCACGACGTTCGCCGACGACGCGGCGGATCGGCCGCGGGATCTGGTCGATCGCAAGTTCGCAGCGCCGGCACCCGACCGGCTCTGGGTCGCAGACCTCACCTACGTGCGCACGTGGTCTGGGTTCGTCTACGTCGCGTTCATCACCGACGTGTTCTCACGCCGCATCGTTGGCTGGCAAGCCTCTCGTTCACTCAAGACCGACCTCGCGCTCGACGCCCTCGAGCAAGCCATCTGGTCCAGACAACGCGACGGCGCAGATCTCGATCAGCTCGTTCATCACAGCGACCGCGGCGTTCAATATCTCAGCATTCGCTACACCGAACGTCTCGCCGAGGACGGCGTCGTGAACTCAGTTGGGTCACGCAGCGACAGCTACGACAACGCGCTCGCTGAGACAATCAATGGGCTCTACAAGACCGAACTCGTCCGGAACAAGGGACCTTGGCGCGGGCTCGATGACCTCGAACTCGCGACGCTCGAATGGGTCGACTAGTTCAACCACCGACGCATCTTCCACGACCTCGGCCGCATCCCACCCGCCGAGTTCGAAACCAACCACTACCGACAAACCGTCCCTGCAATTCCGTCAGGGACTCAAACCAACCAGCACGCATGAAACCCGAAGCGATTCAAGACAAGATTAATGATTGATTTTGCGGCGATGTACGACGGGGAACAGCGGCTATGCATGTCGTGTTTGCGACGGTGGAGTGTCTGTTGGCCGCTGGCTGCTGATCAACTCCGAGGTGTTACCTGGTGTTCAGAATGACGGCAATTCAATGTGTTCGAGCTGAGAGAATTCTGGTTAGCCCGTGGGGAAGTATCCGTTGGTGTCGATGATGAGTTGTGTTGCGCTGTGTGTGTAGATACAGATTTTGCCGCCTGCGCCAACTTTGGCAACAACTGAATTAGCAACCGTTTGGCCAGTGGTGTAGTTGAGATTTGAGGAG
>JABJAB010000023.1 GCA_018666235.1 Ilumatobacter sp.
CGGAGGAGACGTCCACGCCTGGCGAGTTCAGGGTCTACGGATCGACCGCACGGTCGTGCCCTGGCCAGTCGACGCTGACCGTTCCGTCCGGCCTGCCGGAGATCGCGAAGGGCTCGCCGGACAGCGGCGCGGTGACCCAGATTCAGACCTTCCTCAAGCAGTACCAGTCGACGGCCATTGCCGTCGACGGCGACTTCGGCAACCAGACTCGCGGATACCTGATCGACTGGCAGGATGCCCAAAGCCTGACCGTCGACGGCATCTGGAACCCTGAGGACGCAGCTCGAGCTCGGTCGATCATCGATGCCGACTCTGGCGGGGGTTTCACCTTGCTTGGCACCGCGACCACAGGCGCCGGCAACCCGCTCAGCTTCACGATCGCCAACGGCGACACGTCCTCGATTGCGCCGAATCAGACAATCGGACTGTGCGCGCGAGACCGGACGATCACGCACTACCGCGGCAGCATCGACGTACTGAACACGTCATCCGGGAACCGGGTCGTCAATGACGTCAAGGTCGAGGACTACCTGCGTGGCGTGCTGCCGAAGGAAATCTCCGCCTCGTGGGCGAACGCCGGGGGAGGGGCGGGTGCCAACGCTGTGCGAGCCCAGGCCGTTGCTGCCCGCTCATACGGACTGCAGCAGGCACGCAGCTACTTCTACGACGGTTCGTCGGCGCGCTACGCCACCACCTGCGATACAACCTCGTGTCAGGTCTATGGCGGTGCAGCTCGCCGGTCAACTGCGTCCGGTTCGTCCACATCAGTCGAGCATGTCCTCACCGATGCCGCTGCGGCAGCAACGGCCAATGTCGTCCGCCGCTGGCCGAGCGGGCATTCCAAGGGTGGACAAATCGTTTCGACCGAGTTCTCTGCATCGAACGGTCCACGTACGGCGGGCGGCGAATTCCCACCCGTCGATGACATCGGCGACGACACGATTTCCAACCCGAACCATCGTTGGACTCGCGTCATCGACGCTGACACCCTCGAGTCGAGATACGGCCTCGGGCAAATCACCTCAGCGGCGATGACCGAGGCAGCGCAAAGCCAATATCGGAGCTACGACGGCATCTGGTTCAACGACATCGTGCTCACTGGCACAAGGGATACCGAACGAATGCAGGCGTGGGACTTTCGCCGCAGCTTCAACCTGCCGTCGCCGGGTTTCACCGTGCGGGTCATTCGCGAGAACACGACATCGAAATCCTTCGGGATGATCGGCGACTCGGTGGGGGAGAGCATCGCTGCGGGCGGGATCTCTGAATTCAACCGACTGATCGATGGCACGTTCGCATCCGCGACGATCAGTACACGGGTGGGCCGATGCACGACACGTGTGTCCTGCCCGGGAACCAGCGGTGTCGAACAGGCGGCTCTGCTGCCGACGGGTCTCGACCTGGTCGTCGTCGAACTCGGCTACAACGACATTGCCAGCACGTTTGCCTCGGACATTGATGCCATGATGAACGCGCTCACTGCTCGGGGCGTGGCACGCGTTGCCTGGGTCAACATGGCCGACATTCGAACAACTTCGCAGGGTTCGACGTATGGCCCGATGAATGCTCAACTCTCCGCTGCCGAATCCCGATGGTCCACGCTCACGGTTCTGGACTGGAACGCAGCGAGTGCCGGTGGCGAGGCCCGGGCACGCTGGTTCGCTGACGGCGTGCATCTCACGACCACCGGCCAAGCCGAATTCGCCCTCTGGCTACGTGGCGAGATTCTTGGCGTTGCACCGAGCCACTACCTCGTCCCGCCGAAGCAGATCCGGATCCCAATCGTCGGTCAACAACTGACGACACCAGCCGGGGTGACCGTCACTGTGCCATCAACGGCATCTGCAGTCGCCATCAACGTCACCAGCGTGCGAGCGTCGCTACCAAGCGTTTTGACGGTATGGCCCTGCGAGTCGAAACGCCAGGAGACTTCGAACCTGAACATGTTGGGGGGCGATGTCATCGCGAACAACGTCATCGCCTCGATTGACTCCGCCGGTGAGATCTGCCTCTTTTCGACTGCCGGGACCGACGTCATTGTTGATGTCACCGGGTGGTTCGAGGACTCCGGCAAGGCCTCGGCGCTGGAGTCGGTGAGTCCGGAACGCATTGTGGACTCGCGCATTGGGCTCAGGTCGCCACAGCGCAGGCTTGGCCCTGCCACGCCACTGATCGTCGACGTTGTCGGTCTGACGGCATCGCGCCCAGACGGGTCGACCGCAACGGCCCCACGTGGCGTGAGCAGCATCGTGATCAATCTCACCGCGGTGAACGCAGCTGCGGCGGGATTCTTCACGGTGTGGCCCTGCGCCGTTGACCGCGAGGAAACGTCGAGCCTCAACTATCGGGCGGGTCACCCGGTTGCCAACGGCATTGTGGCCGCCGTGGACGTCAACGGTCAGGTGTGTGTCCATTCAAAAGTTGCGAGCGACGTGGTCATCGACTTGCAGGGATGGTTCGGCCCGACGAACCCGGCATTCTCAGCTACCGATCCGTACCGGATCGTCGACACGCGCATCGGACGCGGAGCGCCACAGCAGCGCGTCCAACCAAATTCGCCGCTCAATGTTCCGATCCATGGCATTTCGGTCCCGGTGAACGGCCAGAACGTCGCCGTCCCGGCGAACGCTGTGGCCGCAATCATCAACGTGGTTGCGACCGAACCGCTGGCTGCGGGGCACTTGACGGTGTGGGGCTGTGACGGTGGTCCCCCCGTCGCGTCGAACCTCAACTATGTCGCGGGAGCCACAGTTGCCAACGGGGTCATTGCCCCCATTGGTCCTGACGGCTCAATCTGTATCTACACGCACTCAGCAAGCCACATGGTCGTTGACATCGCAGGTTGGCTGGTTGATGGCTACGTCGCTGTTACGCCAGAACGATTCGTCGACACCCGCTACGCAATTGGGCCCGCTCCGATCTGAGTAACGGAGCGGCCGGACCTGATTGCGGTGTGCCCGATGGCCCAGAATTGCTGGCAGTCGACTCTGTCGGAATAGTTTCCTGTGTATGGACATTTCTGGAGCAAGTGCAATCGTCACCGGCGGAGCGTCGGGCATCGGGGCCGCGTCGGCACGCATGTTGGCCGCCCGCGGCGCCAAGGTCGTCATCGCTGACCTGAACGAA
>JABJAB010000024.1 GCA_018666235.1 Ilumatobacter sp.
CCCTCGATCGACGAGTTCCGAATTGACACACGCCCTGACGAACCGTTGAACACGCCGTAGTTGTTGGTGCCTCCGGTGGCGGTGGCGGTCACGTTGGTCATCGTCGGCGACGACGAAGTGTTGAGCATGCCGTAGGTGCTGGAGCCGGTGCCGGTGCCGGTGGCGGTCACATCGTTCATCGTCGGCGACGACCCAGTGCCGTTGAGCACGCCGTAGCTGGTGCTGTTGCTGGTGCCGGTGCTGGTGGCGGTGGCGGTCACATCGTTCATCTTCGGCGACGACGACGAGTTGTTGAACACGCCGTAGCTGGTGTCGGTGCTGGTGGCGGTGGCGGTCACATTATTCATCGTCGGCGACGACCCAGTGTTGAAAACGCCGTAGCTGTAGCTGGTGCCGGTGGCGGTGGCGGTGGCGGTGGCGGTCACATTGTTCATTGTCGGCGACGACGAAATGTTGTACACGCCATAGTTGCGTTTGCCGTCGGCGGCCTCGGCGATGGCGGTCACATTGTTCATCGTCGGCGACGACGACGAATAGTTGAGCACGCCGCTGTTGTGGTCGGAACCTCCAGTGGCGGTGGCAGTCACGTGAAGCATCGAGAACGATCCGTCGGTCACGCTCTCAGTGAACAACCCGTTGCCGAAGGAGCCGCCACCGCTGGTGTTGTTGATGGTGAGGTGGCGGATCTCAGCGGTAATTGCTCCAGCTGAAATGACCGCAGCCGACGCATCGAAATTGCTGCTGCTGCAGGCGCAGTTGATGGTGGTGATGTTTTGTCCGGAGCCTTCAACATCAACATAATCTTTCAACACGACGTTTGCGGTTTCGGTGTACACGCCGGGCGCGATTTTGATCACGTACGGTTTTGTGGCGGTGGCGTCTGTGATTGAGGCCAAAGCAGCCAACAGTGACTCGAAGTCGCCGGTGTTGTCGTCAGCAACCCAGATCACACGCGCTGGAGACTCAGCAGAGTTTTCGAGTGTGGTGACGCGGTTGACGAGGTCGATGAGGCCGGTGTTGGTGGTGTAGCCAACAATGTCGATGACAATGTTGACGGTGCCGCTTGAAGTGGGGCCGTACATGATGTCGATTTGGCCGGCGTTGGTGCCTGTTGTTGGAACAGCAACAGTGACTGCGTTCGGGACGACTTGGCCGGGAACCATGTTGAGGTTTGATGTTGAGGAAATACCTGTTGCGTTGCCGGGTCGCACCGCAATCCAGCCTGCAGCGGTGGGTGCTACGCCGGTGACGTTGAGTAGTACGCCGGTGGCGCCGGTTGGCACGACTTGTTGTTGTGTTGTTGTTTGGGTTGGTTCGAAGTAGGTGGTGATGGTTCCAGTGACGGTGAGTTTGCGGGGTGTTCCTGCAGTGAAGGGACCGTTGAGACCAATGTTGTAGCGGGTGTCGAGCACACGGGTTGGTTCAACAGTGACCATGGTTGATTCTGTGGCGCCGGGTAGGGCGAGGACTTGTCCGCGTGTTGTGACAGTTGCAGTCACGATCCCGGCTGCGATCACTGCGCTAGTGAGACCAACACAACACAGGACGCGTCGTGTGCGGGACCAGAGAGAAAACGACATGTCAAACCTGCTTTCGGTTCAGAAACGAACCGTCACAGCAGCCCGCTCATGTTGGAACACCGAAACTAGCAGTGCCCGCTAACAGCTGGTGATGGAGCATCCGATTTCTACTAGAAGGAGACCCGTAATTCTACGAATCCCCCTCAGTGGAGCTGGGGGGAATCGAACCCCCGTCCCTCAGCCGATGGACGAACTTGCTACAACCATTCCCGGCATTGACTCTAACGCTGAGACACCGACGGGTCGGCTGTCCGCTCAAGGCGAACCACGCTCAGTCTTTCCTGAAAGTCAGCAGTCTTTCCCGCTGGCAATGGTCTTTCCCATTGTCATCCCCCACTTCTGTTGCCGGGCTGTGGTGGAGAGGCCCCGTGCGACATTTCTGCTCACGATGATTCGTTCTCAACCTGAGTAATCAGGCGGCGAGAGCGAAATTGTCGTTATCAACGGCAATTGTGTTTTTTTCCCCGTTTAACGAGTCTGAGAAACTCGGGTTGCAAACTCGAACAGCGTTACTGACGTCGAATCCAGTCAGCCCCGTGATCAATATGTGGATCTCCAAAGTAGCCGCTGAAAGAGCAGACCGGTCGTCAGTGCTCAGCTATTGCCGTACTTGGCGGCACGGTTGAATGCTGCTTCGATTTCTCGATCAGCATCGCGTTCGGCCAAATTGTGGCGTTTGTCGCCCTTGGTTCGGCCCTTGGCAAGCCCGATTTCAAGCTTGGCGCGGCCACCTTTCCAATACAAGCGAAGCGGCACGATGGTGAGTCCCCCTTGTGCGGTCCGCATATCAATTTTATCGATTTCAGCTCGATTGAGCAGCAGTTTGCGTTCGCGATCAGGTTGATGGGCACCGAAACCAATGGCGTTGGTGTAGGGAGGGATATGGATGCCGTCAAGCCACATCTCGCCTTTGCGGACTCGTGCGTAACCCTCAGCGATCTGGGCGTTGCCCTCGCGCAGGCTTTTCACCTCGCTTCCCGTGAGGACCATGCCGGCCTCCCAGGTGTCGAGAATCTCGTAGTCCCGATAGGCGCGCTTGTAACTCGCAATCAGCGTGGTGCCGTCGTCTTTCGACCCACGTTTAGTCTTCTTGCCCTTCTTTGCCATCCTGCCAGTCCTGTTTCAGCTGCCACGCTATCGGTACCCTCGCAACGGTGATTGAGATCTCCAGAGATGCGTACAACCAGATCATTGGCGAGGCACTTGATGAGTATCCGCTTGAGATGTGTGGACTTCTCGTTGGTCCGTCACCAGATCAGGCCCCTGAATTTCACGCAACCCACAACGATGACGCTTCGGCCCGTGTGTACACCGTGAACCCGAGGGATTTCATGCGCGTCGAAGTGGCTGCGGATAATCGTGGCTGGGAGATCAATGGGGTGGTTCACAGCCACACTCACTCCGAGCCGTATCCGAGCCCAACCGATGTTGCCGCAGCAGTCGATCCGCGTTGGCACTATGTCATTGTCAGCTTGAAGCGGCAAGCGCCAGAGATGCGAAGCTACCGAATCGCCGACGGCGAAATCACCGAAGAGCAGATCACGGTTCTCTGATCAAAAAGCCAGCGGAACTGCTGGCGGACTTCAAGCTCGACATCTCACGCGCCGCAGGCTGCTTATACAATTCCCGACAACACAGATCAGATTTGTCGGAATACCTGAACAGACGCACAGGTTGAGAAAGAAGATGAACACAATGACGATGACTGCACCCCCACATGTTGTTGGACCCCCGTATCCAAACATGCTGCACGAAGGTGTTCTCGGCATGATCGGCAACACACCGCTTGTCGACGTATCCAATCTTTCACCGAACCCAAATGTACGAATTTTGGCCAAGATGGAGATGCAGAACCCGTTTGGCTCGGTTAAAGATCGCATAGCGAAATACATGATCGAGGCAGCCGAAGCAGACGGGCGGCTACGACCAGGTCAGACCATTCTTGAGCCGTCGTCGGGGAACACCGGCATCGCACTCGCAGCAATTGCAGGTATCAAGGGTTACCCAATCAAAATCATGATGCCGGACAGCGTGTCAATAGAGCGTCGCCAGATGCTTGAGATCTTCGGCGCCGAAATTATGTTGACTCCAGGACCTGAAGGTTCGAATGGTGCAGTTGCTCGAGCCAAAGCGCTCGCTGCTGAACATCCTGAGTGGTACTTCCCATACCAGTACGCAAACGACGCCAACCCGCGTGCTCATTTCGAGGGCACTGGACCAGAGATCATTCGCGACGCGCCCGGTATCACGCACTTCGTTGCCGGGCTCGGTACGAGCGGCACGTTGATGGGGACCGGCACGTTCCTCAAACAACATGACCCAACAATTCAAGTCATCGCAGTAGAGCCGCCATTAGGGGAGCGCGTTGAGGGTCTCCGCAACATCGGCGACGGGTACATCCCGCCAGTTTTCGAGAACTGGAACGGCATCGACCTACTCGACCGCAAGCGAGTAGTGCGGCCACGGGAATCAATAGAATGGACTCGACGTTTAGTCAATGAGTGCGGAATTTTCGCCGGGATCTCTGCGGGTGCGGCTATGGCCGGAGCGGGAAAGGTCGCGTCGCAGATTGACGCCGGAACGATCGTGTTCATCGTCTGCGACGGCGGCTGGAAGTATCTGTCAACCGGTGCATACACCGATGACCTCGATGTCGCGGAAGCAAACGCCGAATCGATTATCTACTTTTGACAACTTCGTGAGGACTATTTCTCCGGACAGATCGAGTACGAAACGTCGTTGATCCGATGCGATGCCATCACAAACAGTGAGGCGTTGTCTTCGTCTGTGACTCTGGAGGCCCACAAAATCCTCCGGCGGCCCCGTTTCGTGTTTCTCCGGTTCCTGTTGAGGAACCTGCTGGCAGCACTTGAGTACGCTCTACAGGTGTGGACCGGCCGATTGGGATGTTCGACTCAGGCTTCGGCGGCCTGACCGTCGCCCGGGCAACGATCGATCTACTTCCTGCCGAAGATCTCATTTACATCGGCGACACCGGCCGCTACCCCTACGGATCAAAGCCACTCGATGACGTTCGTGAGTACGCACGCGAACTCGCCCGAAGCCTGGTTGACGACTATCACGCCAAGGCAATTGTCGTCGCGTGCAACACTGCGACTGCGGCCGGACTTGATGCGCTGCGCGCCGAACTCGACGTGCCGGTCATCGACGTTATTGCTCCGGGTGCTCACGCCCTGGTGCGCACCACCACAACGGGCCGGGTTGGTGTGATTGGAACCGTGGGCACGGTGTCGTCGGGTGCATACGTCCGGGCGATCGCAGCGGGCGGCGCGCCGGTGACGCTTTCGAGCGCGGCATGTCCGGGTTTTGTCGAGTTTGTCGAGCGCGGTCAAACCGTCGGCGACGAAGTGACGGTTCTTGCTGAGCGGCTCCTCGCACCCGTTCGCGAGGCTGATGTCGACGCGCTGCTGTTGGGCTGCACTCACTATCCATTCTTGGCGCGCACGATCAGCGATGTGATGGGCCAGGGCGTCACACTGGTCAGCTCCGCTGACGAAACGGCATTCGCTGTGCAGCACCAACTTGCCGAGTTGGGTCTGTTGCGCAGCGATGGCCGTCGCGGCACGCACCGGTTCGCGTCGAGCGGAGACATCGATGCGTTCCGGGAACTTGGTCGCCAGTTGCTTGGCCCTGAACTCGACGAAACCGAGCCGTGGCCACCGGCACGTAGTTGTTCTGTCCCCGGCACAGACTGACCGCTCAGCCGCTACGTTGCGGGCCATGACAGGATCCGCACCACGCCCCGACGGTCGCACCGCCGACGAGCTCCGACCGTTTTCGTTTCAGCGAGACTTCACCGAGATGGCCGATGGGTCGGTGCTCGTGTCGTTCGGCAACACACGCGTGTTGTGTACGGCGTCGATCGATGAGGACGTGCCGCGTTGGATGCGGGGCTCCGGCAAAGGCTGGGTCACGGCAGAGTATTCGATGCTGCCAGGTGCATCTCCAGAGCGCATCAACCGTGAGGCTGCCAAGGGTAAGCAGAGCGGCCGCACCGTTGAGATTCAGCGTCTGATTGGCCGGTCGTTGCGGGCGGCGTGCGACATGGAAGCGCTTGGCGAACGTCAGGTCATTGTTGACTGTGACGTCTTGCAAGCCGATGGCGGGACCCGTACGGCGAGCATCTGCGGAGGATTCGTAGCGCTTCACGACGCGCTCGAACGTGTCGTGCAACGCGGTGATCTTGCGGTCAATCCGTTGCATTCGTTCTGCTCTGCGATCAGTGTCGGCATCGTCGGCGGTGTCCCTGTGCTCGACCTGCCGTACGTTGAGGATTCCATTGCGGAAGTCGACATGAATGTTGTGATGCTGCGCCCGGTCGCCGGTGGTGAAGCCAGCTTTGTCGAGGTGCAAGGCACCGCCGAAGGGATGACATTCAGCCGATCTCAGCTTGACTCGCTGCTCGGTCTGGCCGAGGAAGGTCTGACCTCGATCTCCGACGCGCAAGCTGCGCTTGTCGCCGAAGCCCCATCGGCTCGCCCGGCCCGTTGACCAACTGATGCTTCAGCTCGTCTGCGCGTCGGCCAACCCCGACAAGGTCGCCGAGATTCAACAACTCCTGGACGGTGTCGTCAATCTGCTGCCGCGCCCGGCCGAGGTCCCTGACGTTGTCGAAGATGCCGACACTCTTGTCGGGAACGCTCGCTTGAAAGCTGCCGCGATCGTGGCAGCCACCGGTCTTCCCGCGGTTGCTGATGACACCGGGCTGTTTGTCGATGCACTCGACGGTCGGCCAGGTGTGCACACAGCGCGCTACGCAGGGGAGGGGTGCAGCTATGCGGACAATCGAGCGAAAATGCTCGACGAGTTGAATGGTGCCCACCAGCGAGGCGCCCGGTTCATCACGGTGGCAATGGCGATGTGGCCAGATGGCACCGAACTTGCTGTTGAAGGTGTGTGCCCAGGGCACATTGCGCCGAGTGAGCGAGGCGACGTCGGGTTTGGTTACGACGCCATCTTCGCTCCGGACGAAGCAGATGGACTGACCTTCGCCGAGATGGCGTCAACGGCGAAAAACGTGATCTCGCACCGCGGTCGAGCGTTTGCAGCGTTGCTCAGCGCGCTGGAGCAACGCTGATCAGTTCGTGAGGCTCGTGCCGACGGCGGGACTCGAACCCGCACTGACAGGCACCTAAAGCCTGTGCCTCTGCCAATTGGGCTACGTCGGCGTGCTCGCCCAGGCTAGAGGCCTCTGGGGTCCAGTGTGGCCGCCCTCGCGGCAAACAGCCGATGATCGTGAGAGCGATGGGCGGACTACCCAACGGGGATCCAGGCGCAGACGAGCTGCGTGACCTTGACGTCGGTCTTCTCCAGGCCGACGCTGATCGTGGTGATGTTCTTGCCCAGTTCCATCCACTTGGCGTCGATCTCGATGATTTCCTCCTCAAGCTCGATCTCCAGGTCCTCGACCTGCTGCACGAGGCGTCCCATCTTGTTTTCGGCGGACTCCAACCGCTGCTCAGACGCGTTGGTTGTCCCGCGGCGACGAGCAGCGGTGCCCGCCTGGCCGAGCAAACCACCGAGGAGACCACCCTTGCTTTTGCGGCCGCCGAGCAGGCCGCCGAGCACCGAGCCGGCGGTTGATAACAGCTCGCTGTTGCGTTTGCCCTTGGTCTGCTCTTCGAGCTCTTCGATGCGATCCTCGGAGGCCTCGATCTTGTCGCGCAGTGACCTCGCCTTGGTTTCGTACTTGTCACGCAGCTTGGCAATTTCGGCGTCGGCTTGGTCGTCGGCGGTCTTCAGGCAACGGGCTTCAAAGAGTTCGGCATCCTCGCCCGGACGTCCGTACAGCTTCAACCCTGCGTTCGCGGGAAGTTCGAGGTTGAGGGTGCGGGTGAGCTGGTCCCGAATGTCGCGTTCCACTTGGGACCAGAACGTCTTGTTCGCAATTTTCGCGTCGGTGAGTCCGAACACGATCTTGTCCGGGGGTTGACGCGCAAATCGCGATCGTCGTAGTCGACCTGCACGATGTGCGATGCGTCGATCTGCTCACCGAGGGGAAACAGTACGGCCTCGTATTCGTCGTCGTGAATGAGATCGGCTTTGGTCTCGTCGTATCGCAGTGCGACGCGCGCGACGACCGCCGCCTCAAAGTGTTCGCCGCGCGCATCGCCTCCGACGTCTCCGAGCCAGGGGGCAGCTACATCGACGTAGCAAACCGGTCGGCCGTCAGCCACGTTGGGAATGACGGCGGTCTCATCATCGCTCAACTCCGGGATGTCAACGGAGGTGGGGGCGGAGGTGGGACTGGTGGCGGGAGTGGGTGAGGTAGTTGCTGGAGCGGCTGCGGGCGCTGGCGTGACGTCCGCCTTCGTCGGTGCCATCATCGTGTCGATCTGGTCACGGGTCATCGGGCCGCGGAGATATTACATCGCCCAGCGCGTCGTGAAGACCTCTGGTTGGTCCTGGCCAGCTCGGCGCAGCATGAACTCTTGCTTGCCGAGGCCCGAGATGGTGTCGCCAACAGCGTTGATATCAACGCGACCCGCCGCTGAGGACGTGCCGTCAAGGCGGCGCGCCCTGTAGCGGTCGGTCTGGAGCCGACCAATCATCCAGGTACCGGCATTGGAGATCGCCTTGTAGTCGATGTCGACAGGATTCCGCGTCGACAGGACAACGCCGAGGCCGAAGGCTCGCGCCTGTTTCATCAAGAGCATGATCGGCTTCTTGGTCGGAGGGTTTGCCGTCGGCGGTAAGTAGCCGGCGACCTCATCCATGTAGAGCATGGCGCGCAGGTCGGTGGTGCCGCTCTGCGCGCGCATCCAGGTGACGAGCTTCGAGAGGACGAGCGAGGTGACGAATTGACGCTCGGTGTCTGACAGGTGTGCAGTCGTGATAATCGCACAGCGCGGCTTTCCGTCCGGGGTGTACATCATCGACTGCATGTCGAGCGGCGCGCCGGCACCCCAGGCGGCGAATGACGGCGAAGCGAGCAGTCTGTTGAGCCTCATCGCCAGTCCCATGCGGTCGCTTTCAGGGAAGAATTGGTCGAGCTCGAACACACCGAGCTTGCGAATTGGAGGCGTCGCCACTTGCCCGACCAGCGTCATTAAGTCGATGGCCTTGCCAGCTTGCCACGAATGATGGATGAGGTTTGACAAGAGGATGTGTTCGCGACTCGACCGCGGATCGGCATCGATGTTGACGAGGCCGAGCAGGCCGGTCACGTAGCCCTCGATCTCGTCGCCGACGACCTCGGCATCGCTGAGGTCGGCCGGTACCTGCAGCGAGCCGACGATGTTCAATGCCGCGCCAGATTGTGATCCTGGTGTGTAGATCCTTAGTAGTCCCAGGCAAGAGTCCGTCCCGTCATGTGCCGGCCACGCGTGTTCTTCGATCTGGGAGGGGTGGCGTCAAGATTGGGGATGGCGTCCTCTGGGATTCCGACCTCGGTGCATGCGCCTACGATCGGGCCATGGCAAATGCTCTCGGACCTGACGTCCTCGCTGCTTCCTCCGCCCTCGATGGTGAGACGATCGAATTGCGCAGAAGCATCCATGCCGATCCGGAGCTGGGTCTCCAGCTCCCGCGAACTCAACAACGGATCCTCGACGCGCTGACGGGGCTTGGGCTCAGCATCACGCTCGGAGAGGCGACGACATCCGTGGTCGCCGATCTCGATACTGGCAAGCCTGGGCCGACCGTGCTGCTGCGGGGCGACATGGATGCCTTGCCGCTCCAGGAGG
>JABJAB010000025.1 GCA_018666235.1 Ilumatobacter sp.
GATCGCTTCGTGCACGGTTGCCGTGCCCGCCACAGCCAATCGGTCGATCACCGACGAATCAGCCCGATCGATGTTGCGGACGATGACGTGCTTGTTCATGAGGCGACTCCCGTGGTCGTCAGCCGCGGGTACACCCTGCGGACGTTGCCGTCGAAAATTTTGGTCCGTTGCTCAATTGTGAGATTGGCGCGATCGATGTAGCGCTTCGTGTCGTCGTAGTACTCACCGGTATCGGGGTCCTTTCCCTTGACCGCGCCGACCATTTCGGAACCGAAGAGGATGTTGTCGGTCGGCACAACGTCGACGAGCAGGTCGATGCCCGGCTGGTGGTACACGCATGTGTCGAAGAAAATGTTGGCCATCAATTCGTCGAGCAGTTGCCATGTCGTGCCGCCCTCGGCGTGATGTCCTTCGGCCATCCCCTTGAATCGACCCCAGTGGTACGGAACCGCTCCACCTCCGTGCGGGATCACCCACCGCATCGATGGGAAGTCACGGAACAGTCCTGACGTCATCGCTTGGACGAACGCTGTGGTGTCGGCCCCGAGGTAGTGCGAACTCGTGAAGTGGAAATTCGGGTTACAGGTGGCGCTGACGTGCACCATGGCCGGCACATCGAGCTCACACATCGCCGCAAACAGCGGATGCCAGTACGGATCAAACAACGGCGGCCCAGTCCAATGCCCACCCGACGGATCCGGGTTGAGGTTGCAACCGATGAACCCCATCTCCTCGACGCAACGTCGCAGCTCGCGCACCGACGATTCGACGCCGATCCCTGGCGACTGCGGGAGCTGACAGACCGGGGCGAAGTTGTCTGGATACAGATCACACACTCGCCAGATCAGATCGTTGCAGTGCTCAGTCCAGTTTCGACTGGTGTGCTCGTTGCCAATGTGGTGGCCCATCCACGAGGCCCTCGGCGAGAAGAGCGTCAGGTCGATGCCGCGCTCGCGTTGCAACCGCAGCTGGTTGTCTTCGAGGCTCTCCCTCAGCTCCTCGTCAGAGATCGAGAGTTGCCCGCGCTCACCGACGTGGCCCGAATCGACGTCGAGCGCGGCGCGCTGGGCATCACGGTACTCACCGAGCTGTGGCGGCGCGGTCGTGTAATGACCGTGGCAGTCGATGATCATCGTGGCGTCATCATGGTGGTCCTCTTGCCGGAGTGTCAACAATCCGTGAGACTCTCCGCGTGACACTGCGAACCCAGGTGGCCATCATCGGTGCCGGCCCAGCCGGGTCGCTGCTTTCCCACCTCCTGCACCGGTCGGGCATTGACTCGATCGTCGTCGAACGGTCCAGTCGAAACCACGTCCTGGACCGAATCCGAGCAGGCGTACTCGAATGGGGGTCGGTCGAAGTACTCCGCGCCGCCGGACTTGACGCGCGGATGGATGCCGAGGGCCATGTCCACGACGGAGCAGCACTGGTGTGGGGTGGACGCGAAGCGTTCTTCATCGACATCAACCGTCACGTTGGTTCCCACTTCATGTCATACGGACAGACCAAGATGCAGGAGGACCTGTACGCAGCAGCCGACGTTCGCCATGCCGCGATTGTCTTCGAAGCCGCCAACGTCGAAGTCCACGATCCGCTGAGTGACCGTCCGAGCATCACCTTCGACGTGGGAGGCATCGCCGAGCGGGTCGATGCGGACTACGTCGTGGGCTGCGACGGATACCACGGCGCTGCACGCCCCGCGATCCCTGACACTGTGCTGCGGACCTTTGAAAAGGAGTACCCGTTCGGCTGGCTCGGAATCATGTCCGAGACGCCGCCACTCCCCGACCTCGTGTACGCGAACCACGCGAACGGCTTCGCCCTGGCGAGCCAACGCAACCCGATGCTGAGCCGGTACTACGTGCAGTGCTCACTCGACGATGACCTTGCCGACTGGTCCGACGACCGCTTCTGGTCAGAGCTGACAACCCGGCTCGGATCCACTGTTGGCGGCCAGGTCGTGACCGGCCCATCGATCGAAAAGTCCATCGCCCCGCTCCGCAGCTTCGTCGCTGAACCCATGCGATACGGCAACTTGTTCATCGCCGGCGACGCTGCACACATCGTTCCACCAACTGGCGCCAAAGGCCTGAACCTTGCAATCTCGGACGTGCACTATCTGTCGCGGGCGCTCACTGCGCATTACGACGGTGGCGATGACGAGTATCTCGACCGCTACTCCGAGATGGCACTCCGGCGAGTGTGGAGCGCGGTTCGATTCTCATGGTGGATGACCACGTTGCTGCACCGTTTCCCTGAACAAACTGCATTCGATCAGCGGGCCCAAGAGGCTGAACTTGACTATTTGGCGTCGTCGATGCATGCCCAGGCCGCAATGGCAGAGCAGTACGCAGGCTTGCCGTTCGAATCCTGACCGGAACTCATTGCCGTTCCTAGGCTGACTGGATGCTCGTCTTCGTCGACTATGAACACGCCGACGGCTTCGAACGCGAGCACGGCCCGAAGATGCTGGCCGGCCGGACAAGCATCACGTACCGGTTGGAGGATCTCGCCGGCACGCACTGTCACCTCGTCCGCTACGACCGCGTCGACCAGGATCTGCTGGACAAGATCGGGGCGACCGCGATCTTCATCAGCGGGAACTCGTTTGCACCCGACGACTACGACCCACACGCACTCGCGCCAATCCATGCAATCATCCGCGAGACCGAGCTGCCGGTCTTCGGGTTCTGCGGCGGTTTCCAGCTCATTGCCCAAGCGCTGGGCGCCGACATCGTCGCGCTCCCCGCCCCTGACGGCCCCTCGGACGACCCCTCGTTGGTCACGACCAAGGATGGTCGGCCGTTCGAATTTGGGTACCACCCCGTCGAACTATCTGTCGAGAACTCAGGCCATCCATTGCTGGCTGGCCTCGGCAAACAGCCCATCTTCCGGCACGCACACGGGCTTCATGTTCCCGAGCTTCCTGACGGATTCGCCAACCTGGCGTCAACCGCAGCGACGCCGATCCAGATGGCCGTTCACGACGAGCGGCCGATGGTGGGTACGCAGTTTCACCCGGAGTACTGGACCGAAGAACACCCAGATGGCCGGACGGTCATCGCCAACTTCCTCGCGTGGTCCGGGTGGTCTCCGACCTGAGCCTCAATCCGCCGGTGTGGTCAGCACGCACAGCTCACGGGGAGACGGTGTCGCTGGCGGTGGGCAGTGGCGGGTCACCGGCGCCTTGCACCGACTGGTCGATGTCGAGGCAGTTCCCGGTCATCAGCCCGGCATCTGGGGACAAGCAGTAGACGATCGCGTTCGCGACTTCCTCGGGCTGCACAAGGCGACCGAGTGGCCGGCCGGGTGCAGCCAACTCCAGCCAGTTCTCGGGCGCGCCATCTTGCTCCATCTGCGTCCGGTGTTCCGACTCTGTCTCCATCCACCCCGGGTTGACCTGGTTCACACGGATGCCGTGGCGCATCAGGCCGTACGCAAGGTTCTTGGTCATCACCGTCAGGGCTGCCTTTGACATGCAGTACGCGGTGAGCTTCGACTGGCCGCCGTGCCCCGACGTGGAGCCGACGTTGACGATCGACCCGGGGGTTCCCTGCGCAATCATCTCTCGGGCCGCAGCCTGGATGAGGAAGTAGGGCGCCTTGACGTTGACCGCCATCTGGCTGTCAACGTGCTCGGGGGTGTCCTCGAAGAGGGTGGCACGCGAGGTCACTGCCGACACGTTGACGAGCCCGTCGACGCGACCAAAGCGATCCATGGCCGCCGCCACGATCGCGGTGGGAGCCTCAGCATCAGCGAGGTCGGCCTGGAGAAAGGCGGTGTCGACCCCGGCGGCGGTGAGTTCCTCGGCGAGCTGGTTCCCGCGGTCGGCGGACCTGCCCACCAGCAGCAACCCTTCGGTGAATCCAGTGGCGACGAGTCGACGTGCGACTGCCGCACCGAGTCCTTGCGTTCCGCCATTAATAATCGTGATCATGTTGCGTCCCTTTCCGTGACAACGTGACGTGATGATGTCAGGTGTTGAGCTGGCGGGAGGTGTCGTCGAGCGCGACGACACCTGAGTCGGGCAGAGACTGCAGCCGTGTGGGATTGTCGGCGGGTGGATCAACGACATGCGACGACGTTTCCCCCTGGGTTTTTCACCCGTAGCGACGAGGCAGACGATTCGGACTTCTACGCGTTCGACCGACTCGTGACGCACATCGACGGCGGCGCCATCGCCGCAGTCGGTGAGCTGTACAACGAACTTGGACTGTGCGTGGCCTCGTCCGGGCCGGTGCTCGACATCTGCTCGTCGTGGATCTCGCACTTTCCCACCAAGCCCGAGCGGCTGGTCATCACCGGGATGAACGAGGCCGAACTCGCTGCCAACGACATGGCCGATGAACGGCTCGTCAAGGACCTCAACGCAGATCCGGTCCTGCCGTTCGCAGACGCAGCGTTCGCGGCGGTTACCTGCTGTGTGTCCGTCGACTATCTCATCAAGCCGCTCGATGTCTTTGCCGAAGTCCGACGCGTCCTGCAGCCCGATGGCATGTTCGTCTGCACGTTCTCGAACCGCTGCTTCCCGACAAAAGCGATCCGTGGTTGGTTGGCCACTGATGATGACGGCCGGTGCCGCATCGTCGAGACCTACTTCGAGATCACCACCGGCTTTGATGAGCCCACGACGCAGCTGCGCAACCCCGGTGCGCCGGGTGACCCCCTCTACGCGGTTTCGGCCAGCCGGCGCATCACCCGGTCGTGATGCCAGCGACCAGCACGATGATTCGCTGAACCTGCAGACCTCACAGCGTTCCCTTCACTCTGTGACAGTGCGAGCGTTTGTTCGCGCGATGAAGATATTGGAACGTTTGATCGATTCGAAGGACCGGGCGGCAATGATCGATCCGTTCGACGCCACTTTGTCCGATCTGCAGCAGAGCGAACCACAACGACGAGCAGACGCAGCCGCCGCGTTCCTCGCCCAGCATCTGCCCGCGGAGACCAACGGGCACCGCTGCCCACGTTGAACATCGTGATTGATGACACGACTGCCGAAGTGATCGTGTCAGGCGGTCGCCTCGACGCTGCCCACTACAACAAGATGATCTGCCACCCCCCAAAACGGTGATCCCATCGACTGCTCCGAAGTCGCGGCGATCGCATTGTGGGGACACATCCGCCGTGTCGTACGCGACGCATCTGGCGTCGTCATCGACATGGGCCGCCGCTCCCGACTCTTCACCGGTGCCGCCCGACAAGCCAAAGGCAGCTGGACCATCCAAGACAACGACGGCGAGCCCATCGGCTGACGAAATCGAAGCAGCCAATGCACGCGAGACTGCGTCATGGCCCCCAACGTCCTGTTCATCATCTGCGATCAACTCCGCGCCGACCACCTCGGCTTCGCCGGCAACCAGGTCGTTCGGACGCCGAACATCGACTCGATTGCGGCGCGCGGCATGGTGTTCGACAACGCATGGGTCGCCAACCCCGTATGCATGCCAAACCGCTCGACGATCATGACGGGGCGGATGCCGACGGCGCACGGCGTTGTGTTCAACGATCGATCGTTGGACTGGGGCGCCAACACCCACGTGCGCACATTTCGCGAGGCGGGATACCGCACTGCGCTGATCGGCAAGTCACATCTCCAACATGGCCTCAGCCGCAACGCCGTCGTTGCTGTCGACCGCCAACCCGTCAGTGCCGACCCCTGGCCAACAGGTTGGAATCAGCTCGAACACGCCGAGCGATACGACGGTGGAATCCCGGACTGGCCTGATGACTTCTACGGGTTCGACCATGTGGAACTGTCGATCGATCACGGGGCACGCATCACGGGCCATCACCTGCACTGGGCGTTGGATCGCGGTGGCCGATACGAAGATCTGGTCGTACCGATGACCAACGAGTCGCCGGCGGCTCGTCGCTCGGACCGTTGGTGGCAGGTCTATCAGCCGCCCTACGGGCCCGAGCTGCATTCCACCACCTTTGTCACCGACCGCACATTGGCCTTCATCGACGACGCGAGCAGCGAGTCGAAGCCGTGGTTCGCCTGGGCCTCGTTCCCCGATCCCCACCACCCGATGTGCCCACCCGGCGACTGGTTTGACCGGCACGACCCCGCCGACATGGCATTGCCGGAAACAATTGGCGATCCACTCGAACGCGCCCCGGCGTACCTCCGCCAAATACAAGCGACGCCTGCTGCGAAACAACGGGGCTGGGTTGGGATGTTCGGTGCAACCGACCACGACATGGTGCGCGAGGCCATTGCTGCGACCTACGGCATGATCGAGATGATCGACGACGGGGTGGGCAAGATCCTGCGCAGGCTCGAGAGGGCCGGTCAGGCCAACAACACCATCATCGTCTTCACGTCAGATCACGGCGACATGATGGGTGATCACGGCCTGATGACTAAGGGGTTCATGCACTACCGCGGCACGCTGCAACCACCGTTCGTCATTGCCGACCCAACGTATGCAGCGGGTCGAACCTCGTCACTCGCTGGGTCGATCGACCTCGCCCCAACGTTGCTCGACCTCGCTGGGCTGCAGCATTACGACGGCATCCAAGGGCAGTCGCTCGTGCCGACACTCACCGATTCATCCGCGGCTGTTCGCTCTCACGTGCTGGTCGAAGACGACCTTCCCGCGGCGATTGCAGCGGTCGCTCAGATTCCGGAGAAGACGCGCACTGTCGTCGGCGCGGATGGCAGCAAGTACACGCGACACAGCTCTGGGGACGAGCAGTTGTTCGACCTGATCCAAGACCCAGCCGAGATCGAGCCGCTGCACCACCTCGGCGGTGAACGCCGCGCACGAGCGGTCGATCTCCTCGCCGACGCGCTCATCAGCGCCGACGACACCTCGCGCGGTACACCGGTCGGCCCGAGTCGCTGACGACGAGGGTGCGAATGCCAAACTCCGACGATGACGCCGACGGTCGATCGAACGAAGCGGCCCCTGCCGCGGCCCACCCCTGAGACGCAGCACTTTTGGGAAGGCACGCGCAATGGCCAACTCCTCATTCAACGATGCAACGCATGTCACGATCCGTATTTTCCACCTCGCCCGTTCTGTCCTGCGTGCAGCAGTCACGATGTGGCCGTCGAGGAGGTATCGGGCCGCGGGACGCTGTACAGCTACCTGATCAACCACACCGGCCACCCCGGAATCGCCAGCCCGTACTCCATTGCCGTCGTGCAGCTCGACGAGGGCGTCCGGATGATGTCGAACATCGTCAACTGCGACCAGACACCCGAAGCGCTCGTCATCGACATGTCCGTCGAAGTGGTCTTCGAGGTCTTCTCTGACGAGATCACGCTGCCGTTCTTCCAACCGGTCAGTGACGGGACCGCATCATGAGCGGCCCCACACTCGCCGTCGTCGGAGCTGCTGAGACAACGCAGATGGGCGTCATCACCGACACGAGCGAGCTCCAGCTTCATGCCGATGCAGCGTTCAACGCGTTGGCTGATGCTGGCTTGACCATCAAAGACATCGACGGCTTCGCCACGGCGGGCGAACGGCCGACTGACGTCGCGCACTATCTGGGTCTGGAACCGCGCTGGGTCGACGGCACGTCGGTCGGCGGTTGCTCTTTCATGATCCACGTCCGGCACGCCGCGGCGGCCATCGCCGCGGGACTCTGTACGACGGTGCTGATCACACACGCCGAGAGCGGAAAGTCACGCGTCGGCAAGGCCCGCCAGGCGTTCACCAGCGCACTCTCAGGACAATTTGAACGACCCTTCGGTGTCACCGGGCCACCGACAATGTTCGGTCTCCCCGTTCTGCGCCACATGCACGACACAGGGCTGACCCACGAACAGATGGCCAACGTGGCCGTCGTGCAACGCGAGTGGGCCGGCATGAATCCGCGCGCAACATTTCGCGATCCCATCACCGTCGAAGATGTGCTGGGGTCGCGCATGATCGCGTATCCGTTCCACCTCCTCGAGTGCTGTCTCGTCACCGACGGCGGAGGTGCGCTCATCGTGACCTCGGCCGACCGGACGATGGATTTCCCGACTGCGCCGGTGTACGTGCTTGGCCACGGCGAAGGCGTCGAGACGCCAATGGTGTCGCAGATGGAGAACTTCAGCTCGTCGAAAGCATTTCGTATTGCAGGCGGTGATGCGTTTGCCAGCGCCGAGATAACCACTGCCGACGTCGACCACCTGATGGTGTACGACGCGTTCGCGCACCTCCCCTTGTACGGGTTGGAAGACCTCGGCTTCTGCGGGCGCGGAGAAGCAGGCGACTTTGTGTGGGAACGCAACACCGCGCCGGGCGGGTCGCTCCCGATGAACACGAACGGTGGCGGACTGTCGTACATGCACTCCGGCATGTACGGGATGTACGCCATGCAAGAAAGCATCCGCCAGATGCGCGGCACAGCGCCCGCGCAGATCGAGGGAGCCGAAGTCTCGGTGTCGCTCGGCGTTGGAGGAATGTTTGGCGCCGCCGGCTGCGTCGTGTTCAGCAACGTCGCGCCATAAGGTTGCCCGTCCCTTCCACTGATGAGGAGACGACATGGCTGGTGGTCTCGCCGGACTGTTGGATGACATAGCTGCACTCGCAAAGCTCGCTGCCGCGTCGATCGACGACGTCGGCGCTGCTGCCGGACGCGCGAGCGCCAAGGCCGCTGGTGTCGTGGTCGACGACACCGCCGTCACACCGGCCTACGTCCGTGGCCTGGCAGCCGAACGTGAGCTGCCCATCATCAAGCGCATCGCGCTGGGATCGCTCCGCAACAAGTTGCTGCTGATCCTGCCGGTCGCCCTCGTGCTCAGCGCGGTCGCTCCGACACTTGTCGAGATCATCCTCATGCTCGGCGGCACTTACCTCTGCTTCGAAGGCGCGGAGAAGATCTACCACCGACTCAAACACGACGACAGTCACGACGTGCCGGTCGTGATCCAGGGTCCCGACGCCGAAGAAGCCACGATTAAGGGTGCGATTCGGACCGACCTGATTCTCTCGGCCGAAATCATGGTCATCGCCCTCAAGGAAGTGATCGACGAAGGGTTCCTGCAGCGCGCGATCATCCTCGTTGTCGTTGCAGTGGTGATCACCCTGATCGTCTACGGCGTCGTGGCACTCATCGTGAAGATGGACGACATCGGTCTGAGACTCGCCGAACTCGAGTCGACGTCATCGCAGAAAATCGGTCGAGCAATGGTCATGGGCATGCCGAAGTTGCTCAGCGCGTTGACCGTCATCGGTACCGCGGCGATGTTGTGGGTTGGTGGCCACATTCTGCTCGTCGGCGCAGACGAACTCGGCTGGCACGCCCCCTACGACTTCGTGCACGACCTCGAAAAGAAGGTCGAAGACATCGACGGCATCGGCGGCATGCTCGCCTGGCTGATCAACACCGGTATCTCTGCGTTGATTGGGCTCATCGTCGGTGCCATTGTCGTTGCGGTGTTGTCCCGGTTCCACAGCAAGTCAGACGACGAGTCGCACTGATCAGTTGGCTTCGAGTGCCGCTGCCAATCGCTCGAGGGTCTGCTCCATGCCGGTCCGGTTGTGTGCGAGACGGTCGACAACGCCTGAGATCGTCGCGCTCCGCTCCAGCGCCGACTCGGGCCTGAGGTCCTGGTTGTACTCGGTGACACGGCATCCCGCTTCGGTTGCCTCGATGGCATAGCCCCACTTCGCAAAGACGAAGCCCCTCGAGTCACAGTCAAAGAAGAACCGCCGATCGGGAACCAGCTCGACGACTTCGGCTTCGGTGGTCCACTCCTTGTCGCCGTGCCGATTGTGACCGGTGAACTTGGCGCCCACGGCTGCGTGGTCGAACCCTTCGTTCCACTCTGCATGGTAGTTCTCGGGCGACCACTCGCCCATCCGCGCGATATCGGTCAGCGCCGCGTACACGACACTCGGAGCAGCAGCGATGTCACGGGACACTTCAATGTCGGGAGTCATGGCAGAAACCATAGGCCTGGTAAACACAGGTCGACGGAACGGATCAGTGCGGAGCAAGAGGGAGACCACAACGATGGGACGATTGCAGGACAAGGTCGCAGTCATCACCGGCGGAGCGCGCGGGATGGGCGCTGAGACCGGTGCACTGTTCGCTGGAGAGGGAGCGACCGTCGTGATCACCGACGTGCTCGATGACGCCGGCCAAGCGGTTGCTGCTCAGCACGAACGCATTTCGTATCACCACCTCGACGTGCGATCCGAGGCCGATTGGCATCACGTCGTCACCCAGGTGTTCGAGGAACACGAACGGCTCGACGTCTTGGTCAACAACGCCGGAGTCGACCTCACGAAGAAGCTCGCGGCAACGACGTTGAGTGACTTCGAGCATTTGATCTCGATCAACCAGATCGGCCCGTTCCTCGGCATGCGCGCTGCCGCGATCGCATCCATTGCAGCTGAAGCGCCGTGCTCCATCGTCAACATCAGCTCGGTCGCCGGACTCGAAGGGGTGCACAACCACGCTGCCTACGGTGCGACGAAGTTCGCCGTCACCGGTCTCACCAAGGCGGCGGCCAAGGAGTGGGGTCGACACGGCATCAGGGTCAACTCCGTGCATCCGGGCATCATCGCCACGCCGATGACCGAGGACCATTTCGCCGACGCGGACCTCCGCGCCCGCGTGGAACGGAACCTGCCATTACGCCGCCTCGGGCAGCCGATCGACGTCGCCAACATGGTGCTATTCCTCGCCAGCGATGAGTCGGCGTACTGCACGGGTCAGGCATTCACCGTCGACGGTGGCGTGCACGCCTGAGCCGCTCAGGCGGCACGACACCCGACCGGGACCGCACTGTCCTGACAGGATGGTCCGATGAACCACCAGATCGCGATTGCTGATGGCGGGCCGTACTTGGTGAGTGGGGGTGTGCCAATCACCTCAAAGGCACCCATCATGTCGGAGCACGGTGAACCGCTGACCTGGAAGACCACCACCGCCGATGCCGCCGAGATCAAGGGACGTGTGGCGCTGTGTCGATGCGGGGCATCGGACAACAAGCCGTACTGCGACGGCAGCCATGCCCGCGTCGAGTGGGATGGCACCGACAACGCACCCGACGGCGCGTATGACGAGCGAGCGAAGAGCTACGGAGGTGAGGGCTTCGAAGTGTTCGACGATCGCCCGATCTGTGTGCACGCCGGCTTCTGCGGCAACCGGGTCACCAACGTTTGGAAGATGGCCGCCAAGGCCGATGACAGCCGGATCCGCGCCGAAGCGATGTCAATGGTCGAGCGGTGTCCATCCGGTGCGCTCACCTACGCCGTCGACGGCGAAACGAACGAACCGGACCTTCCTTCCGAGGTCGCCGTGATCCCCGATGGTCCCTTGTGGGTCAGCGGCGGCATCGAGGTCACACGCGCCGACGGCAGCACTCTCGAAAACCGCAATCGTGTCACCCTCTGTCGGTGCGGCCAGTCGGGGTCAAAGCCATTGTGCGACGGTTCGCACAAGGAAGCCGGCTTCACCGGCTGAGTAGGATTGGCCTCATGGCTGCAGAACCCGAGAACGACCCCACCGTCGAAGACCCCGAGGCCGAGGCGAGTCGGCTCGGCGCCTACGACCTCGACGGTGATGGCAAGATCTCCATGGTTGAGGACGCGCGAGCCCGGCTCGGTGTCATCGACGCCGATCTTGAGCATGCTGCCGAAGAAGGCGGGATCAAGGGCAAGATCGCCGAAGCCGCTCACCACATCGTCGACAAATTCGACAACGACTGACCACTCGCCACATCACGCCATCACACCATCACGCCGTGGCAGCGCGGCGCCAGGCGCCAATCCGCTCGGTCACATCTGCCAAGTCGTTGGCCACTGCGACCACATAACGGCGGCATCTGATGTGCGGCATCGCCGACCAGGAAGACCGGCCCGTCCCTGAACGTGGCGGCGACGTTCGCATGAAACCGATACATTGCGGCGCGCGTCACCTCGATCTGGTCGGACGTTCCCCACGGCGCCAACAGCTGCGCGATCGATTCCGCCGCGAGGACATCCTCGCGCTGTTCGCCGGGTCGCAGTTGAAACCCCCCACGCCGATGCCCACCCGGTCCTGGCACGAACGTGCAGACACGATCCGCACTGCAGTGCTGGCGCGCGACGCGAGGGAGCGGAAGATCCGGGTCCCGCAGCAAGGTGTCGACGACGAGCCACGTCTGGTCGAAGCCCTGATCGATCATCGCGATGCTGCGCAGCGACCGAACCGTGCTCTTGGCCCCGTCTGCAGCGATGACCCACCGCGCGGTGATCGACGTGTCGACATCGGCGCCTCGAACGTCGACTCGTGCGCCCCCACCGTCGAGATCGGTGAGTGCCACCGCTTCGAGTCCGAGGCGCATGTCGACGCCCGCTGCCACTGCTTTGGCGCGCAGGTTGCGTTCGAGCGAAGGTTGGTCGAACGTGACCATGGGCGGGTGACCCAGTGCGCCGACCGTGCCGAGCGGCAACTCGATACCGACCACTCGATTGCCCTCGCCGTCGGTGAATTCGCCGCCGGGCAGTTGCGTTGAATAGGTGCGGAACTCATCGATGAGGCCGGTGCGAGCGATGAGGTCTTGGACCTCGTCGTCCATGCCGATGGCCCGCGGGAGCGGGTACACCTCGGTCAAACGGTCTATCGCGATGACGCTCAGCCCACGCTGCGCGCAGCGCAACGCTGCCATCACGCCAACCGGGCCACACCCGATGACGAGGAAGTCGGCATGCCGCTGATCGCTCACAATGCGGCGTAGTCGAGGAGCGACTCGACGGACTCACCTCCGGCACGCCGCGCGACCAAGTCGGCGGGATCGAACTTGATGCCGATCGGATTCGCGGCGAACACGTCGCTTGCCATGAACGCCTCAGCTTCAGCTGGGTTCATCGCGTCGACCTGCAGTTCAACCTGGTTGCCGTCGGGGTCCGCGTAGTACATCGACAACGTCATGCCGTGATGAATCGGTGCGATCGGCATGATGCCCTTTTTGGCGAGGCGCTCGTACGTCGAGAGGAGCGCGTCGAGATCAGCATGCGTAAACGCAACATGCTCAAGTCCGGCCGCCTTCCGGTCGTTTTCAGCGAGGTGCGGCATCGACACAATTGCGAGGCGATGGTGCTCGTCGTCGTATGTCAGGAAACACAGGAAGTCGTTTTGATGGCGGACCTCGGCACCAAGCACGGTGCTCCACCAGGCAATCGAATCCGCGTATCGGGGCGTGCGGATCACGATGTGAGCCAGCTTCACAGGGGAGATCACGGTGGTGTCGGTCATCTTGTGTCCTTGCAGGCTGTGGTTGAGTGACCAAAGTCTGACATGCCGAAGAGAGGGCTGGGCGAGCCGGCGTCAGGTCAGTCCAGCGAGCCATGATCGGCGACTGCACCGCTGATCAGATTCTCAGCGCGGAGACGATGCGTCATCGTGCGGCCCGGGCTGACCACCGTGCCGAGATACTCCTCGATCTGAGCGGCACGATGCCGCGCGATGCTGACGGCCTCCGCGGCTTCAACCGGTTCGAACTCAACGACATCGCCGGTACGGAGTTGCGTAAACGCGTCGAGGTCCGCTGAGACGACGGTCGCAATCTTCGGGTAGCCGCCCGTTGTCTGATGATCGGCGAGCAGCACCGTTGCAACGCCATCGCCAGCCACCTGGATCGACCCTCGAACGATCGGCTCGGACGGGATCGACAACACCTCGCGGAGCGGCAGCGGCGCGCCCGCCAGCCGGACGCCCATCCGATCGAACGCGTCGGTCACGCGATAGGGCGATTCGCGAAATGCAACGATCGCCTCGTCTTCGAAGTGGTGATCTTGAGGGCCCATCACAACCCGTACCCGACCTGTCGATCGGGCGAAGTCAGGGACGGGGATCTCACCGTCCCTGACCGACTCGACGCGGGCGGCTGCGATGTCGATCTTCTCGCCGACCACCAGCGCTCCGCCTCCAAGGCCCGACATCGAGTGCGTGGCGGAGTGACCCAGCCATCGAGACACGACGGGTCCTCCGGCAATCGCCACGTACGACCAACTGCCCCACTCACCGGCACGCACGCTGACCCGCTCGCCCGGGCGCATCGTGATCACGGTCCACCCCGATTCGATGCTGCCTCGATGGTCGACGACGCAGTCTCCACCGGCGATACCCAACGTGACGCTTCCGGTGACGCAGTCGAGGTCGATGCCCCCTCGCGACACTTCGATGGTCGTGGCTTGCGCGCCGTTGCCGATCGCTCTGTTGGCCGCCGCATGCGCCAGCCGATCCATCGGACCCGACGCTGGGACACCAAACCGGAGGCTGCCAAATCGCCCGCCATCTTGGAAGGTCACCAACGGACCCGCGAACGACACATGCAACTGAGCTGTCTGGCTCATTGCTCCTCCACGAGACGGGCAAACGACGCGAGGTCAACCCGGGAGAAACTGACCCGATCTCCGACATCAAACAAAAACGGGTCGGCCTCGGCCGGTCGCAACACCTGCGTCGCCGACCGCCCGATGACCGACCATCCGGTCGGCATCTCGATCGTCGTGATCAGACATTGCGGACCAGCAATGATCACGCTGTCGGCGGCGACGCCGCGCACCGGAGCGGGTTTGCGCGGCACGTGGATCACCCCGGGCGTCCCCGACATGTAGGCGTAACCCGGTGCAAAGCCGTACATCGCCACGCGGAATTCTCCGCCGAGATGCGCGTCGATCACCGCCTCCACGCTCAGGCCTGACGCTGCCGCGACCACTGCCAGATCCGGAGCAAATTGCTCCTCGTAACACACAGGCACGATGTGATGCCGACCCTCCGCCGCAACGTGGCTCAAGTGCATCACCGAACGCAACTCCGCTTCGATCAACTGATGGTCAGTGACAAGCGGGTCGAACACGACAAGCAGGTTCACGAATGCAGGCACCAGCTCGGTGACTCCGGTCAGTTGCGCCGAGCGGATCACATGATCCAGTGCAATCACCGCATCATTTGCGATGTCACTGACCTCGGCGGCAAATTCGACGAGCACACCGCAATCACCAACCGCCGTGTACCGCGGTGTGTTGAGCGCTGAGCTCACGACGTCGCATCGACGAAGCCAGCGGGCTGTATCCCCGCCGTACCGAGTCCATCTCTGATCATCCGAGCCATCGCGACCGCTCCGTCGCTGTCGCCGTGCACGCAGATCGAGTGCGCAGCAAGCTCGATCGGTTCGCCGCCGACAACAGGCATCAGGCCGGTTTCCAAGAAGCCGAGCAATCGGTCGGTTGCTTCACGTGGGTCGTGAATCATGGCTCCGAGCCGATCGCGCGGCACGAGTTGTCCGTTCGGCTGGTAGCCGCGGTCAGCGAAAATCTCCGAAAAGACCGGCGCGCCCGCAGCCCGGGCGACGCGCTCGATTTCGGTCCCCGAGATCGCAAGGATCGCAAGTTCCCCGCTGACTCGCTGCACAGCATCGACGACGGCGGCGGCCACGTCGGCGTCGCGAGCTGCGAGATTCGAGAGGGCGCCATGGATCTTCACGTAGCGCACCTCGATCGGTACCAGCCTGGCGACGGCCTGCAACGCGCCAATCTGAGCTGCGATCATCCGCCCGACTTCGGCATGACTCATTGGAATGACGCGTCGACCGAACCCCTCGCGGTCGGCGTAGCCCGGGTGGGCTCCGACGACGACACCTCGTTCCGATGCGATCGACAGTGCACGAAACATCGTTTCGGGATCGCCAGCGTGACCGCCGCACGCCACGTTGGCGCTCGACACGAGCGACAGCATCGCGTCGTCGTCGCCTTTCGTCCCCGACTCAGAGGCCTCACCGAGGTCAGCATTGAGATCAATCGATCGATCGGTCATCACCTGGCACGGTATCTGTCGCGTTGAGCTCGGAAACGAGATCCTGCAGCTGACCCAAGCCAGCAAGACGTTGATCAAGGGTGTCGCCCATCGGCCCGACCCGCAAGCTGTTGACCCCGCAATCGCGATACTCCCGAAGCCGACGGCGAATCTCTTCGACTGGTCCAATCAAATTCGTGCGGAGTCCGATCTCCGCAGGCACGCGGGCAGCAGCGGCAGCGCGGTCACCATCAAGCCAGAGTCGCTGCACCTCGGCAACCTCGTCGCCGAAGCCCTGCCGTGCGAAGGCCTCGTTGTAGAAGTTCGATGTCGCCGATCCCATCGCGCCGAACGTGAAGGCGAAGCCCGAGGCATGGCGTCGACCGGCTTCTTCGACGTCATCGGTGATCTCGCAACTGACCGACACCGTCAGGTCGATGTCGCCGAGTGTCTTGCCAACCGACTCGGCGCCGACGCGGATCTCATCGAAGAACACGTCGGCGGTCTCACAGAAAAATGAGTTGCCGATCCAGCCGTCGGCAACGGCACCGGTGAGACGGAGGTTCGCCGGACCAAGCGAGGCGATGTACACCGGCACGTGGACAGGCGGTGCGGCAGCACGCAGCGCCTTCCCTTCGCCCCCGGGCAGCGGCAGCTGGTACATCTCACCGTCGTAGACCAGGCGTTCGCCCGCGGTGATCATCCGGATGATCTCGATCGTCTCGCGCGTACGACGGACGGGCTTGGCAAAGGGCACCCCGTGCCAGCCCTCCATGACCTGCGGGCCGCTCGCACCGACGCCGAGTAAGAACCGGCCGCCCGAGAGCTGCTGGAGGCTCATCGCCGACATCGCCAGCATCGCCGGGGTGCGCGTGTCCAGTTGCACGATGGCAGTGCCGAGCTTGATCGTGTCGGTCAGCGCCGCGATCGCGCCTAGACCGGTGAGCGCGTCGTATCCCCAGAACTCGGGGACCCAGACCGAGTCAACCCCAAGCCGCTCGGCCTCGACCACATAGTCGAGCCCCTCGCGGTCCACCGGCATCCCGTACACCCCCAACCGCATGTGATCACAATACTCGTCCCGCGCTCGCGCGTCGCCTGGGCTGGCCTCACCGGCTCACGAAATTGGACGGCCGAGAAAGTTGCGGGTGGCTTCCATGAAGCGATCGAACTGCTCGCGGTGAATGTTGTGGCCCGCGCCGGCAATGCGCATCGCGGTGATGGCTGAGTTCATCGCGGTGACACGTCGAGCAACGTCGTCGGTCACCATGCCGCCGCTGTCAGCATCACCATGAACCAGCAGAGACGGGCAGTCGATCGCAGCAACGGTCTCACCCCATCCGCTGCCGACCATCGTGTCGGCTGCCTCCGGTCGCACCTGCTGGTTCGACTCGATCCACGTCGGATACTCCTCGGACGGCCATGTCGGGTGCTGCTCATGGGCAAGAGCCCGGAGTTCGGTCGTGGTGGCGGACGAACAGGACACGAGCCAGCTGCGCACTGCCTCGCGTCTCGAGTCAGAGATCCCACCATCAGATTCCTGGCTGGCGGTCCACGGCGGATCGATGAGCACGAGTCGGCTCACCACTCCAGGGTGGCCGGCCGCAAAGTCCGCAACGGTTCGGGCTCCGACCGAATGGCCGATCAACGCCGGTCGGTCGAGGCCGAGTTGTTCGACGACCGCCGCAACATCGGCAGTGGGCGGGGGCCCCTCACCGGGAGCCGTTTCAGACTGGCCGTGATTCCGGGCGTCGATCATCACGACGTCAAAGTCGTTTTCGAGCGCTTGAGCGACTCGCCACCAGCACCGGCCGCTGTCGCTCAACCCATGTGCCAGAACCAACGGTGGCCGGTCGGGTCGCCCAGCTCGGTAAACGTGAATGGCCACGCCGTCTGCGTCGACATCACACTCCTGCCAGTCGGCCATGACCTCGCTCGGCTCGGAGATCACCGCGAGTACCACCCTGACGCCAGACCGACGTTCATCGGGCGGTGCCGATGTCTGCCGCGAGGCTGCGGGCAAGTGCGGTGAGGCGGCGACGGTAGACATCGACGGTCGGTTCGTCGAGCTTGAAGCCGCGTGGCGACAGGCGCGCGAGTTCGATCCACGACTCGCGTGTTGCCACGTCGACATTCGACTCCGCCTCAAGGAACGTTGTCAGGCCCGCCTGAAGCCGGGCGATGACGGCGAGCGCACCGATAGTTGCGTGCTCGGTCTTCGCGCTCATGATCTCGTCGGCATGGGGCGATGCCGACATCGTCTCCCACAGGTCACCCTCGAAGCGCTGCAGAAAGCCATCGAGCCGATCAGCGATTGGTGCATCGCGCTCGAGTTCGGCGAGCGCAGCATCTGCGGACGCGTCGAGGAGTGCGACGAACGCGGACCCAAAGATGTCGCCCTTGTTCCTGAAGTACTGATAGAGGGCCGGTCGCGACATGCCCGCAGCGCCCGCAATGTTCGACATCGAGGTCCGGTTGAAGCCACGCGCCGAGAACTCGCTGATCGCGGCTGCGTGGATCACGGACCGCTTCGCATCGTCGGGTTGGGTCACCATGTCCACAGCTTGACACATTTGTGCGAATGTGTCAGCCTGCGTCTCTGACACATTCTGAACAATATGTCAGCACACCTTCACTCACGCAGGAGCACCTCATGACACGACTCGGCTACCAGATTCCCAACTTCACCTATCCCGGCGTCGACAGCGCCGACACGTTCGCCAACGTGATCGCGCAGGCCCAAGCAGCCGAGGCAGCAGGCTTCGACCGTGTCTTCGTGATGGACCACTTCTACCAACTGCCAGGCATCGGTGCCCCGAGCGAGCCCATGTTCGAGTGCTACACCCTGCTCTCGGCACTCGCGCAACACACGACATCGGTTCGACTGTCAGCACTGGTCACCGGCAACACCTACCGTCACCCCACGCTGCTCGCCAAGACCATCACGGCTCTCGACCACGTGTCGGGTGGGCGGGCAACGCTCGGCATTGGCGCTGGTTGGTTCGAACTCGAGCACAACTCACTCGGCTACGAGTTCGGCACCTTCACCGACCGCTTCGAGAAGATGGAAGAAGCGTTGCAGATCATCATCCCGATGTTGCGGGGCGAGACGGTGTCGCTCGATGGCAAGCACTACCAGGTCACCGATGCGGTCAACTCCCCACCACCGATTTCTCGGGTGCCGATCATGATCGGCGGTTCGGGCGAGAAGAAGACGTTGCGAATGGTGGCCCAGTACGCCGACGAGTCAAACCTCGCCAGCGGCGGGATCGACGAGATCCCGCGCAAGCTTGACGCACTCGCAGCACATTGCGAGCGCCTCGGCCGCGACCGCTCCGAGGTCAAGGTGACCAAGCTGCAAATGGTGTTCATCGCGCCGACGATGGAAGAAGCCGAGCAGGACCTCCGCGAGGTCGCAGCGGTCAAGGGATGGAACGACGAAGTGATGGAGATGGTCAAGGGCATCCTCATCTACGGCGACGCCGACACCGTGGGCGAGCGTCTGCAAGCCTGTATGGCCACCGGAATCGACGGTATGACCATCAACCTGCCCGGCAACGGACACAAGACCGATCGCATCGGTCTGCTCGGCGAAGTCGCCAACGCCGCCATCGGTGACTGAACCGATCTAACATCGCCAGCCGATGGAGTACGTCGCCGAACCCGCTCGCGAGACGCCGGTGTTGGCCTCGGCTGACGTGGTCGTGATCGGCAGCGGACCAGGCGGATTGGCTGCTGCGATTGGTGCCGCGCGTGCCGGAGCGTCCGTCGTACTTATCGAACGGCACGGGTGCTTCGGCGGCAACATCACCGCCGTCGGGGTCGAAGGGTTCGCGTGGTACCGACACGCAGAGACCATCGACACCGAGGGCATCGGCATCGAGTTCGAACAGCGGGCGCTGGCGATGGGAGCGGCCCAATCCGAACCGCAGTCCGACAGCCACGCACTCGACGGCGAACTGTTCAAGTACGTCGCCGATGTACTCGTGCAGGAGTGCGGCATCCAGCCCCTGCTGCACTGCTCGGTCGTGGCGCCGATCCTCGACGGAAGCCTCCTGCGGGGCGTCATCGTCGAGAGCAAGTCAGGGCGCCAGGCCGTCCTCGGTCAACGGATCATCGACGCGAGCGGGGACGCCGACGTTGCTGCCCGGGCAGGTGCACCAACCCGGCAGGCGGATCCCGAGGAGTTACTGGCCGCATCGGTGATGTTTCACCTCAGCGGTGTCGACAAGCAGACGTTCCTGGCCGGCGTGGCTGCGGACCCCCAGACCTACGCGGACTGGTCTGACGGTGCCTGGACGGTCGAGACGACGGGCAAAGAAGACGAGATGTTCTCGCCGTTCCTGCGCGCCCCGTTCACACAGGCGATCGATGCCGGCATCATTCCGCGCGATCTCACGACGATCGGCGGGACATGGGGAGCCATCAGCGATCAGGGTGACCTCACCTACCTCAACCTGGTGCACCTCGATGAGGTGGACGGCACCGACGTCGAGTCACTCACGGCTGCAGAGATCGAGGGGCGGCGACAGGCAGTAATGGCGGCCGAAGCGCTCCGTCGATTCACACCCGGCTGCGAGAACGCCAAGATCCGTAACTTCGGCATGAGCGTCGGCATTCGCGAGACCCGCAAGATCGACGCGGTCTACAACATGACCGAACAGGACGTGCGCGAGCAGGGCCGGTTCGAGGATTCGATCGGGATCTTCCCCGAGTTCATCGACGGCTACGGCGTGCTGATCCTGCCGACGACCGGGCGGTACTTTCAGGTGCCGTATCGGGCACTGCTTCCCAAGAACATCCAGCACCTGCTCGTCGCCGGGCGGAGCATCGGCGGCGACAAGATCAGCCATGCCGCCGTTCGTAACATGATGTGTTGCACCGTCAGCGGGCAAGGTGCCGGGGTCGCAGCGGCGGTCTCGATCCAACAAGGCCGAGACGTCGCCGATGTCGACGTCGCTGTCGTGCAAGCAGAACTGGTCCGCCAAGGCGTCCGTATCCACTGATCGTTCTCGGATCTACGCGCCCTCAGCCGATACGGTCATTCTTCGTGCAATTGCGACGTCTGCTCCGAACCCATCTCGGGCCATACAAGCGGTTGCTGACACTGGTCCTGGTGCTGCAGGCGATTCAGACCGCCGCGGCACTCACGTTGCCGACGTTGAACGCCGACATCATCGACAACGGAGTTCTGCAAGGCGACAACGGCTACATCTGGCGAACCGGTGCCGTGATGCTCGGATTCAGTTTCGTCCAGATCGTCTTCGTCATCGCTGCCGTCTGGTTCGGAGCGCAAGCGGCGATGAGCTTCGGGCGCGACCTGCGGCGCGACATCTTTCAGCAGGTCAACAGCTATTCGGCTCGAGAGGTCGGCCAGTTCGGGGCGCCATCGCTGATCACGCGTGTCACCAACGACGTTCAGCAGGTGCAGATGCTGGTCGTGCTCGCCTGCACGATGATGATCGCCGCCCCGATCACCATGGTGTTCGGGATCGTCTTCGCCATCCGCGAGGACGTTGGACTGTCGGTCATCATGCTCGTCGCCATCCCGATCCTGATCGTCGTGCTCGGCATCATCATCAGCCGCATGGTGCCCACCTTCCAGGTGATGCAACTCAAGGTCGACCGCGTGAACGCTGTACTACGCGAACAGATCACCGGGATTCGCGTGGTGCGTGCGTTCGTCCGCGAGCCCGAAGAGGTCGCCCGCTTCGCCGAGGCCAACGATGACCTGACGGCGACGTCACTGCGCGCCGGTCGCTTGATGTCCCTGATGTTCCCGACCGTCACCCTCTTCATCAGCATGTCAAGCGTCGCCGTGTTGTGGCTCGGCGCAGATCGCATCAACGCAGGCGAGATGGAACTCGGCTCAGTCGTCGCCTATCTCAGCTACCTCGTCCAGGTGCTGATCGCCGTCGTGATGCTCACCTTCATGGTGTCGATGATTCCCCGTGCCGCAGTTGCCGCCGAGCGCATTGCCGAGGTGCTCGACACCGACTCATCCGTCGTTCCCCCAACGTCGCCGATCACCACACTGACCGAGCGCGGAACGGTCGACTTCGACGGGGTCGGCTTCACGTACCCGGGGGCGACCAGCCCGGTCTTGTCTGACATCTCATTCCGGATCACCCCCGGGCGCACCACGGCCATCATCGGCAGTACGGGCTCCGGCAAGTCAACCATCGTCGACCTGGTGCCACGGTTGTTTGACGTGACCGAGGGTTCGGTTTCAGTCAACGGTGTCGACGTTCGTCAACTCGACCCGGATCTCCTCTGGGGGTCAATCGGCTACGTGCCGCAGAAGCCGTACTTGTTCTCGGGCACGGTCGCATCGAATCTCCGGTTCGGCCGACCAGACGCAACCGAAGAAGAGTTGTGGCAGGCGCTGGAAGTCGCCCAGGGCGCGGGCTTCGTCCAATCGATGCCACAGGGACTCGAAAGCCCCATCACCCAAGGCGGCACCAACGTGTCGGGCGGACAGCGCCAGCGCCTTTCGATCGCTCGAGCACTGGTCATGCGCCCGGACATCTACATCTTCGATGACTCGTTCTCCGCGCTCGACCTCGCCACCGACGCTCGACTCCGCCTCGCCCTTCAGCCCCATGTCCGCGACGCTGGGGTGCTGATCGTGGCGCAGCGCGTGTCGACCATTGCTGACGCCGACCAAATCATCGTGATCGAACACGGCCGCATCGTCGGTCGGGGCCGTCACGTCGCACTCATCGACAGCTGCCCGACCTACGCCGAGATCGTCGACTCGCAGTTCGAAGCCGAGGCAGTCGGATGAGCGACGACACGACCCCCGACGAGATCGATCGGACCGCGGATGTGCCCGGCGGTGACGACGAGCGCGACATCTTGACCACGACCGGTGCTGAAGCTCGGCGATCAAGCTTCGGGCCCGGCGGTTCTGCTGGCATGCCGGCGGAGAAGACGACCAACTTCGGCCCGACGGTGAAACGGCTCGGCGAGATCCTCGGCGCCGAACGCCTCCGCCTCTGGATCATCGGCGTTCTCACGGTGCTCAGCGTGACGATTGTGGTCATCGGCCCTCGGCTCCTTGGTGAAGCCACCGACATCATCGTCGACGGCCTCATTCCAGGTTCCAGCGGCGCCGCCGATGGCATCGATTTCGATCGGCTGCACTCGCAACTGATGCTCCTCGTCGGTCTCTACGTCATCTCCTTCGTGCTCGCTTACGGCCAGGCCTTCATGCTCGCCGGTGTGGTCCAACGCTCCATGTTTGCGTTGCGCGAATCAGTCGAAACCAAGCTCAACCGCCTCCCACTCGCCTACATCGACAAGCAGTCACGCGGGGACCTGCTCAGCCGGGTCACCAATGACATCGACAACCTCGCGCAGAGTCTGCAACAGACCGTCAGCCAGATCCTCACCTCACTCCTGACGCTGATCGGCGTCACCGTGATGATGTTCCTCATTTCGCCGCTGCTCGCTGCCATCGCATTGGTCACCGTCCCACTCTCGATCGTGCTGATCAAGGTGATCGGCGGTCGGGCCGGGCCGCGGTTCGTCGAGCAGTGGCGGCACACCGGCGCAGTCAACGGCCAAGCCGAAGAGGTGTTCACCGGGCATGCGATCGTCAAAAGCTTCGGTCAGCACCGCAAGGTTGAGGAACGCTTCGCAGAGGACAACGACAAGTTGTACGAAGCGAGCTTCGCCGCACAGTTCATGTCGGGCTTGATCCAGCCAGCGATGACCTTCATGGGCAACATCCAGTACGTCCTGATCGCCGTCGTCGGCGGCCTCCGCATCTCGTCGGGCGCAATCAGCATTGGCGACATGCAGGCAATGATTCAGTACGCCCGCAACTTCTCTGAGCCGCTGACACGCATCGCTTCCATGGCGACGACCTTCCAGTCAGGCATTGCCTCCTTGGAGCGTGTCCTCGAACTCCTCGACGCCGACGAACAGACAGTCGAACAGGTCGCCACCGTCGACCCGCCACCGGTGCTCGGCCGCGTCGTGTTCGACGACGTCAACTTCTCCTACCTCCCTGAACAACCCCTGATCCAGAATCTCAACCTCACGGTCGAACCCGGGCAAACCATCGCCATCGTCGGGCCAACCGGCGCCGGCAAAACCACGCTGGTCAACCTGATCATGCGGTTCTACGATCTTCAATCTGGTGCGATCTCGCTCGACGGACGCGACATCGCCTCATTCCCACGCGCCGAGCTGCGCTCGAAGGTCGGCATGGTGTTGCAGGACACGTGGCTCTTCGGCGGCACCATCCGTGAAAACCTCGCCTACGGCAACCCCCATGCCACCGAGGAGCAGATCCAAGAAGCTGCTCGTGTCACCTACGTGGACCGATTCGTGAGCACACTGCCCGACGGCTACGACACCGTCATCAATGACGAGGGCGACAACATCAGCATCGGCGAAAAGCAGCTCATCACGATTGCTCGTGCGTTCCTGGCAAACCCGTCAATCCTCATCCTCGACGAAGCGACGAGCTCCGTCGACACTCGCACCGAGGTCCTGATCCAGGAAGCGATGAATGCCCTGCGTCAGGATCGAACGAGCTTCGTGATCGCGCACCGTCTGTCGACGATCCGTGGCGCCGACGTGATCCTGGTGATGGAAGACGGACACATCGTCGAGCAAGGCGCGCACGGCGAACTGCTCCGAAGGGGCGGCGCCTACGCCCGCCTGCATGGCGCACAGTTCGCTGGTCAGGCGACCTGATCTCGTGCCCGCTCAACAATTGCCGGACGGGCTCGAACTCCAGCGGACCACCCCGACGTTCGACGAAACGTCGACACCGCGTGGGCTGCGCGCTGCGCACGCTGTTGCCGACGGCGTGTGGGGCCGATTAATCGTCGAGTCAGGGTCGCTCGGCTTCGTCTTTGAGGACACACTGGACGAGGTTCGCACTGTGACGGCCGGACAACGTCAGGTGATCCCTCCCGCTCGGCGACACCACGTGGTCATCGACGGCCCGGTCCGCTTCGCCGTCGAGTTCCACCGTTAGCGGCGCTCGAAGTTGGGTGCGCGTCGCTCGCCCATCGCACGGGTGCCTTCGGCAAAATCGGCCGTGGCGCGCAGGCGTGTTTGCTCTGCCATCTCATGGTCCGTTGCCGCCACGATCTCGTCGGCGAGGCCAGCGCGCAACGTGGCGCGGATCGACTCAACGGCGAGCGGAGCGGACCCGGCAATCTCCCCGGCAAACGCCTGCGCCTCGGCCTCAAGATCAGCGAGTGGAACAAGGCGATCGAGCAGCCCGATCGCTGTGGCGTCGTCGCCGTTGAGCCGTCGACCGGTGTAGAGCAGTTCGGCCGCGCGCTGCTGACCGACGAGGCGTGGCAGCGTCACCGAAAGTCCGAAGCCGTGATGAAATCCGAGCCGCGCGAAGTTCGCACTCAACCGCGCTTCTGGTGTTCCGATGCGGAAGTCGGCTGCAAGTGCCAGGCCGAGGCCACCACCGACCGCTGCGCCTTGGATCGCCGCGACGATCGGTTTGCGCGTCCGGAACAGTCGAGCCGCAGCGGAGTACAGCTGGGCCGTCGTGTCCTCCCGCTGCCCGGAGAAGTCAGCGCCGGCACAGAAGTGTTTGCCGTCAGCCGCAAGCACGACGACGCGCACCGCGTCGTCGTCATCGAGCGCTTCGAGTAGTTCGGCAATCGCTTCGATCAAGCCAACCGAAAAGAAGTTGTTCGGCGGCCGGTTCAGGCGAATCGTCGCGACATGTGCGTCGCCGCCCTCGACGCCGCGCTCGATGATGACGAGTGGTTGGATGTCAGTCATTCGTTGCTCCCTCCGGTGCTGATTCTCAGGCGCCATTCGATCACACTTGTTGCCGATCACCATGAGCGAACGCAGCAACCAGGACACCCCAACCGAGGAGTCGGTGCGCGCGGCGGTCCACGCGTGGTTCGAGCAGGCATGGAACCCGGACCTCTCACTGATCGAGTGGCGTGAGCGCCTCGTCGACGCCGGATGGGCGGTTCCGTCGTGGTCGACCAATTGGTTCGGTCTCGGCCTGCCTGCGTGGGCTGATCGGACCGCCCATGCTGCGATCCGCGACGCCGGTGGGGTCGCGGTGCCACTCGGTGGAGGGTTCGGGTTGGCCGCACCGACGATGTACGACCACGCCAGCGACGAGCTCAAGGCCTCATTCCTGCGCGACACACTGACCGGTGCGCTGACCTGGTGCCAGCTCTTCAGCGAGCCAGGCGCAGGGTCCGACCTGGCCGGGCTTCAAGCGACGGCCGTCCGAGACGGCGACCAGTGGATCGTCAACGGGCAGAAGGTCTGGAATACCTCCGCTGATCACGCCGACATGGGGATCCTCGTCGCTCGCTCCGACTGGGATGCGCCCAAGCATCGCGGCCTGACGTACTTCCTCCTCAACATGCATCAGCCGGGCGTCGACGTCCGGCCGATTCGCCAAATGAACGAGTACTCGTCGTTCAACGAGGTCTTTCTGAACGATGTGAGTATCCCGCACGCACACGTCGTGGGGGAGGTCGGCGGTGGGTGGGCCGTCGCGCGGGGCACGCTGGCCCACGAACGTTCCTATGCGACAAGTCGCGAGGCGAAGTTCGCTGCCCAAGCATCAGGGCGCGTGGTTGACGAGGCCCGCGTCGAAGCTGCTGAGTACAACCGGACATACGTTTGGTATCCGCAACGACAGGGCCGGCTCGATCTGGTTGTGGAGCGAGCGCAATCGACCGGGAGGAGCGACGACCCGGTGCTGCGCGACGAGATGGCCGCGGCAATCAGCTTCCACCGCGCCGCTGACTGGACCGCGAAGCGAGCTCGGGCCAGCCGCGAGCTGGGACGCTCACCGGGCTCGGAGGGTTCGATCGGCAAGCTCGCGCTGTCGGAGGCGGCGCGTCGATCAAACAGCGTGCACTCGATGATCTCCGGCGCCAACGGGATGCTCACCGAGACTGGCGACCCGACCGACGCAGTGGTTGCTGAGGTACTGGTGTCAACTCCCGCCCAGTCGATTGCAGGCGGCACCGACGAGATCCAACACAACATCCTCGGCGAGACCGTGCTCGGCCTGCCGCGCGAACCTGCGCCGGATCGAGGCCTGCCATTCCGCCAGGTCAACCGTTGACACGACACCAACTGAGAGCGAGACAGGAGAACAGCATATGGAGATCGAAGGACTCAAGGCCATCCTCATCGGCGGCGCGTCGGGGTTCGCACGTGCCACCGCAGAGCGCATCGCCGCCGGGGGCGGCAAGGTCGCGATCCTCGACCGAGAGCAGTCAGCCGGTGCCGAGGTTGCAGCCGAACTGAGCGGATCGTGGCATCCAACCGACGTACTCGACTTCGATGGCATCGAACTGGTCATCGACGAGGCAGTGGATGCGCTCGGCGGCCTCGACGTGGCGGTCAACACCGCCGGTGGTGGCAAGGCAGGGCGCACCCTGGGCCGCAACGGCCCCTTCAACCTCGACGACTTCCGAGCGGTGATCGATCTGAACCTGATTGGGACGTTCAACACCAACCGGCTCTGCGCCGACCACATGGCTGACAACGACCCAAACGACGATGACGAGCGAGGCATACTCATCAACACTTCGTCGATCGCCGCGTTCGAAGGCCAAGTCGGTCAGGTCGCCTACACCGCTGCGAAGGCAGGCATAGCGGGGATGACACTGACGATGGCGCGCGACCTGGGCACGATCGGCATCCGCGTCAACACGATCGCGCCCAGCTTGTTCGCGACCGGCCTCACCGCGGGGGTGACAGAGGAACGCGCCGCGAACCTCACGAAGGACGCTGCGTTCCCACGCCGCCTCGGACGACCTGACGAGTACGCGCGTCTGGCGATCGCGATGATCGAGAACCCCATGCTCAACGGCGACACCATCCGTCTCGACGCCGGGACGCGATTCGCACCGAAGTAGCCCCTCACTCGGGGAGCGGCACCGGCGGCGTGGTCTCACTGACGCGGTGCCAGATGTCGGCATCAGACATCGTCATCAATGCGGCGTAAATGTTGTCCGGGTAGTGCATACGCGGACCAGCCGAGTCGAGTGATGGTTGCGGAACGGGTTCGTCCCCCACCGCGACCCCAGCTGGACTCGTGAGCTTGGCGAGTTCATCGGCGGAGATGCCGCACAGGCCCTGCACCTCTGGATCGACCCACTGCTTTTCGTCAATGTCTGAGCCGCAGCACACTTCAAGGCTGAGCCCTTCAGGACCTGCGAAGTAGATCGACTTGATCATCCCGTGATCAATGGGGCCCATCACGTGAACGTCGTTCGACCGGATCCGGTCGCGCATCGCCAAAACGTCGTCGAGCGTGTCGACGTGCATGGCGATGTGCTGGGTCGCGCCACCAGTGACCGGTGCGCCTGGATTGCCCGCGTGGGTCACGCCGTACTCAATGTTGCTCGAGTTGCCGGGATGTTGCACGAACGCGATGTAGGACTCGCCAGACAACTCGACGAAGCCGTGGAAGGTGTTCTCCACGCCGTGCATCCAATACAACGCTTTGGTCGGGCAGCCCAGGACCTCGGCCCAGTACGTGAGTTGCGCCTTCATGTCAGTGGTCGAGATCGCCAGATGATTGACACCCTTCGGGCGGAGGTCGGGGCGAATTGGACCCTCGATCGTCGGTGCAACCAGTGGTTGTGTCGAAGCGGATTCCGTCGTGCTCATAACCTCGAGCCTTTCATCAAAACGGTGTCGTGCAGAGCGAGCTGAGGCACCCCCGATTGGTGCTCAGTGCTCGCCGTCGATCACGCCGATCGCGGCGATGAGGGCATCGATGCCATCGTCGAGTTCAGCTTCGCTGATGGCCAGCATCGGGGCCATGCGGATGACATTGCCATAGAGGCCGCCCTTGCCAACGAGCAGGCCGCGGTCCTTGGCAGCGTCGAGCAGTCGCGCGGTTGTCGCCGAGTCAGGTTCGATACCACCCGGGTGCACAATCTCGATGGCCTGCATCAGGCCACGACCGCGCAGCTCGGCAATCCAAGGGGTCGCTTCGATCACGGGTCCGAGGCGAGCAGTCAGGCGCTCGCCCATCTGCTTGGCGTTGCCCTGCAGGTCGTTATCGAGTACGTACTTCAACGTGGCTCGCCCCGCCGCGGCCGACAGCGGATTGCCGCCGAACGTGGAGAAGGAGAGCACGTCGATGCAGTCCATGATCTCTGCGCGGGCGACAACACCGGCGAGTGTGATCCCGTTCCCGACGCCCTTGGCGAAGGTCAAGATGTCGGGCACGATGCCGTGTGCCTGGTATCCCCAGAAGTGCTCGCCAGTGCGGCCCCATCCGGTCTGAACTTCATCGGAGATGAACAGGATCTCGCGGTTCGCAAGTTCCTTGCTCATCGCACCGAAAAAGCCGTCAGGTGGTGTGGCGAATCCGCCAACACCCTGGATTGGCTCGGCGATCATGGCAGCGACCCTGCCGGCTGTGCCCATATCGATCATCTGAACGAGATCGTCCACGCAGGCTGCGGTGAAGGCGTCGTCGTCGAGGTCGCGGAACGGTGATCGCAGCCGATAGGCGCCTTGGATGAAGTTGACGTTCAGCCCTGACATGGCAGCCATCGACCAGGAGCTTTGCGCCGTGATTGCCTGCGCGGTGTGCGACCGTCCGTGGTAACTGTTGCGCATTGCGAGGATCTCATTTGAGCCGCGATACGTGGTGGCGAGCATGACCGCCATGTCGTTGGCTTCTGACCCGGAGGCGGTGAAGAACACACGGGCGTCGGGGATGCCTGACACCGCGGCGACGTCTTCGGCGAAGCCAATCATCGGCTCGGAGAGATAAAGCGTCGAGGTGTGCATGACCTTCGCCGCCTGCGCCTGAACGGCAGCGACGATCTCGGGAATCGAGTGGCCGATCATCGTCGTCAGCACACCGCCAAACCAGTCGAGGTAGCGATTGCCTTCGACATCCCAGACATGGCTGCCCTCACCGCGATCGATCGAGATCGGCTCGACGTGGAGGGGGCTGACGAACGAGGGCAGCACCGCCCGGTATCGCTTGAGCAGTTCAGCATTCGTCGTCATCGTCAGTCCCCTGGGTCGATCGACTCGGCCCCGGCGGACACGAGAGTGAGGCCAGTCTGTCACGGACAGAGTTGACATCATCGACCTCGTCAATTAGTTTCCGTCTTGGTTAAATACATGACTGCGACACTCACTTCAGGCTTCTCCGGCGAGATCATCGACATCAATGGCATCAGTGGCGATGACGACGACCGTCTCACCGTCACCTTCGCGGCGCTCGCCAACTCGACCCGCCGGGCGATCCTCGCTCACCTTGCCCAAGGGGCCGCAACAGTCAACGAACTCGCCGAACCGTTCGACATGAAACTGCCGGCGGTCTCGAAGCATCTCAAGGTGCTCGAACGAGCCGGTCTCATCGTCCGTGGCCAACACGCACAGTTCCGTCCGTGTGCCCTTGATGCTGCGCCGATCGCTCAGATCGCTGACTGGACCGAGCAGTACCGCCCCATGTGGGAAGCGCGCTTCGACCGCATGGACGACTACCTCACGCGGCTGCAACACCACACCGAACATCGACCAGAAGAGGCAGACAACAACGATGACTGACACCAACACCACCGATTCAGACTCGACCAAGTCCGTGGTCATCGAGCGCACCTTCGACGCGCCGATGCCACTCGTGTGGGCGATGTGGACCGACGCTGACCACTTCGCCGCTTGGTATGGCCCGACGGGTGCGCGCATCCCGGTAGCCAAGATGGACGTCACTGTCGGCGGCAAACGACACGTCTGCATGGAGATGGACACGCCCAACGGGGCGATGCAGATGTGGTTCGTCGGCGAGTACCTCGAGGTGTCCCCGCACACCCGCCTCGTCTACACCGAGTCGATGAGCAACGCCGACGGCGACGTGATGACCGCCGGCGACATGGAGATGCCCGAAGGCATGCCAACCACGACCAAGGTCATCGTCGAACTCACCGACCGCAACAGCAAGACCGCCATGGTGATGACCCACGTCGGCGTGCCCGCAGACTCCCCCGGCGCACAGGGTTGGAATATGGCCCTCGACAAGCTCACCGCCCACATCACCGACGCCGCCTGACAACACTCGAACGGCGATAACCGGAGGAGAACGATCCGCCGCTCATCGGGCGCCGGCACTACGGTCAAGATGGCGTCACCGACGAGGTGACGATGGGGAACGGAGCACGCATGTCAGTGATCGACGAGATGGTCGGGCAAACCCGCAACTGGGTCGTCGGCCATCGCCTGCACGACCTGCCCACACCCAAACTCACACCAATGTTGGCCGCCAAGTGGCTCGTCGACGAATGGGCCCTACAGATCGAGACAACGAACAGCCGGCTACGCGCCCCATCGATCGACTTCCGTCGGCGACTCCGCAACGAACTCGGCGACGGCGTCGAGATGTTCAACGACCGCGGCTGGGTCGATGATCCAATGTCATACCACGTCGACCCGCCGGAGCTGAGCCGGGTCACCCTGACACCCAGATCAGCCAGTGGCCTCGACTACCACCACCTCATCGCCGACAGCGAGTACGAACCTCACGACGGAGAGCCCGGTCGTGAACGTTGGCTGGAGTACGAACCCAACCGAACCGCGCACGCTTGGGTCCTGCGCCACGAGGGGCCGCCGCGCCCTTGGCTGATCTGCATCAACGGCTACCGCACCGGTACGCCGCGCATCGACTTCGCAGCGTTCAACGCCAAGCGCCTCCACCACAAACTTGGACTCAACCTCGCCTTTCCCGTCTCGCCGCTGCACGGCCCACGCGCCGTTGGAGCGTCGGGTGACCGTGTGCTGTTCGGCGGTGCGATGAACACGGTGCACACGGCAGCCCAGGCAATCTGGGACATCCGCCGGCTCAAGCAGTGGCTGATCGACACCCAGGATGCCCCTGCCGTCGGGGCATCTGGCATCTCGCTCGGCGGCTACTTCACCTCACTGCTGGCCTGTTTCGAATCCGATCTGGCGATCGCGATCGCCGGAGTTCCCGAGGCAGACCTTGTGCGCGGCCTGCGTCGCAACGTCGAAGCATTACTGCCGCCCTTCTACGAGCAGTGGGGACTCAGTTGGCGATCGCTCGAACGCGTCAACCGCGCTGTCTCGCCACTCGCCATGCAGCCCGTGATTCCCCACGAGGCCCGCTTCATCTACGGCGGCATCGTCGACCGATGGGTACGGCCCGGCAATGTGCACGCCTTGTGGGAGCACTGGGAGCAGCCTGAAATCTGCTGGTACGAGGGCAGCCACCTCTCATTCCCACTCGAATCAAAGGTCACCGACTTCGTCACCGACGCACTCGCCGCGCGTCTCGGCACCCCCATCGGACAGGAACGCCTCCTGAGAAGCGCGTAGCACCATGACTGAACCACTCGTCCTCCGCACCGACATCGCCACTGCAGACGGCGCTGTGCTGACCACCCTCACGCTCAATCGGCCCGACAAGCTCAACGCACTCGGCCCCACCATGTTCATCGAGCTACGCGAGCATCTCGATGCGATCGCTGGCGACGAATCGGTGGGCTGTGTCGTACTGACAGGTGCCGGCCGCGCGTTCTGCGCTGGTCATGACCTCGGGTCAATCGCGTCCGGCGAACGAGCACCGAGCCGTCACTTCGAACCGGAGACGGTTGATGCCCTCGAAGCGCTCCCGCAGCCGACGATCGCCCGCATCCATGGGCACTGCTACACGGGTGGACTTGAACTCGCGTTGGCGTGTGACCTGCTCATCGCCAGCGAGTCGGCCAAGCTCGGCGACACCCACGGCCAATGGGGGCTGGCACCCATTTGGGGCATGTCGATCCGACTGCCCGAACGCATTGGTCGCTCCGCAGCAAAGGAGCTGATGTTCACCAGCCGACGAATCACCGGCGCCGAGGCGGCCGGCATGGGACTCGTGGACCAGTGCGTTGCCGACGACAATCTTGACGCCACCGTCGATGCGTTGAGCAGCGAGATCCTTGCCAACTCACGTGGCACCAATCGCATCGTGAAACGGCTCATCGATGACCGCGAGCAACGCACCCGCAGCGATGCGCTGCTGCACGAACGCCAACTGCCACACGGCATGCCAGATGACATGGCCGACCGGATGTCTCGAGGTGGACGCTGATGGACACCGCAGGACGCATTCAGGTTGTGCCGAGCGGAGCGGCGTGCGGCGCAACCGTGCGCGATGTAGATCTTCGCCGACTCGATGATGCCGACGTTGCTGCCATCCGTGCTGCGTGGCTCGAGCACAAAGTGTTGGCGTTCCCCGATCAGCAGTTGAGTGACAGTGATCTCGAAGCGTTCACGCTCCGGTTCGGTCCTTTCGGTGACGACCCCTTTTTCGCTGCGATCGATGGGCATCCCCACATCGCGGCAATTCGCCGTCGCGCTGACGAGACGTCGTCACTCTTCGCTGAAAACTGGCACGCCGACTGGAGCTTTCAGGAGTTTCCGCCCGACGGGACATGTCTGTACGGCAAGGTCATTCCACCGCTCGGCGGCGACACGTTGTACACCAACCAGCAGGCCGCACTTGCGGCGATGCCTGCAGAACTCCGTGCCAAGATCGACGGCAAAGTCGGTATCCATTCGGCGCGCGGCGGCTATGCGCCCGACGGTCAGTACGGCGACGACGATGCGGACCGGTCGATGCAGATCCGTCCGAATGACAGCGCCTACGCCACCCAGCTCCATCCGTTGATTCGGACCCACCCTGAGACGGGCGCCGAGACGCTGTACTCGACCATCGGCTACATCATCGGCATCGATGGCATGGACGACGACGACGCCAGGCTGCTCCTCGGTGAGATGTATGCCTGGCAAACCCGAGATGAGTTCCAGTACCAACATCGGTGGGAGCCGAACATGCTGGTGATGTGGGACAACCGGTGCGTTCTGCACCGCGCAACCGGCGGCTACGACGGTTACGACCGGCTGTTGCACCGCACGACGATTGGTTACCGAGCCATCGCGTAGAACTCGTCGTTCGGACGCATCGAGGTGAGGTTCGCCAGCCGATTCGACATGGCAAAGAACGCCGCGATCGCGCCGATGTCCCAGATCTCGTCGTCGGTGAAGCCAGCCGCACGCATCGCGTCGAGATCGGCATCGACGATCTGCGCCGAATCGCCTGCGACCTTGAGGCCGAAGTCGATCATGTGCCGTTCGCGCGACGAAAGGTCGGCCTTCCACGGATTGATCGCAAGTTGATCTGCGATCAACGGGTTCTTCGCCCGAATCCGGAGGATGGCACCGTGCGCCACCACGCAGTACAGGCAGCCGTTGGTTGCACTTGTCGCCACGACGATCATCTCGCGTTCCGCTTTCGAAAGTCCGTCGGACTTGTCCATCAAGGCGTCGTGCGCGGCAAAGAAGGCACGGAACTCAGCCGGCCGATGCGCGAGCGCCAGAAACACGTTGGGGATGAATCCCGACTTCTCCTGGATCGTTTCGATCAACGCCCGGATGTCGTCGGGAAGCTCAGCAAGCTCGGGAACCGGGAAACGAGAGATCGGGAGGGCCATGCCTGAGGAACGTAGCGGCGCCGCGCAGACGGCATCGACTTCAGAGCTGGTTGCGGCGGATCTTGCCCGTTGCGGTGCGCGGCAGCTCATCGCAGAACACCACACGTCGCGGCACCTTGTGGCGAGCGAGGTTGTCGGCAACAGCCGCGCGGACCTGCTTGGACGTCAGCCGCACCCCTGGCGCCGTGACGACATGCGCGACCAGCCCTTGCCCGAAGACATCATCGTCGACGCCGACCACAGCGACATCAGAGATCCCCTCGACGGCCAACAACAGGTCTTCAACCTCGCCCGGGAACACGTTCTCGCCACCGCTCACGATCATGTCGTCCGCACGGCCGGTCACAAACAGCAATCCGCTCTCGTCGAGGTGGCCCACATCGCCGGTTGACATCAGACCATCGATGATCTCCTTGCCACCGCCGCCCGTATAGCCGTCGAATTGCGAGCCGTTGCCGACGAAGATCCGGCCGGCAGATCCCGGAGGAAGTGGACGACCAGCGTCGTCGAGGATGACAACGGTCGACCCAGCAAGCGCTCGGCCAGCCGTCGACGGTGACGCCGTCAGGTCTGCAGGTGTGGCGAGTGTGGCCTGGCCGACCTCGGTGGATCCGTACAGGTTGTACAGGTTTGGGCCGACGCGTCTGAGCCAATTCTCGACCACTGGAATCGGCAAAGCCGAACCACTCGAGGCGACAATGCGCAGCGCGGTCAGGTCAGTCGTGTCGAGACCTTCGGCGTCGAGGAGTCGCTGCAAGATGACAGGGACCACGGCGAGCACCGTCACGGCATCGTGTTCAAGCCGGGCAAGCGTTCGATCGGCATCGAAGGAAGCGCTGACCGTGATCGTTGCTCCCAGCAACGCTGCGAGACCCATCTGGGCAAGACCCCAGGCATGGAACAGCGGCGAGGTGATCGCAACGATGTCGTCGAACCGGTAGGGGATGCTCTCGACAATCGCCGCCGCCGCTGGGTCAGCACGGACACTGCGCTGCGCGCCCTTCGGCGTCCCTGTGGTTCCCGATGTCAGCAGCACTGGCGCCAGCGGCTTCGACGGTCGAAGCGGCAGGCGCCGGGCTCCGGAACTTCGAACCGCTCGCAGCGACGTTGTTCCTGCGTGCACTTCGCACGCGGCGGACGAGCCGACCACGACGACCGGCGCGCGAAACGATTCCCGATCGACCAGTTCGACGAGTTCGGCATCGACCACCAAGACATCAACCTGCTCGCGGGCGAGCACATCGCGTAGCTGCGGCGCCGCGAATCCGGTGTTCAAGTAGACGACAGAGACGCCGAGCTTGGCGGCGGCAATGGTCGCCTCGACGAACTCACGATGATTTCGGCAGGCGATACCAAGTCGCTCACCGCGGTCGAGTCCAAGTTGGCGGAGCCCGTTGGCAAGTTGTGTCGAGTTTCGATCGAGCTCGCCGCAGCTGATCGAGCCGCGATCGTCGACGACTGCTGTTCGGTTCGGCGTGGCCAGTGCGGACGCGGTGTACGGCGCGGCGAGCGTGGGTCCCCACCGACCAATCGCTGCGGTCAACGCAGGAAGTCGGCGCGGATCCAGCAGACCGGCGCGACGCGTCACGTCGACGAGTGAGCTGCTGTTCATTCAGTGTCGCTGACCGAGCCGACGATGCTGCGCCCATCGCGCCACACCGCAGCGATGCGGGTGAGTGCTGCCGGATCAGCGGCGGGGTCGCCTGCGACGGCAACGATGTCGGCGGGCAGGCCGGCCTGCAGCCGCCCTCGTTCAGGCCGACGACACACATCGGCCGCCGAACTGGTGATGGCACGCAACGCCTCGACGGTGGTCATGCCTGCGCTCAGCAGCGTCGGGAGTGCGTGCGGTAGCACGTCGTGCGGCTTCTGCCGGTAGATGCCTGCATCGGTCCCCACCACGACGACCCCGCCACCGGCGTGCACGCGCCCAAGCGCGTCTTCGATCACCGGCCGCGCCCGCTGCCAGTTGGCCGGGGTCAGTGGCGTCTCAGTGACGCCCCATGTTGCCGACAAGGCAACACCGGACGCCGCGAGCCGATCGAGTAATTCGGGCGGCGGAATGCTCTCGTTGCTCTCGGTGAAGAACGTGCAGTGCTCGATCGAGTCGACCCCGACGTCGACCGCCATCGCAATGCCATCGACACCGTGGCAGTGAGCCGCGACCGGCAGGCCCGCAGCGTGCGCAGCATCGACGACTAACCGCACGTCAGCCTCGGAGAACTGCGACATCCAGAGCGGGAACGACGGTGTCATCGCTCCGCCTGTGACCATGATCTTCACGACGTCACAGCCACGCTCCACGCGGTCAGCTACTGCAGCGGCGAGGTTGTCGGAGCCTTCACACTCGCCTCCGAGGTACCAGCAGTGGCCACCGGGCGGTGTGATCGGTGGGCCCGCAGCGGCGATCGTTGCGAGATCCGGATCAGCGCGCAGACCAAGGGTCACGAAGCCGCGGTCACCGAGGTCGCGGACCGTGGTGACACCGCCTTCGAGGGCAAGCCGAGCGTTGGCCCGAGCCCGGTCAGTGAGCGTCGCATCATCGACATCGCTGACCTGTTGCTCGAGTGTGCCGCGTCCGTTGAAGACGAGGTGCTGGTGGCAGTCGACCAAGCCGGGCAGCAGGGTGACATCGCCCAGATCGCGCACCTCGAGTGAGTCCGGCAGCGCTTCGCCGACGGCCACCACCTTGCCGACGTCAACGAGCACTTCGGGCCGCTCGACGAAGTCGAAGCCGTCGAACAGTCGAGCGGCGCGCAGTCCCCAGCGACCTGTTGATGATGTGATGGCCGACATCTCTTCGAAGTTACAACCACAGCAATGGCCGACCGGCAGGCAGGCGCGAGTCAGTGCGCTGCGTCGCTCGGGTGCGCAGACTGCTGCAAGGGTGGCAGCGTGAGCGATGACATCACCTTTTACGACGAGATCGAGGGCTACTGCGGACGGCTGAGCTATCGGGCAGGGGCGACCGCGACCGTGCATGTGTCGACGGTGCATCGATACGACGTCGTCGTCGAGCGATGGGGCGCCAGACGAGAGGTGCTCTGGGAAGCCACAGGCATCGACGGCGTGTCCGTACCAGCGCCAGCTGACGCGGACAGTGTGGGCTGTGCGTGGCCTGCGTCGGTGGACATCCCCATCGGCGACGACTGGCGATCGGGATTCCATCTGGTGACGCTGACGGCGCACGGCGCTGCGGCCGGCCGGGATGTCGCCCACGCCTGCTTCGTGGTCACCGCACCCTCGACGCCGACCACGCGATCCTGTCGGGCCCTGTTCGTGCTGGGCACCAATACCTGGAACGCCTACAACACCTGGGGCGGCGCCAGCCTCTACACCGGTGGAACGCAAGTCAGCTTTAGGCGCCCGTTTGGACGCGGCATGCTGTGCCGTCCTGAAGTTGATCGCGATGACCGCAAGGCACGTCCGGCGCGGTGGGGTGAGGAACCCGATGTCAACGGTGACCACTTTCAGGAGTACCGCTTCACCCACGGCTACCCGGCATCAATCGGATCCAGCGGATGGTTCACCCACGAGCGTCGTTTTGTCGAGTGGGCCGAGTCCGAGGGCTACGAGTTCGACTCGTGCATCTCGACCGACCTTGACGACGACCCCACGATTGCCGATGGCTACGACTTGCTCATCGACGTCGGTCATGACGAGTACTGGTCCTGCGGTGCGCGCCGGGTCGTGGAGTCCCATGTGCAGCTCGGCGGTCACTTGGCCAGCCTGTCCGGCAACACGATGTTCTGGCAGGTCCGCATCGAACACGACGGTGACGTGATGGTGTGCCACAAGTACGCAGCGCACATCAGTGATCCGATGCTCGACGTCGACCCCGCTCGCATGAGTGGGATGTGGGCGGACCCGATCGTCAACGAGCCCGAGTGGAGCTTGCTCGGTGCGGGCTCCCGTTGGGGGCTGTACAACAGGTTCGGCCAGGCAACACCGCGCGGGTCCGGGGCGTACACCGTGTACCGCGACGACCACTGGATGCTGGCGAACACCGGCTTGCGATACGGCGATCTACTCGGCGCCAAGCACGGCGTCGTTGGGTACGAAACCGTCGGCTGCCCCATCGATCTCGACGAGTTCCAGTTGCCAATAGCGCGAGCCGTGCCCGGCGCACCGCAGATTGAACGAACCGAAATTGTGGCGCTCACTCCGTCGAGCAACATCGGTGTTGGCGAGTACCCGGCCTCAATCTCTGCGCTCAGCGATCAGGGTGACATCGAGTTCACCGCGTCGCGCTTCTACGGTCGCGTCGACGCAGACAGCCTGGCCCGCTGCCGGTACGGCAACTCGGTGATGCTGGTAACCCGGCCGTACGCCGACCGCGTCAACCGGCAGGACGGCGAAGTGATGGTCGTGGGAACCACCGACTGGGTGTTTGGTCTCGCCGATGACCCTGCAGTCGCCCAGGTCACCCGCAACATCCTCAACCGCCATCTCACAGAGTCACCAGTGCGGTCAGGCCCCGTGTGAAACGCTTGCGGAAGATCTGTTCGCCTCCACCAAGCGGCGGATTGCATCGGCCATGGCGACCTCGTCGTCAGCAGGGTCTTTCCGCAAGACGATCTCCCAGCGAACCGGAATCGGTGCGCCGGCCAGCGGCACGACCACCAGGCCATCGAGCGGAGGGGTGCGCAGCGCCAACGCCGGTTGCACCGTGATACCCCCGAAGGACCGGATCAGTCGCAACGCCATGGCCAGCGACTCGACCTTGCGCAGACGATGAGGCCGGACGCCAGCCGGTTCGAAGAACTCGTGATGCTCAAAGCCGTGCGTCGGTCGGTCACCGACGGTCAGGTAAGTGGCGTCAACGATGTCCCCCGGTTGCAGTTCGCCGCGATGGGCTGCCGGATGATCGTCGCGCACCACCCCCACAAGGTGGTCGGCCGACAGCACGTTGCCCTCGGGGATCCTCGCCGCGAGCACGACGATGCCGAGGTCGGTGACGCGTCGCTCGACGGACTCGACCGTCTGCTCGTGGCCGACGCGGAGAAAGTCGACATCGGTCGGAAGGTCGTGCAGTCCAATGAGTTGCTCAAACCACGGTGCGGTGTCGTAGAAGTCGAGAGCGATGCGGACGGCAGGCCGGTCAGCGGAGTTCATCCAGCGCGCCGTCTCCTCTGCTGATCGCAGGTTGCGCTGGGCAATTTCGCCGACCTCGGCGAGGTGCAGGCCGGCGGCGGTCAAGCGGATCGAGCGACCTTCGGTTGTGGTGAGGGCAACGCCAAGACGACGCTCGGCTTCTTTCAGCCGGTGGCTTGCTGCCGACGAGCTGATGTGGACGAGTTCGGCAGCTGTCGCGAGCTTGCCGCTGTGCCGCAAGGCAACCAAGAGGTCGACGTGCTGACGTTCCAATGATTCATGCACAGGTTGCATGAATAAGGATCATACAACTCGCTAGACGCATCAGTGAATGCGGTCGATCATGTACTTGTGCTCATCAGCCCGACCGCTCGAACATCACCCGAAGGAACGCTGGACCACATCCGTGCTTGGCAACCGACACCACGCATCGCGACGCTGGCCATCGTCGGAACCTCGTTCGCGTACGCAAGCACCACGATCTTCGTTCGGCAGTTGACCGACACCGGCATGTCGGTCGTGGCGGTCGCCTTCTTCCGCTTCGCGCTGACTGCGCTCGTGTTGGTGCGCTTCGTCAACTTCGGTCACGGGAAACGGACGGCAACTTCGTGGGGCCTGCTCAGCGGCGTCGTGATGGGCGGCGGCTGGATCGTCTACGTACGCACCATCGACACGGCCGACGTCGCCGTCGCCGGCGTGGTGCAGATGACCTATCCGCTCTTCGCCCTCATCATCGGTTGGTTGCTCTTCAACGTCGGCCCAACCCCGCGATCCATCGCCTCAGCCGGGCTCGTCGTCGTTGCGGCCATCGTCGGTCTCGGTACCAGCTCCGGTGCAGGACTCTCACCGTTGCTCTTCATCGCCCCCGCAACGTTCGGCTTCAGTGTCGCGATCTTGACCGAGCGCCTCAGCCCGCTCGACCCATTCGAACGCCTGGCCGCGGTTGCCGTCGGGGCATCGCTCGCGATGAGCCCACTCCTGCTGAGCCTTTCACCCAGCGAGGCGTTCCCGACGTCGTTCGAATCGTTCGGTTGGGTGGTCGCGATCGGGGCCTTCTCGGCGCTGATCCCGATGACGATCTACGCCGCCGCCGCACCCGTCATCGGCACGGCCCGCACCGCTGCGTCCGGAGCATGTGAATTGCCGACCGTCTTCCTCATCGGCTCGGTGTTCTTCAGCGAAGCCATCACGCTCGGACACCTCGCCTCGGCCGCGATCATCGTCGGAGCGATTGCGTTGACGCGCAGCGCACGGTCGACTCACGTCGTCCCTGACGAGGATCCACCTGTGATCTCAGCTCCCAGCGTTCATCGCGTCGTCGACGACGTTCTCGAGAAGGCTGGCAAGTTCGCCACCCGTGCCCGAGTCAGCTTCGATGACGAGGTAGGCGCCGTAGCCGTCTTCCAGGTCGAGCCAGGGAACCGAGCCATACGCACCGCCATCGCTGATCCGGCCAGTCTCACGATCGACCCACCAGCCCATCCCATAACCGGTTGATTCACCAGCGCTGCCCTCGTACGCCGCTGCAATCCGATCGGCGTGCATCGTGTCGAGCGCAGCTTGTGACAGCACCTGATTCTCGCCGCACATTCCGCCGCGCAAATGCATCAAGAGCAACTTGGCATAGTCGCCCGTGGTCGCATAGGCACCGCCTTCGATCTGCGGGTTCTCCGTGTCGGTGAGCATCGACGGCCCGTCAGCGATGAACTCGGCGGGGTAGCCGAATCCACCGGCCTGCGCCCAGTGGTTGTTGAACCCGAGAGTTTCGAGGCCACACGGCTCGACGTAGATCTCATCGATGAGCTTCGCCCAGGTCTGACCCGACACGGTCTCGGCGACGGCTCCTGCGACCTGCCACTGGGCGCCGCCATAGCGGAACTCGGTGTCGGGCGGAACGATGTCTCCATCATCGTCGGGCGTCTGGAAGATCGCCGCCCCGCACTCTTCGAGTTCTGAGTCGGTGAAAAACTGGCACAGGTACGGGGGGTACGCAGGATTCGGACCCAGCCCAACAAGCCCCGAACTGTTCGATATCAATTGCGCCGTGGTGATCTCAGGGTTGCCATCCCATCCGGTCACGTCAGCCACAGGCGCATCGATATCGATGAGACCGTCATCCTGGAGTGCAAGAAGCACCCCGGCGGCGATCATCTTGCTCGACGACGCAATGAGCGAGATGCGTTCGGCCGAAAACTCTCCCCAGTAGTCCTCGTGCACCACGCCGTCGTCGGCATCAACGATGACGAGGCCGGCACCGTCGAGGTCGTTCGTCTCAACGAAGTCGCCAACAATCGGACCGATCGCACCAAAGTCGTACCCTCCCTCCTCGGCAGGCCCATCGGTTTCTACCGGCACATCAGTCTCAACCGGCGCATCAGTCTCAGCTGGCGCCTCGGTCTCAGCTGGCGCCTCGGTCTCAACCGGCACATCAGTCTCAACCGGCACATCGGTCTGAACCGGCGCGTTCTTCTCGGCCACGGGGGTTGCTGCATCGTCACCGTCACTCGACGCGCAACTGGCGGCAACGAGGGACAACAAGGCAATGATCACGGGGCGACGACGATTCATGCCCGGAATATATTTCCAACCGCAGGCGGAACGGACGACGCTGCTGTCGATTCTGTCAGAACTGCAACACTTGAGCGATGAGCGATGACCGCATGCCCAAGCCACCCACCGAGCAGACGCTCGAACTGCTCGCCGCTGCGTCGGGTGCTTTTGTCCCGGACACCGCGGACATGGATCGGGTCACTCGCGGCCTGGTTGCGACACACCCCACCGGAGTGATCGAAGAGAACGGGCGCACGGTGTGGGATATCGGCCGCCACGACTTCGTGCGCGATTCCGAAGTCGCACCTGACTCGGTCAACGCCAGCCTCTGGAATCAAGCGCGGTTGAACGCCGTCCACGGCCTGTTCGAAGTCGCACCCGGCTTGTGGCAGGCACGCGGGTACGACATCTCGAACATCACGTTCATCGCTGGCGACACCGGCTGGCTCATCATCGACCCACTCACGAGCGAGGCATGTGCAAAGGCCTGCCTCGATCTGGCCAATGCTGAACTTGGCGAACGACCCGTCGTCGGGATCATCTACACCCACAGCCACATCGATCACTTCGGCGGAGTCCGCGGCGTCGTCACCGACGAACAGGTCGAATCAGGCCAGGTCCGGATCATCGCCCCCGAGCACTTCCTGCACGAAGCCGTCTTCGAGAACGTCATCGCAGGGCCGGCGATGGGCCGCCGCGCCAACTACCAGTTCGGCATGACCCTGCCTGCCGGACCTCGCCAGCACGTCGACAGCGGCCTCGGCAAGGCCACACCGATGGGTCAGATCGGCCTGATTCCGCCGACTGAGTACATCACCGAGACCGGACAGGAGAAGACGGTCGACGGCATCCGGATCATCTTCCAGCTCACGCCCGAGGCCGAGGCCCCAGCCGAGATGAACTTCTTCTTCCCCGAGCGCGGTCCCGAGCAAGCCGACGGGTCACGCAAGGGTTGGTTGTGCATGGCGGAGAACTGCTCGCACAACATGCACAACCTGCTGCCACTGCGTGGTGCCCAGGCCCGCGACTCGCTCGGCTGGTCGAAGTACATCAACGAGGCGCTGGAACTGTTCGGGGCCGATAGTGCACTGATGTTTGCCAGTCACCATTGGCCTCGTTGGGGCACCGACGATGTGGCGCAGTTCCTCCGACACCAGCGCGACCTCTACCGCTGGATGCACGATCAGACCATGCGGCTCGCGAACAAGGGTCTCGTGCCGACCGAGATCGCCGAAGAGCTCGAACTGCCCCAGGCGTTCACCGATCAGATCCACACGCGCGGCTACTACGGCGCACTCGTCCACAACGCCAAGGCCGTCTACCAGCGCTACCTCGGCTGGTACGACGGCAACCCCGCCCACCTCTGGATGCGCACCCCGGTTGATGCCGGCACACGGTATGTCGAGCTGGCGGGCGGCGCCGAGGCCCTGCTCGCTCATGCGCAGGCGGCGTACGACACCGGTGATTACCGGTGGGTCGCCGAAGTGGTCAACCATCTCGTGTTCGCCGACCCGGCGAATCAGGCAGCGCGTGGACTCCAGGCCGACGCGCTGGAGCAACTCGGTTACCAGGCCGAATCGGCGACGTGGCGCAACGCGTACCTGACCGGCGCACAAGAGCTGCGGCACGGCCCACCACCGGCGCGCCCGGCCCCCGCGCGACGTGGCTTCGCTGTGGCGCTCACGATCGACATGGTGTTCGATGCCATGGCGATCCGTCTCAAGTCCGAAGACGTTGTGGGCGAACACGTCATCACCAATTGGCAGTTCACCGATCTCGACGAGTCCGAAGCGTCATGGGTACTGGCGCTCGAAAATCAAGCAATTCACCACGTCTGCGGCCGACACGATCCTGACGCCGCAGTGACCGTCACGCTGACAAAGGACTTGCTGGTCGACATCAGCGGCGGCGGTGTCTCGTTCATCGATGCCGTTGGTGATGGCCTGGTCGCGCTCGACGGTGATCCCAGCGCGCTGATCACGATCTTCGGCAACCTCGACACATTCGAGACAGGCTTCGCGATCGTCGAGCCCTAGATCCGAAAATGCGGGCTCAGCACCGGGTGTCTGGTTGAGAGTTCAGAGGGAGGGGCGAGGAGCGAGGGGCCAGTCTTAAAAACTGAGCATGCTTGATTGACCGCTTCCAGCACCCGCAACGTCTGGCTGTTTGACGGTGCCTGAGACTGCGACCTTCCAAAAGGCGCGGTAGCTCGGGTACTCAATTCCTTCGACAACCCAGCCCGACTCAACCAGCTCGGCGTGCAACTTCGGCAGGTTGCGCCACGGCACGCCCATGTCGACATGGTGGGCCAAATGCCACCCGGTGTTGTACGGCACCATCCACATGCGAGCAATGAGGGACTGCCGGATGACGTGCGTGGTGAGGCGACGATCGCTTGAACGGACCATGCCGCCGTGTTCAGCAATCGAGCGGACGCGGTTCGACACGCGCCACAGCGTCGACCACGACAGCACCCACACCACATACATCAGCGGCCGCATCACTGCGATCGACACGCCAAGCATGACGACCTGCACTGCCAAGATGTACTGCGCTTCGCGCGCACCATTGCGAACGGCGCTGAAGAGACCGCGGAAGTTCTTGTAGGCGCTCAGTCCCAACGCGTCACGCCGGAGCTTGCGACGTGCCGAGTCGGGTGGGATCGGGTAGCCCGAGTACAACGAGAGGTCGGGCTCTTCGGGACCCATCTCGTCGCGGTGATGGGCGAAATGCGATCGGCGATATGCCATCACCGCCTGAAATGAGGGATAGGCGAGCATCCGACCGACGAGATCGTTCGCCGTGCGATTCGAGAACAAGAGCCGATGCGCGGACTCGTGGCCGAGGATGTTCAGGCGGGCGTGGCCGCCGCCGAGCATGATGAATGCCAGGACGTACGCCCACCAGGTGTTGAGGTACCCGGCCAGAGCGACAACGCCGAACGACAGCGCGAGGGCGTGCAGCACGGTGCCGACATTGCCCACGTTGTTGATGTGGCGGAGTTCATCGCGCAGCTCACGCTGGGCCATGCCGCGAGCATTGAGCCGATCGGTCGGCAGAACATCGGGAAGCAGATCTGCCGAAGGCACCATCGTGGGCACCGACGCGTCGAGGTCGGGGAGCGCAGCCATGGCGTGATGATACACTCTGCGGTCGTGATGAACAAGATTCGTAACAATCGGGTGGGGGTGGGTTGGCGCTTCGCATCCGGGTCCGACGAATTCGGTACGGCGTGCAACGACGCATGACGACCGCACCGATGCGACCCGACGACGTGGCCGCGTTGGGAATCGAACCACTCAGTGCTCGGTCGGTCGTCCTCTCAGCGCTGCTGGGCACACACCCCCCGACCCTGCCCGGGAGATCACTGGTGGCGCTCGCCGAGTTGTTCGGTATTCGACCCGGCACCGCGCGCACCTCCCTGTCCCGAATGGTGACCAACGGCGAACTGATCACCAACGACGGTCACTACTCATTGGCTGGTCGCCTCCTCGAACGACAGCGTGAGCAGGACGGCGGACAGACTGCACCCACTGTCGAATGGAACGGCGACTGGATCGTTGCCGTTGCTGCAAGCGATCGCCGATCAATGGCGGAGCGACGAGCGTTCCGCGAATCGATGGTTGGCTCGCGGCTCGCCGAGCTGCGACCCGACATCTGGATGCGACCTGCCAATACCGCCGGACCGCCACGCCCGGCCGACGTTCTGATCACGTCAGGGCCGCTCGCCTGCGACGATGTCGACGACCTCGTGGCCCGGCTCTGGCCACTCACCGAACTCGAAGCGGCGGCACAACGGCTGCACGACGCACTCACTCGGCAACGTTCAGCGCTCGACCACGGCGAAATCGAACTGATGCCGCAGTCCTTTATGGTCGCAGCAGCCGCGGTCCGCTTCCTGCGCATCGAACCACAGCTCCCGTCGGCGCTCGCTCCTCCGACCTGGACCGCAACCGCGCTCCGATCGGCCTACGACGAGTTCAACCATGACTTCCAAGGGCAGCTCCGCGATTTCTTCGCGGCCACTCGATGACCTCTCGACTCGGATCAGGGCCAGGTCCCAACAGTCTGCTGAACTGCACAACGTGATCGTCGACTGCCACACCCATCTGCTACCCGACCGACTCGCCTCGGCGGTCCGCCGGTTCTTCCGCGACCATGGTCTCGCCGAATTCCACTACTCACTCGATCATCGCGAGGTGCTCGACCGCCACCACGCGGACGGCATCGACACCGTGTGGAATCTGCCGTACGCCCACAAGGCCGAGATGGCTCGATCGTTGAATGCATCGATGATCGAGGTCAGCGCATCGCTTGCTGATCACCCGGTCGATGTCGTGCCGGGCTGCACCGTGCATCCCGACGACAGCGATCCCCTCGCGGACTTCAACGATGCTGTCGAAGCGGGAGCACGGGTGCTGAAGCTGCATTGTTCGGTCGGTGCATATGAGGCTGACGACCCGCGATTGAGCGATGTGCTGGAAGCCGCTGGCGATCGCGGTGTCCCGGTCGTGATCCATGCCGGGCACGGTGTCGATGGTTTCACCGCTGCCGACGAGCTCGCCCCGATCGGGCGGGCTGCGGCGCAGCATCGCGGAACGGCGATCATCCTGGCGCACTTCGGACACCACGCTTTCGAGGACGCGGTCGAGCTGCTTGGCGAACACCCCAACCTCGTCGCTGACCTGACGCCGGTGACGTTCAGCCCCGTCCCAATTACTGCCGACATCGCGAACCGGTACGCGGATCGCATTCTGTTCGGCTCCGATGCGCCAAACACCGGCCATCCGGCCAGCCACCTGCTCGATCTGCTGCGATCCACCGGTGCATCGGAAGCGACCCTTGAGTCGATCTGCTCGAGCAACGCACGCCGCCTGACCAGCGCTACAGCGTGAGTCGGCTGCACGACGGGGACTACCTTCCCAACATGGAGTTGCTTGAAGAGATCATCGAGACAACGACGAACGATGGCGAGATGGCCATCCTCGTCAAGCAGCCCGCGGTTCGCCCCGTCGGTGGCGGTGCGTGGCCGACCGTGGTGATCTTCCACGACGGCCCCGGCATTCGCAACGCCACGCACACCTTCATGGCCAAGCTCGCCGACGAGGGATTCCGCGTGATCTGTCCTGATCTGTACCACCGCCAGGGCCGCCTGTTGGGCATCAATCCTGAGGACCGAGCGGCTGATCCATCGCTCGGCGAGAAGATGCGGACGTGGCTGATGTCGCTGCACGACGACGGCATCCAGCACGACTTCGACTGTGCGTTGAGCGCCACCGGTGCCGACAAAGCCGACCGCATCGCAGTGCTCGGGTTCTGTCTGGGTGCCCGTGCGGTGTTTCGGTCGATGATGCGAATGCCCGATCGCATCGTCGCGGGTGCCACCTGGCATCCGTCATTCCTCGTCGACGGCGAGCCCGACTCGCCGCACCAAACCGCGGCCAACCTGGCCCAGCCGCTGTACATCGGCATCGGTACAGCCGACCAGGTGCAGTCGATTGCGATGCATCAACGATTCTTCGATGTGGTCGAGCCGCTCGCCAACGTCGAAGTCGAGATCTTCGACGGCGCCGACCACGGCTTCACCTGGCCCGACCACCCGACATACAACGAAGCCGCTGCCCAAGGCTGCTGGGACAAAACGCTCGCGCTGTTCAACGCAACCCTGCGTTGAACCGACCGCGCCGCTGACTTAGGCGTTGGGGTCCACGACGATGCGGCCACGCACCTGACCGGCCATGATCGCCTCGCCCTGGTCGGGCAGTGCACTCATCGGGACGACCTCGGTCATCGCGTCGAGTAGATCCGATGGCAGGTCGGTGAGGAGCCGCGCCCACGCCGCGTCACGAGCCTCAATCGGAGCCAGCACCGAGTCGATTCCCTGCAGTCGAACACCACGCAAGATGAACGGCATGACGGTGCTCGGCAGATCGACGCCACCGGCGAGGCCGCACGCCGTGACGACACCCTGATACTTGGTTTGCGCGAGGACCTTGGCCAGCATCGTCGAGCCGACAGTGTCGACCGCGCCGCCCCACGTTTCACCTTCGAGCGGCTTCGGGGCCTCAGACATCTCGGCGCGAGACAGGAAGGCCGACGCTCCGAGGGCCCGCAGGTACTCATGCTGTTCGGGCCGACCGGTCACAGCAGTGACGTCGTAGCCAAGGTTGGAGAGAATCGCGACTGCGACGCTGCCGACGCCGCCAGCGGCTCCGGTGACCACGATGGGTCCGTCGGTCGGCTTGACCCCACCCTCTTCAAGGGCGAGCACGCACATCATCGCGGTGAGCCCCGCAGTACCGATACCCATGGCCTGCACGGCGCTCATGCCGATCGGACGGCGGTTGAGCCACATCGCCTTGACTTTCTGACGCTGGGAGTATCCGCCCCAGTAACGCTCGCCAACGGACCAGCCGGTGAGGATCACTTCGTCGCCCGAGGCGAACTTCGGTGACTCCGATGAGATGACCGTGCCCGAGAAATCGATGCCGGGCACCATCGGGTAGGAGCGGATGATCCGACCCTTTCCAGTGAGGGCCATGCCGTCCTTGTAGTTGAGCGACGAGTAATCGATCTGCACGACGACATCGTCAGCGTCGTAGTCGGGCAGGTCGGCGTCGGTGAGCTGTTCGATCGATGCCGACGCTGTCTTCGGGTTGCCTTCTTCGGCTTCGCGGACGACGAGGGCGTTGAACGTGCCGTTGGAGTTATCGGTCATGGTGGCGATCGTTGCACTTTGCGGCCTCCGGGGTCGAATGCGACCGACGCCGCCTGCAACGCTGAAGGGATGAACGTCGACGAGGTCCCAGTCGCATTCACGCCGTCAGGCGGTTGGACGGGCGACATGCCACCTCCCGTACTCGCCGGATGTGACACACCGCTTGCCGACGGCGCCGTCGACATGCGCGGCCTGTGGCGCGTTGTCAGGGTGACTGTTGATGGAGAGGTCCAGGCCGATCATCAAATGCTCGGCGGCGTGCAACGCATCGAGCAAGCCGATGACCGGGTCACGATCACGGCGGGCGGGGTTGTCCACGACATGCGCTGCGACGGCACCGAGGAACATGGCGTCAACGATGTCGCTGAGTTCGACAAGCAGACGCGGATCGTCGTCGTCGCCACCTTCGAGGAAGGTGTCCACGTACTTCGTCCGGTCGGCATGCCGATTGAGGTACGCCGACGGATCGAGGGCGAGCATCTGATCTGGGACTACATCGGTTTCACCGCCACCCTCGAACGTGTGACCTGACACCACAACGACTTCTCGCTCACCAGCGACGCTCTGACTCGCTCACGCATCATCCCCTTCGGAAAGCTGTCCACATGCGCCACGATGTCCAAGTCGCACTCATGAAACAGCTGATCGAGCGACTGGATGCCGGCACCAACGTCGACGCCGGGCAAATTCGGGCCCAGTCCACGTCCACGTACACCGATCCAGCGCAAGCCGAACGCGAGCGGCAACTATTTTTTCGCGGCACCGCGCAGTGTGTCGGCCTATCAGGCGACCTGCCCGAGCCGGGGTCGTTCATCACGAGCAACGACGTCGGCGTGCCGATCCTGGCGACACGCAACGCCACCGGTCAGTTCCAGGCATTCATCAACTCATGCCGCCACCGGGGCGCCATCGTCGAGACCGAAGCACGCGGAACCAAGCGCCGCTTCACGTGCCCCTTTCACGCCTGGACCTACGACCCCGACGGGGCACTAGTGGGTCTTCCCAAACCCGACCACTTCGGCGAGGTCGACACCGAGTGCCTCGGGTTGAAGCCGCTGCCCGCTGAAGAACGCCATGGGCTGCTTTTCGTCCACCCTGACCCAGACGCCACCCTCAACCTCGACGAACTGCTCGGGGCCTGGTTCAACGACGAGTTCTCCACCTGGGGCTTCGACAAACTCGTGCCAATCAATCGTGACGCGTACGACACCGCCTGCAACTGGAAGCTGGCAATGGACACCTTCGGCGAGACCTATCATTTCTCCTCGCTGCACAAGGACACACTGTTCAACAGCTTCCACGGCAACGTGCAGTGTTACGACGACGACGCCGATGCTGGCGGCCACAGTCACCGCATGATCCTCTGTCGTCGTGACATCGACCAGATGCGCCACCTCCCCGAGGATCAGTGGGACATCACGGTGGCCGGTCTGCCCGTGTACTGGATCTTCCCCAACGTGATCCTCATGCCGTTCCGCGCCGGTGTGTTCCTGGTCCGCGCCTACCCGACTCCAGGGGATCCCGGCCGCCATCTCAGCCGCGTCGACTTCTACATGAAGTCAGAACTGGCTGATGCGACTGGGCCCGAAGCAGCCGAGATCAACGAATTCATCACCAACATCGCGCAAGGCTTCGCCGAGATCATTCGCGACGAGGATTACGTGATGGGTGAATCACAGCAGGCCGCCGCGAACGCCGGTGCGCTCGATGAGAGCCTCTTCGGCCGCAATGAGCCGGCGCTGCACCACTACCACGACACCTACGCCGCAAAGCTCGCCGCGGCGGAGGTGGCCGGCGCCTGAGGAGGCGGCCTGGTCAGGACGTTTCGACGAACTCGACCAAGTTCCCGTCCGGGTCCTCGACGATACCGATACGAATGCCGGGCCGAAGATCGGTAGCCGGTACGACGACCGTGACATCCGCCCCGACGCACAACGCCAGAACCTCGTCGAGATTCGAGACGATCAGCGTCAGATAGCGCAAACCGAGGGCGCCAGGAATTCCTCCGCCGGACGCGGCGGGCGGCGTCTCATCGAAGGCGACCAACTTCAGGAGCGAATCGCCACACTGCACGCGATGCATCGTGCCTCCGCCACCAATCGGCATCGGCATGTCGGCGACATGTTCAAGGCCGAGCAGGTCACAGTAGAACGCCAACGCTCGCGGACCGTCGCTGACGACAATTCCGAGATCGATCGCGGACTTGGCAAGTTGAACTCCCATCGCCGGAACGCTACTCAGTCACCAGCGAACTGATCCGGCCAGGGCCACCTCTGAGGGCTGCCACCAAATGGGCGGGGTGGAACGCTGAGTCAGATTGCCCAGTCAGAAGGCGCTGCCGTCGCGATACCGACCCTCAGGGATCAGCAGGCCACGCACCAGGTTCGCCATCGGGTTGTCGGCAGCAGTGAGCCGGTCGGCAACGGCAAGCAGCGTGTCGCCAAGGGCGGTGCCGCCGAAGATCCAATCGTTGAGCGCGTCGTGGTTCGGTGCAACACTCCCAGGCTGCGCCGCGATGGCCTCGTGGTAGAAGGTCCGCAGGTCGTCGGCAAGGTGCCGAACAAGCAGCGGCATGTCGAAGGCCCAGTCGACCTCGCCCACAGGCGCGTCAGTGATCGAGTCAGCTTCGACCACCGACGCCAGTGCCCGAGCGACGTCGTCGACCTGGTCGGGCTGCGCGCCGCTGACGCCAAACAGCGTGCGCCCGCGAACGGCCCGCGTCTGTGCCGACCAGGTCTTCAATCGCCCCACCTCAGCGAGGAGTCGCCCCGTCAAGGTGTCGTCGACAACCGGCCCGAGGTTGAGCGGGCAGGCCCACTGTCCAGGGCCGGCCTCCTCCGGGAGTGGACCGGCATAGTCGGCAATCGTCGGCTCGGTCGCAGTCGCGAGCAGACCGAATGCCTGGCGCATCACGTTCTTCTGGAACTCAGGGTCCTCGGCCGAACCAAGCGGTCGGCCCAAGGCGAACGGTACCCACAGTGCCCGAGTCGGGCCGACGGCCTCGCTCTGTTCACGTATCAGGCTGATCGACGTGCAGGCGACACCGGCCCGCTCGATGAAGTTGGTGAGGGCGCCAACTGCGCCCGTGCACAGCGGTCAAACAGGAACGAGGAGCGCAACATCAACGCCGTCTGCGGCGAGCATTCGGCCGACCTCACTTCCGGTGTCTTCGAACAACGCCGGATTCGGCATCGCCCCCATGAACGAGTAGTGCCGGGGGCTGACGCCACCAATCTCACCTGAGGCGACCATCTCGTGGAGTCGGTCGAGCGGGAACGAAATGTTCGGATCCTGCTGGAAGGCGCTGCGATCGAAGTTGGTGCTGACGTGCGACAGGACGACGTCGCCCCAGTCGGCATCACTCGGCAATACCCGATAGTCGAGCGCACCGAGGGTAAATGGTGCATCGGTACGGAGGTGCAGGCCGGCGGTCGACACGATCGCAACAGTCAACTCGGCTAACGGCTTTGGCGTCAGCCACCTTCCCGGCTCAATGCGCGACATGGCGTCGGCTCGCGCCTGGAGGTGTTCGGCCTCCGCCTCGTGCAAATCCGCCAGCCTGACCATCAGGCGACCAGCACTTCGCACCCGGTACCGGCAAGAATCGCGTCGACCGCGGACCGGTCCGAATCTGACAGCGCTGCGTACTGCTCGCGCAGCCACACCAAGCACTTGCCCTGATAGCCGAAGGGCGCCTGGGCGTACGTCTGCTCGTCGATCGTGCAGGACATCTCATCAGCGCCCGCCTGAAGTGCCGCTGCATTTGCGATCATAAACGGTGCGTACGTGCGACCGACTTCGTGCAGCAGCGCAACGGTGGTGTCGCTGATCGCATCGCGGTCAACCCAGCCCGCATCGCCGGCGGGGGTCTCCCACCACGACAGGTCGTCCATTCGGTCGACCCAGTTGCGCACGCGCGGCGCCCGGTCGATTGCTTCGCGTGCCGACTCTGGCTCCCAGCTGACCAACTGATGCAGCTGCCCGAACAACCCAAAGTCACCGCGCCCAGGACGGTCACCGAGCAGGAACATCTGCGACTCGAAGTGCGCCGACAGCAGTGCGAGGAGACGCTGGTATGAGTCCTCGATGATCGGCCGATTCTCTTGAGTCGACCCAACCATGGCCCGCCGACCGATCTGCCGTTCGGAGATGTACGCATGCATCTGCTGCCACTGATCGTCGGGGAGATCGAGACCACCACGATCGAGCGGAAGCAGCTTGGACGCCTTGTCGATCGCGGCGTCGTAATACCAGCGGTAGTGGTACATCGGCTTGGTCAACCACTCATCGCCGTAGTCCTCGATGAGGTAGTCGATGAACGCCACCACGGGGTCGGACGGCACGAGGCTGCGCTCGTTGAACATCGTCTCGAGCCGCATGATCTGCGGGCTGCTGTCGACCATCGCTTCGGTGTAGTCGCCATCATCGTTCGGGAAGGCGATCACCGGGATGATCTGCACCGGAACGTCCGGCAGGTTGTCCCACTTCGACCCGCGCAGGATCCAGCGGAACGGGATCTGCCGATAGCGCAGCACCCCGCGCATCTTGATCGAATACGGCGACCCGTAACCGCCACCGAGGAGCAAGGGGTGCCGTTGGCTCACGAGTCGATCGACGCTTCGAGATCATTGAGCGCGGCACGCACGATCAGCGCATAGGTATCAGCAATGGCGACCTCGCGATGGTCCTTCTGAGCTTCAAGACGAGATGGATCGGTCACAACGGCCATGAAGGCCGCTTTGCTCGGGAACTCGTTGAACCGCACCTGATGCCATGCCCGGCCGTCGCCGATGATCGTGTCTTCCACGGCAAACCAGCCGCTGATGCGCACGCCGTGGCCAAGCGCCACCTTGCCCGCCGCGGTTTGGTACTGCTCCATGTGGTCGGGCGTCGTGTGCGCCGCCGCCGCGTCGTTGAAGCGGATGACGTGCATCACCACGACCGGGCCATCGTCGGCGGTCGGCGGGTGTGGCACGTCGGCCCAGTCGATCAGCTCAAACCCCTCCGGCGCCTCGGGCACCGGCATCGGCTGGGTTCCGATGACAATCGTGGTCTCCATACCAGCGTCCTTGTGGTGGTGCGACTTCTGGAACGACGGCAGCGACTGCATGTCGATGAACGATTTGCGCGTTGGGTACTTCACCACGCCGATGCGATCCCATTTCGGTTCGTCACCCAGCAACTGCTGATCGACGTTGCCAAAAAACACCGGTCGAGCTCCGACTGCTGCGAGTGAGTCGAGGGGCGAATACGCGTCATCGGCGTCGCGTCCGCTGATCGTGGATTCGCGACCGTCGGCATAGTCGGCGACCTCGCGATACTTCATCAGGTTGACCATCCACACCGGACCATCGTCCTCCGGCGGCATGGTTGCCATCTTCATCCCATATTCCCTGTTCAGGGTGCCGTAGCGGACCGTGTTGCTCATGACGTGCTCACATTCTCAGACTGTGCAACCAAGAGTTGCATCATCTCGCGGGCCACCATCGGCCCGGCATTCTGGTTCTGGCCGGTCACCAAATTGCCGTCAACGACCCAGTGATTCGCGAGCGGATCGCGTCGACGGGTTTCGCTTTCGAACTCGGCCCCGACCCCACGGAGTTCCCGCTCAGGGTGGTGCGGGGTGGACTGAATACCGAGCTCCTTCACCTGCTTGTCGGTGACAGCCGAGATCTTGCGGCCGGCCACAAGCGGCTTGCCATCCACGTCTTTCGCGTTGAGAAGACCGAGCGGTCCGTGACAGACGCCGCCGATCACGAGGCCTTTCGCGTTCGCATCAGTCATCTTGTCGGCGAGCGGTTCGGAGAATCCGAAGTCGAACGCCGCGCCCCAACCACCGGCGAGGAATACAACGTCGTAGTCACTTATGTCGAGGTCGCCGATCGCGAGCGAGTCGGTGACCTTGGCCTTGAGCTCGTCATCGGCAAGGAACCGATCATCGTCGGCACACCGGATCACGGACTTGATCGACTGCGGGTCGACCGGGATCACCCCGCCGAGCGGGCTGGCCACGTCGACGGCCATCCCGGCGTCGAGGAACGCGTAGTACGCCACGGTCATCTCACTGGCAAACACCCCGGTCGGCTTGCCGATGTCGAGCACCCCAACGTTGGTCGCGACGACGAGCGCCCGTTTCCCGGTGAGGTCAAATGTGGTGGCGTCCGGGTCGTCGGGGTGCATTCCTGCCCGCTGCAGTGCCTTGCGTAGCAGGCGTGCGGGTGGTGTTGGTTGTTTCATCGGTGCTCCTGCTGTGGGTTGGCGTGACGCATAGGGCCACGGGTTGTTGCGTCCGGGGACGGCTCGGGCACGTTCGGCCTGGAGCTCAGTTCGGAGATGGTCGAACACGGTCGACACCGCCGGCTCGTTCCAGCGATTGATGGCCTCGATCGGGTCGGCATCGAGGTCGTACAGCTCCCACTGATCCGGCAGCGTGGCGGTCCGGTACTCGTCTCCGCCAGGGCCGGATGCCGCGAGATGACGAATCCCGGGTTCGGTCCACGTGTCCGGATCGTCGAAGGTTCGGACGAGCTTCCAGAGGTGGCCAACGCCGTCGACAGCGTCGGGAACCCGCAGCACCAGCCCTTCGAAATTCGATGCCACATGCGCCGGCACTTGGATCCGCAGCGGCGCCGGTGGCTTTGCTGTTCGACCGAGCCGACGCGCGAAGCCAGATGCGCCGGAGTCGCCTTCCAGCATGTTGTCGCGCGTCATCAAGTAGACCGGCCGACTCTGGTCCGCGGTGTCGGGTGCGTCGACCACCGGCATCAGGTCGCGGCCGGGGAGTGGATGGACTTCGGTGAAGTCAGCTCGCAGCACGTCACCGGCGATCGCCTCGTCAATTCCCGCTGCAGCGAGCAGCGTCGGCACGATGTCGACGTGCGAGGTGGGCGCGCCGTCAATCGCCGCGCCAGTCGTCGCATTGGCGCCAACACGTGCGATCGAGAACGGCACGCGTGTCGCTTCGTCATAGAGCGTGAACCATTTCTGGTGGAGCCCGCCATGTGCGCCGAGGAGGTCGCCGTGGTCCGAGGTGCGAACGATCACGCTGTCGTGGCCGCTGCTGGTGACCGCCGCGCGGACCTGGTCGAGCGGCCCGTCGACCTCAGCGTGCAACCGGTAGTAGAGGTCGCGGTACTCCTGCGCTTTCTTCCGGTAGGTGCCGGCCACCGCCGGGATCGGCCCATACCCGGACGGGTAGGTCTCGCGATACGCGATCTGGGCAGCAGGTTTGCTCGCGAGATCTTCGTGCGCCGTCGGCGCCTCAGGCACGTGGGGCGGATCGGTCGGACCGACCTCGAGTGGATTGTCGCGCCGGGCCCATGCTGGGAAGAGCACGATGTCGTGCGGGTTGACGAAACTCGCAACCAGAAGAAATGGCTGCTCTGCGTCAGTATCGCCGGCAGCGCGCCGGGCGTAGCGATCTTCAAGCCAGGCCGTGACGCGGGCCGCAATCAGTGGGTCGCGTCGCACGCCACTATCGCGCAGTCGACCGCCGTGTGGCTCTGGGCCGACCCAGCCGTCGAAGCCGAAGGGGGCGAGCGGGTTGGCAGCCACGTACTGCTCGACCGCGGCGGCATCGATGTTGCCGTCGTCGTCGTTCGTGTCGACGCGTGCGCCCTCTGTGTCGTGTAAGTCGGCGTGGCTGATGTGCCATTTGCCGTCGTAGTGAGTGTCGTATCCGGCGGCTCGGAACCAGTTACCGAGCGTCGGCACCTCCCCCTCGCGCAACCAACGGAGCCGGCTGTCGTCGGCCATCTTGCCGAGCCCGTCGGTCTGGGTGACGCCGTGCACGTCGGGATACTGGCCGGTGAAGATCGTCGGGCGGCTTGGCACGCAGGCGAGCGACCCGGTGTAGTGGCGATTGAAGTTCACCGCATGTTCGTCGAACCAGGTCTGGCCGTTCAGCACCTTGCTCCGCCAAGCGCGGACGTCGTCCGACTCGTAGGGCGGGATGGCCCGCTCTTCGTCGGTCATGATGATGATTACGTCGGGGCGCGTCATGCGTCTGCCTCCTGTGCGTTGCGTGGTGCTGTGAATTGTTCGGCGATGCCGGCGAGCATCTCATCGGATGCTTGGCCGAGCTTGCGGCCAACCACCTTGGCGATGCCCTTTTGCGGAGGTCGCGATCCGGCATCGACTTCGGTGGTCAACGTGACCGTGGTGCTCGTACTGGTCGTGTCGCTGAGCGGCTCAAGCGTCCACGTGTTGGTCAACGACCGAATCACCGCAGGCAGCCCGGTGAGGGCATAACTCAACGCCACGCCCGGCTCCCAGCGCGTCACGGTCTCGACCACGGTCGTGCGGCCGGTCTGGATTCGGCGCACCATGCCGACACCGTCGGTCTGATCAGAGAGCAGGCACGAATGGTCGACATTCGACGCCCATTCGCTGATCGCTGCAAAGTCCGACAGCACAGCCCAGACCTCGTCGGGAGACGCCGGAACCGATGTTGATTTCACCACCGTGGCCATGTCGTCAGCCCGCACCGATCGCGTCGATGAGAATGTGCGCGATCTGCGGGGCGCCATCTTCCTGGAAGAAGTGGTTCGCGTTGGTGACCGTGGTGTGCGGCTGACCTTGCGCGCCGGGAACCAGTTTCAGGAAGGGCACATCGCCACCGGCAGTGACTGCGTCGTTGTCGCTGAAGCAGCAGATGAACGGCTTGTCCCACTGCATGAAGACCTTCCAGGCGTCACGATTGTCCGGTGCTGCCGGGTCATCGGTCGACGTCGGCACCAACGACGGGAAGATGCGAGCGCCTTCCTTGAACGTCTCGTCCGGGAACGGAGCGTCGTAGGCGGCGACTTCGCCATCGGTCAGCGCGGTGTCGGTGGCACCCTGCAGGATCTGGCCGATCGGGAAGACCGGCGACTCCTGGCTGAACTTCTGCCACGCCATGAACGCGTCGCTCGGCGCACCTTCACCAGTTGGGAGACCGGTGTTGCCGATCACGACGCGTGCGAACCGGTCGGGGTTGTTGGCAACGAGGCGGAGGCCAACGAGGCCGCCCCAGTCTTGACCGAAGAACGTGGCGTTTCGCAGGTCGAGGTGATCGATGATCGCCTCCTGCATCCAGGCAACGTGGCGGGCGTAGGTGTAGTCGCTCTTCTCGCTCGGCTTGTCGCTCTTGCCGAAGCCGATGAGGTCCGGCGCGATCACACGCAACCCGGCGGCGGTGAGCAGCGGGATGATCTTGCGGTACAGGTAACTCCACGACGGCTCGCCGTGCATCGCCAACACGACCGGCCCATCTGCCGGGCCCTCATCGAGGTAGTGAACACGAAGCGTGCCGCCGTCGAGATCGTCGATGTCGACGTAGTTCGGCGCGAACGGATAGTCCGGCAGATCGACGAATCGATCATCAGGCGTGCGGAGTGATTTCATAGCTGCTGCTTTCGAAAGGGAAGACGACTTGGTGCCACGCACCAAGTCGTCTTCTCGGTCAGGTGGGGTGGATGGTGACGGTGTGGAGGTCGTCGCCGACTTCGATGGTGCCGTCGAAATGGGCGGCGCCGAGTGCGCGCCAGTCGTCTGCGGTACCGCCCATCGGCATCGGCGGCACATAGTGGGTGTAGATCAACGTGTCGACGCTGGCTTTCGCAGCGGTCTGCGCAGCCTGTTCAGGCGACGAGTGGTAATCGAGCGTGTCCTGCATCCGCTGCATCGGAATGTTGGCGATGATGTCCTTACGGATCACGGTGTGCACCAGTGCATTCGCTCCCTCGCACAGCGCGTCAAGCCCTGCACACGGCACCGTGTCACCAGCAGCCACGACGGCCGCGACCCCCTGATCCGTGCGGAGATCGAACCGGAATCCGATACTCGGTTCGACCGGTTTGTGGTCGGTCTGCCCGCACGTGATCGTGACCTTGCCGCCTTGGCCGTCGGGAAGTTCGACAAGACCTTCGGTCACTTCGATCACCGTGACCGGCGGGCGATGGTCCAGGTCTTGATGGTGTGCAATGCGGTACTCGATGTCAGGTTCGAGCGACGCGAGCAAGTGGTCGACAACCGACTTCGTGCCGACCGGGCCAACGATGGTGAGCGGAGTCTCTTCGAACGTCATCACCCAGCGCGTGGTGATCACATCGTTCAGGTCAGTGATGTGATCGCTGTGCAGGTGCGTGATCAGCACCGCGGCAAGGTTCGGCGCGCCAAGACCCGCAGCAGCCAGCCGCATCAAGACACCGCGTCCCGCGTCGACGAGGTAGTGCTCGCCCTCTGGGCCTTCGCCGGCCGAGATCAACGTTGCCGGCCCGGCGCGATCAGGTGATGGCATCGGCGAACCGGTGCCCAACAACGTGACTTTCAAACTCATTCGAACTCCTTTACGGGACGACTTGTACGGGACGACTTGGTGCCTGGCACCAAGTGGTCATTGGCGGCTCATCTCGCTGGCAGCATGTGCTCGCTCTGCTTCAACCGCATCGCGAGAGAGCAACTGAACGGTGACGTCGTGCAGCGTGCCGTCGAACGGAAACGGCCCGACGTAGCGCTGCGACACTGCCGAGCCGTGGTCGTAGCCGACGCTCGGGCCGACCGACGACATCATGGTCATGAACAACGGCAGCTCAGCTGGCTCGTTCGCCGCACCGTCGACGCTCAAAGAGATCGTGCCCGTCTTGCCACCGGTCCGGCGGACGTGCACACCGAGCTCACTCGGGCCGACCGGGACGTCGACGTCAGACTCGACAATCAGGTGATCGTCGAAGGCGTTGTAGTCGACGACCAACTTGTTGTTCTGGACGAAGATGGACACACCCGAGTTTTCGGTGCCAGTTGCGTAGAGCACGCCTGCCTCGCCTGCCTCGCGAGTGACTCGGGCGGTGAGGTCGAACGAGGTACCGCCAAGTGACACCGACGCCTGGCCGGGCATCGGCGACATCGGCGGGCGGTAGACGTAACGCTTGTCGATTGGGTGTGGCGAATGGTCGCGGAACCTGCTCCCGAACAGCTCGATCATGCGGTCATCAAGCGGCAGCACGCCATGTGTGTCGGCCTCCTGCCACCACAGTTCCTGCAATTCGGTGAGCTTCTCAGGATGGGCCTCGGCGAGGTCGTTGCACTCAGACCAGTCGTCGGTGAGGTGGTACAGCTCCCACTGTTCGGTGTCGTAGTCGGCACCCTTGTCGTGCTTGCACACCGCTTTCCAGAGCGACGTTTGGTCACCGGCGATCAACGCTCGGCTGCCAGCCATCTCAAAATACTGCACCGTGTTGGCCGTTGCCGCCGACGCGTCGGCCAGGGCGTTGGTGAAGGACCGACCGGTGACCGGCAGCTGCTCGAGGCCCTTGTAGACCTCAGGAGCCGTCGCCCCGACCATCTCGTAGATCGTTGGCACGATGTCGGACACGTTGACGAACTGGTCGCGCAACGCGCCCGGCTCAGCAATGCCCGGGGCACTCACGATCATCGGCACATGCACGCCACCTTCGTGTGTGTTCTGCTTGTACCACTTGAACGGCGAGTTGCCGCACTGCGCCCAACCCCACGGGTAGTTGGTGTGGCTGTGCGGGCCACCGATGTCGTCGATCTGATCGATCATCTGGTCGGCCGACTCGAAGATGCCGTTGAAGAACTTCATCTCGTGCATGACGCCAAATGGGCCGCCCTCTTGCGACGCGCCGTTGTCGGCGAGCACGACGACGACCGTGTTCTCCAGCTCGCCCATCTCACGCAGCCCGTCGACGAGACGACCGATCTGATCATCGGTGTGGTCAAGGAATGCAGCAAACGCTTCCTGCAGTCGGCAGTTGAAGCGCTGCTGGTTCTCCGACAGGTCGTCCCATGCGTCGACACCCGGATTGCGGGGCGCGAGCTGCGTACCGGCGGGGATGACACCGAGTTCGAGCTGCCGGGCAAACCAGCGTTCGCGAATGACATCCCACCCTTCGTCGTACTTGCCGCGGTACTTGTCCATGTACGCCTCTGGCGCCTGGTGCGGCGCGTGCGTTGCGCCGAACGGCACATAGGCAAAGAACGGTCGGTCGGGTCGCACGCCCTTGCTGTCGCTGATCATCGTCATCAGCTGGTCGATCATGTCTTCGCTGACGTGATAGCCGTCTTCAGCCGACTTCGGCTGGTCGATCATGTGGTTGTCGCACACAAGCGACGGATGGAACTGGTCGGTCTCGCCTTCGAGGAAGCCGTAGAACCGGTCGAAGCCACGAGCCAGCGGCCATTGCTCGAACGGCCCGGCTGCCGAACACTGTTCCATCGGTGCGAGATGCCACTTGCCAACACAGAACGTGGCGTAGCCCTCGTCGCGCAGCACCTCAGCAACGGTGGCTGCGTGGTTGCTGATGTGGCCGAGCTGACTGGGGAAGCCGGTACGGAAGTTCGACACCGCGCGCATCCCAACGGCGTGCTGCGACCGGCCGGTCAGGAGCGAGGCACGGGTCGGCGAGCAGAGCGGGGTGACGTGGAAGTTGGTGAACTGGGCGCCACCCGCAGCGAGCGCATCGACGTTCGGCGTGTCGATATCGGAGCCGTAACAACCAAACTGCGCAAAGCCAGTGTCGTCGAGCAGAACAACCACAACGTTCGGAGCATCGTCGCTGGGATGCGGCGGTTCGTCGAACCAGGGTTCGGAGTCGGCGAGCGTCTTGCCGATCGTTCCTTCGAAACGTGAGGCGCGTGTCATGCCGTGTTCTCCTTGTCGGTGTCGGTGTCGATATCTGGTTGAATGCCGGGCCAGCCAGCGAGAATTGCTTCGATCGACCGAGTCCACGACTGAGCGATCTGGCGGTCGGATCGACCGTGTGCCGCCCGCAGCACCTCATACGCCTCGGGCGAGGTCATCGCATCGATGACGGCAAGCAGGTTGGACGCTTCGGCTGGCGTCAGCTGCGCTGTTTCGGTGGCAAAATGCGCGCTCGTCTGATCAGCGAGCTGCGATCGGCTCCTGGCGACACCTTCCGCCATCGGCTGATAGTCGAGTGCTCGGTGGCGGGCAATCTGCATCATCGGTCCTGCGGCATCAAACAGCGCGAGCCGGCTCTTGACGTGCTGGACAACCCGCTGGCCACGCGGTGCGTCACTCGGACCCACTGAGTCATGCAACTGGCTGTACCGCTCACGGAACACATCAAACGCCTGACGCTGCATGTCATCGAGGCCATCGAAGTTGCGGAACACTGACGAGACCGACACGCCTGCCCGTTCGGCGAGATCTTCAGCAGTAAGGGGCACCTTGCCATCGCGCACCAAAGCGAAGACGGCATCGATCACCGCAACGCGGCTGCGTTCGCGACGGGCGTGCCGTCCATCGATCGCTGGCCCCACATCCTTGCCCACCCACACCATCTTAGATCGCACCCCAGACAATTGCGAGTCGAACTTTCAATACTTCTGCGATCGGCGAAGTCGTATCTACCGACCATCGCGACGCGCCGTGTTGCGCTGCGCATCGGTTGGGCCGGTCAAGGTCAAGGACGGGCGTGAGCCGGCGTGAATCCAGCGAGTTTCGCGTTGAACCGTCAACTCATGCCCCGCGAAGCCACAGGGTCGCTGGGCGTCGATACGGTCGCCGCATGACCGAGACACAGGGACACGTGGCCAAAGGATTCGAGAAGGTGGCGGACGCATTCAGCGCGAACTTTGCCGACTATCCAGAACTCGGCGCGGGGTTCGCCCTGTACGCCGACGGCAAATTGCAGGTCGACCTGTGGGGCGGTATCGCCGACAAGACATCGGGCAAAGCATGGGACGAGCAGACGCTCCAGCTCGTCTTCTCAACCACCAAGGGTGCGGCTGCGATCTGCGTCGCCCGTCTCGTCGAAGCCGGAAAACTCAACTACTCCGACCCAGTGTCAATGCACTGGCCAGAGTTCGCAGCCAACGGCAAGCGCGACATCACCGTCGCTCAGGTCATGAGCCACCAGGCCGGGCTGGCTTGGGCCGAGGCACCGTTGACGATCGACGAGATCCTCGCAGTCGGACCGGTCGTCGAAGCCCTCGCTGATCAGGCGCCACTGTGGGAGCCAGGCTCGACGCACGGTTATCACGCCGTCACCTACGGTTGGCTTGCCGGCGAATTGGTGCGGCGCATCGATGGGCGTTCGATCGGGCGCTACTTTGCCGACGAAGTGGCCGGCCCGCTCGGTCTCGACTTCTGGATCGGCCTGCCCGAAGCAGAAGAGGCGCGAGTCAGCCGACTCGAACCGGCACCGCCGCCCTCCGACCCGGCAGAACTCCTGCTGCTGATGCAGATGATGGGGCCAGGCACGCCAGGCTTCAAGGCATTGACGATGAACGGTGCAATTCTGGCGTTCGGGCTGGCCGAGAACCCGTTCAACACCCGGGCATTCCATGCCACCGAGATGCCGGCCGCCAGCGGCATCACCAACGCTCGAAGCCTTGCCAAGATGTACGCCGCCACCGTGAGCGATGTCGACGGCGTTCGCGTACTCGGACCCGCTGCAATGCGAGCGGCGACCGCTGAAGCGGTCAGCGGACCTGATCACTGCCTCGTCGCCGAGACCCGTTTCGGGATGGGCTTCATGCTCGACAATGTGACGGTTCCGCTCCTCGGACACAACGCATTCGGTCACGCTGGTGCGGGCGGATCGCTCGGCCAAGCCGACCCCGACACCGGCGTCGGCTACGGCTACGTGATGAACCAGATGTTGGGCGGCATCGCAGGCGACCCGCGCACCGTTCGACTCAACGACGCCGTGCGCGCCTGCCTCTGAACGCCATCACCGAGGTCGTGACGTTCAGGCTCCGGCAGGGATGGGCAGGGTGTTGGCCTCGTTCAAAACCGTACTGATCGACGTACGGTACGCCCATGTCCATCGAGCTCCGGAACTCCGATCGCCTGCCCGCGCCACAGGGCTTCTCTCACGCGTCGATCGCGTCGCCGGGCCGTGTTGTCCACCTGTCCGGGCAGATCGGCACGGACGCCAACGGCAATCATCCCGACGGCCTTGCGGCACAGACCGACCAGGCAATGCGCAACATCATCGACGCGCTGATCGGCGTGGGCGGATCAACCGAGGACCTCGCGAAGCTCACGATCTATGTCGTCGGATGGACCGCCGCCATGCAGGGCGAGCTGTTCAGCGGGCTCGGCGCAGCCGCGCAGGTCAACCCGATTGCGCAGGTGCCGATCACCCTCGTCGGCGTGCAGTCGCTGTTCCTCGACGAATCACTCATCGAGATCGAAGCGGTTGCAGTCCTTGCAGACTGATCCGAATCGACCCCTCGGTCCGCTCGACGGTGTCCGCGTCATCGACTTGACCTCCGTCGTGATGGGGCCACTCGCCACGCGCATGCTCGGAGACATGGGTGCCGACGTCATCCGCGTCGAGAACCCCGGCGGCGACATCCTTCGCCATTACGAACCGGCTCGTAGCCCAGGGATGAGCGCACTGGCGATCAGCATGAATCGCAACAAGCGCAGCGTGGTGCTCGATCTCAAGACCGACGCCGGCATGCGCGCGTTACACGACCTCATCGCGACCGCAGACGTCTTCATCACCACGATGCGTCGATCTGCACTCGTTCGCCTGGGTCTGGACGACGCAAGCGTCCGCACGATTCGTCCCGACGTCGTCTATTGCGTTGCCAACGGATACGGCAGCAATGGGCCAAGTGCCGACAAGGCTGCCTACGACGATGTGATTCAGGCCGCCTCCGGCGTGAGTGACTTGTTCACGTTCTCCGGTGGCGACCCGCAATTGATGCCAACGATCATCGCCGACAAAGTGTGCGGACTCCACATCGTTCCTGCCATCACCGCAGCGCTGTACCGACGGGCGATGACCGGCGAAGGTGACTCCATCGAGGTCCCGATGGCCGAGGTGATGGCGTCGTTCAACCTCATCGAGCATCTTGGCGGATTGACGTTCGAGCCGCCGATCGGACCGTTCAGTTACGCCCGGGTGACCACACCCAACCGACGTCCACGCCGCACCCGTGACGGTTGGGTCGTCATCCTCCCGTACAGCACTCAGAACTGGCGCGACTTCTTCGAGTTCGTCAGCCGACCCGAATTGATCGACGATGCGCGCTTCGCCGACCAGCGATCACGAGTTGCCAACTCCGACACCTTGTACGGAATGCTCGACGACCTCGTTGCGGATTTCACCACCTCGGAATTGCTCGACCTCTGTGATGCCCGCTCGATCCCTGCCGCGGCAGTCATGTCACTCGAAGACATCGCCGAGGACCCGCACTTCGCTGCAGTCGACCTGCTCCACGACGACACCCATCCCACCGAGGGGCCCTACCGCGTCACTCGCGATCCGATCCGGTTCGACAGTCGTGGCGACGAGCAGGGTCTGCCGCACCGCCATGCGCCACGCCTCGGCGAGCACACTGCGGAAGTGCTCGCAGAAGTCGGCTGGAAACCCGAGGACCTCGCCGCGCTCGACACCACCTGACCGTTCGCTCGATTGCGTTCCGCCGAACCGAGCCGAGTAGACCCAGCGACATGGATGACTTCTCGGGCAAAACCGCAGTGATCACCGGGGCCGCCAGCGGCATCGGTTTGGAGCTGGCCAAGCAATTCGGTGCGGCCGGCATGAACCTGGTGCTCGCTGACGTCGAACGGCCCGCCCTTGATCGAGCGGTGACCGAGCTCAGCGAAGCCGGCTACCCGGTGTTGGCACGCGAGATCGACGTGCGCGAACACGACCAGATCATCGATCTCGACCGCGCAGCGCGTGATCGCTTCGGCAACATCCATGTGCTCTGCAACAATGCCGGCGTCGGGGCCGGCGGGCCCGTCGCCGACCCTGACAATCTCGAAGCCTGGCGATGGACGATCGACATCAACCTCTGGGGTGTCATCTACGGATGCAAGGTGTTCCTTCCAGCGATGATTGAACATGGCGAGCAATGTCACATTGTCAACACCGCTTCGATGGCAGGGTTGGGTTCGGCGCCGATGATGGGGCCGTACAACATCTCGAAGTACGGCGTCGTCGCGCTCTCAGAAACACTGAGCAAGGAGATGCAGATGATGCAGACAGCGGTCGGCGTCTCGGTGCTGTGCCCGGCCTTCGTCGCCACCGGCATCGCCACCAGCGACCGCAACATGCCCGACGACGTGCGCGCAACGCTGCCCGAACGGCCTGCTTCGAGCGGCATGCAGACTCAAATCGAGGCAATGGTGGCCGGCGGCATCAGCACCGAGGTCGTCGGCCAACACGTCCTCGACGCGGTGCGCAACGACCGTTTCTGGATCCTCACCCACGACGAGGCCAAAGCCGGTGTCACCACCCGGGCTGACGACATCGTCAACGGTGTCAATCCGTCAATGCGCGCCGGCTTTGCCTGACGCGCACCAACTCTGAGCGAGGTCAGCGGTCGAACGGGGTTCCGTCGAGGAGCTCCCCGGTGAGCCCTTCGACGCGCTCGTCCTTCTCGGCGGCGCCATCGAAATCAACTTGCCGCCATGCTTCAAACACGACGACTGACACCGCATTGGCCAGGTTGAGGCTGCGGTTGTTGGGTCGCAGCGGAATCGTGAGCGAGTGTGCCGGGTCGAACTGGCCACTGACGTCCTCATCAAGGCCTGAGCCTTCACAGCCGAACACGAGCACGTCGTCTGGCTGATAGCTGACGTCTGTATAGCGGCGCGTTGAGTGCGTCGAGAACGCAAACCAGCGGCCAGGAAGTGCGGCCCGCGCGCTGGCCAGGTCAGGATGCACCGTCATCCTCGTGCGCTCGTGGTAGTCGAGACCGCCGCGCTTGAGCAGCGAGTCGTCCAGCCGGAAACCAAGTGGTTCAACCAGGTGGAGATCGTTCCCCGTATTGGCACAGAGCCGGATCAAGTTGCCGGTGTTCGGCGCGATCTGCGGGTTGACCAACACGATGTGCACCCACCCAACGGTACCCCTCGACGACGCGGGTGTCCGCGTGACAAGACAATCAGCGTCGGCTTTGCCATCATGGTCGAATGGTGAACGTTGTGCGACGAACTGCCGTGGCGCTTGCCGCCGCCGGCCTCGTTCTCGCCGCCTGCGGGACCACCGAAGATACCGCGCCGATCACCAGTGATGAACCGGCGCCGACATCGACTGAGTCCGACATCAGCGAGGTGACTGTCGGCGCCCCCGCCGAGACGGAACCGTCCGCAGCGACCGTTGCGTCCGATGCCGTCACCGACCCCGCCGAAGCAGCGCCCGCGGTATCAGACCCCCCGCCACCGGTCGTTCCCGAGGCAATGCTTGGCGGTCGGGCGTTCGCCACCGAACTCTCACCGACATCGGACTTCCCTGAGAACGCGTTGCCCGACATTCAGGTCGACGACATTCGACGTCAAACAAAAGTCGCTCTGCGCAACGTGTTTCCCGCCGAGCGGCCGGTGCTGCTCTGGTTGTGGGCCCCGCATTGACCCAGCTGTCGTCGGGAAGCTCCCGATGTCGAGCAGTTTGCTCGTGATCACCTCCAAGAACTCGAAGTGATCGGCCTCGGCACCCAGGACAGTCTTGGCCAAGCCGAAGACTTCGTCGAGGACTACGGCACCGAGTCATTCACC
>JABJAB010000026.1 GCA_018666235.1 Ilumatobacter sp.
CGAGCAGGGTGCCGACGATCAGCGAGAACAAGACCGCCATCACGGTCATCTGCACGCTGATCCAAGCAGCGTCTCGGAAGAACTTGTCGTCTGGCAGGGAGGTGTAGTTGTCGAGACCGATGAACTCACGCGGCTCGGGCGTGTCAAGCCGCCATTCGGTGAGACTGTAGAAAAGTGTGAACAGGAACGGGATCTGCGTCACCACGATGGTGAAGAGCAGCGCGGGAAGAATCGGAATTCGGCGCTTCCACCCTTCGCGACGTTCTAAACGTTTGACTTCGTCGGCGCGCGATTCGGTGTCGCGATCGACAACAGCGTTCGACATGACGCTCCCCCTTCGAGATGGCCCGGTTGTGACTGTAAACAACCCGGCCGGGCGTACGAGACGCCCGGCCGGACTGATGTTCAGTATTCGGTTTTCAGAATTCGGCGTTCAGTACCCCAGGGTGACCGACCCGGCCGAGCGTGAGCCCGACCGGATCGATCGTTTCACTCCCTGAGGGGGATCAGGAGCTCAGGGGGATCAGGTGCTCACTTCAGAAGCGATGATCTGGCAGTCACTGAGTGCGGCGTCGACGCTCATCGAACCAGCGATGGCTGCGGAGAACAGCTCGGTGCAGCGGGTGCCGACGTCCTGGAATTCGGGAACACCGACGTACTGCACGCCGGGCAGACCGGGCCGCGGCGTGGTGCCGGGGTTGTCGATCGGGGCAGCGAGCATGGCGTCGAGGGTGCGCTGGGCAAATGCGTCGGCAGCCTCGAGGTACTCGGGGTTCGCGTACAGCGACTGACGGGTGCCCGGAGGAACTGCGGCCCAGCCGTCGGTGTCAGCAACGAGCTGATGGTAGTCAGCGTTGGTTGCCCAGTCGATGAACTGCCATGCGGCGTCCTGGTCGGTGGTGCTCGCCGGGATGGCGAGGGTCCAGGCCCAGAGCCAACCGGAGTTAGCCGTTTCCTTGACCGGTGCCAGGGCGAACGCGGTGTTGGCGACAACATCTTCAGGGAAGAGACTGGCGGCGACGGTGGCGTCGTACCACATGGCAACCTTGCCCTCTTCGTAGAGCGTCTTGCACTCGTTGAAGCTGGAGTTGGCAGCGTCGTCTTCGCCGGCATCGTTGAGCAGGTCAACGTAGAAGTTCAGCGCTTCGGCGAACTCGGGCTGATCGACCTGTGCGGCGCCGATGGAGCCATCGTCGTTTGCGAGCCACCAGGTGCCACCGAAGGTGTTGAGCACGGTGGTGAAGGCTGCGCCAAGGTCGCCCCAGCCAGGCTTGCCACGGAGGCAGATGCCGGCCATCTCATCGCTGTCGATCTCGCGAGCGATTGCCGCGACCTCTTCCCAGGTGGGAGCGTCCGGCATGTTGTCGATGATGTCCGAGCGGTACATCACGAACGAGGACTCGGCGTAGAACGGCGAAGCGTAGAGCTCACCATCAACCGAGAGACCGTTACGGACGGCCGGGATGAGGTCGTCGATGTCGTAGGTGTCGGATGCGGCGGCGAGGTCGTTCAGGCCGACCAGCCAACCGTTGGCACCGAACTGCGGCGTCTCGTACATACCGATCTGGACAACGTCGAACTGCTCGCCGCCGGCGCCGACGTCGCGAGTGGTGACTTCGCGCAGGGTCTGCTCGTCGAGCACGGTGAAGTTCACTTCAATACCGGTCTCGGCGGTGAAGTTCGCGGGTGCGAGCTCAGCCATCTTCTCGATGTTGTCGTTGCCCACGAGTGCAACGGTGATGGAGCGGTCGCCTTCGGCGGCCGGCTCTTCTGCCGGCTCTTCTGCCGGCTCTTCGCCAGCGGTGGTCTCTTCGGTCGGCTCTGCTGCCGGCTCACTGTCGGCATCATCACTGCCACACGAGGCAGCGAGCAGTGCGAACGATGCGAGGACGGCCGGAATGGCCACCCTCATCTTTCGACGGTTCGTCATAGGTGTTCCCCCTTCAAGGATGGTGACGGGCGGCACCATGCCACCGTCGTCAAAAGATGTTCTAGTTGGTTTCATGTTGTATTTCAAGAGTCAATGTTGTTTTCTTCTCGCTAATCGGGGACTAGACATCTTCGTTCATGTTGTTTAAGGTGCCGTGGTGCCCTCGGAACCCAACTTCCCTGCTGATGCGCTCACGCTGCCCGTGGAGCTGTCCACGGCCGCGCTGGCGAACATCGGCAGGCTTGCCAACGTGGCCGATTACGACCGAACCTACATTCGGCCCAGCATCCTGCACATCGGAGTCGGGGGTTTTCACCGAGCGCATCTGGCCACTTACGTCCACGAGCTGTTGGCCGCGGGTCGGCACGATTGGGGCATCGTTGGTGTCGGACTCTTGGCGACCGATGCCGCAATGGCCACGGCGCTCCGGTCGCAGGACTTCCTCTACTCGTTGATTTCGCGCAGTGCAGCGGCGACACACGTCGAGGTCATCGGGAGCATCGTCGACTACCTGCTCGTTGACGGCGGCGACGCACCGATTGTTGCCGCGTTCGCAGCACCGAGCACACAGATCATCTCGATGACCATCACCGAGGGCGGCTACCCCATCGACGACGCGACCGGCGCATTCGTGCCCGGTCGATGCACTCCAGGGTCCGCCTTCGACGTCGTCGCGCGCGGACTCGAGGCTCGGCGCCAAGACGGCGGCGCGCCGCTGACCGTCATGAGTTGCGACAACATCATGGGCAACGGCAATGTGGCCAGAAGCGCAACCATCGGAGCCGCGCAGGCCGTCGGTGGAGAACTTGTTGCTTGGATCGAATCCTCCGTCAGCTTCCCCAACAGCATGGTCGACCGCATCACTCCGGTCACCGCCACCTCCGATATTGAGTGGCTCCGCGACGAGATCGGGATCATCGATCGATGGCCGGTGGTCGCCGAGCCGTTCCGCCAATGGGTCATCGAGGACGACTTCGCCGGCGATCGATTGCCGCTCGAGGACATGGACGTCATCGTCACTGATGACATCGACCCCTACGAGCTGACCAAGCTCCGACTGCTCAATGCCGGCCACTCGTGTCTCGCCTACCTCGCTGCGCTCGACGGCTTCGACCTCGTCGACACTGCAATGGCCGACCCTCGGCTGCGCCAGTTCGTGGAGACGCTGCTGCACAGCGAAGCCAAGCCGACACTCCCGACCGCGGCAGGCATCGACCTCGACGTCTACATCGACTTACTCATCGAACGCTTTTCCAATCCTGCCATCGGCGACCAAATTGCGCGCCTGTGCCTCGACGGCAGCGCGAAGTTCCCGAAGTTCTTGGTCCCGACGATTCGAGCGCAACTCGTCGGCGACGGACGAGTGGAACTGAGTGCGCTCGCAGTGGCCGGCTGGTGCGCGTATCTCAGCCAAACAGACGCGGACCTGTCAAACGACCCTCTCCTCGACGACGCAGTCGCACGAGCTCGGCAGTCACTGTCTGACCCGGCCGCATTTCTCGACTTCAGCCAGGTGTTCGGCACCGAACTCGCCGACTCACCAGTCTTCGTCGATGCCTTCGTGACAGCCCTCGAACGACTCCGCACCCATGGAGTACAGTCGGCCATCACCACCACGTTGCAGGAAGCCGAGCACTGACATGACCAACACAGCGACTGAGTCCTCCACTCCTTCGCTGTTCCAGTCGGAACGACAGCGTGAGATCGCCACCGCGACGTTGCAAGCCGGTCGGGTCGAGGTCGCCGAACTCGCGACTCGCTACCACGTCACCACCGAGACGATTCGGCGCGACCTGTCCGACCTACAACAACAGAAGGTTGTCCGTCGCGTGCACGGCGGCGCGGTACCGTGGGAAACCACAGGGTTCGAACCGTTGCTGTCGGTGCGCCGTGACCAACACGACGACGAGAAACGACGAATCGCCTTGGCGGCCATCGACGAACTCCCCGACACCGGGTCGATCATCATCGACTCAGGCAGCACGCTCGCCACGTTCGCTCGCGCCGTCCCGTCGAGTACTTCGCTCCGAATCGTCACCAACGCGCTCAACATCGCACAGGTACTGTCCGAGCGATCCGATGCCGACGTCATCGTTGTGGGCGGCAAAGTTCGAAAGAACACCTTGGCCATGGTCGACAATCAGGCGATCGCCGCCATCGAACCGCTGACGGTCGACACACTGTTCATCAGCAGCGACGGACTCTCCACAGCCACCGGCTTAAACACGCCGTACCGAGAGGAAGCGGCGCTTAAGACCGCAATGATCGCCTCCGCTCGGCGAGTGATTGCGCTGGTCGATCACTCGAAGTTCGGCAAAGAGCACTTCACTCGATTCGCAGAGTGGGCCGACATCGACGTGCTTATTACCAACATCGAGGTGAACCCTGCCGATATCAGCGTCATCGAAGCGGCGGGAACCACCGTCGTTCTGACTTGATGCTCGCATCGGTCGAACCGTCCTCAGCGGGGGAGCACCTGGAGGCAGTCGCTCTCGACGTCGCGCAGCTAGCTGCGCAACTGGTTCGCGAATCAGTCGGACAGGCCGCAGCCGCCGGAACGAAGTCGACGCCGACCGACGTGGTGACCGCTACCGACGTCGAGTCGGAAAGTCTCATTCGTAGCGAACTCCTCGCACGGTGTCCTGGTTCGACGATCGTCGGCGAGGAGCTGGCCGACGATGTCGGAACCAACGCAGTGGGATGGGTGGTGGACCCGATCGACGGCACCGTCAATTTCTTGTACGACCTCCCCGTCATCGCCGTCAGCATCGCCGCGACGATTCACGGCAAGACGGTTGCCGGCGCGGTGTGCGATGTGTTGCGCGGCGACGTGTTCTCGGCGGCAATCGACGCAGGGGCGCGTCGCAACGGTGCCGCCATCAGGGCCCGGACGCCCGGTTCGCTCGGCGACTCCCTCATCGGGACCGGCTTTGCATACGCGGCTGAACGTCGGCGGGAACAAACGGAGATTCTCACTCGCTTGTTGCCACAGGCGCGCGACATTCGGTGCATGGGCTCCGCCGCGCTCAATCTCTGCTGGGTGGCGTGTGGCCGACTCGACGGGTACTACGAGCAAGATACCAAGCCCTATGACTATGCGGCGGGCGCGTTGATCGCCGCCGAGGCGGGGGCTCGCGTCGAGGTTCCCGCTCAGAATCAGCTCGATCTCTCCATCGCTGCGGCCCCAACGATCTTCGACGAACTTCTTCGGCTCATTAACAGCTGACGGCTGACGGATCCTCGCCGACGGTGCAGTCGAAATGAGCGTTGTGGTCACGCCATCGTGACGCCAGCGCCTCGACGTCGTCAGCGGTTCCTTCGGCAATCCGGCTCAACGCGGTGACGGCAATCCAATCGTCGAGGTGATCGGACGCCTCCTCGAGCACGTCGCTCATCTCGACGAGGTAGGCGTCCTGCATCACCTGTAGGTCGGCATCCGTCGCGCCCGGCAGATGGCGCCGATCGGTCAACATGTCAGCGCCGATCAGCAACCTCGATCGCACAACATCGGCAGCCGGGTGCCCGACCGATGCGTCAAACCAATCGATGGCCACAAGGCCACCCGGCCCAACCAAAATGTTGCCGGGGTGCAGATCGCCATGGAGCAGCGCAGCGCCACGCGGCAACTGCTGAACGACATCGGTCGCACGACGCCGATCGGTCTCTGACACGACGTCGACCTGGGCGATCTTGCGGCCCATTCGTTCGACCGATGCGGGCACGAGGTCGGGGACTCCGGCGCGGTGGATGCTGCGCTGGACCTCGGCGAACTGATGCACCAACGATCCAACCGCCGCACGATCGTCCAACATGAGCTGCCACATTGTCGGGCCTTCGATCAGTTCGAAGATAACCGCCGGACGGCCGTCGACGGCAGTGATGTCGAGAACCTCCGGTGCAGGAACTCCCAACGCACGAACCGATGCAGTGAGTGAAGCTTCAACCGACGCCCAATGGTCGGGAACCCGATGCCCGAGCACCTTGGCAACCGCGTCGTTGCCATAGCGAAAGACCTGTGAGGTCCGCCCCACAGCAATGAGTGATCCGAGCACGGCCAACAGCCTCTCACGTCGCTGCGACCGCGTGCGGATCTTCGATGGTGCCGACGTCCACTTCCTTGAGCCTCATGGCTTCGGCTGAGGGTGTCTTCTGGGACTGCGCTGCGCAACTGTCCGACATCGATGGTGTCGAGGTGCGATGCGCAGTCGCGGCCTCACCGTGATCTTCGAGACGACTTTCAACTCCATCATCGATGTCGTTTTCGTCGATCAGGTCAACGCCTGTTTCACGGTACTCTGCAGCGTTTATAGGGGCTGCAGCCCTCTGAGTTGTGCG
>JABJAB010000027.1 GCA_018666235.1 Ilumatobacter sp.
GGCATCACCGCGCGCCTGTCAGCTCGGTTCGGCATTTGGAACGACATGGCTGCAACGTCTGAGGCGCACGCCCAGGCGCTTGCCAACATCGTGCAGGCCAACCTCGAGGCAATGGCCCTCATCCGCACCGATCGCAACGGGTGGTGGGTTGGTTCAGAGGGCTTCGACATCCCGGTCGCCATGAACGACTCTCCGGAGGCAGCGGCGGATGTCGACCGCATTCGCACGCTCGGTTGGCTCGTCTGGGACCTTCACTTCGGTCACGAACCAGCCGTCGCCGGCTACTTCGATGGCCTCGACACGGCTCAACTTGCGCGCATCCGATCGCTGGCTCAACACGACCGCCTCGTCGCCGGGCTCGACATCTACCCGATCTCAGTCATGCCGGTCGGAGGTGACCGGCCGGCATGGACGCCGCGTGAACTGATCAGCCTCGCCATGGCCGAGATCGAGCGGTGGCACGACCGCTACGAGCAGCCCTTCTGGATCGCGGAGACGTCAAACCTCACACTGCCACTCGACCAGCAGGTCTCCTGGCTCAACGAGTTCTCCGCGGGGCTCGCTCAGCTGCGCGTTGACGGACGGCCCGCACGCGGGCTCTGCTGGTACAGCCGCGGTGACCAGTTCGATTGGCAAACGGCATTAACTGAACCAACAGGCGCAGTGACCGAAGTCGGGCTGTACGACACCAAACGGCGCGCTCGCCCGGTCGCTGCTCGCTTCAAGGAGTTGGCCGACGGCGGCGCTCCTCAACCGCAGGTCAATTGACCCGTGCCGACTCGAGCACATCTACTGACTCATCGATCCAGGGCCCGACGCCACTGAGCCGCTCGACCGCGACGCGAACCACCACGGCACTCGGCGAGTCACGCATTGCCAGCGGATGACGCCGCAAGCTCGTGTATTTCCTCGCCAAGCGATCCATCAGCTCAGGGTTTGGCCCCGGCTCGATTGTTGCGCAGCCTCGGATGACCAGGTGGCGCTGAAAGCCCCGTTCATTGCGCTCGACGTCTTCGATCGACAAGATGACCCGACTGTCGCGACGAAGGTTCTTGGCCTTCTCGCTGTTTACATCAGTGCCGAAAAGAATCTCGTCGCCCTGAGCAACGACCCACACGACCGACACCTGCGGACTCCCGTCAGCATTGTTGGTCCACACATGTGCCACTGCGTCCGTGCCAAGCATCGCCTGAGCAGTTGCTGGAATGGTGGACATCGGCGACCTCCTTGGGTGCCCCGTCCAGATTAGTGCATTTGTGAATGATGCGCTAGTGGCCAACGATTTCGACGTCGCCAGGCTTCCACGAGTGATCAAACCACGGCTCAAGCGGGCCGTACAGGCGGATCACAGTGAACCATCCCTTGCCGGCAACAGTCTGGATCCAGTTGTTCTGCAGCTCAGCGGGCTGCTCCGGCCCAAAGAGCAGGTCGACTGAACCGTCGGCGTTCATTTCAAGGTCGCCCTTCTGGCTGTTGCGACTCGGGAACGGTTGCCCCGTCTGCAGTTCTGAACGCGTCTGCGGGTCGTACGCAACGATTGACCAGAAGTTCTTGGCTGGGACGTTGGCTGGGAGGCGCAGCCGGTACTGCTTGGATCCGTCGAAGTAGTTGCCATCGGCGTCCTTGTCGGTTCCCGCGTACTGCGAACCCGCGCCGACCATCTCCAACGCCATCGCCGGGGTGTTCACCGTTGCGACATAGAAGAACAATGTGCGGGCATCAAGATGTCGACCGCCTCGTCCCTCGTCACGCAGCCACTCGTAGTCGCCGCCGATGAAGAATGTGTGCCACCTTCGGTCGTCGTAGAGCAAGAAGTCGTCTTCGCGCCACCTGAAGTAAATCGCTCGAGCAGTTCCGTTCGCGACCTCAGCAGCCTCGGTGAGAATCGCGCTCATCCGTGCATCCGGAGCGAACGGCTTGTCCTTGTGGATCCCGATCGCTGCCAAAAGTCCCCGCGTTTCGGCATCAATCATCTCGATTGGCTCACGATGAATGACCGGCGCGAGCTCATCGAAGAACTCGACATTGTTCGCGTGAATCGTGTTGAACAACTGTCCGGACGTGGCGGTGAACTCCATCTGCGGTGGATCGTCCGCCTGTGACATCGGGTAGACCTTCACACCTTCGCGGAACATCGCTGCGGCAGCATCGGGTCGTCCATCCACCAGGAATCCGCGGAGAATGATCCAATTGCTGTAGCTGGTCGACTCCGCGACGAAGTAACCGTCAGGCACGTCACCGTCGTAGCCGGGCGGAAGAATCAGATACTTGCCGCCCTGCCCTCGATCGGGCCCGGGGCCACCCATATCGATGACAAATCGGAACCAGGCGTCGTTGACGGTGCCAGGCCCGCAACCCGGTGGAATTTCGACGACGACAGGTCCATCGCGTTCCAGGTCAAAGAACCCACCGCAGTACACCGTGTCGGTGTTTCCCGTGAGGAAGAGCGGGCCCGAGTCCAACAACTCGTCCATGATCACCAGCTTGTGACATGCATCCGCCCCCATACCGAGAAATCCGAGACGCATCGCCTCGATCGATGCTGCCGGGATGCAACTCAGAAAGACCTCGACGCCCCGGAGAAAATCGAGGTGATCGAACAGGCGGGCCGAGGTGTCAGCGGTCGGCACGCCGTCGACGAAATCCAACGGGCCGATTCTCGAATCGACGTGATCAGGGGTGAGGACCTTCGACGGAATGGGCGTGTTGAAGCCGGGTTGGACTGATTCGTCGTTCATTGGAAGATCCTCACTGGGGCGACTGGTACGAACCAAAAACTATCAGCGGCGTCGTGACTCGGGCACTCGCGGCAGGCTTGAACGAGTCGGTCTCCATCACGGCGACCGACCTCAACCAACCGATGCTCGATCACGCCGAGGCCATGGGCACCGCCGGTCCGGTCGAGTGGCAGCAGGCGGACGTGATGAACCTCCCGTTCCCCGATGCCTCGTTCGACGTCGTCGTGTGCCAGTTCGGCGTGATGTTCTTCCCCGACAAGGTCGCAGCACACGCCGAGGTCGCACGCGTACTCCGGCCGGGTGGCACCTACCTTTTCACTGTCTGGGATGCGATCGAGCAGAACGAGTTCGTGCATGTCGTCGAGCGGTCCCTTGCAGAGTTGTTCCCATCGGATCCGCCGAGGTTTATGTCACGCACACCACACGGCTATCACGACGACGCCGTGCTCCGCGCTGACCTCGCGATGTGCGGAGGATTCGCATCAGTCACGATCGACACCGTCAACGCCCACAGCCGAGCAGCGACGTGTCACATTCCGGCGAGGGCATACCTCGAGGGCACACCGCTGCGAGCCGAAGTCGAAGCGCTCGACCCGAACGGCCTTGCTGTGGCACTCGAAGTGTCGGCTGCCGCTCTGACGCAGCGATTCGGTTCCGTCGACCCCGTCGGCAAGATCCGCGGTTTCGTTGTGACGGCTACGAAATCTGGACTGCTCCCAACGGTTCAATCAGGTTTCCTCTCGGACATCGAGCCGCGAGAATGACCAGATGAACACGACTGTCGAAGTCTTCGCCGACATCACCTGTCCATTCACGCACGTCGGTCTGAAACGGGTCATCGAACACGTCTCGATCCTCGACCATCCTGTCGACGTCGTCGTTCGAGCGTGGCCGCTCGAGTGGGTGAACGGCAGCGCGCTCGATGTTGCCCCCGTCCAGGTCAAGGCCGCCGCGCTGAGTGAACAGCTCGGCGTGGATGATTTTGCTGGGCTGCGGCCCGACCATTGGCCATCCACCACCCTGCCCGCACTCGAGCTGGCAGCAGCTGCATACGGCGTCGACGCCGCGACGGGCATGGCTGTGAGCCTGGCATTGCGCGTGGCGCTCTTCGAGCAGGGCCGTGACGTTGGCGACCTCAACGTCCTGGCTGAGATCGCTGCCGAACACGGTGTCACCCCGCACGACGAGAGCATTGCAGTGCGCGCCGACTACGAGGACGGACTGGCCCGTGGGGTCAGCGGTTCACCGCACTTCTGGGTGGGCGACACCAACTTCTTCTGCCCGGCACTGGACCTCGGACACGATGCCGAGAACCACCTCACCGCGCGGTTCGACCCCGACAGCCTCGCTCAGTTCTTCGCCACCATCGACGACTGAACCTCAGCAGCGCATCGCCTGCGACGATCCATCACGACCAGCGCGGCGTCGAGCGGCTCCGAACGATGTCACTACTGTTCGTACATGAGCAGCATCGACGAAGCGCAGCGTTCGGCGACCGAGGCGATTGCCAGTCCCGGTGATTGGTTGACCGGCGCACAGCGCATCGGCGTGTGGCGAGAAGCGCGAGCAGCCGATACCAACGAGCTCGATCAAAAGCGGCGACGGGCACTGTCGCCAAACGCGGTCAGCGGTTCACACGCAAGCACCGCTGAACTTTCAGCACCAGCGATGGAGGTCGTGCACCGCACAGCGTCAGATCCAGGTCGGCTCACACGGTCGTGGGCCGCCGAACAGATCGCTGCACTCGGCGAAGAGACCTACACGGAGCTGATCGGCGTCACGGCGATCGTCACGGTCATCGACCGGTTCCAGCGGGCCATGGGTCGCCCTGAACTGCCGCTCCCAACACCCGCCGCTGGCGAGCCAACGCAGGTACGTCCTGACGACGTCGGCGATATCGGCGCCTGGGTCAGCCAGACAGTCGGGCCGACCACGGCCAACGTCAGCCGGACACTCAGCCTCGTGCCGGTGACCAATCAGGCGTGGCGGCAACTCGTTGACACGCACTACTCACACGGCGCCGAGTTCATGAACATGCAGTGGGACTTCCCGCTCTCCCGGCCGCAGGCCGAGCTGGTGGCGACACGATCGACTGCGCTCAACGAGTGCTTCTATTGAACGACCTCGCACACCACGCTGCTCCGTGTGAGTGGCGAAGCGAACGGACTGCACATCGACCTCGAAGGAGCGCTCGATGCCGACCACATCGGTGACGTCGGCGTCCCCGCCAGTGCAGAGCTGCTGGCGTTCACGAACGCTGTCGAGCTGGGCCGCGGCGACATCGACCAGACACGCGCCGCGCTCGCCGCAGCGATCGGGGCCGAGGCAACAACCGAAGCGGCAGCGATCATCGCGATCTTCAACGGACTGGTGCGCGTCGCCGACGGCACCGGCATCCAGCTCGACGACGGTGTTTTCACCGCATCGATCACTGAGCGCGAATCCCTCGACATCAACCGCTTCGCCGGCGCGGCGAACTCAGCCGACCTCCAGCCGGCACCAAGCATGCCGACCGCAGTGCACCAACTCTTCGGCTGACAACTCGTCACCCGCGGTCAGTAAGTTCGCGCACCATGAGCGACGAGGCGGACAGCACCAGCGCACCAAGTTTTCCGCTGCAGGAATACCTCGGCATGGAGCTGTCCAGTACCGAAATGGGCGCCGGAACCGCAACGCTGCACCTCGACGATCAGCACGCCAACCCGAACGGTGTGGCTCACGGCGCCGTGCTCTTCGCACTGGTCGACACAGCGATGGGCAAGGCGACAATGAGCGTGATCGACGACAATCTGTACTGCGCGAGCGTCGAGCTGTCACTTCGTTTTATCCGGCCAGCATCGGAGGGTGAGCTGATTGCCGAGGCCACGGTCGTGAAACGCGGTCGCAGCATCGTGCACCTCGAAGCGCGAGTGCACGACGGCGATCACCGGCTCGTCGCCACCAGTTCGGGCACCTTTGCCATCCTCGGCGGCTGATGGCAACACCGGCGTCGCAGCGAAAGCGGCTCCATCGGCGACTCGAGTGCGAGTCGGGCAGCTCCACGGCAGGCTGCAGTCATGACCGATGACGCCTCGCCCGAGATCGACACCGAATCCGACGCGCCATCGACCGACGATCTCGATGACGTGATCGAATCGGACGCGGCAGAACGACTCGCGATGCGATTCGGTTTCGATGATGAGCAGACGCAACTCTTCATGCTGCTCACCGGAGCTGCCTCGCTCTTCGCTCAGGACGGCGACCCAGCCCTCGGCGACGACGCGACCGAGCGGAGCCAGGCGCTGGCACTGTTCACCCAAGCGCTCAACGACCCGCCGATCGCGCTTGCCGCATGGGACGCCTGGTCCGAGGAAGGCCTCACTGGTGACGTATTGCAGCCGTTCGTCGATGAAATCATGGGCTCACTCGAAGGTGGCCAGCCCGGCGTCAGTTGGCTCTTGTCACGCCAGGCGGCGCTTCGACTCGACAACGACGAGTCCACCCGCCTGCTGGAGTCGGTGCGCGACAGTGGTCACGCCGCGGTGCTGATCGACCTCGCTGCGCTGCAAGCCGACGGGAGTAACCCGATCGAGGCCCGCGACCTCCTGGAAGCCGCGGGCGTGAACACCGAGATCGACCTCGACGCTGCATACGATCCGATCACCAGCGAGCAGGGCCTCGGTGTCGAACTGGCCGAAGAGATCGCTCCGTTCGCTGCGCTGCGACCTCAGCGGATCGCCGGCCGTAACGACACCTGTCCGTGCGGCTCAGGCAAGAAGTACAAACACTGCCATCTCGGCAAGGAACTGCACTCGCTGAACGATCGGGCGGCGTGGCTGTACCTCAAGATGATGCGGTTCATGCAACTCACCAACCCGTACCTGCCTGACGCGGTCGTGGCTGAGATGACGAGCAGCTTGGAGACACCGGACCTGGCCAACATGCTCGAGTCGTCCTACATCCCGACCGACATTGCCCTGCACGAAGGCGACGTGGCCAGCCGTTTCCTCATGGCGAAGAGCGCTGTGCTCCCCGCCGACGAGGTCGAACTCACGGAACGATGGATCGAGGCGCCGCGCAGCGTGTTCCGCGTCAAGAAGTCGACACACGCTGAGCTGGAACTCATCGAATTGCGCAGTCGCGACCGCGTCACCATCGTCGGCACCGTGCCCGAGCAACCGCTTGAGGTCGGCACGCTGATCTGCGGGCGACCGCTGCCAGTCGGCCAGACTCATCGGTCCTACGGGGGTTTCCTCCCCGTCGACGAGACAATGATCGACGGCGTCCTCGAAGCGTGTGCCAGCCGCAATCTTGCCACGGTGGCCATTTCACTCTCACAGATCTTTGACGCCGCCGAGATGGCCGACGCGCTGCTCGCGGAAGATCCTCTTCAGGTGCCGTAGCGAAGCGTCCCCGCCGGGAGCCTCGCTTCGAGTGCAGCCATCACTTCGCCCACGTTGGCCTGGCGGCCAGTCTCGTGCTTCGAGTAAATCGTGTCGCGCTGTCCATCGCGCTCGACGACCACGTCGAACACACCGCCGCCACCAGGGATGAGTGTGATCTCGCTCACCTTGTGCTGGTAAGCGGCCATGACTTCATCGGTCACGCGCACGGCGTGAGGCCAATAGTTTCAAGCCAGGCAATACGTGATGCTGATCTTCATGGCGTGCTCCTACCAGTATTCCTCGTAGTGGATGTTGCCGGGCGCGTTGCGACGGTCGGTAGTGAAGCCCTGTTTCACGAGCAGCTCGACCACGCCGGTGGTCTCAGGGAACACTTGCTCGCCGTCGACTTCTTGAGGGAGTCCGATCATTGCCGGGTTGCCGCACAGGAAGATGTGGCTGGTGTCCGGCGACAGCGTGACGCCAAGCTTCTCGGAGAAGTCGTTATCGCGCAGTAGGTCTTGCAGATATCGCTTCGGAATACCTTCCTCACGAGTCGGCATCGGCATGTAGTGATAGTTCGGGTAGCGCTGCTCAAGCTCGCGGTGCTTGTCGGAGTACCCGAGATCAGCGTTCTGGCGCACCGTGACTGCGGAAATAATCGGACCGGTATGACCCTTGCGCAACAGGTCGATGACCATGCCGTTGTGCGGCGCCTCGCCGGTACCGGTGGAGAAGAACACAATCTCGGCTTTCGGGTCCTGCACCGCGTTGAGCGTGTAGCGGCCAGCAACCTTCGGGCCGAGATAGATGCGATCGCCGGTCTGCTTCAACGCAAGGCGCGGCGTGAGCGCCGGCGTGTTGTCTGACGTTGGTGGAACGAGAACGATGTAGAACTCGAGTTCGTCGAGGCCGTTCTCATCGGTCAGGTAGCCGTAGTCATCGAAGATCCGCGACGAGATCGAATACGAGCGGCGGATCAGCTTGTCCCACCGCTTCTCTGCCTCAGGGTCATCAGCGTCGTCGATCCGCTCTTCCCAGTACCCCAATCCGAGCGATGCGTACTGGCCGGGCAGGTACGAGGTATCGCCGTTGTCCGGCTTGACGCGCAACACCCAGAGGTCGGAGTGCGTCGGCTCGAAGTAGGTGATCGTGGCGTTGTAGTGCTCGTCGCGCAACTCCTCGATGGCCCCCACGTGACGCGCACGCCGTTCGATCGACGAAGGCGTCGGAGGCGGGTCGATCTCGGGGAAGCACGCCTCGGCGAGCGCCACGCCGACCTGCCACCCGGGCGCCGTGTTCACAGGTACATCGGGACCTGGATCGCCGATGAACCACACCTTGCCGGAGTCGATCGCGGCTGCGGTGGCACCAACATCGTCCGGTGTCAGCGCGGCGCGCGGGGAGGCGAACACGATGTGGTCGAACTGCAGATCGGGGGTTCGCCGGTCGCCGAACTCGGCCATCGGGAACTCACCCTCCAACGTGATGTGCTGCAGGGTTGACCGATACAGCAACGTCGCCTGGCGATCGCGTTCGAGCTTGCGCAGGACGCTGGCGCCGGCGGGCGAGAGCAACGTCGGGTCCATACCACTGGCGGCAAGCACCATCCGGTTGCCGCCATCGGCGTACTGCGCGGTCAACTCCACTGCATGGTCGGAAAGGCCGACGACCAGGATGTCCTGATCGGTGCCGGCGTTGAAGCGGTCGATGTGGATGCGATCGGTTTCGGGCAACGGGATCGGCGGCTTCCAGCCCGCGCTGTCGCGCCGGTCAGCTACCAGCACGGCACGCGTGCGGTAGCTCAGTCGGTTGGTGTCGACCACCAGGTGGTCACCCACGACGTCAACTGAGGTGACGACTTCACCGAAGCCCACATCAAGCTGATTCGGGCCGATCAGATCGGGCAGCGCGACGCGGCCCGCGGACTCGAGGATGCGAATGCGGTCAAGCCCAGAGCGCAGCGATGAGATCGCCACGGAGAGCCCGCCTGCCGAACCCCCGATGATCACCAGGTCGTAGAGCGTCGGATCATCGTGCGCAAGAGCAGTCATGTGCAGAACAACCTACGCAACCTCCAGGTCATTCCGAAAGCCAACCAGCGACCTTGGCCATGCACCGGCAACTGAGTCGCACTCCATGCCAGGTCCGAAAACGACGACGACCCCCGCGCCGAAGCACGGGGGTCGTCGCAGAATTCAGACGATAAGTATCAGTCGGCCGACTCGGCCGCTTCGTCTACAGCTTCTTCATCACCTTCTCTGGGTTCGGGTGCGTCACCCAGACCCATGGCGTGAAAAATCTCTGCCTTGCGGTAATCGAAGTCGTCCTGGCTGACCTCACCCTCGGCGAAACTCTCGTTCAGGACGCGAAACTCTTCGAGCAACGCGTCCTCATCGGGAGCATCGGAACCGTCGTCTTCCTTCTTCGCAGCGGTCTTTCCGTGGCGGATGGCCTGCTTTTCAGCCTTCCGCTCTTTCTTCCGGAGTTCGCGTTGTCGCTTCTGGTATGACTGTGGGCTAGAGGCCAATCAGATCGCCTCCTCAGACGACTTTGACGTCGACGGCCTCGGGGCCTTTGCGACCTGGCGCGATGTCGAACTCGACGGTGTCACCATCGTTGAGCGATCGGCGGCCAGTGCCGGAGATGTTGGAGTAGTGCACGAAGACGTCGTCGCCATCGTCACGTGAGATGAAGCCGAAGCCCTTCTCGTCATTAAAAAACTTGACCGTACCTGTGGTTGCCATTGCGGCTCCTTATTCAATTCCGGGCCACCTTGACCCGTGTTGCCCCGACCACCCTAATGAGGTCCGACACTGAACCCACCGCGGCCAGGCGCAACAGGATGGCCGCTGACATCGCGATGCCGGTTGCTCCACCGGCGAGCAACGCCATGTCGGTAATCATCGCGCCATACGCCAGCCAGAGCAGCCCTTCGACGAACGACAGCATCCAGGTCGTCGGTGCCACCCCGTCAAGTTGCCGCGTTCGGTAGGCGGCGAACACCGCCGGTGCAAGCTGGATGCCATACGACAAGCCGATGGCCAACCCGGCCATGTCCCACCCGCCAATCAGGAACGCGGGGAGCGGCGCCATACCGAGGCCAAGCAGCCCGACCGCCATGCCGCCCAGCGCTGAGCGTCCGACAGAGCGAAGATAGACCGTCGCCATGGCGAAATAGAGCGCCAGTGAAACCGTGGATACGGGCAGGATCGCCCAAAGCTCGGTGGCCACCGCATAGGCGGTCCACCACGCGTTGATCGCCATGCTGACGCCAATCCACACGGCCGAGACGCCGTCGACCTTGCCGGTGCGGGCCAGACGCATCGCCTGTGGGAGGGCCATGCCTGAGCCCAAGACGCTGGCAGTGACGACGGTCAGAGTGAGGATGAGATTCATGGAACACCTCCCGGTGCGGATTGTCGACTGTAAGGAGCAAAGCACTCTATAGTCCTTACGCCTGGGAAACCCAGTAACTTTGTCACCGTGTACGTGACATCGGGCAACGACACCGAGCAACTCCTGACTCTCGAGGCGATGGTGCGAGCTGCCAACGCGTTCACTGACGCCGCCACAGGTAATGGCGACGCGGTCGACATGCGGCAGGTGCTCGACGACGCAGGGTTTCCTCGTGCGGTCATCGCTCCCGAGGCAGCCATTCGACGCGCCGCCGAACGATTCACTGACCTGCTCCCTCGCGTCCAGTCTCTGCCAGACGTTGATGTCGGCACCGCCACGCTGTGGATCAACGCGGAACTGACCGAATTGGAGATCTCACCGTCACTGACCGACCACGGCGAAGCGGCATTGCACATCCATTGGACGCCCGCGTCGGCCACGTTTGATGATCAGGTGCTCGCCGATTTTCTGATGGCTCTGACAAACGAACTCTGCGACAACGGCACCACACGCTTTGGTCGTTGCGCCGCGGACGACTGCGAACGACTCTTCTACGATTCGTCACGTAACGGCTCTCGGCGGTTTTGCTCCGACCCGCGCTGTGCGAGCCGAACCCACACCGCCGACCACCGCAAGCGCAAGAAGACCACAAGAAAGCACTCGGCCTGATCCGCACGCTCGAACGCAACCGCCCAGTGCGGGGCCACGCTCACCGACGCCCCACGGCCAACCGAGTTGCTCTGCCTCTCACTCTCTCGGTCGGATATCGGTATCGCTCGTTGCGCGAGCAAGGGAGTGACGGCATGCTGGCCGCGTGCAACTCGACTTCTGGATCGACCCCATTTGACCGTTCTGTTGGCTGACGGCCCGTTGGGTCGTCGACGATGTATCGCCCGAACGTGATCTCGATGTCAACTGGCGTCCGATCAGCCTGCTGTTCAAAAACGATCCGCCGGAAGGATCCGACTACTACGGCCCGGCCAAGTTCACCCACGACCTCATGCGCGTGATGGAGTCGGTACGTGCCGCCGCGGACACACCCGAGGCTGGCAACGCCGACGTCTTCAAGCTCTACTGGGAGGCGGGCAGCCGGATTCACCACGCCCGCAATCGCGACTTCACCGCGACTCAACTCCTTGAGTCAGTAGGACTCGACACGTCGCATGCATCGGCATTCGACGACGCGAGCTGGGACGATGCGATCAGGACCGGGATGAACGCCGGCCTGGCCCTGGTCGGCAACGACGTGGGCACGCCAATCATCGCGATCGACCGACCCGACGGCGAGCGAGCCGGCTACTTCGGCCCAGTCATCAGCAAGGTTCCGCCAAAGGACCAAGGCCTCGCCATGTGGGACGGCCTCGTCGCGATGATGGAAGTCGACAGCTTCTTCGAACTCAAGCGCACCCGTTCCGGCCGCCTCGACTTCGGCGACCGCCCCGCCACCGCCTGAAGACCACACCACCGCCCAGAGGTCAGCGCTGTCGGCGGGCTTCGTACAACTCGATGTAGTCGTCAACGCTCACCGCGCCGATCGCGGCTGCAATCGCGTCGGGCACCAGCTGGTCGAGCCGCTTGAAGCGCAAGCAACTCTTGCCCATATCGAGCTTCATGTCCGCCTCGGCGTACGCGGTCCGCAGCTCCTGCTCGACCGACCCGGACGCATACATACCGTGCAGATACAGGGAGTAGTGGTGCTTCTGCGCGGCCAGCGCGGCGAACATCAGCGGCTGCCCGTTGTAAGTCTCGGGATAGCGCTCAAGCGGGATCTCGTAGGCAATCAGCCCAAAGTTCATCGACTCCTCGACGCCGTCGGGCAGCGCATCGAGGACCAGCTGACGCACCTCAGCAACGACGGCGGCGCGCTCCGGTGGCAGCTCGGCGAGATATCCATCGACACTCGTTGCTGCACTGGTCGCCATCTCTCGATCGTAGACAACGGCCCTCGCCTCACTCATCTCCACCCTCTCCCGATCCCTCTCGATTCCTCCCGATTCCTCCCGATCCCCCATCCGTCTCCCTCCATCCCTCCCCCCTCCATCCCTCCCTCACCGGGTCGACGGATCCGGATGGCTGACGTAACGTCTGGCCATGTTCGACGCCGGAGTCCACCATGTTTCGCTCAACGTGACCGATGCTGCCGTCGCCACGCGGTTCTATGTCGACGTGCTGGGGATGGCGCAGCGCGATGACCGGCCTAACTTCTCCTTCGACGGCGCGTGGTTGCAGTCCGGCGATCAGCAGATTCATCTCCTTGAAGTTTCCGACTTCGTTCCGCCCCAAGGTCAGCACTTCGCGTTGCGCGTCGCCGACCTCAAAGCCGCCCGGGCACACCTCGAGGCACATGGCGTGACGGTCAGCGAGCCCAAGGAGCTGCCGGACATCTGTGTGCAGAGTTTCTTCAAGGATCCGACCGGCAACCTGATCGAACTCAACCAGCCGCTCTGAGGCCGCTCGGCCGAGAGCCGATGCTCCAGTCCGATTGGCGCGTCGCGTTCTGCCTAGGTTCGCATCGACCGATCAGAGAGTAGGAGCCGACCATGGCCTGGGATTTCGAGACCGAACCAGAATTCGAAGCAAAGCTCGCGTGGATGCGCGAGTTCGTGAAGGAGGAGATCTTCCCCCTCGAAACCCTCGCGCCGGAGTTCCGCAGCCCTGAAGGTCGCGCCGCGTTCGCCAAGGTCACCGAGCCGCTGAAGCAGCAGGTGAAGGACCAAGGCCTGTGGGCCGCACACCTCCCGCCCGAACTCGGCGGCGGTGGATTCGGCCAGGTCAAGCTCGGCCTCATGCACGAGATCCTGGGCCAGTCGGTACTCGCTCCTCGCATCTTTGGCAACAATGCTCCGGACTCGGGCAATGCCGAACTGCTGTCGCTCGGTGGCACCGAGGAACAGAAGACGAAGTGGATGCAACCGCTCCTCGATCAAGAGATCAGTTCGTGTTTCTCGATGACCGAGCCGGGGGCTGGTGCCGACCCAACTTTGCTCACGACGCAGGCGATGCGCGACGGTGACGAGTGGGTGATCAACGGCCACAAATGGTTCTCATCGAACGCCTCGGTCGCCGACATCTTGATCGTGATGGTCAAGACCAACCTCGACGAAGACGCGTCGCCGTATCAAGCCTTCTCGATGATCGTCGTCCCAACCGACACGCCCGGCGTCAATATCGTGCGCGACGTCCCGACGATGGGTGAGCCCGACCACCGGACTGGTGAGCCGGGCGGTCACGCCGAGATCCTGTACGAGGACGTGCGTGTCCCGTTCGGCAACGTCGTTGGCGGCGAGGCTGGCATCGGACAGGGTTTCGCGTTGGCCCAGAAGCGGCTCGGTCCCGGCCGCATCCATCACGCAATGCGCTGGCTCGGCCAGTCGCAACGTGCCTTCGACCTGCTCTGCGAGCGGGCGCTCACCCGCTACACAAAGGGCTCGATTCTCGCCGACAAGCAGATGGTTCAGGACTGGATCGCCCAGTCATACGCGGACCGCGAGGCGGCGCGACTGCTCACGCTGCAGGCGGCGTGGAAGATGGACAAGCTGCACGAAGCCGGCGGCACCTACAGCGATGCGCGTCTCGAGATCGCCGTCATCAAGTTCTGGGGTGCCAAGGTGCTCCACGACGTGATTGATCGGGCGATCCAGATTCACGGCTCGCTCGGCTACACGACCGACCTCCCGCTCGAAGCCATGTACCGAGCCGCCCGTGCGGCGCGCATCTACGACGGCCCCGACGAGGTCCACAAGGTCACGGTCGCCCGCCAGGTGCTCAAGCGCTACCGGCCGGCAGATCCGAGCATCGACCACGTCCCCACCCGACGGGCCGACGCGATGAAGCGCTACGGAGACGTGTTGGAGGAACTCGCGATCAACTCCTAGCCAAGGTCGAAAACGCAGAGAGCCTGGCCCTTCCGCAAAACGCGGAAAGGCCAGGCTCTTCAGAAGCAGATCTCACCACCAGGTGGCGCTGAGATCAGACCATTTCCATCAACCTCAGTCGAGGCGTTCGATGATGGTGGCGTTGGCCATGCCGCCGCCTTCGCACATGACCTGGAGGCCGTACTTGCCGCCGGTGCGCTCGAGCTCGTTGAGCAGCGTCGCCATCAGCTTGGTGCCGGATGCGCCGAGCGGGTGACCGAGGGCGATGGCTCCGCCGTTGACATTGACCTTGCTCATGTCGGCGCCGGTCTCCTTCTGCCACGCGAGGACGACCGAGGCGAATGCTTCGTTGACTTCGAACAGGTCGATGTCGTCAATGCTGAGGCCGGTCTTTTCGAGGATCTTCTTGGTCGCCGGAATCGGGCCCTTGAGCATGGTGACCGGGTCGGTTCCAGCGAGTGCGAAGCTGTGGAACTTGGCGCGGGGCTTCATGCCGAGCTCCTCGGCCTTGTCCTTGCTCATGATGAGTACGGCGGAGGCACCGTCGGAGATCTGCGAGGAGTTGCCGGCGGTGATCTTGCCGTCTTCCTTGAAGGCTGGCTTCAGCTTGGCGAGGCCCTCGGCGGTCGAGCCCTCGCGAATGCCCTCGTCGTTCTTCACCACGACCTGTTCGCCGTCGAGATCGATCGTGACCGGCACGATTTCGTTCTCAAAGCGGCCTTCGTCGCGAGCGATGGCGGCGCGCTGCTGGCTCTGTGCGCCGAAGGCGTCGAGGTCTTCGCGGGTGATGCCGTATTCGTCGGCGATCATGTCGGCACCGATGCCCTGCGGCGGGAGGCCGGTGTCGGCGTAACGGTCCTGTTGGTCTTGGCTGAACGGGAAGCCCATGCCCTGGACGATTGAGGCGCCCATCGGGGTGCGCGTCATGACTTCGACGCCAGCCGCGACGACGACGTCGTAGGCACCGGCGATGACGCCCTGCGCTGCGAAGTGCATCGACTGCTGCGACGAGCCGCACTGACGGTCGACGGTGGTCGACGGCACTTCTTCGGGCCAGCCGGCGGACAGCACGGCGTTGCGGCCGATGTTGAGCGACTGCTCACCGACCTGCATGACGCAGCCCATGATGACGTCGTCAACCATGGCCGGGTCGAGGCCGTTGCGCTCTTCGAGGGCCTTGAGCACGTGTGCTGCGAGGTCAACGGGGTGCTGATCCTTCAGTTGGCCGTTGCGCTTGCCTCCGGGTGTGCGGATGGCATCGACGATGACTGCTTCAATCATGTGGTCTTCTTCTTTCTGTGTCGAGGACCACTTGGTGCCAGGCACCAAGTGGTCCTCATGTGTTGATTGCGGATTGGAGATTGACTTGGAGCCGGGTGAGGACCCAGCTGAGGGCTTGGCGTTCTTCGCGGCCAATGCCGTGACGGAGTTCGCCGCGGAGTACTTCGTCGACGCTGGCAATGTCTGCTGCAAGCGCCCGGCCGGAGTCGGTGACGTCAACACGCCAGACACGCCGATCGTCAGGATCTGGGTGGCGCTCGATGAGACCGCGTCGTTCGAGACCATCGACGACGGTGCCCATCGCGGCGCGACCGGTGCCCATCCGGTCAGCGAGTCGGGTTTGGGTGGTGGCACCGAACTCTGCGACGTAGGCCAGGAGGCTGGCCTGCGTGAGATTGAGGTCGAGTGGCTTGAGCCGGGCGTCGAATGCCTCGCGGATCAAGCGCGCCGTCGACATCAGCGTCGACTCGACCCGCAACCAGGGAGGTGCGTCGAGTTCGTTGTTGGTCAGGCTGCTCATTGGATCTGCGTGACAGGACGACTTGGTGCCTGGCACCAAGTCGTCTTCCGTCTGGACACATACTGTACGACGTCATACAATCAGACGCAAACGAATCCCTCGATCGCCGAAAGAGCGTGCGCCATGGCCGAATTGACCGAACAACAAGCAGCCGACTTCCGCAAGAAGTGCGACGACTTCCTCGAGACCTACGCCTACAAGCAGGGCCAGGGCGTCCCGAGCTACGACGATCAGAAGGCTTTCCTCGCCGCAGCCGCCGGCGCCGGCCTCGCCGGCGTCGCGTACGACGCGGCCTACGGAGGCGGCGGCCTCAGCCAAGCCCACGACAAGATCTGGCGCGAGGCGCAGGGCAACTACACGATGATGAGCGGCGCGTTCATCATCAGCCATGGCATGTGTGTGCCGATGGTCAGTGAGTACGGCAGCGAAGAGATCAAGAAGCGGTACCTGCCCGACGCCATCTCGGGCAAGACCCTGTTCTGCCAGATGTTCTCCGAGCCGGGCGCCGGCTCCGACGTCGCATCGCTCCAATCGCGGGCCGTCAAAGACGGTGACGAGTGGATCCTCAACGGCCAGAAGGTGTGGACCACCACGGCCCAGATCGCCGACTACGGCGTGGTGATCTGTCGCACCGACCCCGACCAGCCGAAGCACGCCGGCATCTCGATGTTCATCGTCGACATGAAGGCACCGGGCATGGAGATTCGCCCGATCCACCAGATCGACGGCGGCAGCGAGTTCAACGAAGTCTTCATGACCGACGTGCGGGTGCCCGCCGATCACCTGCTCGGTGAGTACAACAACGGCTGGCGGATGGCCACCGCGATGTTGATGTACGAGCGCGTTGCCATCGGCACCGCCGGCTCGGGCAAAATCAACCAGCCGACGTACAAACTGCTCCTCAAGGCAGCGCAGGAGAACGGCAAGGTCAACGACCCGGTTGTCCGCCAGCAATTGATGACGATCTACTCGATGGAGACCACCAAGGCACTGGTCGCGCAGCGCACCAAGGCCGAGCAGAAAGCGGGCAAGACCCCCGGCCCCGGCGGCTCGCTTGGCAAGCTCTTCGGGTCGAACATCGCCTGGTACATGCGCGAGTGCGCCCTCGAAATCGCCGGACCGCAAACCGTGGCGTGGGAGCCCGATGCGGAGAACGGTTCCGAGCGTCAGCGAATCTTCCTCAACTCGTTCCAGTCATCGATCGCAGGTGGCACCGACGAAATCCAACGCAACATCATCGGTGACCGCGTCCTCGGCCTGCCACGTGAACCCGGCGTCGACAAGGGCGTCCCCTTCAACGAGCTGAAGGTCGGCACGCAAGCCTGACGCCTCGCGCTCCCACTCGTTTGAGTCGGACCGCAATTCGTACGGTGACAAGATGACGAACACCGCGACTGACGCTGGATTGACCGACGCGGAAGCGACCGCGTTTCGACAGCGGTGCGTCGACTTCTTCGAATCTCGACCGACGCAACAGGCTGCTCCCACCTTTGAAGAGTCTCAAGCCTTCCACCGTGCGGCAGCGGAGGCAGGCGTCGGCGTCGGCATCGCTGTCCCGACTGAGTACGGCGGAGCCGGGCTGACACTTGCGCACGACAAGATCTGGCGCCAGGTCAAAGAGGACTACCCGGTCATGGAGACCGACTTCGTGATCAGCCACGGTATGTGCCTGCCGATGGTGAGCGATCACGGCACCCACGAGCAAAAGCTCGCCTTCCTCCCCGAGCTCATCTCCGGCGAGAAGCTGTGGTGCCAGATGTTCTCCGAACCCGGTGCCGGATCCGACGTCGCGAGCCTGCAGACCAAGGCCGAAGTCGACGGTGACGAGTGGATCGTCAACGGCCAGAAGGTCTGGACCACGCTCGCCCACCGGAGCCAGTACGGGCTGCTCGTCGCCCGCAACGATCCCGACCAGGTCAAGCACGCCGGGCTCTCAATGTTCATCGTCGAGATGCAAGCACCGGGCGTCGAGACGCGACCGATCCACCAGATCAATGGTGAGTCTCACTTCAACGAAGTGTTCTTCACCGACCTCCGTGTTCCGAAGAACCACCTCCTCGGCGAGTTGAACACGGGCTGGAAGCTCGCCACTGCGATGCTGATGTACGAGCGAGTTGCCATCGGTGCCGGCGGGGGTGGCGGCATCAACACACCGATGTACGACCTGCTCCTCAGACACGCCGCCGCATCCGGCGCAGTCGACAATGCGGTCGTTCGCGATCAGTTGATGCAGGTGTATTCGATGGAGACCACCAAAGCGCTCATCGCGATGCGGACCCGCGCCGAAATGAAGGCAGGCAATACACCGGGGCCAGGCGGTTCACTCGGCAAGCTCTACGGCTCGGTCATTGCCTGGAAGGTCCGGGCCATCGCACAGGAGATGGCCGGAGTCGGTTCCATTGCCTGGGAATCCAATGACCCACGCGGCGGAAACCTGCAAAGTGTGATGCTGCGCACCTTTGCGTCGGGTATCGCCGGTGGCACCGACGAGATCCAGCGCAACATCATTGGTGACCGCGTGCTCGGTCTGCCGCGCGAGCCGGCCGTCGACAAGGGCGTCCCGTTCAATGAATTAAAGGTCGGCACCCAAGCCTGACCGGCGCGGATCTTGGTCGATTGACGACCAGTCAGACCGAGGAGAACGAATCGGCCCCGATCGCGCCGGTGCATGACCCCATGGTTGTTGCCCCATACGCTGCCTGGACTGGGTGACCGGGGCGGTCACGTCCTTCAGCGGCGATCAGACGAGTGGACCCCACACTTCGAGGTGGTGGGAACGCTCGATTCGCCGAATGGTGCGCAGGTCGAGGATCTGTTCGACACCACCCGCACGGAACGCCCCACGGGCCCGTTGTTGCTGCGTCGCGTCCGTCGCCGCGAGGTCGTCGTGGAGCCGTTGCATCAACCAGAACCGATACGGCAGAACGCCCGTCGTGATCTGCATACCGCGCCAATCGAACGTGGCGTTCCCACCTCCGTCGCGGCCGCCGGTGAGGCCGCGATTGGCCGGATTGTCCAGACCGTTCGTTCCTGCCTCGATCTCGGGGTGCTCAGCCAACCAGTCGTTGGCGACAGCCACATGTGCCACGATCTCGGGCAGGTACTCCTCGGCGACGAATCGCATCATCGCCAACAACGTCTCGGGGAGGCGGGAGTCATCAACCAGTTCCGGATCAACCGTGCCTCCGTACTCGTGCAGATACGGCTCGTTCGATGTCATCCGCTCAACCCAACGTCCGACTCGTGGTGCCCGCTGCTTGATGAGCATCGTCGGCGCGGGATCACGGAACAGGTGCGCCCACATTGCAGCGATCAACCCGTAGTCGCCGAGCGTGGGGCGCCCGCCAAGCAGGTAGGGATGCTCGACAAGGTGTGCCGAGAAGAGATCGAGCCACTCCTCGAAGGCGGTTTCGATCAGCGGCTGCGACGCCGCCGACACCCCGAATGCCACTGCGGCCTTGCGCATCCGGCCACTGCTCTTGCGGAACATATCCTGGGCTTGTTCCTCTGTCAGCGACTGAGGCATATTGAGCGCGAACTCCGACATGATGAAATCGAGGTTCTGTTCGTCGAAATTCCACCGGTAATGCATCGCCGGTCGGAGCAGCCCCTCGCCGCCGAAAATCTCGAACAGGTGCGAGATCGCGAGCAGTGTCGGGGACTCGGGCCGGACCGACGAGCGGCGAAGTGGACTGCCATCACCGAGGTCGAAGTGGTCAATGATGTCGGCGCCATCCTGGATGATGGTGCCGTCCGGAGTCTCGAGGCACGGGATGATCCAGCGGCCAACGGTCGGCACGATGTGGTTGAGATACCGATCACTGCCTGGCGACATCTCGACGAAGTCGATGCCCTGGGTCCGCAGATAGGACCGGGTCTTGCCGGTGTAGAGCGAGACCGGGGCGCCGTACAAGATGTAGGTCATCGGTCAACTCTGGCACGCGTGACAACCTTCGCCGCTGTCGACACGACCGCGCTCTGCGACCGGCTCACACGACGAAGGTTCTGAGAGTCAGACCCAAAGGTGATGGATCTATTCAGGTGGGAGCATGGCGGCCATGATTTCGGCCATCATCTCCGAGCGCGGTGGCATGCCCGGAAACTCTTCCGGTGGCTCGGGGTTCAGGCCCTCGCCGACGGTGTGGAACCGCTCCATCGCAATGTCCAAGAAGTCGGCATGCGGGAACACCCAAAACCTGTCGTTGCCGACAGCGTCGACCACAAGGTCGGCAACAGCCGCGGGCGGCATGCCCTCATCAATGGCCCGCTGCACGTAACTCCGGGAGATTTGAGCGCCTGCGTCGCGCTCGGGTAGCGCACCGAGCTCGGCTGGCCAGTTGCGTTCGGATTCAGCAATGCCGGTCTTCACCCAACCAGGGCACAGACAGCTCACTCCGACAGGCACCTCTGCCGCCTGGAGGGAGGTGTACAACCCCTCGGTCATCGCAACAACGGCGTGCTTGCTGGCATCGTACGGCGGCGAGAAACCGGGGTACAGGCCCGCGATCGACGCGGTGTTGACGATGTGACCACCACCCGACATGACGATGTGCGGGAGGAAGGCGCGAATGCCGTAGATGACGCCCCACATGTTGACGCCGATCACCCACTCCCATGTTTCGATCGGACCAACCCACGGGTCGCCTGCACCGCCAACGCCTGCGTTGTTGCACACGATGTGCACGGCACCGAAGCGCTCCATGGTTGCCGCAGCCAACGCATCGACCTGCTCGACCTTGCTGACGTCGGTGACGACGGTCAGCGTCTCGACGCCGTGTGCGCCAACTTCGGTGGCCGCTGCGGCCAATGCATCTTCCTGTACGTCGGCCAAAACGACCGAGCAACCGGCGGCGGCGAAAGCGTTGGCGAGCGCAAGTCCGATGCCACTTCCTGCTCCGGTGACGACGGCAACTTTGCCTGGTCCGAGTTCCATGGCTGTCCCTCCTGGGGCCGACCCAGGGTGGGTCTCGGCCCCGGAGCGAACGTAACAGGCCCCAGAGAGGCGCTCGTCAAACGGGTCCAGCCGCGCCGGCTCAAGTCCTTGTGTGGCGCATGTAACTCACCGTCACTGGTCGCGCAGTTCGCGCTTGAGAATCTTGCCGGTCGCATTGCGAGGGAGTTCGTCGACAAAGCGGACCGAGTGGGGAACTTTGAACGTGGCCAGCCGTTCACGACAGAAATTGACAATCGTCGTCTCATCGATCTCTACACCGTCGGTCTTGACGACAACGGCTTGACCAACCTCGCCCCACTTGTCGTCGGGAAGGCCGATCACCGCCACGTCTGCGATGCCTTCGAGGTCGAACAACGTCGACTCGACTTCTGAGGGATAGACGTTCTCGCCACCGGAGATGTACATGTCCTTCCAGCGGTCCACAATCGACACGTAACCGTCTGCATCCGCCTGTGCAGCGTCGCCGGTGTGCAACCAGCCGTCAGTGATCGCCTCGGCCGTGGCCTCGGGGTTGTTCCAGTAGCCCGGCGTGATGTTCGGGCCCTTGCACCAGAGTTCGCCGATCTCGCCGACGCCCACATCGACGCCATCCTCGCCAACGATCCGGATGGCCGTGTTCATTGCGGGCAGGCCCGCGCTTCCCGCTTTCTCGACGGCCATCTCCTTGCTGATCGACAGCACAAGTGGGCTGGTCTCGGTCATCCCGAACGCTTGGATCAGCGGGCAGCCCACCGATTCCCACATCTTCAGCAGCGGCAGTGCGGCTGGTGCGCCGCCGATGGCCGTCGACACCAAGCGCGAGAAGTCAGTCGATGCAAAGTCAGGGTGCTGGCCCATGAACAAGTAGTTCGCGGGAACACCGAGGAAGTGCGTGATGCCTCGCTCGGGGTCGCTGATCAATTCGAGGGCTCTGCCCGGGTCGAAGGTGCGCATCACCATGGTGGAACCTCCGAAGTACGCCGCAGGGTTCGTGTAGCAGTTCAGCCCACCGGTGTGGAAGAGCGGCAGGAAACAGAAGTTGACCATCGACCGGGACAGGTCGTGGAGTTCGGCCAGGTTGACCGAGTTCCAGAACGACATGCCATGCGTGATGATCGCGCCCTTCGGTCGGCCAGTTGTGCCCGAGGTATACATGATCGTCAGGGGATCGTCGTGGGTCAGTTCGGGCATCACCGGCAGAGTGGTCGAGTCCGCAGCGGCAAGCCCGTCGTCGTAGTTCGCGCTGCGGTCGGGGTGCGCGCCATCGCCACTGAAGACGACCAGGTGCGGAGTGTTGGTGCGCTCCACAAGCTCGGCTGCCATGTCACCGAGTTCCGGATCCGCGACGAGCACGGTGGGGCTGGCATCACTCACGATGTAATCAAGCTCGTGAATCGTGAGGCGCCAGTTGAGCGGGACGAACACCGCGCCAAGCCGGGCACAGGCGAACTGCACCTCGATGAACTCGACTCGATTCTGCGAGTACATCGCCACACGATCGCCTCGCCCGACACCGAAGTCGTCGCGCAACATTGCTGCTGCGCGGCCGACTCGCTCGTGCGCCTCGCGCCACGTGGACGCGACGCCCGGCGATCCACTGAGCGGGTCGATGTCGGCCCAAGCCGCTCGGTTTGGGCTGACCATCGCGTGGTGAGCAACCCAGTCATACGCCGGTGTCGATGTCATACCCAGCATGTTGTCAGGCGCTACGAGGGTCCTTCGACTCAGACCGGTCGACGAAGAATGCGTCGACCGACAGCGTGCACCACAGCAGTCCGCAGGACGCGCCGTCCGGTCGCCCACACCGCAACTCCGGTTGCCAACGTGAGGAGAAACGCTGCCTCGCGGACGAAGACGTTCGTGTAGATCGGCCAGATCTGCCAGTGGATCAGGAATGTCACCATCGACGCAGCGGCAACAACACCGAACACGGGTGCCGCCAGTCGTGGCACTCGCACGGCTGGCAGCCACAACAGCGCTCCGACCAACACGGTGACCATGAGCGCCTGCTGCCACCGATCGAAGTAGAGCGGTGTCGCGCCCATGAGCACCCCAGTGACCAGCAGTCGCTGACGGTTTGTGACCGCAACGTGGCCGGCCCACCCGAGCAGCACGAACCACACCGTGGTGTGCGGTCGGAAGATATTGTTGTACGAGGCACCGAATTCCACCAGCTGCAGCCCGACCGCGGTCGCCCCGAGCAACGCGACGAATGCGAACGCGAACGGCTGCCGACGTTCGAGGCGGCGGACGGGGCCGATCGAAAACAGCAGTGTGAGGACCAGGAGAACCTGGACAAATGCTTCGAAGTACCAGTACTCCCAGCGGCCGTCGCGTCGCCACGCCGAGCCGAAGTAGTTGTTCACGAGGAACAGTGACCCGGCGCTGTATCCGCCGACGAGCAGCATCTGCAGGCCGATCCACATCGACGTGGGAAGAGCAACACGTCCAACAGTGGCGAGCCCTCGGCGAACTGCGCCCGACGCTCCGGCCCCGGCGAGTTGGAACCGGGCGAAGTTGTAGCCGGCGACCGCGAGGAGCGCGTGCGCACCGCCGGCAAGGCGAGCGACACGCATGTGCGTCGCCACGATGATGCAGATACCGATGGCGCGTACGACGACGCTGGTATCAATTCGGGTGGTGAACCGGCGCCGACGTTGGGGCACGTATGCATCGAGTTCGGCAACAGGGCACACGTGCCATCCGTCGGGAAGATCGCCGAGGACGCGTTCGAGCCGAATCGACGCCTCGACGTAGGACAGTGAGTCTCCCCCCAACGAGGCAAAGGTGCTGTGCGGGCGGACGATGTCGACACCAAGCACATCGCGGAATATCTCCGTCGGAGTCTCTGTCTGACACGGTTCGTCGTGCGGGGCCGGGGGCTCGTCGACAAGTTCCAGGATCGCTGCAGTATCAACCTTGCCGTTGGGGAGCCGCGGAATCTCTTCGACCTCGATGACGTGGACCGCCGACGCGGGTACGGGCAGCGCATCAAGTCGCTGCCGCACTGCGTCGGCATGACCGACAGCAACGATGACCACTCGATCGTCGGTGCCCGCTGTGGCAACATCGACGTCGGCACGACTGAGGTCTGCTTCGAGTGCTTCGAGGTCGATGCGGTGGCCGAGAATCTTCACGAATCGTGATCGCCGGCCGACAATTTCGTAGAGCCCGTTCGGCAGGCGGCGACCGATGTCGCCGGTGTGCAGCTGATCGATGTCCCGACCGCGCCGCAGATCCTCCACGCAGGTGGCGTAGCCCAGCATCACATTGGGACCGCTGTACACAATCTCCCCGACGGTGCCAATTGCCGCATCAGTTTCCAGTTCAACCGGGATATCGCTCGGAGACATCGGCGTCAGACGGAACGCTCCCCCGAGGATCGGCCGGCCAATCGAGCACGGATGACCGGCGACCAGTTGTGGCTCGAGCGTCGCCATGCGTGCAGTTGCTTCGGTCTGGCCGTACATCACAACGAAATCCCAGCCATGACGACGGCCGAGGCGGCTCAGCCGCTGGACTTTCGCAGGCGCCAGTCGACCGCCGGCCTGGGTGACGCGACGAAGCGACGGCGCCGAGAGTGGATCGCCGCTGACCCGGTCGATGAGATCGAAGCTGTGGGGCACACCCGACAGCGTGGTGACGCCCCAACGATCGACAAGGTTCCAGAAGCAGGTGTCGACCACTGACGTGTCGGTCACGACGACCGCGGCGCCAACGGCAAGGTGGGAGGTGACAATCGAGAGCCCGTAGCAATAGTGCAATGGCAGTGAGGTGATCGCGACATCGTCGAAGCGCAACCCGAGTGCGTCAGCGATCGCCACAGCGTTGGACTCAACATTGCCGACCGAGAGCCGCACCGCCTTGGCCGAGCCGGTTGATCCGGACGTGCTCATCAGGACCGCGAGGTCTGGGTGGAGATCACTGCTGGCGGCCTCGGCGAACGGGTCACGCTCTGCCGAGCTCCGAATCGAAGCGACGTGTCCACCGCTGAGGCAGGCCAAGTACGTGACAATGGTGTCGATCGAATTGGTCGCACGGAGCGTGACCAGTCGGCGATCTGGGCCGAGTTCGTCTCTGCGCTGCTCGACACGAGTGACCAGCTCGACGTAGGAGACAACCGCGTCGCCAGCAATGAGTGCGGCCCGATTCCCTCGCCGGCGCATTGCCTCAAGGTCCGAGAGACCCGCAAGTCGTTGACCCGGCAAGACCTCCACCTCAGCAACACTAACCGCGAATGTTTAGGTTGCCTAACATTGAATCCGGGTCAGGTCAGATCGATGGCTTCGGTCCGGTCAAGGGTGCCGAGGTCATTGGACTGCACTCGGCTCGTTGACAGCGTCCAAAGGCTGTTGTCGATGACCATCGTGCGCTGCACAGCAGTTTGGAAGCCATTCCAGTCCGGGTAGCAGATTTCGATGCGGTCGAGGCCAGTGGTGTCGATCGTGGGCTCGCCATCCCAGTAGTAGAAGTCGATTTCATCGAGCGGGATCGGGTTGCAGAACAGTCCCGCGGCGCCCCCCTGGTCGTCCGGTCCGCACCCCTGCACCTGGCCACCGCTCTCCTCGACCCAGAAGAACTCGTTGTTCTCGTCGGTGCCGATCTCGTCGGAAGTGAGCACCCGACAGTCGGTTTGCCCGATCGCGCCGACTTCTTCATCGGTGTGCTGGATCCGGCCCTGCTCGGTGATCGTGTTGTTCTCGACCTTGAGGACCACTGCGCCGGAGAATCGATCGTTGAACGACTGCAGCGGCAAGACCGCCGTGTTGGTCGGTGCCCACCAGAGGAACGCACGGTGATCGAACTCGGCATCGCTGAAGGAGTCGGGCATCGTCCACACATCAACCTCGAGCGGGTTCGCGGGATCGCTCACGTCGAACAGCGAGACCTTGGTCCCCGTCGTGCGCCCTTCGTCGGTGGCGTCCTGTCCGACTCCGAGCACGAGGGTGTCGCTGATCGGATGGAGGTACGACGAGTAGCCGGGAATCTTCAGCTCGCCTTCCACGGTCATGTTGCGTGGATCGCTGAGGTCGATGACGTAGAAGGGGTCGATCTGGCGGAACGTGACCACGTAGGCGGTCTCGCCGACGTATCGGACCGAGAAGATCCGTTCACCCTTGCCGAGTCCACCGACGGCGCCGATCTTGACCAGTTGGTCTCCCTCGGCTTCCATCGCCACAATCTGGCTCTCGGAGCCATCGCCTCTCCACGGCGCCCCGCTCGTTGTCGCCACGTAGAACACACCGTCGCGGTCGTTCATCGAGAATTGATTGAGGAGGTGGCCTTCGACCGAGCCGGATGCTTCGTAGCTGGCCGGGCCATCGCCGGCGATCGAGAAACGATGGATTGCGGTTTGATAGTTCTCGTCGAGCCATTCGTTGGTCTGCTCGTTGACGATCGGTTCCCAGATGTTGGTGGTGATGTACATCCGGTCCGCCGACGCGTACACCGTGTCGCCTGACGCTATGACCGAGCTCGTGCCGGTCGGTGCATCGAGACTGCTGGCCAGGTCGAGCGTGACGATCGACAGCATGTCGAACCCACCGAAGTCGGCGGGAGCGTGGATGTTTGCGCAATCGACGAGCTGACCTGACTGGGCGTCACCTGCTGCGTCGGTCACGGTGTAGCCGGGAATCCAGTCCTCTGCGGTCGACTCAAGGATCACCTGCCGATTGGCCTCTTCGGCTTTGTCTTCGGTGCCGGGACTCGACGGATAGAGAAATCCGAGATCCTGCGGCGGCGACGTGACGACGACTCGGGCGGTCTCGCCAATCGAGCGGGCACTGATGTACCGACCGTCGATCAGCATCGTGTTGGCGACCGTCAAGGCATCCGGATTCGAGAGATCGATCTCAATGATCAGGGTCTGCGGTCCAAAGTACGAGCCGGGCACAATGGGTCCGCCGATCGGCGCATCGGGCTCGACTGGTATTGCCTCCTCGACGGCCTCTTCGGATTCGGCGATCGCAACGTCGTCGCTGAAGACCGGTGTCGGACCGCCCCGCCCGAAGTCATTCCACACCTCGCTCGAAGCAAACACAACGGCACGGTCGTCCGTGATGAAGATCTCGTAGCCGTACGCGTATTGCGTCTCGGAACCCAGCACGATCGATCCGCGCTTGATTCCCGTGGTGCCGTCTTCGGAGACGTCGATGTAGTGGAGCGTCTCACCCGTGATCGCCAGGATGCGGTCGCCGTCCGTCTTGACGATGTCCGGCTCGTCGACACCTTCGACCTGAACGTTCGTGGTCGAGAAACCGCCGTCGTCGCCGGCTTCACCCTCAGCGTCGGCTTGGGCGTCGCTGCCGACCGGAGCGTCGGTGGCGCGGCCTTCGCTGGGTTCAGCTGCGGCAACGTCGACGCTCTCCTCGGTGGCGAACACCTCGGGGAAGCCGACGTAGCCGCCACCCTCGAAGCCGTAGGGGCCAACTCGCTGCACGCCTTCGGTGTGCACGTAGCCGAGGAATGCCGAACAGTTGTCGAACTGCTGCAGCGACGCCGGCGCGAAGCCGACCGGGCCGGTCGATGCATCATCGCCTGGATCCGGGACGGGGTTCGTCGTGTCGGGCGCAGTGATATCTGGTTCAGTCGTGAACGGTTCGGTCGAACCAGGATCAGAGCTGTCGGGTTCGCTGGTCGTCGAACCGGAACTGGTGCACGACGCCGCGAGCAATGCGAAGGCCGTCAGCGGGAGAGCAAGAGTGCGCTTCATAGGGATCAGACGTCCAGTATCGACGCTCGGTTCCCTGAGCGGTTCGATTTGTTCCTGCAAGCCTTCGTCAAGATCAGCCTGGTTCACCGAGTTCAAGCAGCCAGCGAGCGTGCTCGCCCAGCTCACCGATTGCAAGGTGGTCGACCAAGGCGCCGGCGTCCGGATGCGTGCTCACCCTGATCGAACCGATCGAACCGATCGCCGTCTCGACGACGTCGGGAACACAATTTTCGAGCACGTCCGCATCGATCTGGGTCGCCTCATGAGCATCACCCAGTCGAACCGTTGCCGATCCGATTTCGGCGACGAGCGGGCGGAGCGCACTCGCCAAGGCTTGGGCGACGGGGCCGAGCCGCTCGGCGCGATCGAGCCGTGAGGCCACCTTGCCGCGGTTCATCAGCGTGTCGAGTGCGGCGAGGCGCCGCCGCATTCGATCCTCGGTGGTGACGTCGTGCATCAGCGCAAAGAACCCCACAACGACTCCATCACGCGTCATTGGATCGATACTCCAGCGAAGTCGAAACGCCGTTCGATCAAATCGGTAGTTGATCGCCTGAGCCTGTACCGATTCGCCCGCCTCGATGTGGGATCGAAGTCGATCAAGAACGCGCCGGTTCGTGAGCGGACCCTGTCCCATCCGCGGCGACCTTCCGATCGCCTGGTTCGCGTCGCAGCGAAAGATCTCCGTGTATGCACTATTGACGAAGGAGATCGTGGGTCCTGGACGGTTGATCTGTGCATCAGTGACGCACACGGCTTGTCTCGATCGCTGCAAGGCCGCCAGGCCGATACGTTCCACACCGACCCCGATCTCCGATGACTCACCGGCGACCAGATTGACCGGCTCGACGAACGAGTCGCGCGGCACCTCATCGTCGAACGGCACGGCCATGATGACGATCGTAGACGGGGCGTCCAACCAGTCCATCAGCAATGAGTGCAGGCCGACAACCGCCGCGGCCGACTCAGGTCAGACGCACAATCTGCAGCTGCCGTCGACGCTCTGCCAAACTCAGCGCATGGGACATGAGTGCTTTGACATCGAGATCACCGACAAGGTTGGCCACATCAAGATGAACCGACCGGAGAAGGCGAACTCGATGATCGCCTCGTTCTGGAACGACCTCCCCGCCATCGTCGACGAGATGTCGGCGTCGGGCTCGGTGCGTGCCGTCGTCCTGTCCGCTGAGGGCAAGCATTTCTGCTCGGGCATGGACCTGTCGGTCTTCCAATCCGACCCAACGCTGTCCGACAGCAACGGCCCGAAGCACCCGAGCCGTCGAGGCGAACGATTCCGCTCGACTGCGATGAAGTTGCAGGACTCGTTCACTGCCCTGGAGCGGGCGCGAATGCCGGTGCTCTGTGCAATTCAGGGCGCCTGTGTGGGCGGCGCCATCGACATGGTCTCAGCTGCTGATCTTCGCTACGCGTCCCAGTCGGCCTACTTTTCCATCGCCGAAATCAACATCGGGATGACCGCCGATGTCGGCACGCTGCAACGCATGCCCCGGCTCGTCGCGGAAGGCATCGTGCGCGAGCTCGCCTACACCGGTCGCCGCTGGTCGGCCGATGAAGCGTTGGCCGCGGGATTCGTCAACCAGGTCTTCGCCGACCAGGAAGCGTTGCTGTCGGGAGTCCACGAGATCGCCGCCGAGATCGCCAGCAAGAGCCCGATGGCTGTCTGGGGTACCAAGAAGTCGATGCAGTACAGCCAGGAGCATTCGATTGCCGATGGCTTGGAATACATCGCCAACTGGAACGCCTCGATGTTCGACACCGATGACATGGCCGAAGCCTTCACGGCCCAGATGGAACAGCGCCCCGCCGACTTCCCCGACCTCTGGCCCGTCAGCCGCGGCCTCTAGCCCTCCGCCTGGTCTCCAGCCAACAGTCACA
>JABJAB010000028.1 GCA_018666235.1 Ilumatobacter sp.
CTCGCCGAACTGGTGGCCTGCATCCGCGCTCGGCTACGCATCGGCCAGCACCACGCGGAGAATCTGGTCCCCGCCCCGCCGCGCCGACTGGCCGAAGCCGATGGTGGCCGCCTCGAACTCACGGCCCAGCACCCAGCCACGTTCACATTGTCACTGCTCGCCGTCCGGCGCTGACGAAGCCCACGCGCAGGACGCGCTCAGACGGATCTGACCCAGCAACGTGGGCCGAAAAAGCAGAAACCCCGGGGTTCCAGCGGGAGGAATGGCCATATTCGGCCAGCCCCGATCCGTCTTCGGTGTCAAGTGTGCGTCAAGAAGGCGCCGTCGGGCTCAAGTCACCGGGGCCCGGGGCCGACTGCGAGGCCTGCGACCCCACCGGTGCCGTCTGGGCCGCCCGCCTCGACGACCACCGAGTCACCCTCGCCAATGGTGCCATCGAGGATCAACAGCGCAGCCGGGTCGCCGATCTCGCGTTGGATGATTCGCTTCAGCGGCCGAGCACCGAACGCCGGGTCGTAGCCCTCATGGGCCAACTGCTCCATCGCCGCATCAGAGACATCCAGAGTGATCCGCTTGTTCCCGAGCCGCACACGGAGCCGTTCGAGTTGCACGTCGACGATCCGACGAAGATCGGCTTCGCTCAGCGACCTGAAGCGCACGATGTCATCGACTCGGTTGATGAACTCGGGCTTGAAGAAGTCTTGGGGGTCGCCCGGCAGGTTCGACGTCATGATCAACACGACGTTCGTGAAGTCGACCGTACGTCCCTGCCCATCGGTGAGACGACCATCGTCGAGCACCTGGAGCAGTGTGTTGAAGATGTCGGGGTGGGCCTTTTCGATTTCGTCGAGCAGCACGACGGAGTACGGGCGGCGACGAACCGCTTCGGTGAGCTGGCCGCCTTCGTCATAGCCGACGTATCCGGGTGGGGCGCCGACGAGGCGCGACACGGAGAACTTCTCCATGTACTCGCCCATGTCGATACGAACCATGGCCCTTTCGTCGTCGAACAAGAACTCGGCGAGCGCACGCGCCAGCTCGGTTTTGCCCACACCCGTTGGCCCGAGAAACATGAACGAACCAATTGGACGATCGGGGTCGCTCAAGCCGGCACGGCTGCGGCGGATGGCGTTGGCCACCTTGTTCACCGCGTTGTCCTGGCCGATGACCCGCTTGTCGAGTAGCCCTTCCAGGTTAACCAGCTTCTGGGTTTCGGACTCCATCAACCGGCTCATGGGGATGCCGGTCGCCTTGCCGATGACTTCGGCAATGTCTTCAGCGTCGACCTCTTCTTTCAGCATCGCATTTGTTTCCTGCAGCTGATCGAGGTGCGTCGTCGCCTCTTCGATTCGCCGTTCGAGTTCAGGAATGCGGCCGTAGCGAATCTCAGCCGCGAGCTCAAGGTCGGACTCGCGATCGATCTGCGTCCGCAGTCCTTCCAGCTCCTCTTTGAGCGACCGAATCGCGTCGATGGCCTGCTTTTCCTGTTCCCAATGCTCCTTCATTTCAGAAACGGACGCATTGAGCTGTGCGAGTTCGTCGTGCAACATCTCGAGCCGCTCGGCGGAAGCCTTGTCGCTCTCCTTTTCGAGTGCGACCTGTTCGATCTCGAGTTGGAAGATCCGCCGCTGGACGACGTCGATCTCAGTCGGGAGCGAATCGATCTCGATGCGCAGCTTCGACGCTGCTTCATCCATGAGGTCAATCGCCTTGTCGGGCAGGAAACGCGCCGTGATGTAGCGGTCAGAGAGCACTGCTGCGCTGACGAGCGCCGAGTCTTGGATGCGCACACCGTGGTGCACCTCGTAGCGCTCCTTGAGCCCGCGCAAAATGCCGATCGTGTCTTCCACCGAGGGTTCGCCGACGTAGACCTGCTGGAAGCGGCGTTCGAGCGCCGGATCTTTCTCCACGTACTTGCGGTATTCGTCGAGGGTGGTCGCACCGATCATCCGCAGCTCACCGCGGGCCAGCATCGGCTTGATCATGTTGCCGGCGTCCATTGCGCCTTCGGCACCACCGGCGCCGACAATGGTGTGCAGTTCGTCGACAAAGGTGATGACCTCGCCCTCGGCGTCGGTGATCTCCTTGAGGACCGCCTTGAGTCGCTCTTCGAACTCACCGCGGTACTTGGCCCCAGCGAGCATCGAACCGATGTCGAGCGCAATGAGCCGCTTGTTTTTCAGTCCTTCGGGGACATCACCGTCTGCGATGCGCGCCGCAAGGCCTTCGACAATGGCCGTCTTGCCGACGCCGGGTTCGCCGATGAGAACCGGGTTGTTCTTAGTACGTCGCGAGAGGACTTGGATCGTGCGTCGAATCTCGTCATCGCGGCCGATGACCGGGTCGATCTTGCCCTCATGAGCCCGGGCAGTGAGGTCTTGGCCGTACTTCTCGAGTGCGCCGAACTTCTCCTCGGGGTTCTGATCGGTGATGCGGTGCGAGCCGCGGACGTCTTTGAGCGCCACGAGCAGCTCTTCGGAGCCGACGTCGAGGCGATCGTTCATGGCCAACAACAGGTGCTCGACGGACAAGAAGTCGTCACCGAGATCCTTTTGATATTTCTCCGCGTTGCTGACCTTGTTGGTCAGCTCCTTGCTCATGCGCGGCTCGTTGCCGCCGAAGGCCTTCGGGAGCGCTTGGACGCGCTCGTCGACCTTGTTGCGCACCATCAACGGCGCCTGTCCAAGCTTGGCGAGCACTGCTGGCACGATGGTGCCCTCCTGGCGCATCAATGCGCCAAGCACGTGATCGGGCGTCAACTCAGGGTTCGACAGCTCTTTTGCCTGGTCGATGGCAGCCGAAAAGGCCTCCTGAGTCTTCAGTGTCCACTTCTTCGGATCGAGTGCCATGCTCAACGTTCCTCACTGGTTCGTATGTTTATCAATAATGCTGAGTGTCATTATATCAAGTTCGGGGAACAGTCAGTTGGAGATGCGCCACGATGCCTTCGGCAGTGTGGGCCAGATCCTTGTACCCCCGCACGTCATCGGGCATTGCCTCGAGCGCGACGGCCAAACGACGGCGCGCTGCGGGTGTCACCACCGTGTCGAGCGGTGCGACATAGGTACGAATGGTGAACAGCACACAATTTGTTGCCGGGAAGCGGCGCAGGGTTTCGCGTTCAACACGCAGAAACATCTCCTCCGGCGCAAGGTCAGCAGGCCGCGGTGCCGCGGTGCCATCAATCGGCGTGTACCAGTCAGCGGTGTCGAGGATGCCCCAGCCAAGGCGCCAGTAACTCCGGTCGGGGCGAAGCCGATCGAAGAACCGATCAACCGGAACCGCGAGCTGGTCATTGAGGCGGGCCACGGGAGCGTGCACCTCGACCATCGTCAACCCCAGCTTGGATCGAAGGTCCCATCGGTTTGGGAAGCAGACCGAGCCGCCACCGAAACGCAACTCTGGTCCGTTGGCGCCTGGACGTTCGACCATCAGCACCAAGTCCTCGGGCACCAGGCGCGCTGCGGCATCAAGCGGGTGGAGATCATCGCGCAGCGGTGCGCCGACGTGGGCAGCGATGGCCTCGGCAATTTCGGTCGACTCGGGCTCGATGCCGTCGAGCGCTGCGAACACCGTGTCCGGATGCCGCTGGTTCAACTCGGTTTTGTACGCCAACGCCGCTGGGGCGTCGGGGCCCCACTCGATCCAGTTGTCGAGATCGAGTGGCCGAACACCGAGCCGCCACTTGAAGTCGCCACTGGTCGGCCCCTCCATGAACGGCAGATACGGCGGTGCACTCGACACATTGCCCACGTTACGACGTCGCCACCTCGGCCGGTCCTGCCCGGCCGCCGATTTATGTCACGACGGACTGACGCTCGACGGCTTCGTTCGTGACACAAACGGCGGCGCACATATCGCAACGCCGGGAAGGGTGTGACAACCGCTCGGTATCGTGAGCTGGATGTCTCGCAACCGCCCACCCCACGTTCCGCAAGGCACGTGGCGATCGGGCGCACTGCATGTGTGGGGCTGGAACGGTCTCGACACCGCATCGATGGCATGGCTCTACTCGGGCTTCCGCAAGATTGGCGACGACGGCCGGCGGACCGGCTGGCACGACTCCCCGATCTCCTACGGGGCCATTGGCCGCATCACCATCGACGTTCCGGGTCACCCCACAATGCACGCCTCGTCGGTGCAGCTCGACGCCATCGGCACGGCGGTGTGGCTCAGCGAACTCCCCGAAGCGGAGTTCCTGAGCGACTCGCTGCGCTGGTTTGCGCGGATCGCCGAGTTGGCACGCCGGACAGTGGCCACCAACCGGATCGTGCCCGTGATCGACACCGAAGGACCATTCACCGTCGGACGCTGGAAAGCCGTCACCGACGACCAGATCGATGACGTGTTGATTGCACTTGGTGCATCGATGCCGGACATCTGCGTTGCCGGATCAGGTGTCACCGTCGCGACGATCTACACCCAACTCGTCGATGGCATCGCCCGTTCGTTTCTCCATCAGGCCGGATGGAAGGCCGAGCTGGGGCGTCAACGCAAGCCGCACTACCAGGCCATGCGGGCACTGTTCGGAGCGCTCTCCAAGCCCGATCACGTCATGCGGGGCAACACCGACGGCTACGACGTCGCCGTCCAGCACCTGCGCGACGATCTTGATCGACATCGTCGTCGGCTCAATGGCGAGCCCGTCCTCGTGCCGCGCCTCCGCCTGCTGATCGCCGACGACCCGCTTGACCCGTGGATTGTTCGACTCGAACTGGTCGACGACAGCGACGCCGCTCGCTGGTGTTCGGCCAACGACGTGTGGGAGCGCAACCAGGTCGCCATCGACGTCGCGCGCGGCGAAGAACACCTCGACGCGCTGGGTGACTTGATCAGCGACCTCGTCACGCGAGTCGTGGCCATCCCCGGACTCGGTGACCTCGCCGCCGAGCACGAGCCGACCAGAGTCGAGCTCGAACTCGACGTGGCCGAAGACTTCATCGACATCGCACCAGCCGAACTCGACAGATTGGGCATTGAACTCATCGGCCCCGAGCGGCTGATCCGCACGCGCGTCAACGTCTCGGGCGAAGCCACGCCAGCACCTCCCGACGACCGCAAAAAGCAGTTCAGCAAGGACGCCCTCGTCGAGTGGAAGCTCGTCATCGGCGACGAACAGATCTCCGACGCTGAACTCGCACGCGCCGAGGAAGCCGGGGCCACGCTGCTCCACACCGGCCAGCGCTGGGTGCGCATTGACGCCGACGAGCTACGGCGCAAACGCGAGCGGCTCACCGACCTCAAGGCCAACCACAGCAAGGTCAAGCCACTCGAGTTGATGCGGCTCGCGAACGACGACGACAGCACCGAAGACAATCCGCTGATCTTTGTCCACGATGGGCGGGGCCCAGAAGAAGGGGCAGACCCGTACGACGACGCCGGCATCGGTGAACGTGACCGCGTTGCTGCGGACTGGGTGCGCGAACTCCTTGCCGGCTTACCTGACGAACAACTCGAAGAGAAACAGGAATCATCGGAGTTTCGTGGCGAGCTGCGCCACTACCAACGCCGCGGCCTGGCCTGGCTGCAATTTCTCGCCAAACTCGGCCTCGGTGGCGTGTTGGCCGACGATATGGGGCTCGGCAAGACGGCGACCACGTTGGCCCACCTGCTCGAACGCCCCGGCCCACACCTCGTCATCTGCCCGCTGAGCGTCGTCCGTAACTGGCGCACTGAGAGCGAACGGTTCGCACCCAAGCTCGACGTCACCGTGCATCACGGCGCGACCCGCAAAAAGAACGTCAGCACCGGCCACGACGAGAGTGGCGAACTGTTCTCGATCGATCCGGAACACCAGCTTGTCATCACCACCTACGGGCTGCTTCCTCGCGATCTCGAACATCTCGGCGAGATCGAGTGGTCGACCGTCGTCCTCGACGAAGCCCAGATGGTCAAGAACCCAAACACAAAGGCCGCCAAGGCAGTCCGAGCCCTCACCGCCGACCAGAAGTTGGCGCTCACTGGCACGCCGGTCGAGAACCGGTTGAGCGAACTGTGGGCCATCCTCGACGCGGTCAACCCCGGCCTGCTCGGCAGCCTCACCAAGTTCCGCGACAAGTTCGGAACGCCAATCGAACGTCACCATGACCCCGATGCCGCAGCGCGGTTGCGACGCATGACGCAACCGTTCATCCTCCGCCGGACCAAAGCCGACAAGCGACTCCTGCCCGACCTGCCCGACAAGATCGAGCAGATCGCGTACGCCAAGCTCACCAAAGAGCAGGCAACGCTGTATCAAAAGATCGTCGACCAG